>NZ_JAJPWN010000016.1:0-282051 GCF_046549135.1 Amycolatopsis sp. lyj-23 | reverse complement strand
TGAAGTACAGCTCCAACGAACCCTCCGCATATCCATGATCAACAGTCATTGCGGAGGGCCTAACGAGCCACGAAGAGAGTGGCATCTGGGTGAAGCAATGAGACGGTTCCAGACAGGCTGGAGAACCTCCGGAATCACAGGCCCAATCACACGACGCGACCGGCAAAGTCTTGTACCGGCGCAAGGTCCGGTCGGACACGAACAGCGGCACATCGAGCAGCGCCAGCCAGTGCGGCCGATGCGTGCCGAGCAGAAATCTCATGGCCGGCGGCGTGCGAGGGCGGTCAGTATCGTTCCGACGACGACGCCGTACGCCTTGCCCAGCAGATGACCTGGTGTCAGCGTGAGGGATGCGAATGCGATCGCCGGGAACAACACCGAGTCGGCGGCGACACCGACGATCCCGCTGCACAGCACTGCAACCACGACGCCCTGGCGCGGTACGAGGACGGAGTAGACCACCGCGTCGAGCACTTCGCTGACGACGAACGACACCGCGGACGCCGTTGCAATGGCTGGGCCGGCAACCACGTAGGAGAGCACCGTGCCCACGGCGACGGCCAGCAGCGACGCCCGCAGTCCGGCGAGGCGTTGCACCCAGTCCCGCACGACGAGCACCGGACCCGCCACATACACTGCCGCGGCCGCCTGCAGTCCGAGTCCAACGCCGACGGCGCCGAAGTGCTCGGCCAACCAGTTCGCGCCGGCAACGCACACGACGTACAACGCGATCACCGGCACACGGACGAACCAGGCGCCCGCTGGGCACGTCGGTGCGCGACGGTCTCCGTGCGCGGTCATGGCCGGCTGAGCGCGCTCGGCGGGCCGGTAGCGCCGGTCTGGTCTGCTGCTTGCGCTTCCCGTTCGCGGTGCTCCAGGGTGAAGCGATCGGGACGGGAAGGTGCGCCGGCGGTCTTGTGTCCGTCGGAGCGGCAGCGCTGGTGGACCCACTCGGTGGTCATGCGTTCGGCGAAGCCAGGGCGCCAGTGGTCGTGCCAGTACTGCGCGTCACGGGCGGTAGCCTTCTTGCCCAGGTGGGCCTCGCGCCACGTGTAGGCGAGGGTGGCGATCTCGGCGACCAGGCCCGGATGGTCCAGCCAGCAGTCGGGGATCGCGACCGCCCGGGTGCCGGGATTGCCGACGTAGGTGTCGTTGTAGTACTGCACGAAGTGCGCGATCGTGAACAACGGCGATTCCCCGCGATGCTGCTTGTCCTCGGCGGCCGCCGGTGGCAGGAACGTCAGCCACCGCGCCAGCCGCGGGTCGCTCTCGGGCTCGTCGGTCAGTTCCGCGAGCTTGGCCGACAGCTGCTCGATCTGCTGCCGCAGGGCTTTGGCCACGATTTCCAGCCCGGCCACCGCGTCGGTGAGCTCGTCCAGTGACCGCGGTTGCGGTCCGTCGTGGTCGGCGCTGTCGTCTGGGCGTGCGGCGATGTCGTCGTCGCTCATCGCAGATCACCTGGACCGGGCAGCGTCAGCGGGTAGCCATCGGAGGTGATCGCGGCCTGGCCGGAGCGGATCACGGCGACGTCGGACTGCAGCTGGGGCCAGTCCGGGCGTTGTTCGACGTCCACGGTGCGGCCGAGGATCGGGCGCAAGTTTCCGTGCAGGATCAGTACCCGGCCGCGGTCGAGGGTGCGGATGTCGCCGGGGCGCAGCGTCGGGACGGTTTCCTCGCCGCTGGCGCCGCGCCCGACGCTGAACAGCCCGTCGCTGTGGTGCTGATGAGTGCGACGGCGGTGCTGCCCGGACAGCGTCGACAGCCACTCGAGCGTCTTGTCGTCCTTCAACCCTGGGAATGCCGTCAGAGTGAGGGTGTTGTCGATCAGCTGCAGCCGACCCGGCTCGCCGTAGAGCTCGTCCAGCTGCGAGCGGGACTGCGCGGACCAGTGGATCAGCACGCCGCGGCCGGCGGAGTCGGCGATGATCGCCGGCAGCCGCGGCACCGGAGTACCGGCGAACAGCTCGTCCAGGATCGCGGTGGTCGGCGGTTCCAGCCGGCGGCGTTCGCGGCGCAGCGCGGTGTCCTGGGCGGTGGTGAGGATCTGCTCAACCAGCGCGGTCAGCACCGGCCGGGCCTGCGGGGCCTGGTGCTCCCCGGCGATGATGAACAGGCTGCCGCGGCGGTTCAGGAACTCGTCGATGTTCAGTTCCTCGGCCGGGCCTGGGGTGGCGAAGTAGCGGATGGCGGGGTTCATGAACGGCTCGATCGCGCGCCGCACACTCATCCAGACCGCGTCGGAGGTCTCGGCGACCATCCCGATCTCCGACTCCAGGTTCTGCGCCAGCTGCGGATACTGCCGCTCCAGCAGCTCCACGGGTTCCCGGTCGGCGGGTTTGGCGATCGACCACCGCACGAGATGATCGACGGTCCGGTGATGGGTGGCGGCGGCGAGCAGGTAGGCCTGCATGACGATCGTGGCCCGGCCGCGGAACACCGCGTCGTTGCCACCGACGTTCTCCAGCCCGAGCGAGGATGCCTCGATCAGCGTCTCGGCGCGGCGCAGCGCGACCGCGGGGTCGGCGCAGCCGGAGACCGGGGACCAACGAGCGTGGGCCGGCCAGGACAGCGTGCCGGTGGCATCGATCACCAGAACGGGACCGGCCCCTGGGCGGCGAGTACGAGCGAGCAGGCACCACTCGGCGAGGTCGTTCTTGGTCGTTGAGGCGACCAAGGCGCCCGGGGCGGCGAGGACCTTGTGCACCAGGTCGGTGCGGCTCTTGCCCGAGCGAGTTGGGGCGATCGTTCCGGTCGGAGTTTCCAGCGACGTCACCAGTTGCTGGCGGCGGGGCCCGCGGTGCAGCGGGACCGCGATCTCATCGACCGGTGCGGTCCGGCGTTGCTCGTCGGTGAGATCGGCGCGAGTCCACGCGGCAGCTTTGCGCGCAGCCGCGACCGACAGGGTCTTCGCGACGTCCCGGCGGGTGGCGTGCCCGGAATCAGACGGCGCCACCCGTCGCCAGACGGGCACCGCGGCACCGACCGTGAGGCCGGCGGCGAGCATGGTGATCGTGGTGAACCAGACGTAGAACGCGACCTGGTGGTCGCTGACCGCGGCCGACCACGGACCCGGCAGCGCCGGCCCGGGATCGGCGGCGTGGAAGGCGGCCGTGAGCGCGAAGCCCGGCCACGTGGTGATCGGTGGCCAGGTCCACGTGCCGGCGGAGAAACCGGTCACTAGAACGGCCGCAATGACGACGATCGCGCCGAGGGCGCAGAGGATCGCCAGGGCGGCGACCGCGAGGCCCATCAAAGCGACGTCGCGGTCCAGGTTGAGTGTGTCGGTGCGTGTGCGCGGCATCGGCCGCTCCCTCCCGGACAGCGGGAGAAAGCGGGACCACGAGGTTCATCACAGTGGGCTCCCTCCCGGTGGCGGGGAGGGCGAGCTAGGGTCGGCGATCCGGCGGATCGCAACGATCTTCGAGGTCCAGGCCGACAGCGGTTCGAGGATGACGCCGGTGTCGGTGTCGTAGGCGTCGACGATCAGGCCGTGCCCGGCGTACATCCCGACGTGCCGCGGTACCTGTGCCGTGCCGAGGGAGCCGGGGATGAACAGCAAATCCCCGGGCTGCACCTGCTGGAGCGAGGCGACGGCGTGCCCGGCATGGACCTGGCTGACGGTGCCGGCCGGGATCCCGATCCCGGCGGCGGCCCACGCTGCAAGCATCAGCCCGGAGCAGTCGTAGGCGTTCGGGCCTTTAGCGCCCCACACATACGGCTTGCCGAGCTGATTGAGGGCGAAGCCGACCGCGGCGCGCTGGCGGACATCGGTCGGCAACGTGAACCCGAGCGGCAGCTTCGTCGGGTCCACCTGGCCCGGGTCACGCGGAATGTCAGATCCGTCCTGATCTGGGCACAGCGACTTCGCCTGCACTACCTCGGTGCCGCCGCCGGGCGGCACGGTTGGGGTCGGGTTGTCGGGGCCGGTCCAAAACCGATCCACGATGCCTGCGGCGGCGGCCTCGCGTGGGGCGTAACGGTCGGGGAAGCCGCTGCGCTGCACCGCCTGCTCCGCCCGTCCCGGGGCCATGGTGTCCCAGCCGGGCAGCGCAATCAGGGCGTCGAGGAACTTGCCGGTGGCATAAACAGGGTTGAGGATCTGCTCGCGGGTGCCCCAGCCTTGGCTCGGGCGTTGCTGGAACACCCCGACCGAGTCGCGGTCGCCGTAGTCGAGGTTGCGCAGCCCGGACTCGACCATCGCGGTGGCGATCGCGAGAACCGCGGCCCGGCGGGGCAGGCGGCGTTGCTGGACGACATCGACGATGGTGCGGGCGATGTCCATCTCGCTGGCGCCCAGTGGCTGCCGGTCCACCACGATTGAGCCACCACCCGGGCCGCCTTGCTCACACCCGGCCAGTGGCACCATCGACGCGGTCGCTGCGGGCCCGACGATCAGCGCGAGTGTGAGGATTGGCAGCAACACCAATCCGGTCAGCGCACCGCAAGCGGCAGCGAACATCCCGGTGGGCTTCATGGTGACGTCGCCGTCACGTCGTTGGTGGGTGATGGGTTCGGTTTGCGGACCAGCTGGGCGTTGGTGTCGAAGATCTGCCGTTCGATCCGGCTGAGCACGGTCTGAATCCGAAGCCCGGTCCGGTTTTCGATCTTCCACAACGCGCGGCCTTGACGGTCGTTGGCCCAGCCGGTCGTGGCCTCCTGTTCCTTCTCGGACAGGGCAAGGACATCAGCTAGTTCGCTGGCTACCCGCGTGGACTGTCCCAGCAGGACACGGATCGAGCACAGGGCCAGCAGGTCCCTGGCGATGGCGACTTCCTGGGAACCGGTGGCGCCGACGGAGAGGAAATCTCCGGGTTTGTGGCTGACCAGGACCTGGATCTTGCGTTCTGCGCGCGAGAGCCGCAGCTCGCTATCGACGGCCTGCACCGCGCGCAGCCCCAGGCGAAGCTGTCGCCAGATCTCGTCGCGGACGACGATCCGGAGCTCCCCGTCCTCCTGTAGATCCGTGGCCAGCGACGACCATGAACCCAGGCAGGTCAAGGCGACCGCGACGGCTTGGTCGCCGCGGGTGCGCAGCCGCGAGAGGTCCAGGCTTTGGATGGGGGCGTTCCAGTCGACGGTGAAGTTCGTCGGGGCGTCGAACAGCCCGGCCAGGGGTCCGCTGACCAGATTGGCCAGCGCGTCGGTGATCGAGCGCAGGTGGTCCAGGAATTGACGGCGGCCGGCGAAGCGCAGGCTCGACCAGAGCTGCTCGTCCGGGTCGGACATCGCCCGGTGGACGTCGGGGATGGTGATCGGCGCCAGGCGGGTGTAGCCGTCGCTGACGCCGAGCAGCAGCCGCAGCACCGCCGAGAGCGCGGCTTCGTCGGTGACGGTCGGCCGGTAGCCCTGAGCTTCGGCCAGCGCGACCAGCAGCTGCACCCACCGGCCCAGCACCCCGTCCAGCTCATCGCGTTGCCGAGCGGTCGACCACGCGTCCCAGCGAGCGGCCAAGGGGCCGAGGTCGAGGGCATTGAGGCGGGCGCTGCTGCCGCGGCCCAGCATGATCGGCGTGACGCCCAAGGCGTTGAGAAGTGGGGTGTATTCGCCTTTGACATCGCCGGAGATCAGGGTGCGGACCCCGGTGAGCATCATCCGCAGCAGGAACGCCACCACCGTGGAGCTCTTGCCGCGGCCGGGCTCGCCGAACAGGACCATGTTCGGGTTGGTGCAGATCGAGCGCAGGACGAACTCGACCGGATGCAGGTAGAACGCGCCGCCGGAGTGGACGTCGTAGCCCATCCGCGCCCCGACCGCCGGCAGCGGGCTCGCAACCAGCAGCGGAAACAGGCCACCGATCTCATGGGTGCCGGCCTGATAGACCTGCAGCGGCGCCGCCACGGGCGACCACCCGTACCCTGACCGGGCAAATCCCCGCCGCGGTGCCGCCCGGCGGTTTACCCGCGCGCCGCGATCGGCCGGACGCCGACTTCTCGGCGACCGCGTGCCGACAGCGGGCCCGAAAGTGGCGAGCAGTTCCGCGGCGGTCCGCTCGCCGTCGCGGCGGCTCACGATGCACCGCCGCGCAGCCGCGGCAGCCCCACACCGACCGGCAACACGGCCGCGACGAACCCGGCATCCTGGGCGAGTTCCATCCGCAGCAGCTGGAAACGGCCCGCGATGTCGTTCTCCAGCTTGGCCGCGTGGTCCTCGACATTCCACGTATCCGGGATCGTGACCGCCGCGGCGACGGCGAAGCGGACGATCCCGTGCCCGGCCGCGACGGCGTGCTCCTGCGCCCGCGCCCCGCCCGCCTCACGGGCCTCCGCGGCGCCGGAGTTGAAGCCCTTCGAGGACTTCCAGTCCCGCACCACGCCAGTGCGGAACCGCAGCCGCCGCACCGCCTTGCGGGACCGGTGCTGGGACAGGGTCTCGTAGTGGATGGCGAGGCTGCGGCGCTCGCCGGCGGTCTTGACCGCCAGCAGCCCACCCAGCGACCCGAACACCGTCCCCGCCTCCGGCATTAACACCGAGTAGGACACTGTCGCGAATCCGTCGTGGTAGTACGCTCTCGGCGAGGGGGCCGGAGCGTGCGCCGGACCCGCGGTCGCCCAGCGGACACCGGCGTCGCCGCCGGCCTGGTGGCGGCGCGTGGCGAGACTTCGCGCGGTGGCCGGGTTGAACCCGGTGCGGATCGCCACCGCCAGTTCCGGACCGGAGAGCCACTTGACGCCGGTGGCGCCGAGGGACTTCAGCTTGTCCTCGAGCCCGTCCAGCACGCGGTAGAGCACCGCGGCTCGCCCGGCGACCCCACCGCCAGCCGCGGCGGCCGGCCGCCGCAGGGCGTCTTCGGTGCCGGAGAGGGTGACGAACACTTCGTGCCGGACTGACACGGCTCCGACCAGCCGGTCCAGCTCCTCAGACGCTTGGCGAGCGAGCGCGGGGGCGTCGGGGACGTCGTGTTCGGCGCGCCAAGCCTGATAGTCGGCGCCGTCGTCGGGCACGGTGCGCACCAGCAGGCTCATCCGGTCGATGACCTCCCGCTGCCCGATCGACAACAGCAGGTTGCCCAGCCGGTTGGCCAGCCGCTCGCATTGCGCGTCCGACAGCATCCCGACACCGGCGTGGGTCAGCCGGGCGGTAGCACCCCACCGTCCATCGACGGTGTCGTGGATCAAGCAGACGCGGCCGACGTCGCGCAGCGGCGGCCCGTCGGGGAACCGCAGCCGGGCCAGCACCCCAGGCAGATCCGGCTCGTCCAGGTCGTGGGTCTGGCCGGTGACTGCGCGCGACTGCCACCGGGACCACCCCAGCGCGATGCCGGCGCGGTAGAGCAGCAGATGCCCCAGCCAGCGCAGCGCCGGGCGGCCGCGGACGGGCACCACCACCAGCGCCGCCACCGTGCCGCAGAGCCCGCCCAAGGCCAGTGCCTGACCGAATCGCCCCGCCGACACCGCGAGAATGACGGGGACGGCGAGCCCGACACACACAAACGCCTGCACGGGTGTCAGCCCGACGATCCAGCCCGCGTGTTCCTTGCGGGACAGTCCTTTGTAGATCCGGGTCGCGGCGCTCACAGCAGCACCGCTGCTTCCTCGGCCTCCCCGGCCGCCGCGCCACCGCCGTCGTCGGGGGGCGGACCGCCCGGGGGCTTCGGAGTCGGCGGCGTCGGCGGACCGGTATCGCCGGGCGGTTGCGGCGGTGGCGATTCCCCGCCGTCACCACCATCGTCGACGGACCCGGTTACGCCTGCGCCGTCCATACCGGCGGCCTCGGGGGCGGGCGGGTCCGTCACGCGGGTGGCCGGGTCACCGCCCCGATCACCCCCGTCGCCGCTGTCGGGGGTGCCGGCTCCGGGCGCATCGTCTTGGGAATCTGTGCCGCTCCCGCCCTCGCCGTCGGATGCGCTCGCGTCGCCGGCCCCCGTGGGCGGTCCGGCATTCATGGTCTCCTCGGCGGCCGCCAGGTCGAAGCGGTCGATGTTCGCCTGGTCCTGACTATCGCTGCCATCTTCGCTGTCGCCGCCCTTGTCGTTGTTGCCCATCTCTTTGCGGGCCTTCTTCGACAACACTCCGGCCATGCGCCCGGCGATGCTGTTGGAGCCGTAGGAGTCCAACCCCGCGTCCGAGAGCTTGTCCCGGAAAACGCCTTGGGGGTCGGCGTCGGGGTCGATGAAGGCGAACAGCTTGAACAGCACCAGCGGCACACACAGCGCGACGAACAGCACCCCAATACCGGCCAGCAGCCCGGACACCCCTTGCGCGCCACCGACGATCGCCACGGCCAGCACCACAACGAACGCCAGAGCGGGCTTCATCACGACGGCGACCAGGCCCCATCGGACGACTTTCCAGTACCACCGCGCGGTCGCGTCCGCCACCAGCCCGGCCGCGGCGATCGGGACTGTGGCGACCACGATGTAGATCGCGGCCTCGCGGAACACGGCCTCGAACGCGAAACCCAGCCCAGCCGGGATGACCCCAAAGGCGCCGGCCAAGCCGAGCACGACGTTCTTGACCTCATCGGAGAGGGCGTCGGTGAAGCCGGTCATGTTCAACGCGTCGCGGAAGTTCCCCACCCGCAGCCCGGTGGACAGAATCGCCTCGGTCAGGCCGTCGGCGGCGGCGAGGAACGCTGCGAGCACCCCGACTGTCACCGCGAGAGCGATGCCGTACTGAACCGGGCCGGTGATCAGGCGGACGAAGCCGCGGCCACCGTGGAGGACGGTGGTGATGATCTGCCAGAAGAACATCCCCAGTGCGATGACCCCGGAGATCCACAGCGTCATCGGCCACAGGATCGACACCGGCCCGTCCGTGGTGGACACGGTGAAGATGGAGAACTGGTCGATTAGCTGGAATGCCGTGCGCAGGATGAACAAGGCCGCGGACCAGGTCGCTGCCATGAGCTGTTCGAGAACCCCGACGGCGCTCGCTTTGGCCCCTAAGCCGGCTAGCCTGCCCAGTGCCTTCAGCAGCTCGATCTCCGCGGGCGTCATCGGTCACCCTCGCGGTTGAGGGGCCGGTAGCCGGCCGCGACCGATTCGGCGCTGCCCGGCCACGCCGACGCGGCGTAGGCGGCGCGGGCGCCGGGGGCGATCCGCCACGCGGCACCGGTCCAGCGCAGGGCCTGGCAGTCGCCGATACCCATGCGCGTGGACTGGCCTTGGTAGTCGACGCTCAGCTGCCCGAGCGTGCACACCACCGCGAACCGGCCGCCGTCGGCAGTGCCCTTGATCAGGCCCTGGGACACGTCGTAGGTCACCGTCAGGCCAGGCTTGAGCTCGCCGGGGCGGATGCCGGCTTCGTCGCGGAACGCGGTCAGCAACGCGAGCGGACCGCTGCCTTGCGGGGACGGGGCGTGCGGAAGCGCAGATTCGCTGTAGGCCCGCAGGTAGGTGTCCGGGTCGCCGCCGCGCAGTGCGGACTCGTTGAACGCGGTCAGCCAGCCCAGCGCACCTTCCGCGGTAGCCGGAAAGCCGTCGGAGATCACCCGGTTCGCGATCGGCGCACCTCGTGGCACGGTGATCGGCGGGCCGGCCGTGGCGGTGGTGAGTTCGTGCGGCAGGGCCGCTTCGGTCGGCAGGGTCAGCATGGGCCGGGTGGCCAAGGCGGTCGCCTCGTCGACCGGCGCCGTGGGTGTCGGCGAGGGTGCGGCGCCGGGCGGAGTCGCGGCCGGCGGGGGCGACGGTGGTGCTGTTGCCTGCCGAGCGACGAGCACGACCGCGACTGCGGCGACGATCAGGACGGCGATGAGGATCAGGTGGCGCGTTCGCGTGCGGGAGCGCCGCGGCGTGGTGGTGAACATGGCTCAGCCGCCCGCGAAGCTGTTGATCAGCGACCAGCCGATGCCGTAGAGGATCGCGCCGGCTACGGCGCAGAGCATCATGACGACGCCGACTTTCCCGGCACGGTGATGGTCGACCCAGCGGCCGCCGACCCAGACGATCAGCCCGATGAAGAAACCGGCGATGAGCGCGACGCCCGCGCCCCACTTGACGTTGTTGAGCAGCCCGAGGATCTTGTCGCCGCCGACCTCGGGCTGCACCGGATGCGGGTCGGGGATCTGAGCGAGCCAGTCGATGAAAATGTGCGCGGACATCGCGCCCTCCACATCGCACCGCCCGACGTCACGTCGAGCGGGTCAGGTGGGAGGGCGTTGAAGTTCTTCTCGGCTGAACGGCGGGATGGGCTCAGCCGGTGTCGGGGTCCGAGACGCGGCCGCGGACGATTCGCGGCCACCGCAGAGCCAGGCGGCGTGTCGGCGGCTGCAGCATGTGCCAGGAACGGAGCAGCTGTTCGGCGGGTGAGCGAAGCGCAGAGGGTGTCACGTCGGCCGTGATGCCGTGGTCGGCAACGTCACGCTCGTGAGGGAAGAACGCCGCGTCGGGTAGCAGGACGCTGGTGCGGCGTCCCGCGGTACCGGCCACGCCTTTGGGCCATCGGCGGGCACCCACGACGAGCAGTTGCGTGGGCGGAGTCACCGCTGCGGTCCGCACCCACGGCTCTAGCCGGGCCAGGACCTGTTCGGCGTGCGCGAGTCCGGGCACCGTGGGCCGTACCACTAGCGCGGGTATCGGTGAGGGGCTGCCGACGCGCAGCCATTGGCCCGGCCCGAGCGCAGGGTTGGTTGCCAGCCGCCACGGGTCGTGGCCGATGTCCACCACCGTCACATCGATGCCGCGACCACCGGCAGGGTGCCAGTATGGGGGCGGC
Source organism: Amycolatopsis sp. lyj-23 (assembly GCF_046549135.1). Taxonomy (NCBI): domain Bacteria; kingdom Bacillati; phylum Actinomycetota; class Actinomycetes; order Pseudonocardiales; family Pseudonocardiaceae; genus Amycolatopsis; species Amycolatopsis sp. lyj-23. The sequence goes on along the minus strand of NZ_JAJPWN010000016.1, from coordinate 271,399 downwards.
GGGAACACCACCGGCTCGGCGGCGCTCTCTACCACCTCCAGGCGGGCAAGTATCGCTTGGGCGCGCCGCGAGAACCGGATGCCCGCCGCGGAGCTGGGGCCGTCCCGCCGGGGACCATCAGTGCGCGCGGCCCGCCCAAGTCCGGATCGGACCGGATCGCCGGCGTCGATGAGCAGCACCGACCGGCCCGCCAGCTGCAGCGCGTCGGCGATAACGACGGCAGTACTCGTCGCTCCGGCGCCGGGAGAGGCGGCCAGGATCGGCACGACACGGCCGAACGCCGACCAATCGACCAGCTCGACTGCGCCGTCGGCAGGAGTGGTCTGTTGCCGCCTGGTGGTCGGCGAGTCCACGCTGGAGCGGACATCCGCAGGTAGGTCCTCGAATGCGACCATGACGGGCCTCCCCTCAGCGGTGGTGGTGCGCCGGTGAAGGGTGCGGCGGTCACAGCGGGACCGTGCTCCAACCCCCTGGACGGGGTGGCGTGGGTTGCTTTCTCTCCGTGAACGGAAGATACTCGCAACGAGTGTGGCTCTTTGCTTCGATGGTAGACGCAACTCGCGATGTGTCAAATATGAGCAATCACCGCGTAGTCCACGCGCGGTAATGACAGCGAGGTTCGGGGGCAGCGTGGGACGACGGTATGAAGATGAGCCCGTTTTCGAGGACTGGGAAGAGACGTCGCCGGAGCACCTGACCTCGCCGCTGCCGCATCGCTCCTACGCCGCGCAGCAGCAGCTCACCCTCGAACTGCTCAAACTGGACACGTTCGCCGAGCGGTTGACGTACCTGTTCGATCACGAGTCGACCTACTACGCGCTCGACGGCGAGCCCGTCGTCGATCCCGAGGAGATTGCACGTCTAGTCGCCGACAGAACCCCCGGGTTCCGGAGTTTTGTCGCCCGGGTACCGCTGGTAGCACGATGGGTTCAGGCCCGCAGCGGGATTCCCGTGACCAAACAGGCGCTCCATAACTTCAAGGGCGGGGTCCGGGAGAACACCCGTCCGTCGGTCAACCGGGCATTGGCCGCGTTCTGGCGGATCCATCCGGATTTGCTTGACCCTCGCGTGCCGGCCGCGGAATTCGCGCTGCCGTATGACGAGACCGACCGCAAAGCACACGAGCTGATGACCGAGCTCGGAGGCGTCGGCGTCAATGCTCGGACCATCACCAGCTTCCTGGGCGGCGCTCAAGAGGCCGACAAGCAACAGCTGGTGAAGGTGCTGGAACGGATCGCGCAGACCGCCCGCGAAAGCGGGCACGGCCGGCCTGGCTGACGAGGCCAGACAAGGCCGCCGTCACGCTCTACCTCGGCGGGGTTGCTTCGGTCCGAGCTTCTTCGCCAAGCGCCGTACGCGACGCTCGCTCAGTGCTGCACCAGTGGCAGCCAGCCACCTGGCTCGCTTGTCGTCGTCGACGGGCAGCCGCTCGGTTTCAGGCCACCATGCATCAACATCGACATCGACGGCATCGACATCGTCGGCATCGGCATCGGCATCGGCCTGAGTGCGTCCCGCGGGTTTTGATAACCGCGCGACGATGGCGGCGATGGCGATCTCGATCTCGACGGCGGTCGCGATAGGCTCGATGTCCATCTCGTACATCAGCTCGAGGTCCCGCAGATTGTGGCGTATCGCGGACCGCGTCGTGCAATCGATCAGCTGATCCACGATGAGCAGAGCGTCCTCGATCTCGACTATCTGCTGGGTCGGGGTCAACGGCGGCTGACGGCGATGGATGAGCAGGATCCGCGTGCGCCGCCACAGACGTTCGATCGCGGCCTCCTGGCGTTGTGTGCGGCGCCGGTCGCGCCGGTCGAACGCCCTGCGGGTCACGGCGGCGAACACCGAGCCGGCGGCGAACAGCAGCAGTCCGACACCGTCGGTGAACACCGCGAAGTGGGTGCCGCGGGGCGGATGATGCGGGTCGAGCAGCAGGCGCAGGACGACGCCGAGCCGCCAGGACAGCCCGACCAGCGACACCGCCACCCCCAACTGGGCCAGGGTGACCCCGCCGCGGACCCCGGCCACCTCTCCCATCGCGACCACGGTCAGCCCGAGCAGCAGCGCCGCGAGCCATCCGACCATGTAGGTCAGGTAGATCGCGGTGTAGAGCTGCGAAGGCCACGTCGGGTTCCGAGGCGCCCCGAAGAAGGACGTGTGCGCCCCGGCCAGCACATACAGGCTGACCATCGCCGCGGCGCAGACCCCGAAAATCGTCACCACCGCCGGCATGGGCAGACGCAGCTGTCCAAGGGTGTGCAGGAACCCCGCGGTGAAGACCATCGCCACCATGGCCAGCACGTGGTGCACCACGATCGCCACGTTGTGCAGGCCGGTCAGCTGATCGGCCCAGTTCAGCGTCATCGGGTCCCCTGCCGCCAGCGACAAGGCCATGCACGCGATGCCTGCGGTCAGGAAGTGGCGGCTGAGGGTATAGCCGAACCCGCGGTTGACCAGCGCCTTCCGGACCGATTCGGTCACACCCGCGGCCGCGGCGCTGTACCAGAGCAGGGAGACCGCGTCAGGCATCGGCGCACAGGTGCCGGCGGGATCCGAACGCCGCCCGCAGCGCTGTCCGCCCGGGTGGCAGCCGGTCGCGGTGGCGTGTCATCCCGGCCCGGATGTGCGCCCGCAGCCGGTAGGCGAACTGCTCGGCTTCAACCTCGCAACGGTCGTCGGGGCAGGAGCGGCGGCCGCAGACGTAGTCGCCGGGGTGGCCGAGCAGCCAGTGCCCGATCTCGTGGTAGGCGATGTGGGCGACGTGCGCGGGGACGGCGGCGGCCGCGATCCCGAGCCAGCATTGCGTCCGCGCGCGCACCAGCAGCCCGCTGGCCCCGCCTCTCCCGGTCGGCATGCGGCCCAGAACAACGGCTGTTTCTCGTTGTTCGCCGAGGGCGTCGAGAAAGGCGCGCAGCTCGAATGGGTATTGGATGGGCAGCGTCGCGATGATGCTGTCGCAGTGCCGGATGAGCTCCTGGTCATCGTATCGTGTGGTCCCCACAGTGCCCCCTGAATGTTGGTCGAATCCAGCCGATTCCCGCCGGCTCCCGTTGGTCACGCTCAGCACTGACGATCTTCGTCGAAGCAGGTCAGAGCGTTGCGGCCATATTGACGGACGCAGTACTCCTTGGACGCCCGCAGACGCCCGCCGGATCCCGCAACGTTGGTTTGCGGGGGTCATGCGGGGGTGTTTGCGGTGTTTGCGGGGTCGATGCGGGCCCGCATGTTTCCCGAACGGACCGCATTCTTGCGTGGTGGAGGGTTGATTCCGTCGTCTCTGGCCGACTAGTCAGAAGGCATGGTGCTGAATTCGGGGGACGCGCCGACGCGCGAGACTGACAGTGATCCGGCGACGTTGGCATGGGGGTTCAACCATCTTGATCCCGCGGTTGCCGCGATGGCTTACGAGACGCTCGGGACCATTCGCCGGGGGTGTCCGGTCGCGCGCAGCGGTGAGCTGGAGGGGTTCGTTCTGGTCACCGGCTACGACGAGGTCCGCGAGGCCGCGCACGCCCCGGACCGGTTCAGTGCCTACGTCGACGGGTTGGGCGCGGCGGCGGTGGTCACCGAGATGCGGGAGGCGGTGGCGCCGATGTTCGAGACCGACGACGAGCATCATCATCAGTGGCGGCGTGCACTGATGGACTTCTTCAACCCGGCGGCCGCGGCGGCCCAGGAGCAGTACGTGCGGGCGATCTGCCGGGAGACGCTGCAGGAGCTGATTCCCCGCGGGGCGGCGGACCTCGTCGGTGGCTATACCCAGCAGGTGCCGCCGCTGGTGATCGGGCGGATGCTCGGGCTTTCGGAGCTGGAGCGGGCGTGGCTGTCGGAGCATGTGCGCGCCTTCTACGGCGCAGAGACCTTGACCGAGGCTCAGCAGATCGGCCGGGTGTACGCGGACTTCCTGCTCGGACACATCCGCGAACACCGTGCCTACCCCGGCGATGACCTGCTCTCCTGCATGGTCACCGCCGAGGTCGACGGTCAGGCCGCAACTGAGGACGAGCTGGTCAAGATGACGATGCTGATGGTCGCGGCCGGGCACCTGACCACCGCCGACGCCTGCGCCACCGCGGTCCTGCAGCTTCTGGAAGACCCCGTGCTCCGGGAGCGTGTCGCCGGCGACACGGCGCTGCTGGGGCAGTTCGTCGAGGAGCTGGTTCGCTACGAGCCGACCGTCGCGGCGACCGGCCGGACCGTCACCAGTGACACCCAGCTCGGCGGGGTACCGCTCTCAGCCGGGGATCGGCTGCTGCTGACCTGGGGCAGCGCCAACCGCGACGAACGCCGCTTCGACGACGGCGAGGTCTTTCGGCTCGACCGCGAGCGCACCCGGACACCGCATCTGGGCTGGGGCGCCGGCGAGCATCGCTGCCTCGGCCGGCACCTGGCCCGGGCCGAACTGCGAGTCATGCTGGAGGAACTGCTGCGCGCGCTCCCCGATTTCCGCCTTCAGCCCGACGCCACCGTGCGGTGCACGTTCGGGGTCATGCGCGGTGTGGCGGAGCTGCCGGTGCAGTGGAGCCGTCGCTAGCCGCGACGTGCGTGCGATACCAATCGGCGAGCTCCGTGCGTCCCCGTAGGTTCAACAGCCGGTAGATCTTCGTCAACTCGCCCTCGATCGTCCGCGCCGAATTGTGCAGGGCAGCGCCGATATCCGGGTTCGACTTCCCTTCGCTGACCATGCGGGTGATCTGCCACTGCCGCTCGCTCAGCGACGGCGTCGTGGGGTCGGTGTCGCCGAGCGCGAACGCCACGATCCGGTCGTCCCGCCACCGGCCACCGGTCAAGCGGGCTTTTTCGAATGCCTCTTCGCCGATGCCGGCGATGATCGTGTCGATCGCGATGTCGCGGTGGTGTCGCCATCCGGGCAGGCCGTTGAACCGGACGCCGTGGCGGGCTTGCAGGCTGTCCGAGCCGCCATACAGGTGGGCGCCGCCGACAAGGTCGCCGGCCAGCACGCGTTTGCGGGCTTCCTCTTCCACGCCCCACGCAGGTCCCCACAGGTCGCCGAGTTTCACCTGCGCCCGCAGCGCGTTGCGGGCACTGGCGTGCGGCTGCGATCCCTCGGGCAGGCCGCGGGTCCATTCCGCCCAGGTGATCGCCCATTCCGCACCGCGCGCATGGGCCTGCTCGAGGCACCACTGCGACATGCGGTCGGCCTCCTCGACCGGGCCGTGCAACCCGGCGGTAAAGGCGTGGAACAGCCCTGCCATGTATGCCGAGCCGTCGGCGCCGGCTGCGCGGAAGCCTTCCCGGGCCGCTTCCAGCTTGGCGTAGCCGCTGCGTTGCCCCAGGGCCACGGCGTCGTAGGTGCCGTCGATGAACTGCACCGCGGGCGCGTTCTCCATGCCGATCTTCCGGGCGAGGTTGAGGCATTCGTCGCGGTGGGCTTTGCCGCGGTCGCGGGTTCCGAGTGCGATCCAGATCCAGCCGACCATCGCCAGCGCCGAGACTCGCACCGGCGAAGGCTCCGCAGCGTCGGCCTGCAGAAGCTTTTCGACCTGGCGGCAGACGGGGATTTCGGTGGCGAAGAAGTACGGCGCGCGGGTGCGCAGCAGGTCGACCATGATCGTCAGCCCACGCTGCACCTGCCTGCGCTCCGCACACCAGGTCACGGCCGCGGTGATGTTGCCGGACTCGGCGTTGACCCCGTTCAGCCAGCACATCTCGTCCGGGCCGAACCAGCGTTCAGCCGCGTCGCGCACCAACTGCGCGACCCATGCGCAGTGGCGTTCCTCGATCGCCTCCTGGTCGCCGAAGTGCCGCAGGCGCCGGCGGCCGTACTCGCGCAGGTAGTTGTGCTGCCGATAGCGGCCGTCCGCCGACGCGCCTTCGATGATCGAGTGCTGAACCAGGTAGTCCAGCGTCGGCAGGATCTCGCCGCGGTCGACGGCGGCGTCGGCGCAGACCTGCTCTGCTGCCTCGAGGGTGAAGCCGTCGGCGAACACCGTCAGCCGGGCCCACACCCGCTGCTGCACCTCACTGCACAGGCTCCAGGATTCACCGATCGCCACGTCCAGGGCCAGGTGATGAACCTGAACTCCGCGGGTGCCCGGCGCGTAGCGCAGTGACGATCCGCCTTCCAGCCGTTTGAACACCACCGCCGGCGAGCGTCCGGTACTCAGCTGGGCCGCCACGAGTTCCAGGATGAGCGGAATCCCGTCGGACCAGCGGACCAGACCGACGATGGCCGACCAGTCATCCTCGGGGGTCAGCGGCCGTCCGACCAAGGCGGCGCGGTCAGCCAGCAGCTTCACCGCGTCGCACTCTTCGGCCTCGATGCGGCCGGCGTTCTCCTCCGGGATCTGGAGGGGACTCAGGTGCACGGTGCGCCCGCCGTGGATCTGCAGCCAGGCGCGGCTGGTCGCGATGATCTGCAGCCGCGGCGCCTGGCTGATCAGCAGGTCTACGAGTCCTTGGATGGGCTCGAGCAGCTGTTCGCAGTTGTCCAACACGACCAGGACCCTGTGGTCGCGCAGGAACCCAAGCAGCACATCCAGCGGCCGGGCGTCAGGCTGGTGATTGGCGACGCGCAAATCTGCAAGCAGCAAGTTGCAGATTCGCTCGACGGCCGCTTCTTCTCCGGCTTCGCCCCTCATTTCTGCAAGCCGAACGAAGGCGCCTGCGTCATAGGCATCGCGTCGCCGCCGAAAGACCTCCCCGGCCAGTCGCGTCTTCCCTACTCCACCACTGCCCGTCAGCATCACCAGACGGTCGCCCTGGTCGATATAGTCCCCAACCTCGACTACCTTGTGTGATTGACCGACGAGCGTCGTCGGATACACCGCACCCGGTATACCGACACTCGGCGATGGCCTACGCGCCATGTCGCCAGCGCGTTCCACCATTGACGCCCCTGCTGCGCCCGGCCGCGGTGTGCGACACCGACATCACCCCTCCTCGTGCCGTCCCTGCTCGTCACGGGCTTTTGCCGATGCCCGCATCGCCCCCTCGTCGGCGAGCGCCGCGTTCACCCAGGGTGTACCGCGCTCCGCGTCATGTTTCGTACCACGGGTAACACCGCGGCCCTCAAACATTAACCAAGGGAACACTCGATCGGGTTAATCGTCAACAAACAGATGGCGCCGCCATGACTACACTGCGTAGTCGATAGGCATTTCGACTGTCCGACCGAAACAGCTATGCAGCACGGCTCACCGAGAGCGCTCAGATCGACACTTTTCGTAATGATTCGCCGCAAGGACCACTCAACAGACCGACGAAACGCCGACATTGAGCAACACACGTTGACTTTTGTCGAGATAGGGTTATTGTTCGTCTCAGCAAGGCGGATCGTGTTCCACGCCGGGGGAGGCGTGAACTTGGCACGATCGGCCACCCACGTTGGGACTTACTCGTGCTCAGACCATCGACAGCATTTCACGCCCGGACGGCACGCGGACCGCCTTTGTCGCACCCTCCCGCCGACCCTTCTCCGCACTTCGTTCTCACCGGTCGCGCAGCGACCTTCGCGTTGACCAGGCCCACGCGGCCGGTCCACACCATCCGAAGTCTCCGCTCAGCCCCTCTTCGCGTCACCCTGGCTGCGGCACGAGGCACGCCCTTCAGCACGCCCGTCGATCACACGACGCAGCGCTGGATGGATTTCCCTTTTCATACAAGGAGAAACCTCGATGCACAGCCGTCTTTGGCATGCCCTCGCCGCGACCGCGGCCCTACTCGCCTCCACCGTAGCCACCGCCGTCGCTGCCCCCGGCACCCCCGTCGGCGACACTGGTGACCGCACGCCGATCGCCGGGAGCACCCCGGCCTGGGCCACCCCGAGCACCGAAGTCGCCCGCACCAACGAAAACACCGTCCGGCACATCCAGGTCGCCCTCGCGCTGCGCGACCAAGCCGGTGCCGAACGCCTCGCCGCGCAACTGGCGACGCCGGGCAGCGCCGAGCACGGCAAGTTCCTCTCCTCGCAACAGTTCCTCGACCGGTTCGCTCCCGCCCAGGAGACCGTCGACCAGGTGTCGCAGTGGCTGGCCAAGCAGGGCCTGCATGTGACCGGGGTCAGCGGCAACCGGCACTTCGTCGATGCCGAAGCCCCCACCGCGGCCCTGGAAACCGCGTTCGGGACGAGGATCGCCGCGTTCCGCGCTCGCATCGACGGTGTCACCCGGACGCTCACGGCCCCGGCGTCGCCGGTCACCGTGCCGGCCTCGCTGCGTGCCTCGATCACCGCTGTGCTCGGCCTGGACGACAGCGCCGCCCTGCTCAAGCCCCAGCACACCCGCCCGAACGCGGCCGCGGCCGAACAGCACTGCGCGCGCTGGTGGGGCGAGCAGAACAACACCGACGTCCCGCAGAAGTACCCGGCCGGGTCCCAGTCCAACGCCCTCTGCGGCTACACCGGCACCCAGGTCCGCGCGATGTACAAGCTGAGCAACGGAAACACCGGCGCCGGAACGACCATCGGCGTCGTCGGCGCCTACAACTCCGACACCGTCGTGGCCGACACCAACCAGGCCGCCGCCCAGCTCGGCGTCCCGCCCCTGACCGACGGCCAGTACAGCGCGGTCCTGCCGCAGGGCGGGTTCACCGACGCGACCGAATGCGGAGCCGAGGGCTGGAACGCCGAGCAGACCCTGGACGTGCAGGCCTCGCACACCATCGCCCCGGCCGCGAAAATCCGCTACTACGCCGGGAAGACCTGCAAGGGCACCGGGATCTACGACGCGTTCAACCAAGCCGTCACTGACAACGCCGTCGACGTGATCAGCAACAGCTACGGCAACGCCGACGGCGAGAACTCCCTGCCGCAGACCGCCCGAGACCAGTTCAACAGCATGGCGCTGCAGGCGGCAATCCAGGGCCAGACCATCACCGTGTCCACCGGCGACGCCGGCAACAACTCCGGCCCCGTCGGCCACCCGACCGCCAGCTTCCCCTCCTCCAGCCCGTGGGTCGTCGCTGTCGGCGGGACCAGCGTCGGACTGGACCAGAACAACCAGCCGAAAGTGCTGACCGGGTGGGAGAACAGCGGTAACACCCAATCCGGAAATTCGTGGGCGCCGCAGCGGGACGCGGACGGTCCGTTCGCCTCTGGCGCCGGCGGCGGCACCTCCGCGCTCTACGATGCGCCGGACTGGCAGGCCGGCGTCGTCCCCGGCAGCGGCGGGAAGCGGGCGGTGCCGGACATCGCGGCGCTGGCTGACTCCTACACCGGAATGCTGGTCGGTCAGACAATCAAGGGCCAGTTCGGAATCGGCTCATACGGCGGCACCTCGCTGGCCTCACCGCTGATCGCCGGGCTCGTCGCCGACGCCCAGCAGGCCCGCTCCGGCAATGCCCGCGCCGGGCTGCTCACCCCCATCCTCTACAGCCTCCGCGGATCCAGTGCGATAGCCGACGTCACTCCCCAGCAGGCCGGCGTGTGGACGCCGATGATGCACGCCTTCGGCGGCGTCGCGGTCCCCGGCGGGCAGGGCAGCTACCTGATCAACTTCGACTCCCGACCGCAGAACCTGCAAAGCGGGCCCGGCTGGGACAACGTCACCGGCCTCGGCACACCCGCCGACGGGTTCATCGGCGCACTTTCCCAGTAGCCACAACCTCTTCGTGGCAGGCCCGCTCGACGGTGGGCGGGCCTGCCACGCACTTCATCGACCGTGAGGAAGGACCGTTTCATGTCCGAGATGCCACAGCCGGCGCAGAACCGGTGGCGGGTGCTCGCGCTCTGGGTGGCGGGGATCGCGATGGTCGGCACCGCCGGTGTGCTGCTCCCACCGTCACCGACCGCGCCCCGCACCGCGCGCGGCACTGATCCGGTGGAGCTGGGAGTCGAACTGCACGCCCCGGTCGTCGCGGCCCGGGCGATTCCGAATCTGACCAGGTTGCCCGAAGCCAGCACCTTCGGCACCATTCCGGCCGCCCCGCAGGATGCGACAGTCGACGAGGCACCGGACGGACAGGTCGTGCATCCGACCGAGCCGGTGCCGGTCTTCGGCCAGCCGGGCGGGGAAGCCATCGCGGTCCTGCCGACCACGCAGCTGGGATCCGACACGTGGGTGCCGGTGATCGCCGAGGAACCGGGCTGGGTACAGGTGCTGCTGCCGTCGCGGCCCAACGGCTCCACCGGCTGGCTCTCCACCCAGGACAACACCCTCGACAGTCGGTCGACGACCGACCGGATCGTCATCGACCGGGCCGCGTTCCGGCTCACGCTCTACCGCGACCACCAGCAGATCGGCATCTGGAGCGTCGGCGTCGGCACTGCCGCGACACCGACCCCGACCGGGCGGACGTTCGTCCTCGCCTCGATGACCGACTCGAAGCAGAAATTTAGCCCGGTCATCTTCCCGCTCGGGATCCACTCCACGACCTTCACCACCTACGGCGGCGGCCCCGGCACCACCGGCATCCACGGCTGGCCCACCACCGACGTGTTCGGCCGCCCCTCCAGCGACGGCTGCATCCGCGTCCCCGCCGACGCCCTCGCCACCTTCACCAACCCCATCCATCCGATGCCCATCGGCACCCCAGTCCTCATCCGCTAACCCACCCACATCAACACTTCCGGAGAGAACAGCCATGAACACCACTCGCAACGCACTCGCTGCCGCCGGAGCCGGCGCACTGCTCATCGGCACCCTCACCACACTCGCTTCCAGCTGCACCCCGGCGACCGCAGCGCCGCCTGCCCTCGCCGCTGCCGCTGCGACGTCGACGGCGACCGGGATCTCCGTCTCCGGCGGCGAACATCTCTCGGCCAGTCCGAGCGTGTCCAGCAGTGGCGCGATCAAATCCGCCGGCGGCTCGGTCTCCACCCCGAGCGGCGCGGTCGTGGCCAGCGGAATCAGCCTTCAAGCGGGCGCCGGATTCGCCGAAGCCCGCGTCGCGTCGGTACGGGTCGGCGGAACCACGGTCGGGCCGTTCGTCGCGACCTGCCGCAACGGCTCGATCACCACCAGCGCCCCCAAGAGCGGCACCGGCAACCTGAAGGTCTCACCGGGCGGCCACGGCACCGCCGGGGTCATCACCGTCACCACCAGCACCGCCCCCACCCGCACGAACGAGTCCAGCGCACCGAACAAGCCAACCGCAGGGACGGCGATCACCGTGACCGTGGCGACGGTCAGCTGCGGCACCGGAACGCCGCCGCCGACGAGCACCCCGCCGAAGGGCAACCCGCCAACCGGCACCCGCCCCGCTCCGACGCACAAGCCCGGGGCTCCGGGGACGTCGCGGCCAGGCGCGCCTGGCCAGCGGCACCAGCAGGGCGACAACCCCGGTGACCGGACCGCACCCAAGCCGCAGCCCAAACCCGGCCACGTCGCCGTCACCGGCTGACCACCACCAAGCCGCGCGGGCCCGCACCCCCACCTCAGCCCTCACGCGGGCCCGCGCACCCCCGCTCCCACGTCCCCGCCGGCGGCCCTCCCCACGCCCGCACAACCACCCCGTCCGACTCGCCCATCAGGGGAGATCTCCATGTCCACGCTCGTGTTCAGCCACCCCAGCAACGACTACCTCGACACCGACTCCTCCGAGGACGTCCGGGCCGTGCACTTCGTCGGCTCATTGCCCGCCGCCCTGACCGGAGACCACCGAGCCACGATGCAGTGGTTCCTCGACCACACGCCCGACACGTCGCTGACCGGACTTCCGTGCGACCCGGACCCGCGATGGATCATCGACTGGCTCGACGGCCTCGCCGCCGTCGACGCCCTCGAACCCAACCGCACCGGCGCGTCTGCCGACTACGACGACATGCCGACATATCGACTCAAGGACAGGCGCTGGCTCGAATCCGAGGATCTGTCCCTCGGCCGCGCCGCGCACACCGACGCCGTCATGGCCGCCCGCGCCCAGCTACACGACGACCTCGACCTCCCACCACACCAGGTGTCGATCCCGAACCCGTACGACCTGGCACTGTTCACCTTCGGCAGCCCGAGTGCCGCGGTCACGCACCTACCGGTGTTCCGCCAGGCCGTGCTCGACGACGTCCACACCATCCACCGCCAGCACGGCAGCCAGGTCGTCTTCCAGCTCGAAACCCCCGCCGTCCTCGCAACGCTGGACCGCACACCACGGCCACTATGGCCCGCCGCCGTACGGGCGCTGGCCAAGCAAGTCGCCCGCATCTTCGCCGACGGACCGCGCGAGGCAACGTGGCGGATCCACCTCTGCCACGGCGACCTCGGCCACCAACCTCTGTTCCCTCTCACCCACCTCGTGCCAGCCGTGCAGTTCCTCAACTCGCTGCACAAGCAGCTGCAGCGGCTGCGGATCTCGATGCCTCCTGCGCACATCCCGATGTGCACCGGCACCCAGGCCCCGTCGACGGATCTGCGGTTCTACCGGGCGCTGCGGCACCTGCGCCGCGACATCGACGTCATCGCCGGCCTCGTCGACGAAACCCACCCCAAGGAGTCCCGCAGCGCACTCGGGCTGGTCGAGACCGAACTGGACCGGCCAGTGCTCGCGGTCGCCGCCGCGTGCGGCCACGGCCGCCGGCTCGTCCCCGACGCGGTCGCCAACGCTGCACTCGCCTGCGAACTCGCCCACCACACCACCGACACCCCGGCCCGCTGAATCCACCGAGAGGACTGCCGAGATGGACACTACGACCACGCCGGTACCGTCCGCGGCCGGCCAGCTGGCGGACGAAGACGAGACGCTCACCCCGATCTTGCGCACCGGGATTGTGCCCGCCCGCGCGTTGTCGGGCGGCCGGATGCACCTGCCCGGCGCTACCACCCTCGCGCCACAACGGCACGACACCACCGAAACCGCGATCGCGATCATCAGCGGCCACGTCGCCGTCCTCTCCGGCAACGCCATGCAGCCCTTCCACCCCCGTGCCGGAGACATCATCTACATCCCCGCGACCCTGCCCTACGCGGTAGTCAACCTCAGCAACAACGCCTCCGTCCTCGCCCTGGTCTTCCGCACCGACCCCGGCTTCAACACCGACGTGCACCGCATGCCCGAACTCGACCGCGCCGCTCGTGACCAGATCCCCGACTTGCGCCGCGCCCATCACAAAGCCCTGCTTACCCGCCGTAGCGGCCGCGTCCGCCGCCCGTAGCCCACCTCGGCCCGTCAAAGGCCGTCCCAGCGCCCACGCCACCTACCGGACAAGCCCGGCACCTCCCCGATACCTGGCGTGCCACACCACCGCTCGACCGGGGAGACCCCATGCGCACCTGGATCACCGACACCGCCCGCGACCTGCTCGACCAGCCGCCGCCCGGCGGACCGGTCACGCTCGACGAAATCGCCGCCTGCGCCGGAATCACAACTCATCACCTCCGGGCCTACTACGGCTCGGTCGACGCCGTCATCGCCGATGTCACGGCCGAAGCCGCACGCGCTTCCCGGATTGAGCGGTGCTGACGATGCGCTGGAAAAATCTGCATCTCCGCGGTGTCGGCGCCGCACTTGGCGAAATCGTGGCTGTCGACGACCTCGAGTCAGCCCGAACCCTGCGTGACGCCACCAGCCAGCGCGCCGTGTCGATCGCCCGCGGCAGCACCGGCATGGACCTGGCCGTCCGCGCCGGCCGCAACGCCCTCGCCAGCATGGCCATCACCACGACCGGCCCGCTGCCCGTCCCCGACTTGCACTTCCACGCCGCGATCTGGCGCGGCAGCCGCGGCATCGACTTCTGGTCCCGCGCCGCCTACGTCCGCTCCCGCCTCGGCCTGCCCGCCGGCCGCGGCATCGCCACCGAGCTCAACGCCATGAGCAACAGCCTCGTCGGCGGCATCGACATCTCCGCCCGCGTCCTCGCCGGCAGCCCCGACCTCGACACCGTCCTGCTCACCGGCGGCGAAACCTTCGGCCCACCCGCCTTCGACCACCTCACCGCCGACCACGGCATCGCCTACGGCGACGGCGGCTCCGCCCTCATCCTCGGCCGCCACCCCGGCCTCGCCCACATCCTCGCCACCAGCTCCTACACCGACCCCACCCTCGAACAACTCCACCGCGGCAACCACCGCTTCGCCCCCGCCGGCAGCACCGAACTCGGCATCGAGCGAATACGAGAACGCAAACGCCAATACACCGACGCCGTCGGCGCGGCCTCGGTCGCCCGCCGCAATCAGGACGGTGTCCGCGCCGTCATCGACGAAGCGCTCAGAGACGCCGACCTCGATCTCGACCAGATCCGCTGGGTACTGCTGCCGCACTACGGACGGCACCTGCTCGACACCCACTGCCTGCAACCGCTCGGCATCACCGCCGACCGCACCCTCTGCCACGCCGGCGACCAATGGGGCCACATCGGCCCCAACGACCAGATCATCGGCCTCACCCACCTCCTGACCCGCGGCGCCGTGGCTCCCGGCGACCACGTCGCCCTGCTCGGCATCGGCATCGGCATGACCTGGACCGCCGCGATCCTCCGCATCGACGCCACGCCATCCGGCCTGAGTGTCCTCGCCCCACCTCTGCGCTGGCCCTGGCGTATCCCGGCCGACGCGCCGCGATAACCCACGGGCCCGCCACGCCGAGCTCCGGAGGACTCCCGATGCCAGACACCTACCTGCCGTCGCGCCTCGACCAAGCCGTCTTCGGCGCCCCCTTCATCGTCATCGACGCAGACAATCACGCACACACGATCACCCGTCGCCTCGACGACGCCGCTACGATCCTCACCACCGACGACGCGGCCCGCGCGATCGTGGGCACCCTCCGCCCGCCCCTCCTTGCCATCGACATCGACCCCGAAGACACCGGCGCACATGCCGACGCGGGCGAGGCCGTCGCCGAACAGCTACTCCTGTGGGCCGACCGCTACGGCCTGCCTTGCCTCCGGCGCGCTTCCGGCCGCCCAGGACACACCCACCTCGTCATCAAGACACCGCCATGCCTGCGTCAAGAACTGCAGCGCGTCGTCTACGCGGTCGCCACCAGGCACAACGTCTCCGCCACCGTCCGGTCAACCCTCCGGCTCACCTCCTCACCACACCGACACCGGCTGCCCAGCCCGATCCTGAGCTGCACGCTGAGGACAAGCGACGTGCCAGAGCTCGTCACGTCCACGGCCCCGCGGGTAATACGACCAACGCATCGCCGCGGCAATTCAAACGTCAGCAGGTCCGAACGCGAGTACGGCCACGCCCTCGCACTCGCCCGCGCCGGCCACACCACAGCGCACGCCTGGGCATTCGCCAACCTCGCCGGCACCAAAGCCCGCGAGATCGGACAGCAAGCCTGGCGACGCTGGTTCTGGGCACCCGCCACCACGATCGCCGCCGCCGAACGCGGCCTCACCGAGCAGCAGGCGTGGGACCTCTTCCACCAAGCGTCCCCGACGCAAGCCGCCCACGTCGGGCAAGACGCCTGGCGCCGCAACCGCTGGCTACCCGCAGTTCGCGAGGCGGCCGAACCTAGGCCGCGACGACGACGCCTGGGACCACCTCAAGCCGCCAACCATCAGAACGAACCGTCACCTCGCCAGCTACGACACATCCGTGCCGCGCTTAAGGCGGCCGTGGACGGGCGGCTGGCGCGCGAAGCCGGCTCGGCGGCACGCACCGGCACGATCGCTGGCGTACGGATCAGTAGCTTGCGGGCAGCTCTCGACGCATTCGCGCACGCCGTCCTCACGACGCGGGGATCGATCTCGATTCGGCACTGGGCTGAGCGCGCGAACCTCGATCCGAAGACTGTTCGGCGCGCACGAGATGCCGCTCTCGAACTGGGCATCCTCAAACGCGTGCACAAGTACACCGGAGGCGAGACAGACTGCGACGCATTCATGTTGACCGAAAGTGCAACCGGAAATCCCAACACAGAATTAACTTCCCCCACTCCGTACACCCCCAGCCTCGGCCAAGCGGACCCCCTCAGGCTGTGGTCACAGCATCAGCGCGACAGACGCCAATTCGCCATGAACCACAGCCTGAGAGTCAAGATCGCTGAAGTCGACGATGAGCAGCCCACAGTCGAGCCTTTACCTACTGCCACCACCGACGCCGTTCCTTATCGGCAACGTGAACTCGCTGGAGTCGACAGCGCGCATTTCCGATACAGCAACTTCCTCCATCGCGTCGATTGCCTTAGCGGGGATCGAGATGCGACCTCGGGTTCGAACTGCCGGAAAGCCACCTTCATCCACAGCGCGATAGATTGTCATCGCAGAAACCCCGAGCAACTTTGCCGCTTGGCCAACCGTAAGGAAACGCGGCACACTCACATCAGACTCGGACATCACGGACCTCCGCGCGCTACGTGGTAAAGGGGAGGCCGGCACCGACGGTCCAAGTGACCGCCCACATCGGCACCATTAACTTCAGCATCCGCCAGAAACATCAACTCGTCAACCTGGCCTCGAGGCAACTAACTCAGACCTCGTCGAACCCAACACCGACGCCTTGCCATCTCGCCTCCATAAAGCAGTCGGCTGCCCCCGGCAGTCCCCGGGAGCAACCAGCCCGGAGAGATCGAAGTTGCGACTTCGTCGCAGGCGGCCGGCGTCACGCTGGACATCACACTGATCTCGAGTCATCGCAGAAGTTCGTCGATCGGCGACACGCGGGGTTGCCGACGAGCAACACCGCCTCAGCCCGACACTGACTCGAAGCCTGCCGGCCAGCGTCATGCAACGATGTGCCCCACGCATCCTTTCTCCAACGATGCACCGCCGCCGACACGCCGGCAACATGTGGCGTATGCCACACTTTGAACGGCTCCGCGTGACCCATTTCGTGACCCGAAGCCGCGTCTAACCGTGTGGTTTCTGGGGTCACACGAGCGAACCGTGAGGACATAGTGGCTGGTAGAGGCCTTGGACCGCGCCGTCACCCACTCTCCTAAAGCGGGTGTCGCAGGTTCGAATCCTGCCGGGGGCACTCAGCCAATCCATTCGCCGGAGGCAAGCGCACGCGATGCGCGCCTCGGCTAACCAGCTGTGCTCGTGAGAACCTGCTGCCCGTCCTCACCCAGCAGTTCCGACGGTTCCCCCACCCACGAGACATAGAGCCGCTCGCGCGCGCGCGAACCGGACACATACAGCAAGCTCCTCTCCCGCGCCCACGCCGCGTCTCGCTCCTCGCCTTCGAGCCGCCGCACACCCCACGGCGGCAGCTCCCTCTTGCCGGCACCCGCCACGGCGACTGCGCGATACTCCAAGCCCTTAGCGCGGTGCATTGTCATGACACGCACGACATCACCGAGCGAGTTCTCGTCAGTGTTCGCTTCCACCTTGGCAACGGGCACGCCGACGCCAGACAGCGCCTCATCGAGCTCATCAACTTGTGCCCTAGCGCGCGCCACCACTGCCATCTGCGACCAGGGGATATCCGACTCCGACCACGACCGAAGCTTTTCGGCCAGCGCAGCTCGCTCGGCCGGAGCACTGGCGAAACCACAAGCCTCCGGTTCCGGACCACCGAACTCGGAACGCGCGCCAGCCAGCGAGTCGTTCTGTCCTTCAAGGTCGTCGACAGTCTGCGCGTAGGCAATCCGTGTCGACCAATCGAGAATTTGCCTGGACGTCCGGTAGTTCACCGTCAGCCGTCGCGATCGACCCCTCGTTTCGACGCCGTACCGGGACAAGACAAGCGGCCTTCCGTAAATGCGCTGGTGGGCGTCTCCCACAATGAAAATATCGTCGACGTCAGCCGGAACCAGCGCCCGCAGCAAGCGCCAATGAGCTGGATGCAAATCCTGCGCTTCGTCGATAATCGCGTATCGATAAAGGGAAATCCCCGCTCGACGCACCCCACTTTCAGTGAGATCGCTGTCGCCGCCACCCAGCTGGCTCGCCATCGTTGCGGCGCGTGCCGCGGCCTGCGTGAACGTCATCATCTCTTGCACGTTCAGCAATTGAGTGAAACGTTCGAAAATACCCCACAAGTCGGCCCGCTGCGGACGCGAGACACGGCGACCTCGCCCGCTTCGCGAAGCGCGCAGATATCCGGCTTGTTCGTCGATTCCTTGCGCGAGCACGACATCCACCCATTCTGCTCGCAGGAAGGCGACGTCCCACTCCTCCGACGCGTGTGTTCGGGCTGCTTCCCACGCCTCCCTAACCACAGGATCCGTATCGCTCCGAAGCCGCGGCCGTACACCGGAATCATTGCCTGCAGCGAGGATCCGCTGCGCGAGTGCGTCGATGTTTCGAACCTCGACCCGCTGCAGTACCTCAGGACCGGCAAGTTCCTTGAGCTGGGATTCGATGTTCTGCGCTAAGTTCTTGGTAAAAGTCGTGAAAAGTACTTTCGCCTCACCACCTTCCCGTTCGAGACGGTTAGCCAAGTGACGAGCGCGATGGATCGCGGTCACCGTCTTGCCGGTCCCGGCACCGCCGGTGACTCGGAACGGCCCGCGCCATCCATCGTGATAAGCAAGCTTGCGCTGCAGCGGATGTAGCCATACGCGCCAGGCCTTGAAGTCGCCCTGAAGAACGGCTCGAAGCTCTTCTGCGCCCTCGCCTGCGGTGAAGGTCAAGCGAGACAGGGGTCGGTTCAGCGCTTCCAGCACGTCGCTGGTATCAATCTCCCGCTCTTCTTCTGCGATGAGGTCGGCCCATACGTCATCAGCGCTGCGTCCGGCAGCCAGATCGAGCACCGCATTGCCCTGGATTCCTGGCAACTCCGCCGCTACAGCTAGCAACTGATCCTCATCGGTGATCACCACCAGCTGTTCAGCGATGTCCTCCGCGATCCCGAATGGGTGCAGGTCTCGTGGGCGCACCCCCTTCAGTACCGGTGTTGGAACACCCTCAGCTGGTTGAGCAGCGGCAGCGCGCGTAACCGCCTCGCCAAGCGCCGCCTCGTCCACCACTTCGAGAGCGCCGGTTACCTCGTTGACGCCGAACCGGAGGCTGCCGGCGAACTTGTACGCATCGTCATGTGGCTTCACTCCGACCAGGACATACCCATGGGAGTTCGGGAGTTCGATGAGAATAGCTCGCCAGAACTCGGTTACCCGGGCTGTCTTGATGCGATTGTCGGTGACGCCCTCTGGAATTTTCAGGTCGAGGCCTGGCATATCTGGCCGTTCTTGAAGCTTGACAACGAAGTCAAGCACGCGGTTCTTGACCGAACCGTCTAGTTCGTTATAGCTACGGCTGAAGAGATCTGATACGACGACACGTACGCTCATCGGGCCTGCTTTCCGAAAGCCGCGGCGACCTTGTGCACCAGCTCCTCCTCGTCCTCCGGCCCAGCGTAAGCGAATGCTCGCCAACCGTTGTCCGTCAGCCACTCATCCCGGTGGGCGTCGCTGTCGACGACGACCGCAAGCCGCTCACCTGGCCAGCAGTATTCGACCTGCCACAGTTCCGCATCCCCGACCTCCCCGCCCGCCTCCGGGTCGGGAACACCGATCGCGGCGAGCCGTTCAGCGACAGGCGCCAGGCGATGATCCGTGTACTTGATCACGATCTCCCAACCGGGGTACCTCAGCTCGGGGTAGCTCACGTCGACTTTGATTGGCTGCGCTTCCACTCTCTTCGCGGCCAGCGGAATCGTACGGCCGCGGAACACATCAAGGGATCGCCGGGTCCAGCACTCACCCAAGCGCAGGGGCATCGTGTGGCTGTACCTGGTAAGCCGCAAGAACTGCAGAAGGTTCGACCACCGAAGCCATTCTCGCCATTGCTTGTCGTGTGCAGGACCACCTACTTCGCTGGGTCGATCGTCCAGCACGGCAACAACACCGACGCTGTCAGTGCCGTCTCCCTCCGAGCTGCCAAGAAGCGCGATCGGCAGCCCTGCCAAGCCTGCGCACGAGGCGAGCACGACCGTGCCTCCCTGACTTGAGACCGAGCCTCCGGCGGTCCACGATGCCAGCGCATCGGCAAGCTTGTCGGGTGGGAGTAGCGCCGGCGGTGCCGTGACGTGCCGGGGTGCGCCCATCAGGCCGAGGCAGGTTTGCACAGCCGTGTCGGACCACACCGCATCTCCCGGCGCCTGGAGGTACGCCATCAACGCAGCCATGGAGTTGCCCCACAGCAGCGGCGCCCTGCGATCGACCACGGCAACACGAGCAGTATTGCGCACCGTGACATCAACCAGGTCGGTCTGCCTACTCTCGTACCCATCCAGAATCCGCGCGAAATCCTCAACGTCCTCCCAGGTCAACGACCAGACTCGATAGCCATCATCGCGCAGGGCCGCTCGCTTACGCGCGTCGTCCGCGGTTCGATCGGTTTCGGCCGAGGCGTGGTACGCCTTGCCGTCCAGGTAAATCGCCACGGGTGCGTCTTGCGCGTCCTGACGAGTGAGCACGAAATCCGGCTCGGTCGTGACTGTGCCGGCCTTCACCGTGACGAGTGGCCGGAGTGTCCAGCGCCGCGGCGCACCTTCCGGTCCGAGCAGGCGGATGTCCAGTTCCTCGCCCTTGTTGCCGATCGCACCAGACCACGACTGGCCGCTGTAGCCGTCAACGGCCCGCTTGAGTTGCTCGCGGAACCGCAGCTCGAGCTCGGACAGCTGCACCGAGGAGATGTCGATGCTGGTGACAGTGCCGATGTCCGACACGTTCCAGTCCGCAAGCAGGTCGGTCAGCATATCGAGCGCGACACGCCGGTTCGCGTGCTCGACTTCGGCAGTCGACGCGACGCCCAGCAAACAGCGGTGGCACGCCGTACGGCCTTCGAACTGACAAGGGCAGGCGGCCAGCACATCGTGTGCCTGCTGCAGAATGCGGCGCATTCGATCGGGATCCCCGAACCGGTCGAGGTACCCGGTGCCGCCGGGAACCGTGTCATGCAGCACCAGGAACTGACGTGTGCGCCGGTGTTCATCGGGCATCCGGGCGGTGACGACGTCGAGATGCTGCGGGTCGCCCCCGAAGTCACGCCGCAAGCCGAGCAGCAACGCGGTTTTGAGCGAGGTCAGGCGTACGTTGACATGGAAAGTGGAGACCGGCAGCAACAGGCGCACGGCTTGTGTGGTGATCTCGTGCGAAAGCAGCAGATCTTCCCATTGGGCCGGGGTCCCGCGCCGGGTGGAGCACCAGCCCCGGTGCCGTACCTTGTCCTCCGGCCCCTGCCGGACGACACCGCAGTAGGTGCAGGTGGGGAAGCGCGGAGCCGATCCCCGCTCGCCCGCGATTGCCGTGTCAGGACCAGGACGGTCACTCCGCCCGACGTTGATCGTGCGGATCGTGGCCTGCCGGACGTATTCGGCACCGAATGCGCGGCCGGCCAGCTGCCAGGCACGCTCGACGTGTTCGGGCTCCACGTCAACGCCGGTTACCGTGGTGAATCTCGTCCGGGTGCGTTCTTCGGCCTCGTCCTCGATCAGCGCGTCGTCACGCCGGTGCACGGCGGACACCCGCCGCAGCTCCAGCACCTTGTGTACCGCTCCGGCGTCCGCTACCGAGGTGTCCCCGCAGCGCGGGCAGGACGCCGGCGCGGACTCAACGGATTCGGTGCCCCAGCCACATTCCGGGCACAGCCGTCGCCGCCGCCAGTGTGGCTGGCCCGATGGCCCGATTTCCAGTGCGTCGATCTCCACGCGGTAACCCCGGGCGTAGAACACGGCACCGGGGGCGAACTCGGTGAGTGCTGTCCGGCTGCCCCGCGCGTAAGTGTGCTCGCTGGCTTGTAGGTTCTTGTCGCCCTCGTCGTCCGTGGTCCACCACAGCGAGACATCCAGTTCAGTGTAGTCGTCGCGCAGGTTGTAGTTGGGCAGCAGCGACAGCTCGCCGAGCCCGGTAAGGGCATTGCGGTTCGAGCTGTCATGCAACATCGCCAGCATTGCCTTCAACTCACCGGCCCAGCGTCGGCGGTCCTCCTTCTGCGAGTCGTCAAGATGCCCCTGTTTGTCCAGGTCGCCGATGGATTGGGTCAGCTCTCCCACTCGCCGCTGCAACTCATTGCGGTGCGCGGTCCATTCGGCGACCGCCCGGGCAAGGGCGTCCCGCATGCCTTTCCCAGCGAACTGACGAACAGCGTTCTTGGCGGATTCGTCAAGGTGGCTACCGTAAAGATCAAGGAACTGCCGAGCCATCTCGTCTGCGTTGCCCGTGACCAGGTCCACGAACTGCCGGACCCAAGTTCCCTCGGCCAACCCCTGCTCGAAGAGCGGACCGAGCAACCTGGGCATGTCCCGGTTCAGCGTGATTTCGCCAGTGGCCACTCGGTCCAAGCAGAACGCGAGGTACTGTCGACACAGGAGCTCGGTTGCCGCAAGATAGGCAGCCGGCGGTGTGACCTCGCCGTCGATGAGGTATTTCGGCTCGGACAGGTAGTAGAGATCGCGGGGGCTGCTCGGCACGGTCGCGAGCACCAGGGCGTTTCCGGTGGAACGCCCGGCCCGGCCGACACGCTGGAGGTAGTTGGCCGGGCTACGCGGCAGCGAGGCCAGCCCGACCATCGAAAGGTCGCCGATGTCGATACCCAGTTCGAGGGTCGGCGTGCAGGTGAGCACGTTGGGATCGATAGGCGAGTCACCCTTGGCGAACCTGCGCTCAACCTGTTGACGCGTCTGATCGTCGAGCAACGCGGTGTGCTCGTGCGTCACCAGGTGCCGCAACCTGCCGGACTGGTAAAGCGTCCGATAGAAGTTGTCCCGCCGGACTGCGTACGGCTCCAGGCGGCCGGAGCAGCGCATCCGTGGACATGGTGCCTGCTGCCACAACTCGGCCCTTACGGGCGGGACCGGCTGGATGTGGTGGCACTTCGGGCAACGCAGGTGCGCGGATTCGAGTTCCGCGTCGGAGAGCGGGATGAGCAGGATATGCGCGGGATCCAGACCGAACACCGATGCACCCGACTCGGACGTGTACCGCAGCAACGGCGGTGCCTCGCCCTCGGAAAGCTGGCGCACGACCGGTTCAACCAAGGTACGGGCTTCCACGGTTCCCACGCCGAGGCAGCGCTCGGTCCAGCTGGTCAGCCACGATTCGCCGCGCGGGCGGATATTGTCGAACTCCGTCTTCGCCGCCGTGGTGAAGAACCTCGGGGCCGGCCGGCCCCGAGGGAACTTCTGCATGCCGCGCGGGCTGCCGCCCCAGATAGGCCAGCGCTTGCCGTCCCTGGCGACGTAGGTGGTCAACCACTGGTGGGCGATGCCGCCACGGCGGCGCAGCCGGTCCAGCAGCCCGAAGATCCAAATCTGGTAGGCGTCCTCGCCGGGCAGCGGCATACCGCGTTCCGGCAGGTTCTCATGCGCAGCACGGGCAAACTCAGCGTGCCGATCCAGGTCGACGTCGTGGTCGACAGCGAGAGCGCCGGTGAGTTCGAGCGTGCGGCCCAGACGCGAGCGCAGGCCCAGTTCGAGCTGAGCCTGGAAGGTCAGCCGGGTGCCCAGCAGGGAACGCCGCTTTCCGCCGGGATCGTGGTCGAGCCATTCCCCGGTCAGGCCGAGCCGCTGCGGGAAGTCGGGTGGCGCGATGGCGTAGAGGTCCTTCGTACTGCTTCCTGCGAGGTTGCGCGTCACCTCCTGGAGGCTGCGAGGCTGCTGGCCGACGGCACGCAAGACGGCCGAACGCAGGTTGAACTGGAACGCGCGGCCTTCGATGAACGCCGCACGGTGCGCCGCGTCCTGCACGGAGTCGGTGAAGACCAGCGTCTTCTTCTCTTCCTGAGCAACGAGATCCGAGCCGAACAACTGGGTGAGGGCGACGCTGACCAGCGTCGCGACCGATGAGCCGAGGAAGCGGATTCCGTCATCGGTGTCGCATGACGGACAACGCTGTGCGCTCGCCGCCTCGGCATCCGGCGTCACCAGCACGGGCAGGCCGTCCTCGCCGTCGCGGCAGTAGACGAGCGTGCGCGGGTCGATACGCCGTGCGCCGGGCTCGTCATCGTTCGCCAGCAGGATCGTGCGACTCCGGGCGCGCTCGCCGATGCTGGCGCGCCAGATCTTCTCCGGCGATCCTTCCAGTTCCTCGCCCAGCTCGGTGGCTACGGTTTGCCAGCCGGAACGCCCGCAGACACGGCAGTACGCTGCCGGCAGGTACCGGACTTCCTCTTCGGACGGCCCGTCGTGCCACCAGGCGAAGCGAGGGGTGCGCTCGACCGCACGCAGCATCCGGGTGAGCTCGCGTACCCAGAGCTGCACCTCGAGATTCAGCAACGGCCGAGTACGCCGAGGACCCGCGTCGACCCGGGCGGCCGAGATCAGCGCGAGGAATCGCAGCAGCGCCTGCTCGACGTCTTCGGGTGACTGCTGCCTGGCCACGCCCCACTGCAACACACCCGAATTCGTCACCGCGTCGACAGCTTCCGGGAGGGTCAGCGGCCCAGACGACAACGCCTGGATCACCGCCCTGGTCAGGAAGCTGCGGCTCAGCCGGCGGCCGAGGCCCAGCCGATCGGGTATCGCACCACCGAGGAATTCATGCGCCAGCGCCTGCCAGGAGTCCGGCCGCGCGGCGTCCGGGGCAGGCAGTTCCTTCACCGACAGCACGTCCGGGATGGGCAACGAAAAGTCGACGTCGGAGACCACGTCAGCGGCTTCCAGCCGGTCCTCGCTGATCACCGATTCCGGCTCGAACGGGACACCGAACACCGTCTGGGCGAACGCACGCAGCTCGGCTGAACGCGCCGTACCACCGAGCGTGGCCGAGGTGGCGACCGGCGTAACGCGCCCCAGCGGCCGGCCGGGCTCGGCGACCTTGAGCGTGGCACCGAGCCGCCGCAGGAGCATCGCCACGTCGGTGCCCTGTGCGCCGTCGTAGGTGTGGAACTCGTCCAGCACGAGAAACCGGAGGCTGGTCGCCGACTGCGACCACAGCGGTGCGTCCGCTGCCCGGAGCAGCAACAGGTCCAGCATCTTGTAGTTGGTGAGCAGAATGTCCGGCGGGTTCTCGCGTAACACCTGCCGTGAATCCACCAGATGGTCCCGGGACGGCTGGGTGTGCCGTCCCTCTCCGCCGATGTACACGCCCGCAGTGACCGCGCGCAGGTGGGGCTCGTCGTGCAGCAGTTCGGCGATGCGGCGGGCCTGATCGGAAACCAACGCGTTCATCGGATAGAGCAGGATCGCCTTGATGCCACTCTCGCTACGGGCCTTGGCTCGCGCGGCATGGTCGAGCAGGGGGACCAGGAAGGATTCGGTCTTTCCCGAACCGGTACCGGTGGTGACGATCGTCGGCTCGGCCGGGGTGCCCCGGGTGGACAACCGTTCGAATACGCGCGCCTGGTGGAGGTAGGGAACGAAGCCCTCGGGCAGCCAGTCCAAGGGGGAACGCCACCCCCGCCGCACGGGGTGGAACGGCGTGCGGACCCGCAAGTACGGCCCGCGGAAGACACCGGTTTCGCGAGCCAACAGGAACGATTCGAGCGCCTCACGCGCGTCATCGTCAGCCAGCGCGAATGTCGTCGACAAATACTCGGTAACCGCGCGCTTGGTTTCGTCCGCAAGCAGCGACGGATACATCGGCGCTCCCTCCCCTGCCTTGTTCGCTCAAAGCCCCTTCCCGATCATCGTGTCAGAGACCGCAAGCGTTAAGGTCGTTACTGAGTTGTCACGTAAGGTAGCCGACCCACGAGATCCACTCGCCTCAACTCTGATCCCAGCCCTCTGGGCCTGGCCAAATCCGGACCAGCTGCGCTGCGAGCCACCCACCGTGTTCATCGATGCTAGCTTCGTCCCATTTATCACGCTCGGCGAGCTTTGCGTTCAGCGGGAGAACGCTGTGCCGGTTCAGCTCGGCGCGTTTCACTGCCCAAGGCGAGTTCGACATCGACGAGTTGAGCGGATGCGTGACGATCGTCAGGTTCCCGAGCCGGTGCAACCGAGCCGTTCGTGCAGCCGCGTCCGTCTCACTCCCGGCGAGCGGCCACGTGTTCTCCCACTCCTGCGGCAACAGGTGCTCCAGCGATAGCTTGCCGGTGATCGGTGCTTTCTCGGTCTTCGCCGAGCGCAGACTCGCCTCGACGGCGGTCAGCGCCATCACCAGGCGCGGCGCGGAAACTGTGCCGTAGATGTCCCGAGTGCGCAGGAACTCGACGAACTCGTCGTCGCCGGGCCAACGGCTGACCGCACCCTCCGCGCCGGACAAAGCCTCATGGAGGGCGTCGTCAGCATAGCCGACGTCAGCCTTCATCTTCGCGACCAGCCTCGGCACCAGACGGTTGTAATTCTTCGCGGTCAGTCGCATGAGGACACGTCTGGCCAGCCATGATTCGAGGATGCGCAGCGCCCGTCGCCGCCGTTCGGCCGTCACCTCCGGTGAGCGGAACAGCAACAGCACGACAGGCAATACCGTTCCCGCGTCCAGCGGCTCGAACCGTGCAAAGAACTCGCCCTCCGGCGAAGCGGGCGACACCGTGTCGAACGACCGCATGATGGCGGCGTCCGCACAGAGCTCGCGGATCAGCGCTTCCGCGTCGGCCGACTGGGTCAGCACACCTTGCCGGAAGGCTGCGAACAATTCAGTGGCCGGGATGACGCGTTCGAGCCGCATGGTCAGCCAGTGCATCAGGAACAGCTCGCCGACCGGCCGGTTGAGCCGGCCCTGACGGCGCTCCTGCCGCCAGTACTCGTCGTCGAGCTGCGGCCGCCAAACCTGCTCGTACAGCGCGTCCGTGTCACAGCCCTGGGTCGATGCCAGACGGAACACCGCGTTCTTGACGAGATCCAGCGAAAGTAGCGGGGTGCCCCGTGCGTTGAGAGTCTCGAAGATCACCTGCGCGTTGTCGTCACGGTCGAGCGTGATCGAGACGACCTTGAGCAAATCGCACAAGGTGATGCGAAGCCGCTCGGCCCGCACCGCTTCGCCGTCCGCCTCCTCGCCATCCCCGGCAAGGTAATCGGCGACCTGGCGGGTGAAGTAGTCGAAGGCCTCGTCGATGAGGTTGTCGGGGTCGTCGGCGTGGCCGGGTGGAGGGCCATCTACCGCCATGACCGCGGTGAACGACGAGCGATTGGCGTTGGTCGGCCAGACTTTCAGTCGATCGATGTCCTTGGCCTTACGCGGATTGTTGACGACCAGCTCGCGCAGCAGCGCCGCGTCGTCCTCCGCCCCTGCGGCGGCAATGGCCTTGGCGGCCGCGGCGATCAGCAGCTGGAGCGTCGTAAGACGCTGCTGACCGTCGATCACCGTGTAACGCGGGATCTGGCCGGGCACGGTCTGATCCTGATCGAGCACGATCGCGCCGAGGAAATGCGACCACAGCTCGGCGCTGGTGGCGTTCTCCTGGTGTTGCAGCAAGGCGGTGATGTCGTCCCACAGCGGCGCCCACTGTTGGTCCTCGTTCCAGACGTAGGGTCGCTGGTAGAGCGGCACGATGTACCTGACATCGCGCTCGAAGAGCTGCTGGACGGTGTGGGTGTCCGGCTTCATCGCTTCTCCTGCTGGTCGAGCCTGCGGGTGAACTCGGCGTAGGCGGCTCGCATCTCGGCCTCGCGGTCGACCGGGGTGATCGGAAGTTCGTAGCGGTCGAGCAGATCGCCGCTATCCTCGCCGTTGAAGTGTGCCTGCAAGAGCTTGAAATCCTCGGGCTGCTGCTTGACCCCGTGCGTGTGATATTCCTTGGCGATCTTCCGGCCCAAGTTGTCGAAGTACATGGTGTACTCGTACTTGCGCAGTACGGCGAACTGCCCGCGGTACATCAGGCAGAGCTGATCGGCAGTGAGACCGAGCATGATCGCCACAAGCGCGTCAATCTCGACGAGTGCCGCCCGCCGCTCAAATTCTGAACGCAACGGTGTTTCCATATCCCATTCACGCTTCGCCACACCAAGCTGCGGCCAGTCCTTGAACGGCTCAGTCCACGAGTCCTCCACAAAACTCGACTCGTACAAATGCTGCCACAACGGAGCGTAGTCTCGAGTAAGACAGTTTAGCCGAAGAGTGCGCAAAAGAAGATACGGAGCTACAGGATGATCAATCGGAGCTGGCAGACGCTTGATGAGCTCATCCGAGATATCAGACTTCCCGCTCACTTTCACGAGATAATCGAAAGCCAATGACACCCAGAGGCCGCTCAATAGCACTGTCCCCCGCTTCGACTCGGCAGCCAGCGAGTGCACGGTATGGACATGTGATGCCCCTGGAAGGATCAGAGCTGCTTGTAGCGTTCGCTCGTGTCCGGATTGCACCATCCGCCGCCAGGCGAGGCGGTAGTAGTCGGTGTAGGGCCTACCGTTCCACATAGCGAGGCCCGCGTCGTAGCGTTCACGGTCGGTGGCGCGCTGGTAGTTGGTCCGCGGGATCACCCGCTCCGGCAACTCCTCCAAATCCCACTCGGAATAGTCCTTGTTGCTCCTACAACTCTCGTTCGGCTCCTTGGCGAAAGGTGTCGCAACCGAAAACTGTGGCCCTTGCAGGATCACCTCATCCCAGACCGAGGGGTACTGTGTTCGCCACTCGATGTAGTTATTCTCCTTTGCTACCTTCTCGTTCCAACCACCTGTCCATCGATAGTCGATTTTGGTCATCCTCTCGCCTTGTCCGGCAAGTGTGGCGAGCGCCTCCAACTGTTCTCGTGTCAACGGCCGAAGCAAGCGAGCATGCGGCGCCGGAGTTCCCGCTTCGTCGAAGAGAGCGACCCACTGGTCAAGCGTCTTCTCGGCAATCTCGACGATTCGCGAGGCATGTGGACGGAGATCCCAGCCGCCCCAAGGGAATTGGATGCCGGGCACCTCACCGCTGCCATCGTGGTTCAGCGAACCTTCTATGGTGTCTGGTACGAGCAGGTTAGCGATCTGCCGGAACGCAATCACGCGTGGTGACCCATAAATCTGCACACCATAGACGGTGTGATTATCCACATCCTCAAAAAGCTTCATCTCGTTGATGAACTGCCAGTGTCGCCGCAGCCTTCGGTAAGTTTCCGCACGAAGTCGCCCTCCTTTCGGGTCGGTGAAGTGACTCTCCGGATGCAGCAACCCAACAATGCCGTGTCTGCTCATGGAGCGCCAGGCACGTTCCATGAAGCTCATATAGAGATTCCCACGCAGTCCAGACAGAACGGGATGCTGCACCTCGTCACCAAGGTGCTCAACGCTGCCCGCCCACGACGCCAACTCTCCCAGATATTGACGTTCGGCCACTGGCTCGGCGATCACTTCGGCACGGCGTCGACGGAAGGTCAGATCCGGAATCTTGTCCTGGAGTACGAAGAATGGCTCGTGCTCGGCGAGCACCTCGTCATCCTTCCAGTCCAGACGTACCCAGGGCGGGTTTCCGAGTTGCAGGTCGAAGCCACCGTCGGCGAAGACCTGCGCGAAGTCCAGTTCCCAGTGGAAGAAGCCTTCCCGCTGCGCGATCTCCCGCGCCAGGCCGAGCCACCGATGCTCCAGGATCACCGACGTCACGTCGCGCATGCCGAAGTAGGTCTTCTCCAGACCGTCCACAGTAGCGAGCTCGTCGAAGCCGTCCACGCCTTCGACGAGTTCCGCCTGATCACGCACCTTGTTCTTGCCGCTGACGCCGAGCAGGCCTTCCAGCGCCGTGATCCACCGGCCCAGATCGGGCAGCTCGACATCGGTTGTGATCGGCCAGAAGAACAACGCGCACCAGGCGTCCATGGCCAACCGCAGCCGGAGGAACGGGCCGTCCGGATCACTCAGCTCGGACTCCACCCGTTCACGGGACACTGAAAGGGATTCCTCGGGCACCGAAGTGCCCCAGACGTCGATGTGGCGAGAGACCTCGCGCTCGCTGATCGCTAGGCGGTTCAAAGAGATCTTCCATAGGCGTTCGACCCGGCGGGCCAGGCCGCGCAGCCGTACGATCTCCTCCTTGCCGGGCTTGCGGGTGATGGCTTTAGCCCAATCCTTGAGCCGTTCAACCTGTTCGGGGGCGAGTTCCTTGGCTTGTTTGGCGTCCTTGACCGCGCCCCAACCGGCGGCGGGCAGCAGGAAGTGGTGGATTTCGCCTTCTGGAACAGCACCATCGATCAGCGGACGGTCGATGGGTGGGGTCGTCAGCCAGCTCTGCTTGGCGCGGCCCAGCGCGGTTAGGTCGTAGGTCGCGCGGCGGGCGCCGATGAGAGAGTTTCCGCGCTTGAGGTGCAGGCCGAACCACGGGGCCTTCAAACCCCGGTGCATCACGTTCAGCCACAGCGACACCTCGGCCAGCTCGCGGGCGGTGTCATTGAGGTCGACGCCGTAGCAGCGGTGCAATGCCAGGTATGCCTTCACCTTTTGCAGCTCGTCGCGGTAGTCCTCCGGATCGATTCGCTGCTCCAGCTCAGCCTGCCGCCGTTCCAGGTACTCAGCCGCGAGCTGGTTGATCGCCTCGTTCAGGAACGCGCCGCTCCCCATCGCGGGTTCGCAGATCCGGTACTCGAGGATCTTCGCCGCCGGCGTGGCGTCGCTGATCAACTCGGCCAGCGAGTGACGGACGAC
This sequence comes from Amycolatopsis sp. lyj-23, assembly GCF_046549135.1. NCBI lineage: Bacteria > Bacillati > Actinomycetota > Actinomycetes > Pseudonocardiales > Pseudonocardiaceae > Amycolatopsis > Amycolatopsis sp. lyj-23. The sequence continues at coordinate 241,172 of NZ_JAJPWN010000016.1, read as the reverse complement.
GCAGCGGGTCAACACCTCGGGCGTGTAGTACGAGGCGCTGCGCTGGCGGTCCCGGCCGGACAGGCGGTAAACGAACGTGCCGGTCGGGTGCACGACCTGGCTCTTCTCGCCGGTGAGCGGGTCTTCCCGGTGAACCACATGCCGCGCGTCGTACTGCGCTAGGTTCTCCCGGGGCACCAGCCAGATCCCCTTGGCGGGATTGGCACCGTCCTTGGCCAGTTCGACGAGTTCACGCTCGGCGATGAAGCCGCTGTAGGCCATCAGGCCTTCATAGACGGCGCCGAGCTGGTTGATGCCGAGCTGTGCGTACGAGACATAGCCACGTCGTGCGCCCTTGCTTTTCGACGGCTTGGACAGCAGCAAGAGAGCCAGAACCTGTTGCAGCACCGCGTTGCTCAGGTTCACGTTGTCGATGTGATAGGCGTGTTGCCGGTCGAAGAGGTCGGCGCGCAGTGGCTCGAACACGAGACCGTCTTCCTTGGCGGTGCCGGCACCGTGGCCCTGGTTGACCAGACGGAACAGCAGGCGCAAGGAGTCGTGCAGGTGATGCCCGTCCCGGGAGCGGCCGGTCAGCGGCCGCTGGATCAGGTCACGCAGCCGGTCCAGCCCGTAGCCCGCGTCATACTCCGGCGCGCCGACCGGAAGGATCGCCAGCTCCGGACGCGCCTCGGCGTAGAGCAGAAACAAGATCCGGTACAGGAACCGCAACGACTGGGTGGTCAGCTCGCGGGGCAGCTCCGGGATGCCCTCGACCGGGTCGCCGTTGGCACGCCGCTGGGCAATCACCTCGTTGGCGATCAGTTCGACGGAGATACGCAGTCCCTCACGCAGATCCTCGCTGACGCCGACCGCATGCTTGATCGAATCTTCGGCATACTCGTTCTGCAGGCTCGCGCCGCCATCGACCGGCAGAAGCACATCGGCGGAAACAAGACCGGCGTGCCAGGCCAGCTCCCCCGCTGCCTTGTCGTCCTTTCTGGACAGTGCCGTGTCGACGTCGAGAGCGAGATACCGGCCCTCCGCCCAGCGCTCTACATCGGACAGAACCAGCCAGCCGCCAGCCAGCACCAGCACGAACCGCGGTGCATGTTCCGTGAGGAACAGCTGCCGCACCGCCTTCGTCACCGAGGCGATCGACTCGATCTTCTCCTTGCCGTTATGGACCTTCATCGGGTCAAGCAACCAGCCGTCTTCGCCGAACAGGTCGTCGATATCGTCCACCGGTGCCGCCTGCAATACGTGCAGCGCTTCACCGGCGGGCGCCTGGACACGCGACAGGAGTCGCACCGACACGGGCGTCTCGGATTGCTCGGTTTCCAGCGTGGTCGAGGCAACAGCGAAGCCCAGCGCCTCAAGCAAGAGGGCATGCAGTCCGGTGACGGCGGCCGCGTAGCCCTCTTCGCGCGGCCGCGGAAGCGCTGCCTTGGCGTGCAAGTACCGGCCGCTGATACCCGACAAACCACGCAGCGGGTTCTGCTTTCCATGCTCGGCGCGCTCGCGCCATTCCTTGGTCAGCGTTTTGAGCTTGCCGGGAAAGGCTTCGGACAGCCAGTGCGGGGATAAGAAGTCGCCGACATTGTGGACCGAGTCGTACATTCTCTTGCCTCTCCGGCTACGCCGCGTCGGTGGGCACGATCAGGCCGATCACCCGAACGAACGGCTCATCCGCGGTCGCGAGCGAGTCGATCAGCTCCGCGGTCTCATCGCGGGTGGTGAGCACATCGTCCTTCCGCTTGCGGGAGCCGCTGCCGCGGTCGACCAGGAACAACGCGTGCTGTTCCCAGGCACCGAGCCGTTGCCGGTGCCGCTCCAGGCGAGCGAGGAGCTCACCCTCCATCTCGTCACGCCGACGCCGAAGGTCCTGCATCGCGACGTCCACCGCGGTCGGGACCAGGGGCTGCATCTTCTCCAGCCAGTGGCTCACCCCACCGCGGTTGCGGGCATGTTCCCGCAGCCCCGCGTGCTCCAGCGCGTCCCGCAAGTCACCGACGTCAGGATGATCCGGCAGACCGGTGATCGCGCCCCAGTGCGTCAGCACCGGCTGTCCGAGGGAGTTGGACCAGGTCGCCTGGGTGAGAAAGATGGGCTCGCGGACGTCGGCCGCCATCACCGGGGCCTGATCGCGACCGAACCGGGCCAGCGCCCGCCCGGCCGCCCACTCCAGGACCGGGTGGATCGGCGCGAGGTAGCTGACGTCCGGCCACAGCGTGTCGCCGTCGGCGCGGGCCTTGGCGAGGCGCTGTTCCGCGAAGCGGGGTTGCGCCGACAACCGGATCCGGGTCCGTACCTCCCGGTCGCGCAGGTAGCTTTCCGGTAGATCTTTCAGCCGCTCGGCGAGGTCCTTGGGGGTGTCGAACGCGACCAGGTCCGTTTCTTCGTCACGGTGAAGGTCGAGTGCGCCGGCGTTGGTGGTGAACTCGGCCAGCGCCTCGGCAAGGAAGTTGTCGTCATCCTCGAACAGGGTGCGCTTGGGCGTGGTCGGCACGGGCGGGTCGGTCGTGTGCTCGCCGCCGGTGGCCATGAGCGCGGCGAACGGGTTGAGCTGCGCCGGCTCGGGCTCCGGCACGACGTCGTCGAGGTCGCGGCCTTCGTCCAGGAACTTCATCACCGTGTCTTCCTCGATCTGCTCATCGTGCAGGTCGAGCAATGCGCCCGCGTCGCCCAGCGCCTGGTTCGCGGTGTGCTCCTTGACCAGGAGCTTGGTGACGACCCGCAGATCGCTGTCGGTCGTGGGGTCGTCGGCTGTCAGTGCGAGCGCGGTGATCTGCGGCTCGCGTTCCTGCAGGTAGCGGTCGATGCGGCCGTTGCGCTGCTGGATCCGGATGAAGCTCCACGGCAGGTCGTAGTGCACCAGCTGGTGGCATTGGCGATGCAGGTTGATTCCCTCCGACGCCATGTCACTGGCCAGCAGCACCCGCAGCGGACTCGCCGCGAGAGCGAAGGACTGCACGACGTTCTGTACGTCGCGATCCGGCAGCTGCGCGTGCAGCATGGCGACAGCCTTCTCCGGCAACTTGAGCCGTGCGCGAAGCTCGTCGCGCAGCCACTGCAGCGTGTCGATGCGCTCGGAGAACACGACGACGCGGGTATCGCTGTTCTTCGCGATACCGATCTCACGCAGGTGGCCCAGCAGGGCGTCGAGCTTCGCCGGGCCGGCGTGCTGGGCATCTTCGGCGAGTTTGTCGAGCCGAGTCAGTGCTGCAACTTCCGCGGCGCCGTCGGTACGTTCACGCACGTTACCCAGCCGACGCCGGATGCTGCTGCGCAGTGCGTCCGGAGACGACAGAAACGCCTTGAGCAGCGTCCAGGGGAACAGCGTGCGTCCCCTGCCGGTGACCGGAGCCTGCCCGGACGCCGGATGCAGCCAGACGTCCCGCAGTTCGTCGAGCACGGCGTGCTCTTCCGCGGTCGGAGTCACCGGCACGATGCGCGGGTCCCGGCGCGCGGCCCAGCGATGGCCGACCTCAAGCTTGACGTCCGGCGAATTCCGGTGCCGACGTACATAGAGGTGCTCGATGTCGCGGGCCAGATAGTTCGTCGGGTCGGCGATCGCCGTCGGGTCGAGAAGCTTTATCAGTTCGGCGAAGGATTCCGGCTTGCCGTTGTGTGGAGTCGCGCTGGCCAGGATCAGCGCGTCGGTCTGCCTCGCCAGCAGCCGTGCCAGCTCGTTGTTCTGCGTGCCGCGGTTGATCAGGTTGTGGCATTCGTCGATGACGACGGCGTCCCAGTGCTGGCCGGCGAGATAGTGGCGGTAGCGCGCCGGATTCTTCAGCGTGTCGATCGAGATGATGACGCGCCGGTAGTAGCTGAAGGGGTTGCGGGACGCCGGAAGCGTCTGCCGTACCTTCTGGATGCCGTCGGAGTCGAGCCGGACCAGCGGAATCGCGTACCGCGTCCACATCTCGTGCTGGAACTGCTCCAGGACCGCGCGCGGGGTGACCACCAGAATGCGTTCGCCGCGGCCGCGCTGGATCAGCTCGGTGAGCGTGATGCCGATCTCCAGGGTCTTGCCGAGGCCGACAGCATCGCCGATGAGGATGCGGGGGCGCAGGTTTGACAGGGCCTGGTGCGCTGGGCGCAGCTGGTAGTCCATCCGATCAGCCAGCCCCCGGTGCCCGGAGACGATGTCGGTGTCGGTCGCCGGCGTGGGGCTCTGTCGCAGCAGGGACTCCAGCCAGAGCCGGGCACCCCGGAATCCGGAGCTGTCGTCGGCGACCAGGCGTGTCTTGCGTGGGTCCAGCACTTCGACGTCGTCCAGCGCTGTGAAGAACCATGCGTCCTGGTCACGGACCAGCTCCGAGACACCGGTAGCTTCGATCCTCACGCCGTCATGCTCGGTGCGACGGACTGAGCGGACCAGCCACTCCTCGTCCCGCACGACGATCTGAGCGCCTGCCGCGATGTCCGCTGTACCCTTCTCCCCTGCCATTCTGGTGAGCGTACCCAGCGGGTACACGGGCTCGCCAAGTGATGACCGCGCCTCCGGCTGCTCCGTTCGAGTCACGGATGCGGTATCGATCAACGCCTATCCCGCGCTACGTCCAGATACCACATCGAGACATTGATCTGTGATAACCCTGTCCTTCGAGGAGGGAGATCAGGTGACAGAGCGTAAGGCGCTGAAGGGCCGCTACGAGCTGGAGCGGCTTCCCCTCGCCCGGGGTGGTATGGGCGAGGTATGGGTGGGCCACGACGTTGAGCTCGATCGCGAGGTCGCCGTAAAGTTCCTGCGCGTCCAGGAGGAGGTCGACCGGGATGAGCTGACTCGCCGGTTCGTCCGCGAGTCCCGCATCACGGCCCGCCTGCAGCACCCCGGCGTGCCCGCGGTTTTCGACGTCGGCACAGACGAGGGACGCCCCTACTTGGTGATGCAGCGGGTGCGTGGCATGAGCGTGAGCGATCTGCTCGCGGTGCATCATCAACTTTCAATCGGCTGGTCGGCCGCCATCGCGGCGCAGGTGTGCTCGGTACTCGTGGAGGCCCATCAGGCGTCCCTGGTACATCGTGACCTCAAACCGGCCAACCTCATGCTGGAGCCCGACGGCACAGTCAAAGTGCTGGACTTCGGGCTGGCCGCTGCACTGGGCGTCACCGATACATCGACGATCACCCGATCTGGTCAAGGCATCGGCACTCCTGCCTATATGGCGCCTGAGCAGGTGCTCGCGGCCATGAGCGGCCCCAGGACGGATTTGTACTCGCTGGGGTGCTCACTTTATGAGATGTTGACTGGTCGGCACGTCTTCACGGGTCCAACGTCGTACGCTGTGATGAACAAGCAGGTCGACCAGCTGCCTACCGCGGCACGGGAGCACCGGCCGGAGATCCCGTTCGCCCTGAATACCGTGCTGAACGGGTTGTTGGAGAAAAAACCGGAAAACCGGCCGGATTCGGCGCAGGTTGTCTATGAGCAACTGTTGCCGTTCGTCAGAGACGTCGGCTCCATCCCCAGCTTGTTGAATCCGCCGACGGACCTCAGCCCAGTTCGAATGTACGCCGCTGTGCTGAACAAGGCATTCGACGATGATTCGGCGAGTGCAGGTGCCCTGACTGCGGCGCCGAACACAGCCGCGCCGGACATCATCTCAGGTGATCTCGACGAAGCACGTGCCGCGGCCAGCGAACTGGCCACACAAGCACGCTTCAAGGAAGCCGCGCAGCTTCTGGGCGCGATGCTCGACCCCGATGTCGTCGACCTGCTCGACCCAGAGGTCGTCAACGCGCGACTTGAGTGGGCGAACATACTCTTCGAAGGCGGCGACTACCATGCCGCTGCACCCGCGTATCAGGCGTTGATCGCCGATCTGGCCGCGCGATCGGGACCTGACTCGGAACTAGTCTTTCGGTGCAGGGCACAGTACGCGGAATGCCAGGCAATGCTCGGGAACATGACCGTCGCCATCGAAACCGCGCAGCGGCTCCTAGCGGATGAGCAGCGGGTATATCACCCCACAGACCCACGGCCGTTCGAACTGCGCAGGAAGGTCGGCCAATGGCAGCTGGCGGCCGGACAGCGCGACGAGGCTGAACAGACACTGCGGACGTTGCTAGACGATCTGCTTCGCAAGTACAGCGAAACGCATCCCGCCGTTGCGAAAGTACGCGACCTGCTTGCCAGCTTGACAATTCGATAGAGCAGGACTGGAATTTCTAGCTCCACTGACCTGTCAGTAACGTAGTCATGGCCTCAGGGCAGACGGTCGGGGGCGGAGACTCTTCGAGCGATCTAAAACCGGCCGCGCTGGCATTGGAAGTTCCTGCAACGAGTGCCTTCCGTCCCTGAGATGGACAGCGAGACCGTCTCAGACCCATTATTCTAACTCAGAGTATTAAGGTGACTACTCTCGATACAAACCGAGGGGAACTGTTTGGTGTTCTCGCTTGACCGAACACCGAACACGTGCCATGATCTCGACATGTCCGTCGCGCGTGACCGTGCTGTCGATGCCGCGATCACTGCGTTCAATGCCGTTGGCATCACGGCTGCACCTTCGGCGGAGGACCTCTCCACCGGCCTCACGATCGAGATCAATGGCGTGGATTTGGAGATCGACGTCGAAGTTGCCGCGACGGTGACGCCGGAGTCACTGGCGAACCAGCTTCGTCGGCATTCCGGCGCGAGTCCTCAAGTCGCCCCGGCTCGCCTGCTCGTCGCTGATCGAATCGTGGGAGCCGCCCGCGAAGTACTCCGGGAGCAGGGTTGGAGCTGGCTCGATCTCCGAGGTCACCTGCTTCTTTCCGGCCCAGGTGTACTTGTCGATACCGCAGTTCCTGCAGCACCCGACGTCGCCCGCCCGGTCGACCTGTTCGCCGGCAAAGTCGCTCTCGAGGTCGCCTGCGCCTTGCTCCTCGCCCCTGGACGTCCAGGCTCCGTGCGACAACTCGCGCGAGAACTCCACCGGTCGCCCAGCTCGGTCTCCGTTGTCATGAACTCGCTGCGAGAAGCTCAGCTCATCGATTCACAGGGACTTCCGGTGACTCCGGAGCTGTTTTGGGAAACGGCGAGCGCCTGGCGACCAGCACGGACAATGATCGCGCGCGCGGCGCTCCTTGACGACTCCACGATTGCAGGCGCGTTGCACACGGGTTGGGAAGAGCCGCCGACAGGCGTTGGCTGGGCTTTGACAGACACAATGGCGGCTGCCGCCTACGGCGCTCCCGCCGGTGTCCGGGTTGGCTATCCACCGGACTTCTACGTCCCCGACGCGACGACGGCACACCGGGCCGAAACCCTCCTGGGCATGCCGACATCCGACGCCGCCCGTGGTGCGACCATCCGGATCGCGCCAGTGCCCCAAGTGTGTTCCCTGAGATTCCCGGCACCACCGGATGGGCCACCGTGGCCACTGGCACATCCACTGTTCGTAGCGCTCGATCTGGCCGCCGACCCCGGCCGTGGCCGGGAGATCCTCGAAGGTTGGGACCCGCCGCAAGAGGTAACGCGTGTCTGGTGATCAACCCCGCGAAGTGGAGCTGTTCGGTCCGGTTACGGCGTCCCTGGTTCAGGCGCTTCCAGAGATCGAGCGGCGGCTCGATCGGAGGATCACCGTGGTCGGCGGCCTCGCCGTCCTGTCACGCCTCGGTTCGGCCGCGCATCGGGTGACCAGTGATGTCGACACGGTCAACCGGCGGCTCGGCGGCGAACCTGGCCAGCTCGATGTCCTGCTCGCCACCGGGGCCACCGCGATCGACGGGACAGGTGCAATGATCACCACGCCGACCGGCGATGTTCGGGTGGACGTGCTCGAAGTCAGCGAGGAGCAGCTCGACGACCTCCCCGAGGATCCGACCGATCGGCTCTACCTGCTCAGTCACGACTGGGCCTTACGTTCGGCGACACCACTGCGTATTCGTGCCGTGGGTGGCGGCACAACAAGCGAACACACTGTCCAGGTCGCCGAGCCAGGACCGCTCGTCGCGACAAAGTTGCAGGCGCTGCCGAACCGGGCCCGCGTGAAGGAAGCGACCGACCTGCTCGACATCGTCCGGCTCGCCCTCGACGACGAAACAGGACCAGCCGTCCGCGCTCAGCTCGCCGCCGCCGGCGGCGTGCTTAAACAGGACGCGGCTCTGCACGTCGAACGATGGTTTGGGACGGCCGCCGAGCGGAGCTTGCGCCTCATCAGGACAACACCCAGTGGCTCCGACACCACGCCGGACACGGTTGCCCTGGTCGGCGAGCTTCTCCTCGCTTCGCTCGCGCACTGAGGACATTCAGACGGCGCCGGCGTTGAGCTGGCTCGGCATGCCGCGTGATATTCCGAGCCAGCTCGTCGTCTTACGCCGCGACGATGCCGAACGGCAGTTGCAGCTGACCAGCCGGCTCACCCGCAGCCAAGTTCGCCGCGGCCGTCAACGTCACGGCGAGGCGACGGGCCTCGTCTTCGGTCAGGTGCCAGCCCTGATTGGTCACTCCCTTGCCGCACCAGATCCGCGGGACCTCCTCGCGGACGCCCTGGTCAAGGCTCACGACCACGTGCTCGGGCTGCCACCCCAACCCAAGCCCCATCTCCTGGGCATCCTCCAAGGTCAAGGGAACCTGTTCCTCCCAGCTGGAGAAGTGACGACGATCCGGGCTGGAATCGCGATCGTCGTGTCGACCGTTGCACCAACGCGGGCAGGGCTTCGCCAGCCAGAACACCGGCCGCGAACAGATTGCCGCATCCTCGTCGGCGCAGGCGATCAGGTCTGGCGCGCCGACCTGCGTCAGGTCGACTCATTGAAGCGGAACGCGTCGGCACCGGACGCAGGTGTGCCCTCCACGCTGCGCCGCATCGAGCACGCCCAGATCCACCCCGGGCACGCTGCCCAACAGAGCCTTGTTCTCCATACCGTTCTCCTTCAACACAGAGCACGTAGACAGATCATCGAGTAATACGGCGGAGCGACACGCCGTGCAGGTGTCGCACAATCGAGTGGTTCCTTTCATGATCACGCCGCAAATTCCGTATTAGGAGGTGTCGACCTCCCCCGACAAGGAAGGCAACGCAATGCCTGACCATCAGCGGTCGCTCACCTCGCTGGAGATCATCGAACGACGCTTCAACGAGTTGACCGCGCAGCCGACCTCGCTGTCCCTCGACGGACGTGTCATCGGATTCGGCCTCCCCGACCGGCCGATCCCCCTGGATGAACTCCGGATCACGCTCCTCAAGCGCCAGACCAGCAACCAGGTGAAGAACGCCGTCTGGAGCGAGGTCGTGCGACGCGCGCAGGAACAGGGCGACCCGTGGACCACCGCGGCACTCGGGTTGATGATGCCCGGCTTGAAGAAGGTCGCCGGCAGCATCGCCCGCAACTTCCGCGGCGACATCGCCGACTTCGACGCCGAGGTCGTCGAAGGGTTTCTCCAGGCACTGAACTCCCTGGACCCGGACAAGCCGATGCTCTACTCGTCCCTGCGGTTCATGGCCCACCGCTACGGCCTGGAGGCTCGCGGCAAGGAAGACCGGATCAACGGAACACGCTCCACCTACGACGAGAGCACATTCGTCAGGTACCGAGCCAGGACAACCGGACATCCGGACCTCGTCCTGGCACAAGCCGTGAAAGACGACACTCTGACTGAAGACGAAGCCAGCCTCATCGGACGAGTACGGCTCGACGGCGAGGGAGCCGCATCCGTCGCCCACGAACGCGGCGTCTCCTCCTACCAATTCCGGCAACAACTGTCACGAGCCGAGCGTCGACTGACAGACTCCCTCACTCGCCATTCCGCCGCAGCATGAACCTCCTGGTGGTGTCGGCGGCCAATTCTGGCCGCCGACACCACCAGCGATGAAGGCTTCTCAGTGCCTCACCCCAGAAAGTTAATGCCGTGAATCATGGAATAGTTCGCAAACTCGACCGGCCTCGGTTCTACCGCGTCGCCGAGGCAGCAGCGATGCTGAACCTGTCAGCCATGACCCTCTACCGGGCAATTCAGGCAGGCGAGTTCCCCGCCATCAGAGTCCGGAACCGCATCATCGTCCCGGCGCGCGCAATCGACGACATCGAGCAAGCCGCCGTGACCAGCAACAGCGTCGTCGGCACGGCCAGCTTCACCACGCCGGCTCCACCTGCGAGACCTCAGGCGTGATCCACGCCACCGCCGGGGGTGAGCGACCAGCGCGCACGGCGCCCGCCGGCGTGTAACCCTCAAAGCCGCGACACGCCCGTGCAACAGTCCGGGATCTCATGACCCATTTCATGACCCGAAACGCTGCTACCTGGTGATGTTCAGGAGGACACCACAGAGAACCGTGAGGACAAAGTTGCAGGTAGAGGCGTCAGTCAACGCTGTTGCCCACTCTCCTAAAGCGGGTGTCGCAGGTTCGAATCCTGCCGGGGGCACAAACCCTGGTCGGGGTGATGACCAGCAGCGCCGCACTAGCCGACCCTCGCTCAACTGTCAGCCTGACAGGCGCTCGCGCCGATCCCGGGTGGGAACGAAGTCGCCGGAGCCGTGCGAGAACGGCCCCTTCCGCGAGATCACCGCAAGGAGGCCCGGCCGTGTCGGCTGAGCAGATTTCCCGTTCGACGCCTGAACCCGCGGACGTCGTGGGTTGCGTGCCGTGCGACATGATGCGCGGGCGAGTGCCTCTCCCCGGCGGGCAGATCCACGAAACGCCGGGATGGTTGGTCATGCACGTGCTCGGCACGTTCGGCCTGGGCGCCTTGGCCGTGGTGCCACGGCGGCACGTCGTCCACGTCGCCGACCTGAATGAGGAAGAAGCTGCCGGACTGGGCGGCTTGCTCACGGAAACCGCCGCCGCCGTCACGGCGCTGACCGATCCGGCGCAGGTCTACACCTGCCAGTGGTCCCACACCAACGGCGAAGCAGCCCACATCCACTTCATCCTCCAGCCGATCCGGCGCTCCGACATGGAGCGTCATCCCGGGAAGCTGGGACCCGTGTTGCAGTCGGCCATGTTCACCGCGGAGAACAAGCCCGGACTGGCCGAGGTGGAAACGTTCGCGGAGCTCGCCCGTGCGGCGTTCGCCCAGCGCGCCGGCGCGGTGAGCCCCCCGCTCGCCGGCGGACCGTCCGGAGCCGATGGTGAGTGAGCGGCCTTAGTCCCGCGCCGGCGGATCAGAGCCGGGTTTCCGGTTCGTTCGTCCCCGTTCCGCTGGGGGACGAACGAACCGATCAAGCTTCACAGCGCCAAGGTGTCACTGCGGGCAGTGTCGTGGAACCAAGCGAGCACCTCGACCAAAGTTTGCTGCCGGGCGTGATCCGTCAGCAGGTCGAGGTTGAAGCCGGGACGGTGCTCGAGCTTCGACTCCGGCAGGTCGACGCCGTCGATCTTGTTGAGCCGTTGACGCAGCTCCTCGCGGTGGCTGCGCGAGTCGAACGGTGGGCGGATGCTGAGGTGCTGGAACACCACCTCGAACTTGCCGCTCGGGTACAACGCCGCCGGCCAGATGTTGCCTCGGGGGTCCGATTTTTCCCGTGACATCAGGAAGCACGATGTTTCCTGCTCGATCCCGTACTCGAGCTGGCCGCCGAGGCTCGTCCACGCGTTGATCACCTCGGCCACCGCGCGGGCGACGTCGGGGCCCTGCCGGTCGATGAGCTGGGTCATGAACCGGTCGGCCAGCTGCCGGTCCTGGCCCGGGCCGATCTCCGGCACGCCGTCCGGGATCTCGGCCCCCAGCAGGACGGCGAGCCGTTCCGTCGCGAACCGCCGCTCCGGTTCGGCGCGTCCGTGTGCGTCGAAGGGCAGGCCCTCGGCTTCCAGCAGCGCACGCGGGTCGTCGGTCCGCGACGGGTCCACCCAGGCGAAGTTCGGCGACACCTTTCCGTCCGACTGCAGCACCCGGTGCGCGTTCGGCGTGACCACCGTCGCCAGGCGGTGGCCGACGGCGATGGCCTGGCTGCCGATCAACGCGGCCAGGTCGCCGTAGGCCGTCCACGATCCGGCGGGCAGCGCCGCCAGGGCCCGGTCCACGGCGTTCCAATCCGGGCCGGAACTCTCGGCGGCGCGCTCGGCGGGGGCGGGCCAGACGGCGATCACCCGCTCGGCCATCGCGTCGGCGCGGGCGTGGATCTGCGGACGGCTCCACCGCTCCTGTTCGGCGATCTCCTGGTTCATGCGCACGCCACTGGCGGCCAGCTGAGGCCGCTTCACGGCGAAGGAACTGTTGCTCAGCTTGGCGTTGTAACCGGTGAGAGTCAGATTGCCCAAGGTGTGCACCAAAGCTTCGTACGCCTGCCCGAAGTCCTCGCCGGTGTCGAGGTCTTCGCCGAGCATCTGCCGCCAGTCCTCGGTGGGCGTCTGGGGAAGCACGTGCTCGATGGTGAGCTCCGAAAGGTCGACCGGTTCCTTGCTGGCGTACGTCTCCTCGAGCCAGCGCAGCACCAGGGACCGTTGGGCCGGGCGGCCGTTCAAGTAGTACGGGATCGACCGGATCGCCGCACGGATGTCCTGGTCGGTCGCGTAGTACTTGCGGCCCGTCGAGAGGTACCGGTGCAACGCCTGGTCGACCGGCAGCTCACCGTCCATCTCGGTCACGATCGACAAGAGCACGCGGTTGATGCTGGCCGTGGCGCGGCCGATGAGGAGGCGGCGCACGAAGAAGCTTTCCAGGTACAGCATGCCTCGGGCGATCTGCTCCGAGTCGGCCGAACCGCGATCCCGCCGATCCAGCAGGTGCAGCAGCACCGGGTACACCGTGGTGGTGCCCCAGTCGCGGAGCCGGGCGAGCCGTCGCCGCACTTCCGGATCGGCTTCGAGGGACGGGTTGTAGATGGTCCGCAGAAGGTGCCCGAGGCGGCTGAACCGCGCCACCTCTTTCTCGATCTCTTCTTCGGTGCGCAACCGGTCGAGACGTTGCTGCTGGCGAGCGTAGGTGTCGGTCTGTTTGATACGCGGGTCGCGTTGCACGAGGTCGAGCCAGAAGAGCTGCTCCAGCTGACCGCGATCGAGGTGCTGCTGCAAGGGCAGCCACAACGATCCGTAGACCGCCTCGCCGCGGTTGGGCAACCGCATGAACAGGTAGTTCCGCAGGAGGTCGGCTTGGCTCAGGCTCAGGCCGGTGTTGTTCAGCGACTCGAAGATCCGGTGGGGGTTGTCGCCGCGCTGGGCGGTGACCGAAACCAGCGCCAGCCCGGAAATGACGGCGTCCTCGATCCGTTCGATGTCTTCCGGGTCGTCGGGATCGTCCGCCGCGACGAGCTTGGCGGAGAAGTACCGGTACGCGGCACCGATCGAATCAGTTCCGCCGGCCTGCGGCGCGGCGTAGAGGCAAGCTTGGTAGGCGGGACGATCCGCCTGGGTCGGCACCAGCTTGAGCCGCTGCCGCTCGGGCTTCCACCGGTTCACGAGGTACTGCTGGTCGATCCGCTCGCGGTGCTCGGCACCTTCCTTCTCCGCCCGGTGATCGCGGATGGCGCAGAGGAGGATGGACAAGGTGGTCAGGCGTTGCTGACCGTCGATGACCAGGAACTCCTGTACGCCGGTGGGCCCGTTGGCCGGGCTCGGCGCGAGCACGACGGATCCGATGAAGTGCGTGAGCCCGGGATCCTCGACCCGGTCGGCGGCGAGCTGGACGATGTCGTTCCACAACCGATCCAGCTGGGCGTTCTTCCAGGAGTACGTCCGCTGGTAAAGCGGAACCTGGTACTGCTTGGAACCCTCCAGGAGTTCCTGCAGCGTCGTCTCGCGAGCCGCGACCACGTTGTCCCCTCTCCGTTCGTTGTAACACCATTCATCAAGCAAGGCCGAGCCGGTGTTACTCCCCGATCGGGTTCACAACCGGTCCGTCCACCGGGCTCCATAAGCCAGCCCCGGTGTCAGGTGGCGGAACTGCAGGTGGACCTCCCCCGCCGCGTCCACCTGCAGCTTCCGGCCCCGGTAGCCCGGGTCCGGCACGTCCCTCTCGAACGCGCCGTCCAGTGCCAGCACCTCCGGCGGGGCCTCCTTGCCGAAGCGGAGGCGGAGGTCGAACACCTCGCAGCGGTGTCCCGGGACGTACACCAGCTGCGACTCCGGCTCCACCGTGAACACCGCCGCGAACTCCCACGACTCGCCGCGGCGCAGCGGGGTCGGCAGCTCCACCGTTCCCTCCGTCAGGGTTCCGCCGTACAGCACCAGGCCCTTCGCCGCCGGGATGGCCAGGGCGAACGATCCGACGCCGTCCTCGTCCGCCGACACTCGGTGCTGCTCGAACACGCACGACTCTTCCGTCACCACCGCCACCGTCAGCGCCGCCGTGTGGTACGTGCCCGGGGGTGCTCCTGGTGGGGCGCTCATGGCCAGCTCCGCCAGGAGCTCGATCGCCTCGTCCACGCGACGCCGGACCGTTCGCGGGTCGCGGTCGACGCGCAGGGCCGCCCAGCGGACGCGGTCCTGGTACAGGGGCTGGCGGGCCTCCGCCGTGATCGCGAAGGCCGCCAGCACCGCCACCCGCAGGTCCTCCGGCAGCTGCAGGGACAGCTCCGACAGCCGGCCGGAAACCTTGTCCCGGATCGTCATCATGCCGTCGGCTTCCGACACCGCGCAGGCCGCGCGCAGACACGGGCCGACCCGCTCCGGCAGCCTGCTCGCCTGCAGGCCGCGGCCCTTTCGCAGCGACTTCAGCTCACTCACCAGGTCAGCGCGGTCCACCGTCGTCTCCTTCAGTGCGTTTCCATGGCAACCCCCTTGCGGACCCCCTTTTGGACAGGGTGCGGTCAGCCGGTGGACGGGAAGTGGACAGAACGTGCATCACCGAGGCGATCAGGGCCGTCCCCACGCGGATGCCGTCGCGACCCAGGAACGTGCGGAACGTGCCGATGCGGTCCAGCGACTCCTCGTCCGCGTCGCCCACGCCGAACGTCACCACCCGGGGGTGGAACGGCCAGGCGGGGTCCGTCAGCGCCGCGAACGCGACCGGCCACGTCACCGGGTCCGTCGGCTGGCCGTCGGACAGGAAGAACACCAGCGGGCGGTGGACCACCAGGCGGTGGCGCTCCAACGTGCGCACGTCCCGGTCGATCTCGGCACGCAGGAACGTGAACACCGGGCCGAAGTTCGTGCCCGCGCACGCGCCCGGGCCGGGCACTTCGGCGAGGTCGTCCATCGGGAGCAGCGACTGGACCACCCGCGGCCGCTCCCCGAACCCCACGACGCTGCAGAACACGCGGCCGGCGATCGACGCGTCCCCGTGGACGGCGCCGCGGAACTCGCGCAGCCCGGTGTTCAGCTCGGCGATGTGGTCGGTCATCGAGAGCGAGACATCGCAGGCCACGTAACACGGCAACACGTCGGACCCCATACCGGTTTCTCCTTCACACCCCTGATCGACCGGCGGAGTCTGCCAACGCCGTGTGCACCGAACGTGGAAGAAATGCGGATTTCCGAAACCCGGACGGCCGCTTGCGCGACATCGAAAGAGGACAGCAAGCTGACGCCGGGGAGGCCGCGTGGAGTTTCGGATGCTCGGCCCGCTGGAGGCGTGGCACGACGGCGTGCCGGTGCCGCTGGGCGACCAGCAGCAGCGGTTCGTCCTGGTCGTGCTGCTCCTGCACGCCAACAAGCCGGTGACGGCCGCCCGCCTCGCCGAGATCGTCTGGGCCGACCGCGAAGCCAAGCCCACCCTGGTGCGCAGCTACATCAAGCGGCTGCGGGACGTCGTCGGGGACGCCACCATCGAGACCACCCCGACCGGCTACCTGCTGCGGGCCGGCGAGGACCAGCTGGACACCGCGCGGTTCAACCGGCTGCGCGCCGCGGCCGCCGACGTCCGGGCCGACGACCCGCGCCGGGCCATCGCGCTGCTGCGCGAGGCCGTCGCGCTGTGGCGGGGGAAGTTCCTCGAAGACATCGACATCGACCGCGTCGGCGGGGCCGAGGTCATCTCGCCGGACGACAGCTACCCCGATGCCGTCGGCGACCTGGCCGAACTGGAGCTCGAGTCCGGCGACCACCGCTCGGCACGCGACCGGCTGCGGCCGCTGGTCCAGGCCGATCCGGCCAGCCAGAAGCACGCCGAACTGCTGATGCGCGCGCTGCTGGCCGGCGGCGACCGGGTCGCGGCCCTGCGCGTCTACCACGGCACCCGCGACGCCCTCGCCGCGCTGCGCATGGCGCCCGGGCCGGTGCTGCGCAAGCTCGCCGCCCGGGCCGAACAGGGCGATCCGCCCAGCTCGCTGCCGTCCCGGCCCGGCGGGTTCACCGGCCGGGCCGCGGAAATCGCCACGATCGAAGCGGCCGCGTCGGCCGGCCGGCGCGCGGTCTGGGTCAGCGGCGCACCGGGGGTCGGCAAGTCGGGTCTGGCCATCGAAGCCGCCCACCGGCTGCGCGACCGGTTCCCCGACGGCCAGCTCCTGGCGCGCCTGAACGGCTTCACCCCGGGGGTCGACGCCGTCGACGTCGGCGACGCCCTCAGCGAACTGCTGGTCGAACTCGGCGTTCCCGCCGAGCAGATCCCGGCCACCGTCGGCCGGAAAGTGACGCTCTACCAGGCGACGCTCTGGGGCACGCGCACGCTCGTCGTCCTGGACAACGCCGCGTCGCCGGAGCAGATCCGGCCGCTGCTGCCCGAAGCGGACGGCTGCCTGGCCGTCATCACCAGCCGCCGGATGGGCGACGCCGACACCGGCGAGAACATCCGGCTCTCGCCGCTGCCGCCCGAGGAGGCGGCCGAGCTCTTCCAGGCACTGGCCGGTCCGTCGCGGCTGCGCGGCCGGGCCGCCGACGTCGCCGCGGTCGTGCGGCGGTGCGGTTTCCTGCCGATGCCCATCCGCGTCGCGGCGGCGCTGTTCCGGCGGCACGACCGGTGGCCGGTGGAGCACCTGCTGCGCCTGCTCGAGGAAAACGGGCCGTGGGGCGAGGACGCCGGCATCGCCGCCGTGCGCGTCTCCTACCAGCAGCTCGGCGAGCCGCAGCGCGCCCTGTTCCGGCTGCTGGGCAGCCTGCCCGGGCCGGACGTCGACGTCGTGGGCGGCGCGGCGCTGGCCGGCTGCGACGTCGCCGAGGCGCGGTCGCTGCTCGACGACCTGCACGAGGTCAGCCTGCTGGAGGAGGCCGCGCCCGAGCGGTACCAGATGCTCGACCCGCTCAAGGAGTTCGCCTCGGACGAGCCGGCCCCCGAGCCCGCGCTGGTCCGGCTGCTCGACTACTACCTCGTCACGCTGGCGGCCGCGGTCTGCGCCGCGTACCCCTTCGACCGGGCCCAGCTGCCGTCGACGACGGACCGCTCCTGCGCGGTGACGCCGGTCTTCGCCGACGCCGACGCCGGGTTGCGGTGGATCGTCACCGAACGCGACAACCTCGTGGCCGCCATCCGCTACGCCGCCGCGCACGCGCTGCCCGAGCACACCTGGCGGCTGGCCGTGCTGCTGTGGCGCTACTTCAACACGACCAACCAGTTCGAGGACTGGATCGGCACGCTCGAGCTCGCCTGGCGGACCGTCTCCGCCGACGCGGGCAACGACTACGGCCAGGCCCACGTCCTGCTGCGGCTGGCCACCGCGCACGACCGGCGCGGGCAGCTCGCCGAGGCCCTCGAACTCGCCGCCCGGGCGCTGCCGAAGTGGCGCCGCCTCGGCGATCCGCGCGGCGAAGCGGCGACGCTGTGCGCGCTCGCCATCCCCACCATGGAACTGGGCCGCCACGACCAGGCCATGGCCCACCTCGAAGCCGCGCTCGCCAAGTATGAACAGACCGAAGACCGGCGGGGCGAGGCCCACGCGCTGAGCATGCTGGGCTACCTCAACGAACTGCACGGCAACCTCCAGGTCGCGCTGGGGCAGCACGCGTCCGCCGCGCGGATGCTGCGGGAGATCGGCCACGTCCAGGGCGTGGCGCACACGCTCAACAACCTCGGGTCCGTGCAGGAACGGCTCGGCCTGCTCACCGAAGCGCTGGCCAGCTACACCGACGCGCACGCACACGCCGCAGCGATCGGCGACCGCTGCGTCGAGGCCTACGCGCTCAACAACATCGGCAACGTGCACCGGCAGCGCGGCCGGTACGCCGAGGCCGTCCGCTACCACGACAAGGCCCGCGAAGTGGCGGCGAACGTCCCCGACGCGGACCTGCGCACGCAGCTGTACCTCGACCGCGGCGCGACGGCGCTGGCCCGCGGCGCCCGGCAGGAAGCGCTCATCGCCTGCCAAGCGGCCCTCGACCTGGCCGACGGCAACGGCAACCGCGCCTACCGGGCCCGCGCCCACCGCCTGGTCGCCGAGACGCTGCACGCACTGGACGAGCACGAAGGCGCCGTCACGCACTGGGCCGCCGCCGAGGCCGAGTTCGCCGCGCTGGACCTGCCGGAAGCCGGTGAGGTCCGCGAAGCCCGCTCGGTGCTGGGCTGCGCCTGCGGCCCGCGGTGAGCCGTGAGTGGCGGCGCCACTCACGGCCCCGGGTTCCTCAACCGTGCCAGGGGTTGCCGTCGGTGGTGGGCGTCGGGGTCGGCGTGACGACGGGAGCGGCCGGCGCCCCGCCGTTGTCGTCCGCGTACGCGGTGGTGGAGCCGATCACCGGCAGCGCGGCCAGCGCGCAGATCGCGAACGCCGGGCCACCGATTTTGGCCAGCTTTTTGAACATGGCGAATCCCTCCTCGGGAATGGTGATTTCGCGGGCTTCGGATGATTTCCGTGCCCACCACCGAGGATTCGCGACACCGCATTCAGCGACAAGGGGTTTCCTGTTTCATAAACGAACAGGAAACAGCGACCGCTCCGGCGAAGAGCACGCCCGCGGCCGTGCACAGCGCGATCGACGTCGTCGTCGCGGTCAGCAAGGCGCCCAGGACCGCCACCCCGAGGGACGCACCCGCCTGGCGGGACGCGTTCAGCGCGCCGCCCGCGACGCCGGTCAGCTCGGGCGGAGCCGCGGCGACCACCATCGCCAGCAGTGACGGGATGGCCAGCGAGACGCCGAAGCCCAGCAGGGCCAGCGCGACCACCGACAGGGCCGCCGACGTCGTGCACGCCTGGAGCAGGGTTCCGCCGGACATCAGCGCGAACCCCGATACCGCCGGAATCCGCGGACCGGACCGAGCCACCAAGCGGCCGGTGAGAATCGGGTTGAACGCCGTCGGGATCGTCAGCGGGAGAAAGGCGATGCCCGTCGCCGACGGCGGATAACCGCGGCTTTCCTGGAAATACAGCGACAGCACGAACAGCACTCCGGACAACCCGAAGTTCACGATCGCGCCGGCCAGCAAACCGAGCGGGAACGCGCGAGCGCGGAACAGGGACGCCGGGAGCATCCGCTGGAACCGCACGAACACCGCGGTCGCCGCCGCGGTGACCAGCAGGACCGCCCACGAGCTCTCGATCAGCGCGTACACCAGTGTCGACAAAGCGACTACGGCGGCCGTCTGACCGACAACATCGACGCGGCCGGGCCTCGCCGGGCTCGGCGGAGCCGAGCGGGACAGCGCCCGAGCGACCGCGGCGACCGGCACGTTGACCAGGAAGATCGCCCGCCAGCCGAACGCTTCCGTCAGGACGCCGCCCAGCAACGGGCCGGCCACCAGGCCGATCCCGCTCACCGCGGCCCACACGCCCATCGCCTTCGCCCGCGCCGATGGCACCGGGTAGGCCGCCGCGATCAACGACAGCGAGGACGGCACCAGCAGCGCGCCCGCGACGCCGAGCAGCGCCCGGAGCGCGATGAGCACCGGCGTGGTGGACGACAGCGCCGACAGACCGGACAGCACCGCGAAGGAAACCAACCCGAGGGAGAACACGCGGCGGGCGCCGAACCGGTCCGAGCACGCTCCCGCGGTGAGCAGGAACGCCGCGAACGTCAGCGTGTAGCCGTTCGAAATCCACTGCTGTGCCGCCAAAGACGGCGAAAGGGCCGGAAGCGCGACCGTCACGATCGTCGTGTCCAGCATGACCAGGAAGTAGCCCAGCGAAAGGCCGGTGAGAAGTCTTGCCACGCCCGGAAGCCTGGACGCTCGGTGACATCGGCGGAAGCAGGCAGTTACGATGGCGGGTATCGGGACCGCCGATGGGGGATGCCATGGAACTGCGCCACCTGCGCACCTTCCGCGTCGTCGCGCGGACGCTCAACTTCACGCACGCCGCCGCCGAACTGCACTACGCGCAGTCCAGCGTCACCGAGCAGATCCAGGCGCTGGAAGCGGAACTGGGCTCGAAGCTGTTCGAACGCGGGCGGCGGCTGCGGCTCACCGGCGCCGGCGAGCGGCTCGTCGGCTACGCGGACCAGGTGCTCGAACTCGTCGAGGAAGCCAGGGCCGCGGTCGACGAGGAGCGCGGTGAACCCGAAGGCGACCTGACCATCGGTGCACTCGAAACGCTGTGCGCAAACCGGATTCCCGCTCTCTTCGGCGAGTACCGGAAGCGGTGGCCACGCGTGCGGATCACCCTCGGAGAGGGCGGGCGCGGTGAGCTCTACCAAGCCGTGCAACGGTCCGAAATGGACGTTTGCTTCACCTTCGGCGACCCACCGGCCGACCCGGCCCTCGCCAGTGCGTCGCTGGGCACCGAACCGCTCGTCGTGATCGTCCCGCCGGGACACCCGCTGGCCCTCGAACCGGAAATCCGGCCCGGTGACCTCGACGGCGTCGGGTTCCTGGCGACGCCGAAGGGCTGCGGCTTCCGGGAGATGCTGGACCGGCTCGACGGACCGGTGGTCGAAGCCGAGGTCGGCAGCCTCGCCGCGCTCGCGCGGTGCGTGGCCGCCGGCCTGGGGTGCGCGATCGTGCCCGCCCTCGTCGAGCACGAGGGCGCGATCGCCGTGCCCCTGGCCGGCGCGGCCACCGACGTCACCATGACCTGGCGACGCCGCGACGAGCACAAGCCGAGCGTCGCCGCGCTGCTCGCCACCGCCTACGCGTTGTCCAGCACGGACACCAGCCCGTCCGGCAGCTCCAGGGTGAAGGCCGGCGCGATCGACTCGTAGTGTTCCCACGTGCGCGGGCCGATCAGCGGGATCACGCCCTTGCGCAGCAGCCAGGCCAGCGCCACCTGGTTGCCCGACGCACCCAGTTCCGAAGCCACCTTCGCGACCGCGGCCAGCCGCGCTTCCGAGGCCGGGCCCGCGTAGGACCGCCAGACCGGAGTGGACTCGCGGTAGGCAGCGTCGTCGTAGATCCCGCGCAGCAGCGAAGAATACGCCGCCAGTGACACGTCCGGGTGCACCGACAGCCAGTCCAGCAGCTCGGCGCCCGCGACCGAAGGGACGTCGGCGCCGGTGGGGCGCAGGTACGAGTGCTGGACCTGGACCGCGACCGGTGACGCCCAGCCGTTGGCCAGCGCCAGGGCGCGGATGCGCTCCAGCCGCCAGGTCCGGACGTTGCTCCAGCCGATGTACCGCACCTTGCCGGACCGCACCAGAGTGTCCAAAGCGGACAATGTCTCTTCGAGCGGGACGCGGCGGTCGTCCACGTGGACGTAGTAGAGGTCGAGGTGGTCGGTGCCCAGGCGGCGCAGGCTCGCCTCGGCCTCGCGCTCGATCACGGCGGCCCCCGCGCCCTCGAACGTGCGCTCCACCGCGTCCCAATCCACCGTGCCGTCCGGACGCCGGGCCGCGCGGGCCGCCGGGAGGTCCGTGATGCCCGCCGACACTTTCGTCGCCAGGAAGACGCGGTCGCGCCGGCCCCGCAGCAACCGGCCCAGCAGGGACTCGCTTTCGCCGCCGGTCGCGTCCGGCGCCCACCAGGCGTAGCAGTTCGCCGTGTCCAGGAAGTCGCCGCCGGCGTCGAGGTACACGTCCAGGATGCGAGCCGACACCGGCTCGTCGGTCGCCGTGCCCATCGTCATGCAGCCCAGCGACACCTGGCTCACGTACTGGCCGGTCCGGCCCAGTTCCACCTTCTTCATGCCGACCACGCTAGGCCCGGATCGGTCCGGTACTACGATCCAATTCCGTGGCCGGATCGCAGACCGATTGGGGCGTGCTGCTGGACCTGACCGGCCCGGGCCCGAAGCACGAACAGCTGGCCAGGGCCCTGCGCCAGGCGATCCGCGACGGCGGTCTCGAAGACGGCGTCGAGGTACCGCCGAGCCGTCGGCTGGCCGCCGACCTCGGATGCTCGCGCTGGGTCGTCACGCAGGCGTACGCACAGCTCGTCGCCGAGGGCTACCTGGCCGGGCACGCCGGGTCGGCGACCCGGGTCCGTCGCATGGCGAGCGGGACCGGGCCGAAGGCCCCGGCACGAGCCACCCCGCCGCCGCGGTACGACCTCGCGCCGGGTCTGCCCGACCTGCGGAACTTCCCCCGCCGGCCGTGGGCGGACGCCGTGCGCGAGGTCCTCGCGAACACGCCGTACACCGACTTCGGCCTGCCCGAGCCGGATGGCCATCCCCGCCTGCGGCGGGTCATGGGCGACTACCTCCGGCGCGTCCGCGGCGCCGCCCCCGGCACCGTGCTGATCTGCGGCGGCGTCACCGACGGCGTCACCGGCGTGTGCCGCGCCCTGGTGGAGCGCGGCCACACCCGGCTCGCCGTGGAGGATCCGGGGTGGACACGGTTGCGACGGGCGGCCGAAGGCGCCGGGATGACCGTCGACCCGGTGCCGGTCGACGACGAAGGCCTCGACGTCGGGCGCATCCCGGCGGGCGTCCGCGCGGTGCTCGTCACGCCCGCGCACCAGTTCCCGACCGGTACCGTCCTTTCGCCGCGGCGGCGGGCCGAGCTGCTGGCCTGGGCGTGGGACGTCGACGGGCTGATCCTCGAAGACGACTACGACGCGGAGTTCCGGTACGACCGGCGGCCCGTCGGCACCGTCCAGGGCACCGCCCCCGGGCGGGTCGCGCTCTTCGGGTCGGTCAGCAAGACGCTCAGCCCCGCGCTCGGGCTCGGCTGGGCCGTCTTACCTCCACAGTGGACAGTGCGCGCGCACCCGCCGCCGGTGGTCGACCAGCTCGCGCTCGCCGGGTTCGTCGAAAGCGGCGGCTACGACCGGTACCTGCGCAGCGCCCGGCTGCGCTACCGCGCCCGGCGCGACCGGCTCGTCGCCGCGCTCGGGCCGGCGCGGCTCTCCGGGGTCGCCGCGGGGCTGCACCTGCTGCTCCACCTCGACGGGGACGCCGCGGTCGTCGTCCGGCGGGCGCGCGCGGCCGACGTCAAGGTCGCCGACCTCGACGACTACCGGACGGCTCCCGGCGAGCCCGCGCTCGTTCTCGGGTACGGCAACCTCGCCGACTCCGGCGTCGAAGCCGCCGCGGCGCTGCTGCGCCGAGCTATGACAACGGCTTGACCTGGTTGCCGCCTTCCCAACGGGGTGGCGATGTGAAAAGCTGCTGGACGGTCCGCTCTTGACAACGTTGTCACCCGGGAGGTGCGCCCCATGGGGTCGCAAAGCAGACGGCTGGTCGCCGCCGCGGCCGCCGCGCTCGTGGTCGCCGCCACGAGCCAAGCCACCGCACACGCCGCCGCGCCGGTCGATCCGGTGAGCCTGGTCAACCCGTTCGTCGGCACGCAGAACTTCGGCAACACCTTCCCCGGCGCGAGTGCGCCGTTCGGGATGGTGCAGGTCAGCCCGGACACCGGCGGTCAGGGCGGCTACGACTACCTGCAGAACGCGATCTACGGCTTCAGCCAGACGCACCTGTCCGGCGTCGGCTGCGGCGTGATGGGCGAACTGCCGGTCATGCCGACCACCGGCGCCGTGGACAACGTTGACAAAAATGCCTACAAGTCGGAGTACAGCCACGACGACGAGCACGCCGAGCCCGGCTACTACCGCGTCGGCCTGAAGAAGTACGGCATCGACGCCGAGCTGACGGCGACCGCGCGCACCGGCTGGCAGCGCTACACCTTCCCGTCGACCGGGCAGGCGAACGTCCTGTTCAACACCGGCCAGGCCAACCAGTCGGTCAAGGACTCCGAGATCCACGTCGTCGGCGACCGCACGCTCGAAGGCCGGGTCAAGGCCGGCGGGTTCTGCGCCGGGCACGACGAGCACACCGTCTACTTCACCGCCACCTTCGACCGGCCGTTCAGCTCGTTCGGCACCTGGCGCGGCTCGACGCGCACCCCGGGCGGCCGCGACGCCGCGGGCACCGGCGACAACGGCGCCTGGGCGAGCTTCGACGCGACCACCGACCACGACGTCGTGCTCAAGGTCGGCCTGTCCTACACCGGGCTCGACGGCGCCCGGAAGAACCTCGCGGCGGAGACGTCGGGCCACGACTTCGACGCCACCCGGGCCGCCCTGCACCAGCAGTGGGTCGACCGGCTCGGCGCGATCAAGATCGGCGGCGGCACGACCGAGCGGCAGACGGCGTTCTACACCGCGCTCTACCACGCGCAGCTGCACCCGAACCTGGCCGGCGACACCGACGGCGCGTACACCGGCTTCGACGGCAAGGTCCACACCGCGAGCGGCTACACGCCGTACCAGAACTTCTCGCTGTGGGACACCTACCGGCCGCAGAACCAGCTGCTGGAGATGCTGGAACCACAGGTCGCGCGGGACGTCGCCCTGTCGGTCGTCGCGATCGGCCGCGACGGCGGGTGGCTGCCGCGCTGGGCGCTGGCCGGCAGCGAAACCAACATCATGACCGGCGATCCGGTGACGCCGTTCCTCGTCGAGGCGTGGTCGAAGGGCCTGCTCGCCGGGCACGAAGAAGAGGCGTACGCGCTGCTCAAGAAGAACGCGACGAGCACGCCGCCCGCCGATTCGCCGTACAACGGCCGCTCCGGCGTCAACTACTACAACGAGCGCGGGTACATCCCGAGCGGGCTGGAACTGGGCAAGGACTGCGCGGCCAAGGGCGGCGACAACGACTGCGAGCACCCGGCTTCGGCGACCATGGAGTACTCGGCGGCCGACGCGGCGCTCGCGCTGATGGCTCGTGGTCTCGGCCACCAGGCCGACGCGCGGATGTTCGCCGACCGCGGCCAGTGGTACCGCAACCTGTGGGACTCGTCGATCCAGCAGTTCCGCCCGCGCACCACCGAGGGCACCTTCCTCACGCCGTACAACCCGGTCGACGCCGACCACCAGTTCCACGAAGGCGGCGCCTACCAGTACCAGTGGCTGGTGCCGCAGGACCCGGCCGGGCTCGTCTCGCTGATGGGCGGCCGTCCGGCGACGGAGAAGCGCCTCGACTCGTTCTTCGCGTACAGCAATCTGTTGAAGGACCCGGCGGGCACCGCGCGGAAGGACTGGATCGCCAGCCCGTACGACTACTACGGCAAGGCGACCTACAACCCGAACAACGAGCCGGACCTGCTCGCGCCCTACACGTACAACTGGGTCGGCGCGCCGGCGAAGACGGCGACCGTCGTCCGCGCGGCGATGACGCTGTTCACGACGGGCCCCGACGGCATGACCGGCAACGACGACCTCGGCACGATGTCGGCCTGGTACGTCTTCTCGTCGCTGGGGCTGTACCCGACGATGAGCGGCGCGAACTTCCTGGCCGTGTCGAGCCCGCAGTTCGAGTCGGCGACCGTCCGCATCGGACAGTACGGCCGGGCGCAGGGCGGGACGCTCACGGTGTCGGCGCCGGGTGCGAGCGACACGAACCGGTACATCCAGAGCGTGTCGCTCAACGGCCGGGACGTCCGGCAGACGTCCCTCGACTGGTCGTCGCTGGCCCACGGCGGGACGCTCTCGCACAAGCTCGGGTCGCGCCCGTCTTCGTGGGGCACGTCGGTGGCCGCGGCCCCGCCTTCGGTGAACAACGCGGTGGGCGACCTGCGGCGGCACGTCGACGCGTCCCTGCGGCAGACGTCGGTGGTGATCCCTGCCGGGGCGGCGCAGCAGGTCCACCTCGACCTCGACGTCCTGGCGCAGAACCCGGCTCTGCAGCCGGTGACGGTTTCGGTCACCTCGCCGTGGAAGGCCCGGGTCCAGCCGCTGGTGCTGGTCTGGTCCGGACGGCTGCCGGTGCAGCAGTCCGTGCCGATCACGGTGGACGTGCCGGCCGGGACGGCCGTGGGCACGTACCCGGTGCAGGTGGCGGTGTCGGGACTGGGCGCGAACAAGGTGACGCGCTCGGCGACGATCGAGGTCCGGACGCCGTCGACGTGCGTCTCGCCGGGTCCGCAGTGCGCGGTCGACCTTGGCCGCGACCGCAACCACGACGGCACGGCGACCGTGGCCGCCTCTTCGGAAGGCAACTTCGACGGCAGCGGCTGGAGCTACGACGCCGCGTTGCTGCCGCCGGCGGGTCCGGTGACCTGGGACGGCGTCACGTACGCGGCGCCGGACGCTTCGGGGACTTCGCCCAACTTCGTGGAGGCCCGCGGGCAGTCGCTGCTGCTCCCGGCCGGTCAGCACACGGCGCTTCGCGTCGTGGGGGCCTCGCACAACGGCCCGGTGTCGACGACGGTGACCGCGCACTACACGGACGGGACGAGCGCCGATCTGGCGTTGACGTTCGGTGACTGGGCGGGGTCCGGGAGCCCGGTGGTGCTGGAGATGCCGCACCGGATCAAGGCCGGGAGCGGGGTCGACGGACCGCCGGTGCGGCTGTTCGGGATCTCGGGTGAGCTCGACGGCGGGAAGACCGTGCAGTCGGTGAGCCTGCCGAACGACCCGCGGGTGGAGATCTACGCCCTCACCCTGGTGTGACGGTCCGGTTCGCCGGGGACTCCGGTCCCCGGCGAACCGTTCCGCCGGATCAGGGCGACGCCAGACTTCCGGGGTTGCGGCGGCCGGTCGGCTTGCGGAATCGATCGACTGACGGCTCGCTTCCGCCCAGGTCGCCTGGTGCCGGTCAAAGAAACGTTTCCAGTCCGCCGACATAGTCACCAGCGCCACCATCGGCAGCGCGATCGACGCCTCAATCAGCAGCAACGTGGCGTGCGCACGATCGAGGCGTTGCGGCGGAAGATCCTCCTGCGGCTGTCGACTGATTCCGGGTCGACCGCGACCAGGTCGGGGAGCTTGAGCAGCACCTCGTGCAGGGGCGGTCGGCTTCAGGACCGGCGATCGCGAGGTAACCGTGTTCGAAATCGAGGGGCGACCGGGCACCTGGCACGGAGGCAGCATCCGGCCAGGGTCGTGGGACATCAGCACCCCGGCAAGGCCGTCAGGCGACGATCCGCGGTTCGGAAGCCAGCCGCGACAGGACGTGCGTCAGGCGGCGAGCCGCCACGTCCCACTCCTCCAGCGCGCTCCCGCGGCCCAGCGCCGCCGTGCGCAGTGACCGGCGTAGCTCCGGGTCGGCGTACCACCTGTGCAGCGCGTCCGCCAGTGCGAACGGGTCGTCCGGGGCGACCAGCAGGCCCGGCACCTCGCCGTCGGCGTCGACGCCCAGTGCGTCGTACACCCCGCCCACCTCCGTGGCCAGCACCGGGATCCCGCGGGCCAGTGCCTGCGCCACGAACATGCCGGACGTCGCCGCGCGGGCCGGGATCACCAGCAGGTCCGCCGCGTTGTAGGCCGCGGCGAGGTCGACCGCGTCGCCCGCCAGCGTGATGCGGTTGCCGAGGCCGAGGCGCTCGATCGACCAGCCGAGCTCGTCGACGTACGCGCGGTCCGCCGCCAGTGAGCCCGCGAACACGCACGACAGCGCCAGGTGGTCCACCTCGCCGAGGGCCTGGACCAGCACGTCGTGGCCGTTGCGGCGGGTCACGTCCCCGACGCAGAGCAGGCGGGACACGCCGTCCGCGCCCGCCGCGAGCGGGGCCGCGTCGGTGCCCGGCTTGGCCACGTAGACGCGGCTCGGGTCCAGGTCGTGGCGGTCGATCAGCAGCCGGGCCAGCCACGGGCTGGTCGCCACGACCATCCCGGCCATCCGCAGCGTCTCGCGCTCGCAGGCGTCCAGCTCGGCAGCGTGCGCCGGGGTGAGGCCCGGCTCGTCGGCCAGGGCCTGGTGGACCAGCACGGCCAGGCGCAGCCGCCGCGCGTGCGGGACGACGATCTCGGGGACGCCGGCGGCGATCATGCCGTCGAGCAGCACGACCGTCCGGTCCGGGAGCGCGGCCAGCGACCGCGCCAGCCGGCGTCTCGACGCCGCGTCCGGTTCCGGCCAGTCGCCGGCGATCGGCAGTTCCAGCACCGGCTGGCCGACGGCGGGCAGGTTCTGGCACATCCGCTTGTCGTAGGTGTCGCTGCCCGGCGGCGCGGCCGGGAGGATGAACACCATCGGGTCGGCGGGCCTCATCGCGCGCGCCGGAGCAAGGCGGTGGGAACGGGCACAGCTACCTCCAGCGTGGGTCGACGGCGGTGACGGCTCATACGTCACACGCACCCCGGCGCGGGAAGGTTCAGTTCTGCGCGTCGATCATCCAGACGCCGTTCACCTGGACCATCGTGAAGGTGTCGTTCTCGCCGTTCCCGCCGTCGTAGCTGACGTGCGCCGTGACCCGGTTCGGCCCGGCCTCCTTCACGCCCGACACCTGCACGGACCGGTAGCGCGACCAGAAGCTCTTGTACGTCTCGTATGTCTGGTTGCGCGAGGCCCGGAAGTGCGGGGTGAGCAGGTTCCACGCCGCTTCCGTGTTGGCCGGCAGCAGCCCGTAGTAGGCGGTGAGGGCGTCGACGGCCGTCTTCGACGAGGCCACGGTCGAGACCGTCGGCGAAGTCGACGGCGCCGAGGTCGGCGTCGGCGAAGGGGACGGCGACGGGGTCGACGCCGGTGTCGAGGGCGGCGCGGACGCCGAAGACGACGAGGTGGACGACGGCTGCGACGGCGGCGGGGCGGCGACGTTGCCCTCCGGCGGCTTCTGCCGCACGATCAGCAGGATCGCCACGACGACCGCGATGCACAGCAGCGCCGCGCCCGCGCCGACGGCGATCAGGCCCTTGCGCGCACCCGGCGACACCGCGGTGACCTCGCCCTTGGGCGCGGCGGCCGCGGCCGGCGCGGCCGCCACCGCCGGGACCTCGGTCTCGGGGATGGTCGCCGCGAGCACCGAGTCGCCCGGCTCCGCGTCGTGCAGCAGCGCCAGCAGCTCCTGCTCGACCTCGTCCATCGACGGGCGCTCGGCCGGCTCGGAGGCGAGCATCCGCAGCAGCAGCGGCGTCAGCCGGCCCGCCTTCTCCGGCGGCACGATCTCGCCGCTGGAGGCCTTGTAGAGCAACGCGATCGGGTTGTCGGCCGTCCCGTACGGCGACTGCCCCTCGACGGCGGCGTACAGCGTGGCGCCGAGGGAGAAGACGTCGGCGGCGAAATCCGCGTCCTCGCCGCGGGCCACTTCGGGCGCGAGGTAGGCGGGGGTGCCGGCGATCTCGCCGGTGGCCGTCAGCTTGACGTCACCGATCGCGCGCGAGATGCCGAAGTCGGTGATCTTCGCCGTGCCGTCCTCGGAGACCAGGATGTTGGCCGGCTTCACGTCGCGGTGCACGACCCCGGCGCGGTGCGCGCCGGCCAGCGCCGAGCTGATCTGCACGCCGACGCGGATGGCCTCGTCCACCGTCGCCGGCTTCTCGCCGAGCACGAGGGCCAGGCTCTTCGACGGCAGGTACTCCATCACCAGCCACGGCCGGTCCTCCTCCTCGAGGACGGCGAACACGGTGATCGCGTGGGAATGCTGCAGCCGCGCGGCGATCCGCGCCTCGCGCATCGCGCGGTTCTTCGCCTCTTCGGTGCGTTGCTCGTCGTGGTCGTGCGGCAGCAGGAGTTCCTTGATCGCCACGGTGCGGTCGAGCTTTTCGTCCTGGGCCCGCCACACCGTGCCCATCGCGCCGCCGCCGATCGGCTCGAGCAGCCGGTACCGATCGCGGATCCGGCGACTTTCCACGAGCATCCACCATTCTCCGAAGTGGCCGACGAGATCCGGTCAGCATGCCAGCCGCGGCGGCCGACCGGTACCAACGTAACCGAAAGCCTTGCGCGGACAGCGCAAAAAAGCGCTGTGGCGCCGCCCACGGTGTACCCAGGAATCCTAACGAACAACCCCGTACGCGCGATCAAGTGCGTCCACGATCTCCTTGCGCAGCCCGGCGCCGACGGCGATCGTCGCCGCGGAACCCACCGTGTGCTCGCTGCCGTCGCGGTCGGCGACGGCGCCGCCGGCCTCGCGCACGAGCAGTACGCCCGCCATGGTGTCCCACGGGTTGTTGGAAAGGATCAGTGCGGCGTCGAGCTTTCCGTCCGCCACCCAGGCGAGGTCGATGGCCGCCGTGCCGAGCATCCGGATCTTCTGCGCCCGCGCGCCGAGGTCCGCCAGCAGGGCCAGCCGGGCGCGGTTCTTCTCCTCGGCGAGCTCGCCGATCGCGAAGTCGCCGACGGCGATCATGGCGTCGGAAATCTCCGTCGCGGTGGAAGCGCCGACGCGCTCTCCGTTCGCGAAGGCACCTTCGCCGCGCGCGGCGGTGTACGTGACGCCGAGGTACGGCAGCGTGATCGCGGCGACCGTGCTGTGGTCGCCGTCCACCAGCGCCAGGGAAATCCCGCAGAGCGGAATTCCGCGGGCGAAGTTCGCCGTCCCGTCGATGGGGTCGAGCGCCCACCAGCGGCCACCGCCGTCCCCGCTGCGGCCGCGCTCTTCGCCGAGGATCCCGATCTCCGGCGTCTCGGCGGCGAGGAACTCCCGCAGCGCGTCCTCGACCGCGGTGTCGACGTCGGTCACCAGATCGCGATCGCCTTTCGCGGACACCGAAAAACTCGGGCGCGACCGGACGATCTCCGTCGCCTTCGCCACGGCCTCGCGCGCGACGTCCAGTAGTGCGGCATGCTCGGTCATGACTCCAACCTAGTGAAGGGCCGCAGCGATGACCGATCCGTTCCCGCTCGCCACCACCGCCGACGAGCAGGAGCGGCGGGCGCCGGTCGCGGTGCTGCCGGTCGGCAGCTTCGAGCAGCACGGCGCGCACCTGCCGCTGGCGACCGACACGATCATCGCGGCGACGCTGGCGAAAGCCGTGGCCGAGGCGTACCCGGTGCTCCACCTGCCGCCGATCACGATCTCGTGCTCGCAGGAGCACGCCGGGTGGGCCGGCACGGTGAGCATCTCGGCGCGCACGCTGCACGCCGTGGTCACCGACGTCGCCGCGTCGCTCGAGGCGTCCGGCGTGGACCGGCTCGTGCTGGTCAATACGCACGGCGGGAACTACGTACTGTCCAATGTGGTCCAGGAGGCGGCCGGCGCGATGGCGCTGTTCCCCGGCGTCGCGGACTGGCAGGCGGCGCACACCGCAGCCGGCCTGCGGACGTCGCTGGACGACGACATGCACGCGGGCGAGCTGGAGACGTCGATCCTGCTGCACGCCCACCCGCACCTGGTCCGCCCGGGACACGAGACGGCCGACCACGTCACCGACCGGGAACACCTGCTGACGCTGGGCCTGCGGGCGTACACGGAGTCCGGGGTGGTCGGCCGTCCTTCGCTGGCCAGTGCGGCCAAGGGGCACGTCGTGCTGGACACGCTGGTCCAGCGCTTCGCCGGCGTCCTCGAGGTGTTAGGCGCCTGAGGACGCCTGGCCCAGGTGCGGCAGCAGGTGGGCCATCCGCTCGGCCTTCGTCCGCAGGTACCGCAGGTTCTCCGGATTCGGCGGAACCAGCAGCGGCACCCGCTCGCTGATCCGGATTCCGTACCGGGTGAGCTGTTCGACCTTCTGCGGGTTGTTCGACAGCAGCCGCACCGAGCGGACGCCGAGGTCGGTCAGGATGCCCGCCGCCGCGTGGTAGTCGCGGGCGTCGACGGGCAGGCCCTGCACCAGGTTCGCGTCGACCGTGTCCAGGCCCTCGTCCTGCTGCAGCCGCATCGCCTCGAGCTTCGCGAGCAGGCCGATCCCGCGGCCCTCGTGGCCCCGGACGTACACCAGCACGCCCGAGCCCTCCTCGACGATCCGGTCCAGCGCCGCCGCCAGCTGGTCTCCGCATTCGCAGTGCGTGGAGCCGAGCACGTCGCCGGTCAGGCACTCGCTGTGCACCCGGGTCAACGCGCCGAGCGGGGAGATGTCCCCGTAGACCACCGCGAGCTGTTCGGTGCCGGCGCGGTCGAGGTACCCGACGGCGCGGAACGTCCCGTGCCGGGTCGGCAACCGGGTTTCGACCACCCGCTCGACCACGGCCCGGCGCGGCAGATCCCCGGCGACCTCACTTGCGGTCATGACTTCAACCCCACTTCCGTTTCCGTTCCCGTGTCGGCCGCGACGCGCGGAGCGGGCACGACACCGGTGTGCGGAGCGCGGGTCGCGCGGAACCCGGCGACGCTCCGGACGAGCAGGACACCGGCGCCGGGCAGGCTCGCGACCAGCGTGAGCACGCCGTAGACGACGGCGACGGTGACACCTTGGGCGGCTCCGAGCCCGGCCGCGCCGAAGAGCAGGGCGCAGACGCCCTCGCGCGGGCCGAAGCCGCCGACGTTGAGCGGGAGGCCCATCGCGAGCAGCGCGAGGACCATCAGGGGCACGAGCTGCCAGACCGGCGCACCGACCCCGGCGACCCGGGCCGCGACGACGAACAGCGCCAGGTGCCCGGCCAGCGTCGCGACGGACAGGAAGCCCACGCTGGGCCACGTCTCGCGGGTCAGCAGGCCGAGCCGCACGTCGGCCAGGGTGGCGGCGAAGCCGCGGCGGGCCTTCGACGAGCTGCGGATCCAGCGGCCGCCGAGCAGCCGGCCCACGACCAGCGCGGCGACGGCGGCCAGCACGACGACCACCCCGGCCACCACGACGACCTCGCGGAACGCGCCGGGCACGACGTCCGGCGAGGCGAGCACGACGGCGACCGCGGACGCGATCAGCACGACCTGGCCCGCGGTGCGTTCCAGGACGACGGCCCGCACGCCACGCGGCACGTCCCCGCTGTCGCGGCCGTGCTGCACCGCGCGGTGGACGTCGCCGAGGACGCCGGCGGGCAGCACGCCGTTGAGGAACAGCGCGCGGTAGTAGTCGCCGACGGCGGTGCGCAGGGAAAGCCGCAGGCCGAGCCGGGTGGCGACGATCTGCCAGCGGCCCGCGCTGAACAGCGTCGTCGCGAAGCCGATGACGAGCGCGGCCAGCACCCCGGGCACGCTGATCCGGCCGAGGCCGTCGAGGAAGGCGGCGCTGCCGAGCTGCCAGACGAGGACCGCGAGGATGCCGGCCGCGCCGAGGATGCGCAGCCAGGCCAGCGCGCGCTTCACGCCGCCACCTCCCGGCTCGGCGGCAGGACCAGCAGGTCACCGTGCCCGATCACCGCGTGCAGCTCGCCGGCCGCCGCCAGCTCGAGCCGCCGCCGCAGGTAGCCGCCGGCGGCCGGACGCAGCTCCGGCGACTGTTCGACGGCGGCGCCGACCCAGCCTTCGAGCCACTGCCGCTGCAGTTCCGCCTGGTCCGGGCCGAGCCGCCAGGCGCTGCCGGCCCGGACGACCGTGGCCCCGAGCCTGCCGAACTCCGCCGCGGCGACGTCGACGGCGTCCGGGCCGAGCAGCCGGCGGCTGTCGTCGGCGACCCGGCGCTGGTGGGCGTTGAACGCGGCGGTGACGGCCGGGTCGAGCGGGTCGGCGGGCGAGAGCTCCACCTCGCCGGTGACCGACAGCACCAGCAGCGCCGCGCAGCCGGCTTCGGCGACCGCCGCGGCCAGGGCCGTGACCTCCTCGCGGGTCAGCAGGTCGAGCAGCGCGGACGCGGTGACCAGCGATGTCCCGGCGAGGTCGGCGGCCCGCAGCGCGGTGACGTCCCGCTGCTCGGCGACGACGTCGACCGGGCTGCCGTCGAGCGCGGTGCCCGGCAGGCTCTCCTTCGCGTGGGCGAGCAGTTCGGTGTCGTGGTCGTGCAGGATCCAGTGCTGGGTGCCGGGCAGGCGGGCGGCCAGCCAGCGGCCGAGCGAGCCGGTGCCGCAGCCGAGGTCGCGGATCACGACGTCCTCCGGCAGGAACGAGCGCAGCGGGTCGAGCAGCTCGGTGGCGCGGGCCGCGGCGTCGGCGGGTTCGCGCAGGTAGAGCCAGTCCGGCGCGAACGCGGTCATGCCGCCGCCTCCTGCCGCAGGAGGATGTCGGCGATCCGGCGGGCGGTGTCGTCCCAGCCGGTCAGGGTCTCGCGGCGCAGCTTCGCCGACGCGCGCAGCCGCGTCCGCAGCGCGGGCTCGGTGAGCCAGCGGCGCAGGGCGGCGCCGAGCGCTTCGACGTCGTCGCCGGGCACGAGCATCCCCGGCACCGAACCGTCCGGGGCGACGCCGACCGTGTCGGGCAGCGCGTCGACGTCGGTGGTCAGCACCGGCACGCCCCGGGCGAGGGCCTCGGTCACGACCATGCCGAACGTCTCGGCGCGCGAAGGCAGCACGAGCAGGTCGGCGGTGTGGTAGGTCGCGGCCAGCGCCGCGCCCGTGCGCGGGCCGGTGAGCGTGAAGCGGGCGCCGAGCCGGTGCTCGCGCAGCCGCTCGACGTACTTGGTCTCGCGGCGGATCCCGCCGACGCATTCGCAGGTCCAGCGCAGGTCGGCGACGGTCTCCAGGGCCTGGGCGAGCACGCCCTGGCCCTTGCGCGGGGTCACGTTGGCCACGCAGACCAGGCGGGAGACGCCGTCGGTGCCGACGGCCGGTGGCGCCGGGTCGACGCCCGGCGTCACCGCGTGCACGCGGTGCGGGGCCAGGCCGTGGTGGCCGATCAGCCGCCGCGCGGCCCACTCGCTGGTCGCGACGACCGAGCCGGCGGCCAGCAGCGTCTCGCGTTCCAGCGCGTCGAGCTGGGCGGCGAGCGCGGGCGGCAGGCCGGTCTCGTCGGCCAGCGGCAGGTGCACCAGCACCGAGATCGACAGCCGCCGGGTCTGCGGGACGACGACCTCGGGCACGCCGCAGGCGACCAGCCCGTCGAGCAGCACGGCCGAGCCGGTGGGCAGCGCGGACAGGAGGTGGCCGAGAACCGCGCGGGTCTCGGTGTCCGGCCGCGGCCAGCTGCCGGACACGGCGATCTCGTGCACGTCGAAGCCGGCGGCGGCGAGCCGGTCGCACATCCGGCGGTCGTAGGTGTTGCCGCCACTGGGGACGGACGAGTCGTCGACGTCCCCGGGCAGGACCACGTACACGCTGTTCACAGTGCACGCTCGTAACTCGCCCACGCGACGTGCGATTCGTGCAGCGCCACGGTGATCCCTTCGAGGCCGCGCGCGCCTTCGCCGAGGCGTCCGGCGTGGACGGCGCCGGCCAGGCGGTCGGCGATGACCTTCGCGAGGAACTCGGTCGAGGTGTTGACGCCCTTGAACTCCGGCTCGTCGTCGAGGTTGCGGTAGTTGAGGTCGCTCAGCACCGCCCCGAGCTCTTCCGTGGCCTTGCCGATGTCGACGACGATGTTGTCCTCGTCGAGCTCGGCCCGGCGGAAGGTCGCATCCACCAGGAAGGTCGCGCCGTGCAGGCGTTGCGCGGGTCCGAACACTTCCCCGCGGAAGCTGTGGGCGACCATCACGTGGTCACGGACGGTGATGCTGAACACGAGACCTCCGATGCGGTTTTCGGGTGGACGTGGTCATTGCGGCTGATACATGACACGGAGGCAGGAGGCGGAAAGTTCATCCGCGGCCAGCCGGGGTAACACGGACGGAAGATCTTCAAACCTGCATTCGCCGCTGACCAGCGCGTCGAACGCGGGATCGGCCAGCAGATCCAGGGCGACGGCGAGGCGCTCGGCGTAGTCGCGGTCCGGCCGGGCGACCGTCCCGACCTGGCTGCTGCGGATCACCAGGCGCCGCGAATGGAAGTTTTCGCCGAGCGGCACGCTGACCCGGCGGTCGCCGTACCAGGACATCTCCACGACCTCCCCTTCCGGCGCGAGCAGTTCCAGTGCTTTGGCGAGGCCGCCTTCGGACGCGCTCGCGTGCACGACGAGGTCGCAGTCGCCGAGCGCCTCGTCCGGGGTGGAGAAATCGACTCCCAGCGCGGCGGCGACGTCCGCTTTGGCCGGATCGACGTCGACCAGCTGCACGCGGGTCGCCGGGAAGCCGTCGAGGAGCTTCGCGACGCTCGCGCCGACCATGCCTGCGCCGATGACGGCGATCCGGTCGCCGAGCCGCGGCCGCGCGTCCCAGACGGCGTTCACCGCGGTCTCGACCGTGCCGGCGAGGATCGCGCGCCCGGGCGGGACGGCGGCCGGGACCGGCGTCACCGCGGTCGCCGGGACGACGTAGGCGGTCTGGTGCGGGTAGAGGCAGAAGACGGTCCTGCCCTGCAGGTGCGCCGGGCCCTGTTCGACGACACCGACGTTGAGGTAGCCGTACTTGACCGGGCCCGGGAAGTCGCCCTCCTGGAAGGGGGCGCGCATGACCTCGTGCTGGCTCGCCGGGACACCGCCGCGGAAGACGAGGGTTTCGGTGCCGCGGCTCACCCCGGAACACAGTGTGCGCACGAGCACGTCGTCCGGTCCGGGCACCGGCAGCCGCGCCTCGCGCAGCTGTCCCGTGCCGGGGCGTTGAACCCAGAAAGCCTGTTCCACGTGTTTCTCCTCGAGCGGGCGACCGGAGGCTGTGTCGCCACCCTATGAGCAATCCGCGGAGACGACGATGATCAGACAGGACCTTCTCCTGCGCGCGGTGGTGCCGGCACCGGTGCTCACCGCGGGGGTCTTCGCGGGCGGCTTCTCGCCGCTCGCCTGGGCGACCGGAGTCGTCTACGGGCTGGCGCTGGTGCTGCTTACCGAGTGGGGGCTGCGCCGCAGCGGCCGCGGCGCCTTCGGGCCGGCGGACTGGATCACGTTCGCCCGCGCGCTCCTGGTCGGCTGCGCCGCGGCGCTGATCGCCGAGGGCGGCTTCTCGCTGGGCTGGCTGGCCGGGCTGGTGGGGGTGGCGCTGCTGCTGGACGGCCTCGACGGCCAGGTCGCGCGGCGCACGGGGACGGCGTCGGAGTTCGGGGCGCGGTTCGACATGGAGGTCGACGCGTTCCTGATCCTGCTGCTGTGCATCCAGGTGTCCCACGCACTGGGGCCGTGGGTGCTGGCCATCGGCCTGATGCGGTACGCGTTCGTTGCCGCCTCCTGGGCCGTGCCGTGGCTGACCGCGCCGCTGTACCCGAGCATGGCGCGCAAGACGGTCGCGGCCGTGCAGGGGGTGGTGCTGGTGGTGGCGGTCTCGGCCCTGCTGCCGCCGTCGGTGACGCTCGCGGCGGTGGCGCTCGCCCTGGCCTCGCTGGTGTGGTCGTTCGGCCGGGACGTCGCCTGGCTGGCCCGGCACCGCGTCGAACCGGCCCGGGTCACCACGCTCACCCGCGCGTCCCTGCGCCGTCCGCTCGGCTACGGCCACAACCAGGCCGCCTAGCTCGACTCCCGGGCCGCGCGGGCCCGGCGTTTCCCCTCGTGCATCGCGACCACCCGGGCGATCGGGATCGTGTGCCCCTCCTGGACCAGGTCCGCGGGCAGCACGAACGGCTCCGGCATCTCCGCCGTCCACGGGTCGCCGTCGTCCAGCAGGTCCGGGACCGTGTGGACGGTGAAGTCACCCGGCCGGACACCGTCCGCGTCGGCCCAGCGGACCGGGAACGACACCGGTGCGCCCGGGCGGTGGCGCGGGCTGTAGACCGAGACGACGGTCGCGCCGCCGGCCCGCGTCGAATCCAGGAACACCTTGCCTTCGCGACGCTCGACCACGAACTCCGTCGTGCCGAGCGCCGGGTCGATCCGCTCGGCCCTGGCCGCGACCGCGCGGGTCGCCGCCGCGATGTCCTCCGTCGCCTGGCCGGGCGCGAGCGGCACGAAGACGTGGACCCCCTTGGAGCCGCTGGTCTTGAGCGCGCCGTCGAGGCCGTCGTTGCACAACGCCTCCCGCACCAGTTTCGCGGCGCCCACGGCCAGCGAGAACGGGGCGTCCGCGGGCGGGTCGAGGTCGAGGACCAGGTGCGTCGGCCCGCTCGCGGGCTCACCGCGGAACAGCGACGTGTGGTACTCGATCGCGCGCTGGTTGCCGAACCACAGCAGTGTGCGCAGGTCGTTGCAGAGGCCGTAGGTGACTTCGCGGCGGGATCGGTCGGCCCACAGCGCCCGGCGCGCCACCCACTCCGGCGTGTACTTCGGCAGGTTTTTCTGCATGAACGGCTCCTGGCCGCGCAGCACCCGCACGACGCTCAGCAGCCGGTCGTGCAGCTCCGGCAGCATCCGGCCGGACACCGCTTCGAGGTAGTCGAGCAGCTCGCGCTTGGTGACGCCCGCCTCGGGGAAGACTTCCTGGTCGAGACTGCTCAGCTTGACGCCGTGCCGCACTTCGTCGCCGCTCATCGGCCCACCCTCGCGCCCCCGCGCGCAGTGGTCAACTCCGAACGGGCGGACCCGGCGCCGGCACCGTCATGAACGGTAGGCCGCCCGGGCGAAGGCGATCAACGCGCGCGCGGCCGGGCTCAGCGGCCCCTCCGTCCGCCAGGCCAGCGCGAGCATGCCCCGCAGCCCCGGCCCGCGCAGCCCGATGATCCGCAGCTCCGCCTGGTGGTACCGGGCCAGCGACTCCGGCACGATCGCGACCCCGAGCCCGCGGGTCGCCAGCTGCACCAGGACGTTCGGGTCGGCCGCCTCGAACGCGATCCGCGGCGTGAGCCCCGACCGCGCGAAGGCGGCGTCCAACGCCGTACGCAGGCCCGTCCCCTTCGGCAGCGCCATCAGCGGCAGGCCGTCGAGCTCGGGGATGTCGACCTCGTCCCGGCCGTCGAGGGGACCGCCGGGCGCGGTGACGGCCAGGAACGGCTCCTCGAGCAGCACCTGCGTCGCGATGCCGGACGGCGGCGCCGTCGAGATGCCGACGACGGCCAGGTCGAGGCGTCCCTCGCGCAGCGCCGCGAGCATGGTGTCGGAGTCGGCCTCGGAGAGCGTGATCTCCACGGCCGGGTAGCGCTCGTGGAAGCCGGCCAGCAGGTCGGGCAGCCCGACCGGCCCCACCGACGTCACCATGCCGATCGCCACCTGCCCGCGGACCAGGCCGGCGAGCTCCTCGACGGCTTCGCGCACTCCGCGCACCGCCGCGAGCGCGGCCCGGGCGTGCGGCAGGGCCGCGGCGCCGACGTCGGTGAGCCGGACCGTGCGGCCGGAGCGGTCCAGCAGCTCCTGCCCCAGCTCCCGCTCCAAGCGCTTGACCTGCGCGCTCACCCCGGGCTGGGCGACGTGCAGCCGCTCCGCCGCGCGGGTGAAGTTGCCTTCCTCCGCGACGGCGACGAAGTAGGCGAGCTGGTGCAGTTCCATAAGCAGTGATTCTAGCTAGTAGAAAAACCAGATCTTGGACTTCTGATCGCGTTCGCCCGAAGCTGGGAGCAGCGAACGGAAGGAGCCGAAATGAACACCCTCGTCCCAGGTCAGGACGGTTACCTCGAAGAAGTTGCCGGGTTCCAGACGGCGGTGCCCACCTCGCCCGCGGTGGTCGTCGCCGCCGAAACCGCCGAAGACGTCGTCGCCGCCGTGCGGTACGCGGCCGAGCACCGGCTGCCCGTCGCGGTGCAGGCCACCGGGCACGGCCTGACCGCCGGCACGGACGGGGTGCTGATCAGCACCCGCCGGATGACCGGCGTCGAGATCGACGCCGAAGCCCGCACGGCCCGCGTCGAAGCGGGGGCGCGCTGGGAAGCGGTGATCGAAGCCGCCGGCCGGCACGGCCTGGCGCCGCTCAGCGGCTCGTCCCCGGACGTCGGCGTCGTCGGCTACACGCTCAGCGGCGGCTTCGGGCTGCTGGCCCGCCGGTACGGCCGCGCGGCCGACCACGTCACCGCCCTCGACGTCGTGACCGCGGACGGCGAGCTCCGGCGCGCCGAACCCGGCTCGGACCTGTTCTGGGCGCTGCGCGGCGGCCGGGCGCGCTTCGGCGTCGTGACGGCGATCGAGTTCGGCCTGGTCCCGGTCACCGAGCTCTACGGCGGCAGCCTCACCTTCGACAGCGCGGACGTGCCCTCGGTGCTGCGGGCCTGGCGGACGTGGTCGGCGGCCGCGCCGGACACGCTCACGACGTCGGTGGCGATGATCCCGTACCCCGACCTGCCGGTGGTGCCGGAGCAACTGCGCGGGAAGCACGTCGCCCAGGTCCGGATCGCCTACCTCGGCGAGGACGGCGACGAGCTCGTGGCGCCGCTGCGGGCCGTCGCCCCCGCGCTGGCGGACACCCTGCGGGTGCTGCCGTACACCGAGTCGGGGTCGATCGCGGCCGAGCCGCGGCAGCCGCACGGTTACCACGGCACGAACGCGACGGTGTCCCAGCTGAACGACGCCATGCTCGATGCGGTCGTCGAGCACGCCGGCCCGGGCGCGGCCGCGCCGCCGGTGCTCATCATCGACCGGCTGGGCGGCGCGCTCGCCCGGACCCCCGGGATCCCGGGGGTGGGCTGGGACCGCTCGGCGGAGTTCGTCGTCCGGGCGTTGTCGATGGTCGGCGACGACGGCGTGGCGGCCATCCGCCGGGGGCACGCGAAGCTGTTCGACGCGCTGGCGCCGTGGACGACCGGCCGGCTGCTGCCGTTCGTCTACGGCGAGCACGCGCCGGAGGAGGTCGCGGAGAGCGTTTTCCCGGCCGCGGACCTGCAGCGGATTCGGGAACTGAAGCGCCGGTACGACGCCGGGAACGTCTTCCGCGCGGGGTGAGGCGGCGGAACGAGCGGGAAATGCGGGCCATATACTCGGCCGTCGAGCACACCGATTGGGGAACCGTCTTGCGCACGATGAGCCACGAGGACTACCTCGGCATGCGGCGGTTCCCCGGGCTCGACGGCCTGCGCGCGCTCGCCGCGACGATGGTCATCTTCTTCCACTTCGGCGGGCCGAACTGGACGTGGCTGTCGGGCTGGGTCGGCGTCTACCTCTTCTTCGTGCTGTCCGGGTTCCTGATCACGACGCTGCTGCTGCGCGAGCAGGACCGGACCGGCCGGATCTCGCTGTCCAACTTCTACATCCGGCGCGTGTTCCGGATCCTGCCGCCGTACCTGGTGATCCTCGGCGGGATCGTCGCTTTCGTCATCCTGCGCGGCGAGTTCTACTCCCGCGACTTCCCACAGGCGCTGAAGTACTACCTGACGTTCCTCAACGAGTTCCTGCCGGCGGCCACGCACGGCGCGGACAACTTCTTCAGCGGCTCGTGGACGCTCGGGATCGAGGAGAAGTTCTACCTGGTCTGGCCGTTCCTGCTGGTGGCGATCGGGATCGGCGCGGCGAAGCGCAAGTTCCTGCTGGTCGGCGCGGCGATGATCGCGCTGCTGGCGCTGGTCCCCCTGACCACCGGCGGCTGGGTCCTCGAGTACTCGCAGACGGCGATCTACCGCTCGACGATCCACTACTTCATCCTGGCGGGCGGCTGCCTGCTGGCGATCCTGCTGCACTACCGCCGCGGGTTCGCGCTGCTGAAGCCGCTGACGCACCCGCTGGCGGCGATCCCGATCGTCGCGGCGTTCGCGGTGCTGCACACGAACTTCGACGACCTCTGGCACGAGACCCGCAACAACCTGTGGCTGCTGGTGGCGTACGCGGCGCTGACGATGCTGCTGCTGATCGTGCTGGTCAGCCCGGGCCCGCTGCGCTGGCTGCTGAGCACGGCTCCGCTGCGGTTCGTGGGCGAGCGGTCGTACTCGCTGTACCTGCTGCAGGGGCCGGTGCACTTCGTCGTCGTCCAGGCGGTCCCGGGCCTCGGGCCGCACCGGACGGTCTCGGCGGTGACGGTGTTCATCGTCGGCCTGGCGATCGCGGACCTGATCCACCGCTGGGTCGAGAAGCCGCTGATCGACGTGGGCAAGCGGGTCATCGCCCGCAAGGAGGCCCGGCACGCGGAGCGGCGGGAAGCGGAACGGCCCGCCGAAACGCGCACCGAACCCGAGCCCGCGCCCATCGGGTCCTGACCGGAGGGTCCGCTGCCGGTCCGGGCCTGGACGCGGCCGTTCTGGCGCTGGTCACGCACCGGCACCCTGTCCGCGCCGGTGGCGCAGGTCCGGGTGGTCGCCGAGGCGATCGACGAACTCGACGCGATGTCTCGGTCAGAGTGAGCCAGGTGATCATGCCATCGGCCGGTCCCGCGGCGGACTCACCGCCGGGATCCACCTGGCCTGTGACGGCCACAGCCCCGGCCCTTGCCGGTGTGCTGACCGGCGGCAAGGTCTACGGCTGCACCATGTTCACGCAGGTCATGGCGGGCCTGAGTTCCGTTGGACCGGGGCCGGGCCGGTGGGCGCCCACCGACCGCGTCGCCTACAAACGCCGAAACGTCGTCGAGCGCTGCTTCAACCGTCTCAAGCAGTTTCGCGCCATCGCCACTCGCTTCGACAAGACCGCCACCTCCTACCGAGGCCTGATCGACCTGGCCACGGTGCTCCTCTGGCTTTGAGGACAGGCCCTAGCAGGCCGGCCCGTCGCAGGTGCCGCGTTCGTAGGCTTCCAGCGTCGTGATCACCAGCCGGCGTTCGGCGGGCGACAACGGCGTCAGGGCGTCGCTCCAGGCTTTCGCGCCGCGGGCGAGCCAGGCGTCGACGGCCGGGCGCTTGTCCTCGGTGATGCTGACGATCGTGCGGCGGCGGTCGGCCGGGTCCTCGTCGCGGTTCAGCACGCCCTGGCGGCTGAGGTCGCCGACCATCAGGCTCGCCGTCGTCGGCGCGACCTGGAGGCGGGTGGCCAGCTCGGTGACCGTCATCGGGCCGTCGAAGAGCAGGTACGACAGCAGCGAGAGGTGCCTCGGCGCGAGTGCGCAGCCGTTGAGCTCGGCCGGCACCGGCGTGCGCTTCGCGCGGCCGACCAGGCGCGGCATGAGCAGCAGCAGCTGCCGCACGCCGTCCTCGACACTCGGCCCGGCCTCCGTTGACACCACTCACCTCCCGTCGGTAGCTTTGCTTGCAAAGCAAACACTTACGAGCCTACCTCGCGTTCGGTAGAGCCTACCGGCCAGAAACAGGGGATCCCATGACCGCGCCAGCCGACATGAACGAGTTCAACAACCAGGTCGTCACCGAATTCCGGGCCAACGGAGGCAAGGTCGGCGGCATGTTCGAGGGCAAGAACGTGCTCTTGCTCACCACGGTCGGCGCGAAGAGCGGCGCCGAGCGCCTGTCGCCCCTGGTGTACACGAAGGACGGCGACCGCTACGTCATCGCGGCGTCGATGGGCGGCGCCCCGAAGAACCCGGCCTGGTACCACAACCTGGTCGCGAACCCGAAGGTCACGGTCGAGGTCGGCACGGAGAAGTTCGAGGCGACGGCCACGGTGATCGCCGACCGCGCCGAGCGCGACCGCCTGTACGCGGGCATGGTCGCCCACGCGGAGGGCTTCGCGGACTACGAGAAGAAGACCGACCGGCTCATCCCGATCGTGGTCCTGGAGCGCTGAGCCGCCGGGACCCGATGGACGCGGGCTCGGGCCCGGCGCGCGTTTCGGCGAGACTCGCCGTTCCGCGTGCCGGGCTTTCCTGCGGGCGGTGGTCGTCAGGCGGGCACTAGGCGTCGCCGCGTTTTTCGCGGGCCAGCTTGCGCTGGGCTTCCGCGCGTTCCCGGCACCGGCGGAGGAATTCCTCGTCGTCTTCCGGGCTCGTCGCCGCG
The DNA here is from genome assembly GCF_046549135.1 of Amycolatopsis sp. lyj-23. Classification (NCBI taxonomy): domain Bacteria; kingdom Bacillati; phylum Actinomycetota; class Actinomycetes; order Pseudonocardiales; family Pseudonocardiaceae; genus Amycolatopsis; species Amycolatopsis sp. lyj-23. Next base: position 197,947 of record NZ_JAJPWN010000016.1, on the reverse strand, counting down.
AACCGGCCCGGGCGGTCGTATTCCGGGAACGCCGGCGCGTGGCGCTCGTACGGGCCGCGCGCCCGCACCGACTGCTGCGGCCGCCCCGCCACCAGCCAGATGATCGAACCGACCAGCGGCACCACCAGCACGAGCAGCAGCCACAGCCCCTTCGGCAGGTTGCGGCAGGACGATTCGTCCGTCGTGATCACGTCGACCAAGCAGAAGATCCACAATCCGAGCGTGACGAAGCCGAGCAGACCGTCGAAGTAGAGCAATTCCCCGCCTTCCCCCAAGAAATGACGCGGTAAGTCTTAGCAGACCGCCCCCGTCGTGCGGCCGCGGGTCACCGGCAACGCCGAGGGCATCCGGAGATTCGGCGACGAAACCCAGCTCGGTTCCGTTTCTGTCAGGCGGAAACCGCGCAACGCCGCCAGAACACCGGCGGCGAGGGCACGCGCGTGCCGCGACCCCGGGCACGCGCGCGGTCCGGCCCCGAACGGCGTCCCCGCGAGGGACACGATGACGTCCTCGCCGTCGATCCGGCGGCGCGTGGCGAGTACCGGCTGCCCGGCCGGTTTTCCGGTCAGCGCCGCGAAAAGCTCGTTGCCGATGAGGCCCGCCGTGGCGTCGCAGGCCTGGACGAGCAGCCCGATCCGCGCCGCCGCGAGTTCCGTCGGGCCGCCGCACACCGCGACCAGCCGCGTCAACGCCGCTTCGGCGGCCGCCGAAGCCTTGACGTGCGGGTGGTAGGCCGCCGCGACCGGGACGACGTCGGCCGAAACGTCCGGCAGGCCCAGCGCCTCGGCGAGCACCCCGACCGGCACCGGCCGCGCGAGCTCGGCCATCACGTCGACGACGTCGAGGCCGGACACGATCCGGCGAGTTCGTGAGAAAGCGTTGTCCCGCAATGCGTCGGGATCGACCGGAGCCAGCAGGTCCACGGCGAGCGCCCGCCGCCGGACGTGGTCGGGGCCGTTGCTGAAGCGCGCCACGGACGCGCGCAACCACGCGACGCTGCCGCGCGGGACGTCGTGCGGCACGGGCGGAACCGGAGCGGAAAGCGAGGTCATACAGGGAAGTTAGCCGCGGAAAACGTCGGCGACGGCCGAAGTGTCAGAGCAGCGGCGGCACCGGGAACCACGTCGCCTGCGGGCCGCCGCACCGCGTCGCGCGGGGGACGTCGTGCTGGAACCACCACGCCTCGGTGACCCGGCCGTCCGGGAGCCGGTACGTCGGCGGGCCGCCGACCCGGACCAGCCCGGCGGCCTGCAGCGACCGCGCGCTGGCGAGGTTGCCGACCTCCGCGCCGGCGCGCACCCGCGCCAGGCCGAGGTGCTCGTGCGCCAGGGTCAGGCCGGCCGCGAACAGCACCCGGCCGTGGCCGCGGCCGCGGTAGGCCGGGGCGAGGTAGCCGCCGGTCTCCGGGCCGCCGTCCTCGCCGGTGTGCACGCTCACCAAGCCGGCGCAGCGGTTCGCCTCGACGTCGATCATCACCAGGTCGATCGACTGCGGATCGGGTGCGGCCCAGTCCGGGCCGGTGCCGGGCACGACCCGCAGCGCGTCGGCCCGCGCCGGCTCGGCGACGATCGAGTCGCGCTGCCAGCCGAGCCACCGCTGCGCGGCCGGATCACTGCCGCCCGCGACGGCGGCGGCGTACTCCCACGCGGTCGGGGTGCGGAACAGGAACCGGCCGCTGCGCAGCACGTGACCCTGCCGGTCGCAGGCCCGTTTGGTCATCAGGCGGCCGCGGCGGGTGAGCCGGTCGAAGATCCCCTTGGTGGCTGGCAGCATCGCGGCGAAATCGTAGCGGAGCGATCGGGGCGGTTGTTGCTATCGTGGCGCGATGACGGCCGTACCCGAGGCAACCGAACTGGACGGCTCCGGCCGGTCCGCCCAGCCTCGCCAGCTCATCGTGACGGTGTACGGCCTCTATTCGCGCACCGAAGGCGGCTGGCTCTCGGTCGCCTCGCTGATCGACCTGCTCGCCGCCGTCGGCGTCGACGAGCCCGCCGTGCGATCGTCGATCTCCCGGCTGAAGCGGCGCGGGATCCTCGAGGCGGTCCGCCGCGACGCGACGGCGGGGTACGAGCTGTCCGACGAAGCCCGGGAAATCCTGCGCGAGGGCGACGAGCGGATCTTCCGCCGCGAGCGCGCGACCGCGGACGACGGCTGGCTGCTCGCGGTGTTCTCGGTGCCCGAGACCGAGCGCCACAAGCGCCACCTGCTGCGCACGCAGCTGGCTCGGATGGGGTTCGGCACCGCGGCCTCCGGCGTCTGGATCGCCCCGGCGCACCTGCACGCGGCGACCGAGGAAGCGCTCACCCGGCTGGGCCTGGCCGGGTACGCCGACCTGTTCCGCGCCGACCACCTCGCCTTCGGCGACGTCGCGGCGAAGGTCCGCGACTGGTGGGACCTCGACCGGCTGGACGAGCTGTACACGACGTTCCTCGACGAGCACGGCCCGGCGCTGCGCCGGAAGTCCGTGACCGAAGAGCAGGCCTTCGCCGACTACGTCCGCGTGCTGAGCGGCTGGCGGCGGATGCCCTACCTCGACCCGGGCCTGCCGGCGGAGTTCCTGCCGGCCGGCTGGTCCGGCATCCGCGCGGCCGAGCTCTTCTTCGCGCTGCACGCGAAGCTCGAGACGCCGGCCCGCGCGTACGTCGCCAAGGCGATCAACCTCGGCTGAGCACCGCGAAGCCCTGCACCTCGACCAAGGCTTCCTCGTCCCACAGCCGGGAGACGCCGATTCCTGCCATCGCCGGGTATTCCGTACCCGCGAGCCGTTTCCAGACCCGGCCGATCTCGCGCGCGTTGGCCCGGTAATCGGCCATGTCGACGATGTAGATCGTCACGCTGCAGAGGTCCGCCGGCGTGCCCCCGGCCGCGCGCAGCGACGCCAGCAGGTTGCCCAGCGCGCGTTCGAACTGCGCGACGACGCCGTCGCCGACGATCCTGTTCGACGCGTCGAGCGCGGTCTGCCCGGCGAGGAAGACGACCCGGCCCTCGGCCACCACCGCGTGCGAGAACCCGGACGGCTTGCCCAGCTCCGGCGGGTTGATGCGTTCCATGCCGGACACGGTACGCCATCTATCGCATCATTGACGGTCGTAGCCACCACGACATACCCTGGACGGCGTGCGTATCGCGGTCATCGGTGGCGGCCCGGCGGGTCTGTACTTCGCCGCGCTCGCGAAACAGCTCGGGCCCGGCCACGAAATCACCGTCTGGGAGCGCAACGCGCCGGACGACACCTTCGGCTTCGGCGTCGTGTTCTCCGACGAGACGCTCGGCGGCATCGAGCACGCCGACGCGGCGGTGCACGAAGCCATGAAGGCCGAATTCGCGCGGTGGGACGACATCGACGTCCACTACCGCGGCACGGTCACCACCTCGGGCGGCCACGGCTTCGCCGCGATGAGCCGCAAGCGCCTGCTCGGCATCCTCCAGAGCCGGTGCGCCGAACTCGGCGTCGGCCTGCACTTCCGCGAAGAGGCGCCCACGGACCTGGCAGGCTACGACCTCGTCGTCGCGGCCGACGGCGTCAACTCGGCGGTGCGCGCCCGGTACGCCGAGACGTTCCGGCCGAGCGTCGAGACGCGCCGGTGCCGGTACATCTGGCTGGGCACGGACCTCGTGTTCGACGCCTTCAAGTTCTACGTCCTCGAGACGCCGGCCGGGATCATGCAGATCCACGGCTACCCGTACGGCCGCGACGGCAGCACGTTCATCCTCGAGGTATCCGAGGACGTCTGGCAGCGGACGTTCGGCCCCGTCGCCGCGACGTCGCTGCCGCCGGGTCAGAGTGACGAGAAGTCGATCGCGCTGATCCGCGAGCTCTGCGCCGACGTCCTGGACGGCCACCAGGTCATGGCGAACAACTCGAAGTGGGTTTCGTTCGGGACGGTCCGCTGCGAGACGTGGGTGCACGAGAACGTCGTCCTCCTCGGCGACGCGGCGCACACCGCGCACTTCTCGATCGGCTCCGGCACGAAGCTCGCGATGGAGGACGCGCTCGCGCTGGCCGCGTGCCTGCACGAAAACGACGGTGTCTCGGCCGCCTTGAAGGCCTACGAGCTGGAACGGCGGCCGGTCGTCACGTCGACGCAGCGGGCCGCGCAGGCCAGCCTGGAGTGGTTCGAGAACATCGCGCAGTACGCCCACCAGGAGCCGCCGCAGTTCGCGTTCAACATCCTGACGCGCAGCCGCCGCGTGACCTACGACAACCTGCGTCTGCGCGACCCGAAGTTCGCCGCCGAGCTCGACCACTGGTTCGCCCGCTCGCTCGGGACGACGTCGCGGCCGCCGATGTTCCAGCCGTTCTCCCTGGGCGGGCTGGAGCTGCCGAACCGGATCGTGGTGTCGCCGATGGACATGTACTCCGCGGAAGACGGCGTGCCGGGCGACTTCCACCTCGTCCACCTCGGCAGCAAGGCCCTGGGCGGCGCCGGGCTGGTGATGACCGAGATGGTCTGCGTCTCCCCCGAAGGCCGGATCACCCCCGGCTGCGGCGGGTTGTACACCCCGGAACAGGAAGCGGCGTGGCGGCGGATCGTCGACTTCGTGCACACGCAGACACCGGCGCGGATCGGCGTCCAATTGGGACACTCCGGGCGCAAGGGTTCGACCAAGCTGATGTGGGACGGCATCGACGAGCCGCTCGCGGACGGGAACTGGGAGGTCTGCGCGCCGACCGCGTTGCCCTACTCGGAGCGGAACCAGGTGCCGCGGGAACTGTCCACAACGGATCTTGCGGAGATCCGTGCGCAATTCGCCGAGTGCGCTCGCGCGGCCGCTCGCGCCGGGTTCGACGTCCTCGAGCTGCACTGCGCGCACGGCTACCTGCTGTCGTCGTTCCTCTCGCCGCTGACCAACCACCGCACGGACGCCTACGGCGGCTCGCTCGAGAACCGGCTGCGGTTCCCGTTGGAGGTCTTCGACGCGGTGCGGGCGGTGTGGCCGGATTCCCGGCCGATGACGGTCCGGATCTCGGCGACCGACTGGTGCGAGGGCGGCATCGACGCCGACGACGCCGTCGAGATCGCGCGCGCGTTCGCTGCCCACGGCGCCGCGGGCATCGACGTCTCGACCGGGCAGGTCGTCAGCGAAGAGCGCCCGCAGTACGGCCGCAGCTACCAGACACCGTACGCCGACCGGATCCGCAACGAAATCGGCGAGGAGTACGGGATCGCGGTGATCGCGGTCGGCGCGATTTCCTCCTACGACGACGTCAACTCGCTGATCCTGGCCGGTCGCGCGGACCTCTGCGCGCTCGGCCGGACGCACCTGTACGATCCACAGTGGACGTTGCACGCAGCGGCCGAGCAGGGCTACCCGATGCCGTGGCCGAAGCCGTTCGCCGCGGGCAGCCGCAAACCGCAGACGGGCCGCTCCGACGGGCCGGAGCCGCGTCTCGACCTCGTCCGGTCCGGTCCGGCCGGTACCGCCCACGCCCGCTGGCGACCGGGAGCTTCGTCATGACTTTCGCACTGGATCCCGCTCAGCAGGCCTTCGCCGCCGACGTCCGCAGGTTGGCGGCCGAGCAGCTGCTCCCCCTCGCCGAGTCCGGTGTGGAGGGTGCGGTGAACCGCCCGCTGCTGAAGGCGATGGGTGCGCTCGGCCTGCTCGCGCGGCTCTTCCCCGGCGTCGGCTCGGGCACGCCGTCACGGCAGGCCGCGGCGACGGACCTGTGCATCCTGCGCGAGAACCTCGCCACCGTCAGCACGGAGGCCGAGACGGCGCTGGCCCTGCAGGGGCTGGGAAGTTACCCGGTGCTGCAGTCCGGAAGGGACGAACAGGTGGCGCGCTGGCTGCCGGCGGTGGCGGCGGGCGACGCGGTCGCGGCGTTCGCGCTGACCGAGCCGGATGCCGGTTCCGACGCGGCCGCGCTTTCGCTGGCCGCGGAGCCCGACGGCGACGGCTGGCGGCTGACGGGGTCGAAGATGTGGATCTCGAACGCCCCGGAGGCCGACTTCTACACGGTGTTCGCCCGGACGACGCCGGGTGCGGGCGCCCGCGGGGTGAGCGCGTTCGTCGTCCCCGCCGACCGCCCCGGCCTGGGCGGCGAGCACCTCGACCTGGTCAGCCCGCACCCGATCGGCACGGTGACGTTCGACGGCGTTCCCGTGCGGCGTGAGGAACTGCTCGGCGAGGAGAACCGCGGGTTCGCGGTGGCGATGCGGACGCTGGACCTGTTCCGCCCGAGCGTCGGCGCGTTCGCGGTCGGGATGGCCCAGGCCGCACTGGACGCCACGGTGGCCCACACGGGTTCGCGCGAGGCGTTCGGCGGCCCGCTGATCAAGCAGCAGGCGGTGGCGCACACGCTGGCGGAGATGGCCACGCGCACGGAAGCGGCCCGCCTGCTGGTCTACGCGGCGGCGAGCGCGTACGACGCGGGCGAGCCGAACCTCGGCGGCCGCGCGGCGATGGCGAAGCTGTTCGCAACGGAGGCGGCCCAGTTCGTCGTCGACTCGGCGGTGCAGTTGCACGGCGCCCGCGCGCTGCGGCGCGGGCACCTGCTGGAGCACCTGTACCGCGAGGTCCGCGCCCCGCGCATCTACGAGGGCGCGTCGGAGATCCAGCGGACGATCATCGCGCGCTGGCTGACCTCCCGGAGGCCGTGAGGGGTACCACGGGCTGAGCAACCAGGGCTCACCCGAAGACCAGGTCGACGCCCTTGTCCACGCAGAGCTGCAGGACGACCACCAACCGGCGAGCGTCATCTCCGTGCCGCCGGAGAAGGGGATCGGCGCTTCCGCCGCGAGGCTCGTCGGCGATCTCCCGCAGGCGGGGCAGGAGCGCGGCGCACTGCGCCGGTGTGAGGTCGGGACCTCCGTCGTCGGGATGGTCGAGGAGCGGGGCCAACGTGGTGGCGACACCCGCCCACGGGCGCTCGCCGCCGAAGCCGTGCATGTCGTCCAGGGCGAAACCCTCGACCGCGGCCAGCCACCGGCGGAACGCGTGGAAGCTGTTGTAGGACCAGGAGACGTCCGCACTGCCGGTATCGCCGTCTCCTGGGAACAACGTGAGCCCCACGCGCCCTCCTTCGTCGCCCGAGCCCCCAGCATCGCTCCTGGGCCCGGGCGCCGGCAACCGGAATACCCGGCGCCCGAACACGCACGACCGCGTTCGGGCGCCGGACCGGCGTGAACTCAGCTGCCGCGGACCCGGCGGACCGTGTCGCGGTAGAAGTACCCGCTCTGCTTGATCGTCCGCTCCTGCGTCTCGTAGTCCACCCGGATCAACCCGAACCGCTTCGCGTACCCGTACGCCCACTCGAAGTTGTCCAGCAGGGACCACGCGAAGTACCCCCGCACGTCCGCGCCGGCCTGGCGGGCCGCTGCCACCGCGGCGATGTGCGACGCCAAGTACGCCGTGCGGGAATCGTCGCGGACGAAACCCGACGAGTCCGGGTCGTCGTCGAACGCCGAGCCGTTCTCCGTGATGTACATCGGGAGGCCCGGGTAGTCGCGGCCCAGGCGCGTCAGCAGCTCGGTGAACTTGCCCGGCAGGATCTCCCAGCCCATCGCCGTCGTCGGCTCGCCGAACGGGACCACGCGCGAGGCCGGGGCGCCGTCCGCGTCCACTGTGGAACCCGATTCGTCCACTCCGGAAAACTGCTGGCCGAAGTAGTAGTTCACGCCCAGGAAGTCCAGCGGGGCCGAGATCACGTCGAGGTCGCCGTCCTGGACCGGGAGGCGGACTCCGCGCGCCGCCAGGTCGTCGACCACGTCCGCCGGGTAGCGGCCGTGGACCAGCGGGTCCAGGTAGATGCGGACGCCGAGGCCGTCCGCCTGGCGCGCCGCGCGGACGTCCTCCGCGGAGTCCGTCGCCGGGTCGGCCGTGCACATGTTGAGCGTGATGCCGAACTGCGTGTCCGCCGGAGCCGCCTCGCGCATGCGCTGCACCGCCAGCCCGTGGCCGAGCAGCAGGTGGTGCACCGCGTGCAGCCCGGCCGCGTAGTCACGGCGGCCCGGTGCCATCACGCCGTGCACGTACCCGTGCATCGCCGAGCACCACGGCTCGTTCAGCGTCGTCCAGTGGCGCACCCGGTCGGACAGCCGGTCGAACACCAGCATCGCGTAGTCGGCGAACCGGTACGCCGTGTCGCGCGCCGGCCAGCCGCCCGCGTCCTCCAGCTCCTGCGGGAGGTCCCAGTGGTACAGCGTCAGCCACGGCGTGATCCCGCGGCTCAGCGTCTCGTCGACGAGCCGGTCGTAGAACCCGATGCCCGCCTCGTTGACGCCGCCGCGGCCGCGCGGCTGGACCCGGGGCCACGCCACGGAAAACCGGTACGTGTCCGCGCCCAGCTCGTGCACCAGCTCGATGTCCGACGGCATCCGGTGGTAGTGGTCGCACGCCACGTCGCCGGTGTCGTTGTTGTCGATCGCCCACGGCACCCGGCAGAAAGTGTCCCAGATGGACGGAGTACGGCCGTCCTCCGCGACCGCGCCTTCGATCTGGTACGCGGCGGTGGCCACGCCCCAGCGGAAGTCCGGCGGCAGGGTGTCGATCAGCGCCTGCTGCTCGGCGGTCGCGGCTGTGGTCTCGGTCAAGGCGGCTCTCCTCCAGGGGTTTCGGACACCGGCGGTCAGGAAGTGGCGACGGGGTGCAGCCAGCACGCCACTTCGCGCGCCGGGTCGCCCGGCGTGCCCAGTAGCGGCACGCGGTCGGGACACGGCTCGAAAGCCTTGGGACACCGCGGGTGGAACGCGCAGCCGGACGGCATCCCGCGCGTGTCCGGTGGCGAGCCGGGGATCCCGGCCAGCTCGCGCCGCGGTCCCCGCAGCGCGGGGAACGAGTTCAGCAGACCGTGGCTGTACGGGTGCAGCGCGTCCCGGTAGAGGTCCGCCGCCGGCGCCTGCTCGACGATCCGGCCGCCGTACATGATCGCGATCCGGTCCGAGAACTCCACCAGCAGCGAAAGGTCGTGCGTGATGAACAGGACGGAGAACCCGAGCCGCTCCCGCAGTTCGACCAGCTGGCCGAGGATCTGCCGTTGCATGACGACGTCGAGCGCGGTCGTCGGCTCGTCCATGATGACGACCCGCGGCTCCAGGGCCAGCGCCATCGCGATCATCACGCGCTGGCGCATGCCGCCGGACAGCTGGTGCGGGTACGCCTCCAGCCGGTCGGCCGAGATGCCGACCAGCTTGAGCAGGTCGCGCGCCCGCGCCACCCGGCTCGCCTTCGTCGACTTCGGCTCGTGCGCCTTGATGACGTCGACCAGCTGCGTGACGACCTTGTGCACCGGGTTCAGCGAGTTCATCGCGCCCTGGAACACAATGGACGTTTCGGCCCACCGGAAGTCGCGCAGCTGCTTGTCCGTCAGGCGGAGGACGTCGTACGGCTCGCCGTCGGCGGGGTGGTAGATGACCTCGCCGCCGCGGATCACGCCCGGCGGCGCGAGCAGCCGCGTCAGCCCGTAGGCCAAAGTGGACTTTCCGCTGCCGCTTTCCCCGGCCAGGCCGAGGACTTCGCCGCGGTGCAGCGTCAGGTGCACGTCCCGCACCGCCCGGACGGCCTCGTCGCCGACGCCGTAGTCGACGTCCAGGCCCTTGATCTCCAGCACCGGGTCCATCACGGCCGTTCCTCCCGCCCGAGCACGGGCGTGAAGCCCACGCGCATCCGATGCGTCCGCCCGTCGGCCCCCTTGACGCGGGACTTGCCGCTGCCGCGCAGCCGCGGGCTGACGAACTCGTCGATGCCGAAGTTGAGCAGGGACAACGCCGTGCCCAGGATGGCGATCGCCAGCCCGGCCGGCACGAACCACCACCACGCGCCCTGGGCCAGCGCCTGCTGGCTCTGGGCCCAGAACAGGATCGTGCCCCAGTTCCAGTTGGACAGTCCCGAGACGCCGACGAACGCCAGCGTGATCTCCGACATCACCGCGAAGATCACCGTGCCGACGAAGCTGGAGGCGATCACCGCGGTCAGGTTCGGCAGGATCTCGAAGAAGATGATCCGCCACGTCGACTCGCCGGTCGCCCGGGCCGCTTCGACGTACTCCCGGCCTCTCAGTGACAACGTCTGCGCTCTCAGCACCCGCGCGCCCCACGCCCACGACGTGAACCCGATGATCACCGCCACCAGGATGTCGCCGCCGGTCGGCACCGCGCTGCCGATGATGATGATCAACGGCAGCGCGGGGATCACCAAGAACACATTGGACAGCGCGGACAGGCCTTCGCCCGGTGTGCCGCCGAGGTAGCCGGACGTCACGCCGACGATCACCGCGAGGATGGTCGCCACGATCCCGGCGGCCAGCCCGACCAGCATCACGCTGCGCGTGCCGACCACGACCTGGCTGAAGATGTCCTGGCCGAGGTGCGTGGTGCCGAACCAGTGCCGTCCGGACGGCGCCTCCAGCAGGTCGCTGCTGCGCGCCGACGGGTCGTACGGCGCGATCCAGTCGCCGATGACCGCGATCACCAGGAAGAAGACGATGACGGCGAGGCCGGTGCCGGTCTTGCCGCCGGTCAGGAACCGGAAGCGGCGCCGGCGTGCGGCCACCGCTTCGAGCGGGAGGGCCTGGGCGACCTTGACGTCCGCCGCGGGTACGGCCATGTCAGCCCTCCTTCCGGGTGCGCGGGTCGAGCGCCAGGTAGGCGACGTCGGCGAACAGGTTCGCCACCAGCACCGAGAGCGTGATGATGAGGAAGATGCCCTGCATCAGCGGGTAGTCCTGCGAGCCGACGGCCTGGAACAGCTGGTAGCCGACGCCGGGGTAGGAGAAGACGATCTCCACCAGCAGCGTGCCGCCGACGATGAACCCGAGCGCCAGCGCGAAGCCGGACACGCTGGGCAGCAGCGCGTTGCGGGCGGCGTACCCGACCATCACCCGGCGTTCCGGCAGGCCCTTGGCGTGCGCGACGGTCACGTAGTCCTCCGAAGCGACGGTGACCATCATGTTGCGCATGCCCAGGATCCAGCTGCCCATCGAGCTGATCAGGATGGTCAGCGCGGGCAGCAGGCTGTGCTGGATCGCGCTGCCGATGAACCCGGGGTCCCAGCCCGGGACCGTGCCCGGGTCGTAGCCGCCGGACGACGGGAAGAAGCTGCCCGGGCCGGCCAGCAGCGTCAGCGCGATCAGGCCGAGCCAGAAGTACGGGATCGACGAAAGGAACGTCGTCACCGGCAGCAGGCCGTCGACCCACGAGCCGCGCTTCCAGCCGGCGACCACGCCGAGCCCGGTGCCGACCGCGAAGCCGACGACCGTGGTGATGCCGACCAGGATGATCGTCCACGGCAGACTGTCGCCGAGCAGGTCGGACACCGGCGTCGGGAAGAACGTGAACGAGATCCCGAGGTCGCCGCGGAACAGCTGGCCCCAGTAGTCGAAGTACTGGGAGATCAGGCTTTCGTTCTTGTCGAGTCCGAACAGGACGTACAGCGACTGGATCGCGTCCGCGCTGATCATGCCCTGGTTCTTCGCGATCAGCGACTGCACCGGGTCGCCCGGGATCAGCCGCGGGATGAAGAAGTTGATGGTGACGGCGGCCCACGCCGTGAAGACGTAGAAGACCAGCCGTTGCAGCAGGTACCTCATCGGGCGGCCCCGTCGTAGAGCCAGCACGCGGCCCAGTGGCCGGGCGCGTCGCCGACGTCGAACCGCGGCGGCAGGTCGGTCGTGCACCGCTCCATCGCCACCGGGCAACGCGGGTGGAACCGGCAGCCGGACGGCGGGTCGATCAGGCTCGGCGGTTCGCCGGACCCGCGCTCCGCCGGGGTCTCGGCGGGGCCGGCGCCGCCCGCGATCCGGTCCGGGTCGGGTGCGGATTCGATGAGCAGCCGCGTGTACGGGTGCGCCGGCCGCTGCGTGATGGTTTCGCTGTCGCCGCCTTCGACCATCCGGCCCGCGTACATCACCATCGTCTCGTCGGCGAAGTAGCGCGCGGACGCGATGTCGTGCGTGATGTACAGGATCGCCAGGTGCAGGCGCTCCTTCAGGTCCCGCAGCAGGTTCAGCACGCCGAGCCGGATCGAGACGTCCAGCATGGAGACCGGCTCGTCGGCCAGCAGCGCCTCCGGGTCGGCGCCGAGCGCCCGCGCGATCGCGACGCGCTGGCGCTGGCCGCCGGACAGCTCGTGCGGGAACTTGTCGATGTAGCGCTCGGGCGGGGTCAGCTGGACGCGCGAGAGCAGCTCGTGCAGCGACTTCTCGAGGTCCTCGCCCGCCCGGCCGTGGATCTTCAGCGCCCGCGTCAGGTGGTAGCGGACGGTGTGCACCGGGTTCAGCGAGGCGAAGGGGTCCTGGAAGATCATCTGGACCCGGCGGGCGTAGGCGCGGAACGCCCGCCCGTGTTTGACGTCCACCGTCTCGCCGTGCAGCCGGATGTCACCGCCGGTGCGCGGGTACAGGCCCGCGAGCAGGCGCGCGACCGTCGACTTGCCGGAACCGGACTCGCCGACCAGGGCCGTGACGCGGCCGCGGCGGAGCGTCAGGGTGACGTCGTCGACGGCCTGGATGCTGCGGCGCGGCCCGGTGAGCGCCGCGCGCCCGCGCCGGCGGACCGGGAAGTGTTTCGTGAGGCCCGCGGCTTCGAGGACCACGGGGAGGTCCCCCTCCGACCCGACGGCGACGGGGTCGGAGGGGGACTGCTCGGTCGTCACGGCTGAATCCGCCATCGTCAGGCCGCGGGCTTGAGGTGCAGGACGATGTCGAGCGCGTTGCGCAGCGTCGGCTGGGCCGGCGCGTACGGGTTGGCGTCGTCGGGCCAGCCGACCCAGTTCTTCGTGCTGTACTCGCCGCCGGAGTTGGCCGCCGACGTCGGGATCATCGGCTGCTGCTCGATCATGATCTTCTGCAGCGTCGCCATGGCCGCGGTGCGGGCGGCGTCGTCCTCGGCGTTCGCGTAGGTCTCGAGCGCCTTGGTCGCCTCGTCGTTCTTGAAGCGGCCGTAGTTGCCGTTGATGCCGCCCTGGCCGGTCGGCTTGTAGCGGTTGCCGTCCATGACGTCGCGGTACATGTCGTACGGCGTCTGCCCGTCGTTGGTCCAGTGCATCAGGCCTTCGAAGTCACCGGTGTCGACCGACTTCATCCACGCGTCCTGGTTCATCTTGTCGACCGTGGCGGTGATGCCGAGCTGCGCCAGGTTGTCCTTGATGATCTCCAGGTCGGTGATGTAGTCCGACCAGCCGGACGGGACGGTGAGCTTGATGGCCACCGGCTTGCCGCTCGGGTCGGCCAGCTTGTCGCCGTTGTACTTGTAGCCCGCGCCGGTCAGCAGCGCCTTGGCGCCCGCGACGTCGACCTGCACCGACCGGCCCTTGTACTGCGGCGCGATGAACGGGTCGCCCGCCGGCGTCGGGATGCCGGTGACCTGGTCGTTCTTCGGGTAGAAGTAGCCGGCTTCACCCTGGTTGAAGATGTCGTCGCGGTTGACCACCTTGTTGATCGCCTGGCGCAGCTTCGGGTCGTTCCAGGGAGCCTTCTCGGTGTTGAACCACAGGCCGTGGACGGCCAGCTGCGCCGGGAACCACAGCTTGTAGTGCTGCGGGTCCTTGTTGGTGTAGACGGCCTTGTAGTTCGGGATGAACACGAAGCTCCACTCGGCCGCCCCGTTGACCAGCGCGCTCACCTGCGCGTTGTTGTCGGTGTAGGAGGTGTAGCGGATCTCCTTCACCTTCGGCGCTTCCTGCCAGTAGCCGCTGTCGCGCCGCACGACGATCATCGTCTGCGGAGTGGCCGACTTCAGCGTGTACGGGCCGGTGCCGATCGGGTTCTTATTGAGGTCCAGCGCCGGGTCCTTGACGTCCTTCCAGACGTGCTTCGGCACGACGAGCGTCTGCAGGATCTTGACCTGGTTGACGAACTGCGAGTTGTCGAAGCCCAGCGTGACCTGGTTGCCGGCCGCGGCGATGTCCTTGTACGGGACGGCGTCGACGTTCAGCGCCTTGTTGTCGCGCAGCAGCTGGAAGGTGTAGGCGACGTCCTCGGCGGTCATCGGCTGGCCGTCGGAGAACTTGACGCCGTCACGGACGGTCAGGACGAGCTTCCGGTAGTTGTCCGACCAGTCCCACTTGGTCGCCAGCCACGGCTTGCCCGGGTCCTGCGGCTTGACGCGGTTCAGCATGACCAGGGGCTCGTAGATCATCCACCGGTAGCCCATGTTCGACAGGGCGGACGTCTCCAGGAACGGGTTGTTGTTCTCGGCCTGCGGGCCGTCCGGCTTGCCGACGCTCAACACGGCGTCCGGATTGCTCTGGGCGGCGTTGGTGCTGCCGCTGCCACATGCGGTGAGGCCGCTCAGGGCCATACCCGCGACCAGCGCTGCGACCACTGCGCGCTTGACTCGCATCGGTCCTCCTAGTCATCGACGACTACTTGCTGTCGACTGGTAGCGAGCCCCGACCGCCGGCGACCGAACGACGTCCCGAAGTCAACCTGGGTGACTCCGGTCACGTCAATAACACGGTGGTAACATTTCGTGCCTAAGTTTAAGTGCTGAAAGAACGCGCGGTCTGGACCTGTTGATCGAAGTACTCCCTGCGACGCAAGGGTTTCAGCCGGTCCGGCCACCGTTCGCCAGCAGTTCGGCGATCGGCAGGGTCGCCGCGCCGAGCGCCACCGCCTCGGGCCCGAGCCTGCCGAGGACGACTTCGGTGCGCTCGGCCAGGTAGCCGAGGGCGTGCCGGCCGACGGCGTCCCGGACCGCCGGGAGGATCGCCTGCCCCATGATCGCCCCGGCCGAGCCGGAAAGCACCACCCGATCGGGGCTGAGGAGGTTGATCAGGTTCGCGATGCCGATGCCCAGGTACTCGCCGGTCTCGGCGAGCACGTCGGCGGCCGGGCCGCCGCCCGCCGCCTCCGCGACGATCCGGGCCAGTTCCCCGTCGCTTTCGTCCCCGATGACCGGTTCGATGCCGGCGCGCTCGGCGTAGTGGCGGACGACCGCCTCGGTGCCGACGTAGGCCTCCAGGCAGCCGTGGGAGCCGCACCGGCAGGCCGCCCCGGCCGCCTTGACGACGGTGTGGCCCCACTCGCTGGTCGTGATGTCCGGGTGCGAGCGCCCGGCCGTCGCGACGGCGGCCCCGACCCCGACGCCGAGGAGGGCGACGATGGCGCGTTCGGCGCCCCGGCCGGCCCCGCGCCAGGTTTCGACCTGGCCGAGCGTGCGGGCCCGGTTGTCCAGGTGGACCGGCAGCTTCCGGGGCGACTTGCCGTCCGGCCGGGGCAGGCCCGCCGGGAACAGCGCCTCGATGTGCGGGTCGATCAGCTCGGCGAAGTCCACCCCACGCCAGCCGAGGGTCGGCGCGTGCACGATCCCGCCGTCGCGGACCGCCCCCGGTACGCCGATGCCGACGCCGAACACCGCCTCCGGGTCGCCGCCGTCGAGCACCTCGGCGATGCCCGTGCGCACCAGCCCGGCCACTTCGTCCGGGTCGAGCCGGGTGCCGACCAGCGGGTGGCGCACGGTGCCGAGGGTGCCGAGCGCGCAGTCGAAGAGGCCGACTTCGACGTGCGTTTCGCTGACGTCCACGCCCACGACGTGCCCGAACTCCGGCCGCACGGCCAGCAGCGTCCGCGGCCGCCCGCCGTCCGATTCGACCGATCCGGCCTCCGCCACGACGCCGTCCGCGATGAGCTCGGAGACGACGTTGGTAACGGTGGCGGCCGAAAGTCCCGATTCAGCTACCAGTTCCAGTCTGCTGACGGGACCGCGGAGGTAGAGCGAGGAGAGCAGTGCCGCGCGGTTGTGCCGCCTGAGGTCACGGGTCGTCTGGCGCACCACCTGGGTCACCGGGAGGATTCTGCCAGACCGCGGCCCCGCCACCATGGGTTCGGGACTTAGTTCACCACTTAATACATAGCCACAACTTACGGTGATCAGGCATCCTGTCAGTGAGCCGGTAAGAAGTTCAGATGGGTTGCCCATGGCGAGCAAGCGCACCACCGTCCGCGATCTGCGGCGGCACAACCGATCCCTGCTGCTGTCGAAACTGTACTTCGACGGCCCGCTGTCGAGGCACGAACTGAGCCAGCTCACCGGATTGAGTGCCGCCACGGTGAGCAACGTGACGGCCGAGCTGGGTGAAGAACGCCTGATCACCGAGGCCGGCCAGGTCGAGTCGGACGGCGGGCGGCCCCGGGTGCTGCTGCGCGTGGACCCGGCGTACGGGCACGTCGCAGGCGTCGACATCGGCGAAACCGGCGTCAAGGTGGAGCTGTTCGACCTGGCGATGAGCCGGCTGGCGACGGTCGAGCACCCGCTCCCGAAGGCGCCCGACGCGGCGACCGCGGTCGCCCAGGTGACGTCCGGCCTGCGGGAGGTGTTCGCGAGCGCGGGCATCGACGAATCGGGTGTGCTGGGCGTCGGCATCGGCGTGCCGGGCACGGTCGAGCAGGGCGCCCAGGTGCTGGTGCACGCGCCGACGGTGGGCTGGGACGCGGTGCCGTTGACGGCGTTGCTGCAGGAAGCGGGGGTCGGGCTGCCGCTGTTCGTCGACAACGGCGCGAAGACGCAGGGCCAGGCGGAGATGTGGTTCGGCGCGGGCCGCGGCGCCCGCCACGCCGTGATAGCGCTGATCGGCTCCGGCGTCGGGGCGGCCGTGGTGACGGACGGGACGACGTACCGCGGCTCGACGAGCAGCGCGGGCGAGTGGGGCCACACGACGATCGCGTACGGCGGCCAGGAGTGCCGCTGCGGTTCGCGAGGGTGCTTGGAGGCGTACATCGGCGCGGGCGCGGTCCTGGCGCGCTACCGCCGCGCCCGCGGCAAGGACATCACGGGCGAGGACGAGCAGGCCCAGTTCTCGGCGCTGCTGTCGGCGGCCACGAAGTCGAAGACGGCGGCGCGGGTGCTCGACGAAACGGCGGGCTACCTGGGCGCGGGCATCGCGAACCTGATCAACTTGTTCAACCCGGAGCGCATAGTGATCGGCGGCTGGGCGGGCCTGGCCCTGGGCGAGCAGCTCCTGCCGAGAATCCGCGAGGCGGCGGGCGACCACGCGCTGCAGCACCCGTTCAGCCAGACATCGATCCAGCTGGGCTCACTGGGCCTGGACGCGGTGGCCACAGGAGCGGCAACGCTCCCGGTAGCGGACCTGCTGGCCCAGGGAGCAACATCGAGGATCGCCAAACCGGGAGCCCCGAAGTCGGACGCGGCGTAAGCCCAGGAAGCTGGAAGCCCGGACACACACGACGGCGGCGCAAGCCGCCCGCCCCGCCACACGCCCAACGGGCAGCGGTCACGAAAACCGGCACCGCCGAAGACCCACACCTGCCGAGCACCCAACAGGCAGCGGTCACCAAAACCGGCACCGCCGAGAACCCACACCTCCCCAGGCACCCCGATCCGAAGCCAGAACACGGCCGGCGACGCCGGGTCAAGGCACGCTTTCCCGCCTTGACGCGGCGCCGCCGGCCGTAGTCACAATGGCGGCTTCGGGGTGCCGGAGGAACGCGAAGCCAGAGCTACTGGTCCGGCAGATCACCCGAGATGGATCAAAGCTCACCCGGCAGACCGCGTTCCACTGAGCGGGAACCGCAAACTCCTCCACCCCACCACCCCTTAATTCGGGTTGAAAAAAATGACCCGTGCGAGTGTTGCCCGGCTTGTCTGGACCATGCATACTTTGTTGCCAAGCACAACAAAGTGCCCGCCGACGCTCACCAAGTCCGGCCCCGCCCAGGACCGCGAGCGACGGCTGACCGGTCACGCCTGCCGCCGCCCCGGCATGCGCGGCCACCTCCCCTCCCCCGCGTTCCGTGCTGCGCGCGGAACGCCGATCCCCACGGTGAGAGAGGCGACAACGATGTCCACCTCCAGGAAATCCCGCTGGGCGGCACTCCTCGCCGCCTGCGCACTGCTCCTCCCCGGGCAGCAGGTCCTCACAGCGACCGAGGCCGCAGCCGCGGCCACCTTCACCGATGACTTCAACGGCCCCGCGGGCGCCGCCGTCGACGGGTCGAAGTGGCAGCTGGAAACCGGCGACAACGTCAACAACCACGAGCGGCAGTACTACACCTCCGGCACCAACAACGCCCAGCTCGACGGCCAGGGCCACCTCGTCATCACCGCCAAGAAGGAAAACCCCGGCAACTACAACTGCTGGTACGGCCGCTGCGAGTACACCTCCGCCCGGCTCAACACCGCAGGCAAGTTCAGCCAGGCCTACGGCCACTTCGAAACCCGCATGAAGCTCCCGCGCGGGCAGGGCATGTGGCCGGCGTTCTGGATGCTCGGCGGCGGCAACTGGCCCACCGACGGCGAAATCGACGTCATGGAGAACGTCGGGTTCGAGCCGAACACCGTGCACGGCACCATCCACGGCCCCGGCTACTCCGGCTCCGGCGGCATCGGCGCGGCCTACAACGGCCCCAACTTCTCCGACGACTTCCACACCTACGCCGTCGACTGGGCGCCCAACCAGATCAAGTGGTACGTCGACGGCAACCTCTACCAGACGCGCACACCCGCGGACCTCAACGGCAACCGCTGGGTGTACGACCACAACTTCTTCATCATCCTGAACCTCGCCGTCGGCGGGTACTGGCCCGGCGACCCCAACAGCAGCACGCAGTTCCCGCAGCAGCTGATCGTCGACTACGTGCACGTCACGAACACCTCGAGCCAGGGCGGCGGCCGGACCGGCACCATCACCGGCATCGGCGGCAAGTGCGTCGACGTCGCCGGCGCGAACTCCGCCAACGGCACGCCGATCCAGATCACCGACTGCAACGGCAACGCCGCGCAGAACTGGACCGTCGGCACCGACGGCACCATCCGCGCCCTCGGCAAGTGCATGGACGTCTCCGGCGCGGGCACCGCGGACGGGACGGCGGTGCAGCTCTACGACTGCAACGGAACCGGCGCCCAGCAGTGGGTCGTGACCGGCGCCAAGGACATCGTGAACCCCAACGCGAACAAGTGCCTCGACGCCACCGGCAACTCCAGCGCGAACGGCACCCGCCTGCAGATCTGGACCTGCGGCGGCACCGCCAACCAGAAGTGGACCACTCCCTGATCGCCCGGGCCGGGAGCGCGTAGCTCCCGGTCCGCTCCCCAAGGAGAACTACAAGTGCGGCGAATCCTCGTCGCGCTAATGGGGTGTGCCCTGTTAGCGCTTTCTTCCTTCACGACCGGCTCGGCCCAGGCGGCGGTCGAAGCGGGTCCGTCCGCGAGCCAGCTCCTCGCCAAAACCCAGACGTGCCAGCAGATCTCCAACGGCAAGTACTCCTTCGACGAAGGCGGCGCGGCGACCGTGCCCGTCTGCCAGGCCAACGGCGCGGTGTTCTTCACGGCCGACATGGACGTCGACTGCGACGGCGTCCGCACCACGCAGTGCAACGAGAACACCGACTGCTGCTTCTACCCCGACACCGCGTTCCACACTTCCACCGATCAGCCACTGAACGCGGCGCAACTGCCCTACATCGTGCTGCCGCAGCCGACGTCCACTTGGGACTACCGCAACTACGGCATCGACGGCGGCTCGGTCGTGGCGGTGGTCTACAACAACCAGGTCACCTACGCGGTGGTCGGCGACACCGGCCCGACGAGCATCATCGGCGAGGCCTCCTACGCCACCGCCGCGAGCCTCGGCATCAACCCGGACCCGAAGAACGGCGGCACCGAGGGCCCGGTGACCTACATCGTGTTCCCGAACACGCACGTCAACCCGATCGAGAACCACGCCAACGCGGTCAGCCTCGGCGAGCAGGTCGCGACGCAGTTCGCGGGCGGCACGACACCGCCGCCCACCGGGAACGGCGGCGCGATCACCGGCATCGGCGGCAAGTGCGTCGACGTCGCCGGCGCGAACAACGCCAACGGCACCGCCGTGCAGCTCTACGACTGCAACGGCACCAGTGCGCAACAGTGGACGGCCGGCAGTGACGGGTCGCTGAAAGCCCTCGGCAAGTGCCTCGACGTCACCAGCGCGGGCACGGCCAACGGCACGACGACGCAACTGTGGGACTGCAACGGATCGGGCGCCCAGAAGTGGACGGCGAACGGTTCGAAGAACCTCGTGAACGCCGGCTCGGGCAAGTGCCTCGACGCGACCGGCAACTCCAGCGCCAACGGGACCCGGCTCCAGATCTGGACCTGCGGGTCCGGCGCGAACCAGAAGTGGACTCTGCCATGAGAAAGCGTTCTCTCCTCGCGGCGACAGCCGCGGCCGCGCTCACCGCGGCCACCTTCGCCGTGCCCGCGCAGGCCGCCGGCGAAACGGTCAACATCTGGCTCACCACGACCAGCGACGCCGGCGGGCGGACGGTCACCCGCGGCCTCCAGCAGCAGACTCCGGTGGCGTTCGCCGCGGGCACCGGCAGCGGCGGGGTGACCATCAACGTCAACGAAAACACCACCTACCAGCAGTTCGAAGGCGGCGGAGCGTCCTTCACGGACACCGCGGCCTGGCTGATGAACTCCAGCGGCGCGCTGTCACAGGCCACCCGCGACGACACCATGCGGAAACTGTTCGACCCGAACAACGGCATCGGCCTGAGCTTCATCCGCAACCCGCTCGGTGCGTCCGACCTGGCCCGCTACAGCTACACCTTCGACGACGTGCCGGCCGGCCAGACCGACCCGAACCTGACGCACTTCTCCATCGCCCACGACCAGGCCGACGTGCTGCCGCTGACCAAGCAGGCCAAGCAGCTCAACCCGCAGGCCAAGGTGATGGCGTCGCCGTGGAGCGCGCCGCCGTGGATGAAGGACAACGACAGCTACCTGCTGGGCTGGGTCGAATCGCAGTACTACCCGGCCTACGCGCAGTACTTCGTCAAGTACCTCCAGGCCTACCAGGCCGCGGGCGTGCCGATCGACTACGTCTCGATGCAGAACGAGCCGACGTGCTGCTCGAGCTACCCGTCGACCAACTGGAACGGCGCCGGACTGGCGTACTTCGCGAAGAACAACCTGCTGCCCGCGCTCCAGAACGCCGGCCTGTCCACCAAGGTGCTGGCCCTGGACTGGAACTGGGACACCTACGCGTCCTACGGCGCACCGACGCTGGACGACCCGGCGATCCGCACCCACCCGAACTTCGGCGGCGTCGCCTGGCACGGGTACGGCGGGGACATCGCGCAGCAGACGACCACGCACAACCAGTACCCGAACGTCAACGCCTACTCGACCGAGCACTCCGGCGGCACCTGGATCTCGAACCAGCAGGCCGAGGACATGAACAACATCGTCGACTACACGCGCAACTGGTCGAAGAGCGTCACGAAGTGGAGCCTCGCCGTCGACCAGAACATGGGCCCGCACAACGGCGGCTGCGGCACCTGCACCGGCCTGATCACCGTCCACAACGGAGACTCGCGCAGCGGGCAGGTCGACTACACCGTCGAGTACTACACGATGGGCCACCTGACGAAGTTCGTGAAGCCGGGCGCGTACCGGATCGACTCGAACGACAACTCGACCGTCCGCAACGTCGCCTGGAAGAACCCGGACGGCTCGAAGGCGCTGATCGCGTACAACTCCGGGACCGGCAGCCAGAGCGTCCGGGTGAACTGGGGCGGCTCGTCGTTCAGCTACACCCTGCCCGGCCACACGTCGGCGACGTTCACCTGGAACGGCACCCAGGGCAACGGCGGCACCACCGGCAAGACCGGCCCGATCACCGGCCTCGGCGGCAAGTGCATCGACGTCGCGGGCGCGAACAGCGCCAACGGCACCGCGGTCCAGCTCTACGACTGCAACGGCTCGACCGCGCAACAGTGGACCCTCGGCACCGACGGCACGCTGAAGGCGCTCGGCAAGTGCCTCGACGTCACCGGACAGTCCACAGCGGATGGTGCTCAGCTGCAACTGTGGGACTGCGGCGGGACGGCCAACCAGAAGTGGGCGGCCACGGCGGCCAAGGACATCGTCGGCGCGGGTTCGAACAAGTGCGTCGACGCCACCGGCAACACCAGCGCCAACGGCACCCGGCTGCAGATCTGGACCTGCACCGGTGCGGCCAACCAGAAGTGGAACGTGCCCGCATGAAACTCAAGGCAGTTTTCGGCGCACTGATCGCCACCTCGGCGCTGGTGCTCGTCCCCGGCGTCGCCCACGCGGCGACCGGGCCGATCACCGGCATCGCGGGCAAGTGCGTCGACGTCAACGCGGCGAGCACGGCCAACGGCACCGCGATCCAGCTCTACGACTGCAACGGCACCAATGCGCAACAGTGGACGGTCGGCAGCGACGGTTCACTGCAGGCGCTGGGCAAGTGCCTGGACGTCACGAGCGCCGGCACCGCGAACGGCACCACCGTCCAGCTCTGGGACTGCAACGGCTCCGGCGCCCAGAAGTGGACGGCCAACGCGGCGAAGAACCTGGTCAACACCGGGTCCGGCAAGTGCCTCGACGCCACCGGCAACTCCAGCGCCAACGGGACGCGGCTGCAGATCTGGACGTGCGCGAGCACGGCCAACCAGCAGTGGACGCTCCCGTCCGGCGGTACGACTCCGCCGCCCGGGCCAGGCGTGATGGCCGTGGCGCCGTACCTCTACAACGGCTGGGGCGACCCGCCCAACCCGGCGACGATCCAGAACGCCACCGGCGTCAAGTGGTTCACGCTGGCGTTCGTGCTGTCCAACGGCTACTGCAACCCGCAGTGGGACGGCGGCCGGGCGCTCACCGGCGGCGTCGACCAGGGCACGATCAACACGGTCCGCGCGGGCGGCGGCGACGTCATCCCGTCGTTCGGCGGCTACTCCGGCAACAAGCTGGAGTCCTCCTGCGGCAGCGCGGGCGAGCTGGCGGCGGCCTACCAGAAGGTGATCAGCGCCTACGGCCTCAAGGCGATCGACATCGACATCGAGGCCGACGCCTACAGCAACGCGACCGTGCAGCAGCGCACGGTCGACGCGCTGAAGACGGTCCGGGCGAACAACCCGGGCATCAAGATCTACATCACCTTCGGCACCGGCCAGTCCGGACCCGACAACAGCCTGGTGAACCGCGCGGCGCAGGCCGGCCTCACGGTCGACGGCTGGGTCATCATGCCGTTCGACTTCGGCGGCGCCGGCCAGAACATGGGCACGCTGACGCAGCGGGCGGCCGAAGGGCTCAAGAACGTCGTCAAGAGCGCGTACGGCTACGACGACGACACCGCCTACCGGCACATGGGCATCTCGTCGATGAACGGCATCACCGACAACGGCGAGACGGTCACGCTGAACGACTTCACGACCATCCTGGGCTACGCCAACGCGCACCACCTGGCCCGGCTGACGTTCTGGTCGGCGAACCGCGACCGCCCGTGCCCCGCCGGCTATCCGAACAACGACACCTGCTCCGGTGTCTCCCAGCAGGCGTGGGACTTCACGAGGATCTTCGCCCGCTACGCCGGCTGACCCCGCACCACCCCGAAGGCCCGGCCGGAGTTCCGGCCGGGCCTTCGTGCGTGCTGGGCTGCCGGGCCGCGGCCCTGGGGAAGCGGCGACCCGGCAGCGAGGGGTCCCGCCTGCCGCTGGGGGTCTCCGGCGGCGGAACCGCCTCCGAGGCTATCGACCGGATATCGCGTCCGGCTCGTGCTCGGACCGTCCGAACGCTCAACCCTGCCCGAACGCCCCGCTACTCCGCCGCGATGGCCGCGCGAGCCGCCTCGGCCCGGTCGGCGTACGCGCCCACCAGCTGCTCCTCGGCGTCGTCGAGGTACTTCATCAGCAGCTGCTCCGCGCCCGGGCCGTCGCCGGCCTCGATGCGGTCGAGGATCTCGTGGTTGCGGGGCAGGTAGCGCTCGTGGAAGCGCCGCGGCTCGGCCATGATGTGGAACACCAGCCGCAGCTCGGCGGTCAGCCGGGCGACCAGCTCGTTCACCCGCTCGCTGCCCGACAGCGCGGCCAGCTCCTGGTGGAACCAGACGTTCGCGGTGCCGAGGTCCTTCCAGTTGCCGCTGCGCGCGGCCTCGTCGCCGATCTCGACCTTCTCCTTGATCCGCGCGAACGACGGCGGCTTGGCCGTCACCCCGCGGACCGCCGCGCATTCGATGATCTTGCGCACCCGGTAGATGTCGACGACGTCCTCGACGCTCGGGATGCGGACGAAGACCCCGCGGTTGAGCTCGTGGGCCAGCAGCCGCTCGTGGGTGAGCAGCCGGAACGCCTCGCGCAGGGTGTTGCGGGAGACGCCGAGCGCGGTGCCGATGTCCTGCTCCGACAGCCGGCCGCCGGGGAGGAAGAACCCCTCCGCGATGCGGTTGCGCAGCACGCCGGCGACCCGCTCGGCCGTGCTCTTGCGCGTGACCAGGCTCCGATCGGCCGCCAGGCCCGCGGCGCCGCTGTCTTCGATGACCACGCCACCAATGCTACCCGGCACCCAGAGGACGATCGAATTGGTGTCTTGTGGAATTGTTCAACAATCTCTACCGTGTGAGGCACGCCACGATGAGAGACACTGGCCAGGAGGTGCTCCATGACTGCCACGACCGCTACCGAGTCCCGGCCGTTCGACTGGTTCCGCACACTCGGAAAACGGGGCCGCCGCGCCTTCGCCGGTGCGTTCGGCGGGTACGGCCTGGACTCGTTCGACTACCAGACCCTGCCGCTCGGCCTGGCCGCGATCACCGCGTACTTCGGCATTTCCAGCGGCGAGGCCGGTCTGCTCGGCACGACGACGCTGGTCGTCTCGGCCGTCGGCGGCGTCGGGGCGGGCATGCTGGCCGACCGGATCGGCCGCGTCCGCACCCTGCAGATCACCATCGCGATGTACACGGTCTTCACCGTGCTCTGCGGGTTCGCCCCCAACTTCGAGACGCTGCTGGTCTTCCGCGCGCTGCAGGGCCTCGGCTTCGGCGGCGAGTGGGCGGCCGGCGCCGCGCTGGTCGCGGAGTACTCGCAGGCCAAGTACCGCGGCCGGACCGTGGCGTTCGTGCAGAGCGCCTGGGCGGTCGGCTGGGGCCTGTCGGTGATCGTCTACACCGTCGTGTTCAGCGTGGCCAGCGACGACGTGGCCTGGCGGATCATGTTCTGGACCGGCGTCATCCCGGCGTTGCTGGTGCTGTGGGTCCGCAAGAGCGTCCAGGACGCGCCGCGCGCCGAAGAGCGGCTGAAGACCGAGCGCCCGAAGGGCACGCTCGGCAAGATCTTCAAGGGCGATCTCCTGCGCACGACGTTGTTCGCCGCGCTGCTGGCCACCGGCGTCCAGGGCGGGTACTACACGATCTCGACGTGGCTGCCGTCCTACCTCAAGAAGACGCGCGAGCTGACCGTCATCGGCACCGGCGGCTACCTGGCCTTCCTCATCACCGGTGCCTTCGTCGGGTACGTCTGCGGCGGCTACCTGACCGACCTGCTGGGCCGCAAGAAGACCTTCCTGACGTTCGCGCTGCTCTCGGCCGCGTTGATCGTGGCGTACACGCAGATCCCCAAGGGCGCCAACGGGCTCGTGCTGGTGCTGGGCTTCCCGCTCGGGTTCTCGATGTCCGCGATCTTCAGCGGGTTCGGCGCCTACCTCGCCGAGCTGTACCCGACGGCGCTGCGCGGCACCGGGCAGGGCTTCACGTACAACTTCGGCCGCGCGGTCGGCGCGATCTTCCCGACCGTCGTGGGTTTCCTCGGCGCGGGCGGCGCGATCGTGTTCGGCGCGCTCGGCTACGGCATCGCCGTGCTGGCCCTGCTCGGCCTCCCGGAGACCCGCGGCATCGAACTCGCCGACTGAGGGGGACCCATGACGACCATCGACGAACTGGCCACGTTCACCCCGGCGCAGGCCCGGGCGGCGTTCCGCTCCGGCACCGCCCACCCCACGACCGGCTGGGCCGGCGGCTTCACCCAGACCAACCTGATCGCCGTGCCCGAGGACTGGGCCTACGACGTCCTGCTGTTCTGCACCCGCAACCCGCAGCCGTGCCCGCTGCTCGACGTCACCGACCCCGGCGACCCCGCCACCCGGCTCGCCGAGGGCGCGGACCTGCGGACCGACCTGCCGCGCTACCGGATCTGGCAGAACGGCGTGCTCGCCGGGGAGGTGGCCGACGCGACCGGTCTGTGGCGCAGCGACATGGTCGCCTTCTCCATCGGCTGCAGCTTCACCTTCGAGACGGCGCTGGCCGCCGAGGGCGTCCCGCTGCGGCACGTCGAGCAGGGCCGCAACGTCGCCATGTACGTGACGAACCGGCCGTGCGCGCCCGCCGGGCGGCTGTTCGGGCCGATGGTGGTGTCGATGCGGCAGATCCCGGAGGACCGCGTCGACGACGCCATCCGGATCACCCGCGCGATGCCGGCCGTGCACGGCGCCCCGGTGCACATCGGTGACCCGCGCGCGCTGGGCATCGAGGACCTGGCCCGGCCGGACTTCGGCGACCCGGTGGACGCGCAGCCCGGGGACGTGCCGGTGTTCTGGGCATGCGGCGTCACCCCGCAGGCAGCGCTGATGGCGTCGCGGCCTCCCTTTGCGATCACCCACGCGCCGGGGTACATGTTCATCACCGATCGGCACGACAGCGAATACCGGGTGGGCTGAAATGGACCTGAACAGCGATCTCGGCGAGGGCTTCGGCGCCTGGGAGATGGGCGACGACGAAGCCATGCTCGACATCGTGACCAGCGCGAACATCGCGTGCGGCTTCCACGCCGGCGACCCGTCGGTGATGCGGCGGGTGTGTGAACTGGCGGCCGAGCGCGGGGTGGCGATCGGCGCGCACGTCGGCTACCGCGACCTGGCCGGCTTCGGCAGGCGGGCGCTGGCCATCGCACCGGACGAACTGGCGGACGAAGTGCTCTACCAGATCGGCGCGCTCGACGCGTTCGCGCGCGCGGCGGGCAGCTGCGTGACGTACGTGAAGCCGCACGGCGCGTTGTACAACACCGCGGCCGTGGACGTCGAGCAGGCGGCGGCGATCGTCGAGGGCCTGCGCCGGTACGACCCCGAACTGGCGTTGCTGTGCCTGCCGAACTCGGAGATGCAGCGGGAGGCGGAGAAGTCCGGCGTGGTGGCCTACGCCGAGGCGTTCGCCGACCGGGCCTACACCGCCGACGGCAAGCTCGTGCCGCGCGGGCGGCCGGGCGCGGTCCTGCACGACGCGGCTTCGGTGGCCGAGCGCGCGGTCGGCATGGCGACCGGCGGCGTCGTCACGGAGAACGGCACCAAGCTCGAGCTGCGCCCGGATTCCCTGTGCGTGCACGGGGACACCCCTGGCGCGGTCGAGCTGGCCCGGCGGATCGAAGCGGCCCTGACCGAGGCGGGCATCCAGCTCGCCGCGTTCACCGGATGACCGTCCGGCTGCTGCCGTGCGGCCGGCGCGCGGTGCTGGTGGAGACGGCCGACGTCCTGGGGTTCCAGGCGGCGGTCTCCCGCCTCGAACCGGACGGGGTGGAAGAGCTGGTCCCGGCGGCCCGGACGCTGCTGGTCCGCTTCGACCCCGCGGTGACGAACGCGGAACGGCTGGGTGCGCTGCTGCGTCGAGTGTCCCCTGTGGACAGTGCGGCGGCGGACGCGGGCGAGGTGGTGGTCCCGGTGGTGTACGACGGCGAGGACCTCGCCGACGTCGCCGCGGAGACGGGGTTGAGCGTTCCTTCCTTGATCTCGCGGCACACCGCCGGAACGTACGTTTCGGCGTTCTGCGGATTCGCGCCCGGCTTCGCGTACCTGTCGGGGTCGGACCCGGTGCTGCACGTGCCGCGCCGGTCGTCGCCGCGCACCCGGATCCCGGCGGGCTCGGTGGCGATCGCGGGCGAGTACAGCGCGATCTACCCGAGCGCGTCCCCGGGCGGCTGGCGGCTGCTGGGCCGGACGGACGTGCCGGTGTGGGACGTCGAACGCGACCCGCCGAACCTGCTGCCGCCGGGTACCCGGGTGCGCTTCGAGGCGGTGCCGTCGTGAAGCTGGAGGTCGTCCGGCCGGGGTTCGCCACGACGGTGCAGGACCTCGGCCGTCCGGGCCACGCGGCCCTCGGCGTCGGCCGGTCCGGCGCGGCCGACCGCGGGTCGTACCGGCTGGCGAACCGGCTGGTCGGGAACCCGGAGGGGGCGGCGGCCCTGGAGGTCACGCTCGGCGGGCTGGTGCTGCGCGCTTGCGGCGTCACGACGGTGGCGGTCACCGGCGCCGACTGCCCGCTCTCGAAGGTTGGCCTGAACGGGCCGATCACGCTGCGGCCCGGGGAGGAACTGGCGCTGGGCACGGCGGTGTCGGGACTGCGGTGCTACGTCGCGGTGCGCGGCGGCATCGACGTGCCGCCGGTGCTCGGGTCCCGGGCGACGGACACGCTCGGCAAGCTGGGCCCGCCGCCGGTGACGGCCGGGACGCTGCTGCCGATCGGCCCGGCCCCGCGGACGTTCCCGGTGGTGGACCTCGCGCCACGGGCGGCCCGGCCGGCGGACCCGGTGCTGCGCGTGACGCCGGGCCCGCGTCGCGACTGGTTCGCGGCGCCGGACGAGCTTTTGTCCACTGTGTACACGGTCTCGCCGGACTCGGACCGCGTCGGCATCCGGTTCACCGGGCCCGCGCTGTCCCGGGCCCGCCACGACGAGCTGCCGTCGGAGGCGTGCGTGCCGGGATCGGTGCAGGTACCGCCGTCGGGCCAGCCGATCCTGTTCCACGCCGACCACCCGGCGACCGGCGGTTACCCGGTGATCGCCGTCGTCGAGGAGGAGGACCTCGACCTGGCCGCTCAGCTTCGCCCCGGCCAAACCGTGCGCTTCCGTCCCGCGTCGTGCGGGGCAAGGCGGGGGTGCTAACCCGCCTTGCCCCGCACGACCACCAGCCAGGCGACGTTCGTGACCGCGATCGCGAGCCACGCCGCCCAGGCCACGCCGGGTGCGACCCAGGCGGTGGCGACCCCCAGTGCCACCGTCACCACCACGGGCCACGCGCGCGGCGGCCGGCTCGGCCGCCGCTCGGCGAAGTAGGCGTCCAGGGCCTCGGCGACCTGGTCGTCGATTTCGTCGCGCAGCCGGGCGTCCAGGTCAGACATGCGCCGGCGCCGGCCGCGGCACCGCGGCCGACAGGCACGCCAGCGCCAGCGGTACCTCCAGGCCGGCCATGAGCAGGGAAAACACCACGTCGTCGCCGGCCGTCACGACGTCGAACCAGGCGTCGGCCAGCAGCAGCGTGGCCGTGGCCGTCGCGACCAGCGGCGTTCGCGCGTCACCGCGGCTCAGCAGCCACGCCGTGAGCAGCAGACCGAGCGCTTCCGCCGCGTCGAGGCCCGTCCAGGCCAGCCGCCAGTGCTGCGCCGCCACGACGTCCGGCAGCGTCGTCCCCAGTACCGCGATCCACGGCAGCAGGCCCAGCCCCGCCGCCCAGAACAGCTTTTTCATGCGAACCCCCGTGCTCTCTCCCGACCCAAGGTAGCGATTGCAGAGGTTCTTTGCAAACAATCTCTGTAGTACGCTCGCGGCATGGTCGAACGTCCCGAAAAGCGCGTCCTGACCGGCGCGGACCTCAAGGCCTTCTACAAGGCACTGGCGAATCCCGTGCGCCGGGACATCCTCGGTTACCTGGGCAAACACGGCGAGGCGAACTCGACGAGCGTCGCGAAGGCCCTCGGCGAGAGCACCGGGACGACCAGCTACCACCTCCGGCGGCTCGCCGACTTGGAGCTGATCGAGGAGCTCACCGACCGCGGGGACGGCCGTGAGCGCTGGTGGAAGTCGCGCTCGAAGGACATCTACACCCCGCCGGGGCTCGAGCTCGCGCCGGACGAGCGCGAGGCGATGCTCAAGCTCGGCGCCCTCAAGATGAGCCACGACCTGGGCCTGGTCACGCGGGCGTACGCGGGCTACGAGCACTCCGAAGGCTGGAACCAGATCCACCGCGCCGGGCTGTACCTGACGAAGGAGCAGGTCACGTCCTTCGTCGAGGAGTACCAGAACCTGGTGTGGAAGTACGCCACCGAGCCGGGGCAGCACCCCGAAGGGTCGCGCTCGGTGGCCGTCCGGTTCGTCGTGGTGCCGGACGAGGAGTCCACAGAGGACTAGAGGCCGGACACCCGCAGCGTGATGTTCAGCCGCCCGGTCAGGCCCAGCGCCGGGTCGGCCGTGCCCGGCAGGATCTTCGGCACACCGTGGTAGGCCAGCCGGGACGGGCCGCCGAACACGAACGCGTCCCCGGAGCGGAGTTCGACATCCGTGTACGGCCGGCCGCGGGTTTCGGTGTTGCCGAAGCGGAACACGCAGGCGTCACCGAGGCTGAACGACACCACCGGTTCCAGGCTGCGCTCGTCCTTGTCCTGGTGCAGCCCCATCTTCGCGGTGGCGTCGTAGAAGTTCACGAGCGCGATGTCCGGCGCGTACGTCTCGGACGGCTCGCCGTACGCGGCCGCGAGCGCGCGGCGGCCGAGGTCGCCGAGCCAGTCCGGGAAGGGCAGCACCGGCGTCCCCTCGCCGGTCGTGCGCGAGTAGCCGTACGGGTACCAGTGCCAGCCGAGGCAGACCGATTTCACCGACATCACGCCGCCGTTCGGCAGCCGGGTGTGGCGGTAGCCGGACCACCCGCGGCAGGCGGCGACGAGCTCGCGCTGCTCGTCGAAGGCGAGCCAGTCGGGCAGGTGCACGGCGCCGGGCGCGAGCTCGGCGCGCGGGCGCGGGAGGAGGGCGTCCATCACCTCGATTGTGCCGGAGTCCCCCGCCGCACACGGTAGGTGATCATCGCGGGCACCACGCGGTGACCGCGGAACGTGATGCCCGCGGTGGCGAACAGCCGCAGGAGTCGCCCCGATGGACCAACGGGACGGTCCTGCGGCCGCATCCCCTCGCTTTGGGCCACCATGGACTAGACGTTCCCACACCTGAATGTCCCAAGCCAGCGTGGATCAGCTACGAACGGGTCTCTTGACCGCGGCGCCGCCGATCACTCACTGAACGTCACAACGGTGACGCCCGCCTGCGCCGGCACCGGGTCGTTCATCGCGGCCAGCGCGGCCGGGACGTCGTCGAGCCCGATGCGCCTGCCGATCAGCGCGGCGAGGTCGATGCCCGCCGTCTCGACGACGCGCAGCAGCTCCGGGTATTCGTGGGCGGGCAGCCCGTGGGTGCCGACCAGCTCCAGCTCGCCGCCGATGACCCGGTGCATCGGGATCGGCGCGATGCCCTGCGCGGGCGGCATCAGCCCGGCCTGCACGTGCCGGCCGCGCTTGCGGAGGCTGCCGACCGACGCCGCGCACGTCGATGGCGCGCCGAGGCAGTCGAGCGAGACGTGCGTGCCACCGCCGGTCAGCTCGCGCACGTGCGCGGCGACGGCCTCCGGACCGTCGAAGGCCGACGAGTCGACGGTGACGGCGGCACCGGATTTCGCCGCGAGCTGCAGGGCGGCCGGCGAAACGTCGACCGCGACGACCTTCGCCCCGGCCGCGACGGCCAGCAGCACCGCCGAAATCCCGACGCCGCCGCAGCCGTACACGGACACCCACTGGCCCGCGGTGACGCGGCCCTGCCGCAGCACCGCGCGGAACGCCGTGCCGAACCGGCAGCCCAGCGCCGCGGCCTCGGCGGCGCCGAGCGAGTCCGGCAGCGCGACCAGGTTCGTCTCGGCGTGCTCGATGGCGACGCGCTCGGCGAACGAACCCCAGTGCGTGGCCCCGGGCTGGAACTCGCGGTCGCAGATCTGCTGGTCACCGCGGGCGCACTGGGCGCAGGTGCCGCAGGCGCAGACGAAGGGCACGGTGACGCGCGCGCCGAGTTCCCAGCCGCGGACGCCGTCGCCGAGCGCGACGACCCGGCCGGCGAGCTCGTGTCCGGCGACGTGCGGCAGCGTGACGGCGGCGTCGTGGCCCTGCCAGGTGTGCCAGTCACTGCGGCAGACGCCGGTGGCGTCGACCTCGATCACCGCCCCGCCCGGCGCGGCCACCGGCTCCGGCACGTCCCGCACGACGGGCGGGACGCAGAACTCCTCCATCACGACAGCTCGCATGGCGCGAGCCTAACCGCCCCTCAGGTGAGCGCGTGGAACCTCGTCCGGTGCCGCGGCGGGCCCAGCAGCTTGCTGAGCGAGCCGTCCGGCACGTTCAGGATGTCCTCGAGATTCCGCAGGGCCTCCAACGATTCCGGCCGCTCGGGACGGCACCGCCCGGACTGCCAGTGGCTGAGGGTGGCCAGGCTGACCGTGGTTCCCCTGCCGCGCAAGCGATAGCGGATCCGCTCGAGGCCGAGGCCGCGGGCCCGGATCGCCGCCCGCAGGGCCACGTCGAACGGCCCGGCTGCCAGCAGCCGGCTCAGCTCCGCCTGTTCCCCCCGGTCGATGGTGCGTGTTCGCTGACCGGTCATCACAACGCTCCGAAGCACTCCCGTTTACAGAACATTGGAGCGTAGGCGCCGCTTCCCAAGATCGGAAGGGCCCTCACCCACCTGCCTTGCGCGTCTCGTCGGCGATCGCTGCGAACGGTTCCGCGTAGCCGGAGTTGATCGTGACGTAGGAAATCCCCCACCGTTCCCGCCACCGGAGAAGGGTTTCCGCGGCGTGGCCGGGATCTTCGGGCAGGACGGTCACGGCGCCGCCCGCGACGAGTTCGGGCACGTCGACCCCGGCCCACCGCGCGATCCCCGGCGACGGCGCGGTCCCGACGGCCATCAGGTTCAGCCCGAGTTCGATCTCCGGCAGCCGCGGCCCGGCGAGCGCCCGGAATCGATCCACAATGGACTGCGCCTCGGCTTCGGTCGTCGTCGGCGCCCAGCTGAACGTGACGGTGTCGGCTTCTTGCGCGGCGAGCGCCAGCATTTTCGGCCCGCCGCCCGCGAGCACCAGCCGCGGCCGGTCGGCGCGCTGCTTCAGGTGAGCGATGGTGGCGGCCATCCGTGTGATGCGCTCACCCGGTGAGGGGAACTCCCGGCCGAGGCCTGCGGCGTGCGCGTCGGCCCCGGGCCGCCCGACGCCGAGCCCGAGCTCGAACCGGCCGCGGGTCTGCTGGTGAAGGGTCTGCACCTGCCAGTCGAGGGCCCGCGCGTCGCGGAAGGGGTCGGCGAGGACGAAGGTGCCGACGGTGAGGTCGATCGTGACCGCGGCGGCGGCCCCGAGCAGCACGAAGGGGTCGGCGGTGCCGACCGGATCGGTGGCGAGCAAGGTGTCGAAGCCGAGCTTCTCGACGCGTTCGGCTTGAGCGGTCCAGGACGTGAGGTCGGGCGCGTAACCGGCGACGATGCCGAAGCGGAAGGATTTCATGCCGAGCATGGTCGCGGGCGCGGGTTCGTCACCACATCCGCTTCACGACGTCATCCGCGCGTACGCCTCTCAGCGCAGGGTGACCGACAACGCCTGGGCGATCTCCTTGCCGATGGCGTGCGTGGCCGCGTCCGGCGGCGAGCCCACCTTCACCACCATCGGGCCGCCGAACGGCTGGCGCTCCACGACCTCGATGCGTTCGCCCAGGTTGATCGCGTGTTCCGTCAGGTAGCGCAGCAGTTCCGGGTCGGTGTCCCAGACCCGGACGATCTCGCCGACGGCGCCCGGCGGGAGGTCGTCGAGGATCCGGACCGGCAGCTCTTCGACGCTGCCGTCCGGGGCCGGGATCGGATCTCCGTGCGGATCCCGGACCGGGTTGCCGAGCTTCGCCGCGATGCGCTCGACCAGCCTGTCCGACACCGCGTGCTCCAGCGCGTCCGCCTCCGCGTGGACCTCGTCCCACGTGTAGCCGAGCTCGGACACCAGGTACGTCTCGATCAGCCGGTGCCGCCGGAGCACCGAGCGCGCCAGGAGCCTGCCGTCGGCCGTCAGCTCGATGCCGCGGTACGGCACGTGGGTGACCAGGCCCAGCTGGGACAGCTTCGTGACCATCCCCGACGCCGAGGACGGGCTGACCTCCAGCCGGCCGGCGAGCGACGCGTTGGTGACCGCCTCGCCCCGCTCGACCAGGCCGTAGATCACCCGGACGTAGTCCTCGACCGACGAGGACCTCCGGACCGAACCAGCTCCCATACCGCACACGATACGGGGCCGGGTTCTTTCACGTGAAAGTTCACGGCCGCCAGCGGTAGCGGATCCAGCCCGGCACCGGCTCGGCACCCAGCTGCGCGTAGAACGCCTCGCCCTTTTCGTTGCCCTCCTGCATGTCCCACTCGACGCGGCCGGTCGTGCGGTTGCGCAGTTCGTCCAGCAGCTCGCCGCCGAGACCGTGGCGGCGATGCGCAGGGCGGACGAACAGGTCGTCCAGCCAGATCCCCGGCCGCGCCTCCCAGGTGGAGAAGTTCCAGCTGCAGAAGGCGAAGCCGGCCACCGTCCCCGGCTCGCCGGGCGGGGTCGCGATCAGCACCCACGCCTTCGGGTCCGGCCCGAACAGGTGACCGCTCATTTCGGCGCGGTCGAGCTTGAGGTCGTGGTTGTCCTCGTAGACGGCGTGCTCCTCGATGAGCGCGCAGATTTCCTCGATGTCTTCGAAGACGGCGTCGCGGACGGGCATCTCGCCTCCCTGTTTGTCGGTGGTGGTCGTTAGGGTCGGGCCGGAAGGGAGGTGGTCATCAGGCTTGGTAACGCAGTTCACCGCCGACGGCGGTGCCTTGCACGCTGAGTTCTCCGGAAGTGAGCGCGTCCAAAGCGGACTCGTCCAGGGGCGAACCGGACAGCACAGCGAAGTCGGCGAGCTTACCGGGCTCGAGCGTGCCCAGGTCACGCTCGGCGAAGGTCGCGTACGCCGAGCCGTACGTGTACGCGCGCAACGCCTGCTCCGGCGTCAGCGCCTCTTCGGGTGCGAAGGGCGCGCCTGACGCCGTGCGCCGACGGACCATGTCGGCCAGTGCGAGCAGCGGTGCGCCGTTCACGACGGGCCGGTCCGAGGAGGCGGGAAGCACGCAACCCGCGTCGAGGACGCTGCGCAGCCGGTAGCACCACGGGACGCGAGCCTCGCCGAGCGCGGCGCGCATGCCGTCGCCGAGCTCGTTGACGAACCGGCCCTGCGGCGACGGGATCAGCCCGAGCGAGGCGAGCCGGGTCAGCTCCGCGGGCTGGAGCACCGCGCAGTGCTCGATGCGGTGCCGGTGGTCCGTGCGCGGCGAAGCGGCCAACGCGGCTTCGTAGGCGTCGAGGACGACGGTGATCGCGCGGTCGCCGATCGCGTGCGTCGCGATCTGCCAGCCGGCGTCGTGCGCGCGGCGGATCGTGCGCGCGAGCTCGTCCTCGGGCACCTGGAAGTAGCCGCGGTTGTCCGGCTCGCCGTCGAACGGGTCATGCATCGCGCAGGTGCGCCCCACCAGGGAGCCGTCGGCGAACAACTTCATCGGGCCGACGCGCAGCCACTCGTCGCCGAGGCCGGTGCGCAGGCCGAGGTCGAGGCCGAAACCGGCGCCGTCGGGCAGGTCGTGCAGCACGCTCGCGGCGACCATCACCGTGCTGCGCACGCGCAGCACGCCGCGTTCGCGCGCCTGCTGGTAGGCGGCCAGTTCGGCGGGGGTCTCGCCGACCAGGCCACCGCCGATCCCGGCCTCCTGGACGCTGGTGATGCCCTCGGCCAGGTACCGCTCGGACGCCCGCTCGAGCCCGCGCACGACCCGGTCGACCGGGGTCGGGTAGGTGAGCGGCCGCAGCAGCAGCTGGGCCTGCTCGCGCAGCAGGCCGGTCGGCGAGCCGCCGTCGTCGAGCACGACGTCGCCGCCGACCGGGACGTGCGCCAGGTCGAGCTGGTTCAGCACGGCCGAGTTGACCACGGTCATGTGCCCGGACGTGTGCTTGAGCCGCACGAGCACGCCCGGCGCGGCGCGGTCGAGGCCGTGCCGGTCGGGGTGTCCGCCGTCGAGCTTGTTCTGGTCGTAGCCGCTGCCGACCACCCAGCTGCCGGCCGGGAGCGTCGCGGCGCGGGCGGCGACGGCGTCGTAGACCTCCTCGACGCTGCGGCAGTCGCTGAGCGGGACGTCGTCGAGGCTCATGCCGAACCACGCCATGTGGTTGTGCGCGTCGTGAAAGCCCGGCACGACGAACCCGCCGGCGAGGTCGACACGCGAACGCGCGGAGAGCTCGCGGGCGTCATCGCCCAGCGCCACCACCCGGCCGTGCAGGACGGCAATGGCGCTGGTCATACCCGTGCCCGTCCACACGGTGGCGTTCTCGTAAACCACATCGACTCGCACGAGTTCAGAGGCTATCGATCGATCGATCGAACGTCTAGCATCGCCGTCATGCCCACCGTGGAGTTCGCCGTCGAGGACGGCATCGCGCACATCCGGCTGAACCGGCCCGAGCGGCTGAACGCGGTCGCCGCCGTGCTGGTCGACGACTTCCTCGCCGCCCTCGACGCGGCCGCGTGCAGCGACGCCCGCGTCGTCGTCCTGTCCGGGAACGGGCGCGCCTTCTGCGCCGGCCACGACCTCAAGGAACCCACCCCCGCGGGTGACTCCCGGGCGCGGCTGGACCGGCTGCAGGACGTCACGCGTCGGCTGCGCGGGCTGCGCCAGCCGGTGCTCGCGGCGGTGCACGGCTACGCGATCGGCGCCGGCGCGGAGTTCGCGCTCGGCTGCGACCTGATCCTGGCCGCCGAAGACGCCGTCTTCGCGTTCCCCGAGGTCTCGCTCGGCCTGAGCGTCACCGGCGCGGCGTCGCGGCTGCTCCCGCTGCTGGTCGGCCCGCTCAAGGCGAAGGAGCTCCTGCTGCTCGGCGAGCGCTTCGACGGCCGGAAGGCGGCCGAGCTGGGCATGGTCAACGCCGCCGTGCCGGCCGGGCAGCTCCAGGCCGAAGCGCTGAGCTGGGCCAAGCGGATCGCGGAGCACCCGCCGGCCGCCGCGGCGATGGCGAAGCGCGTCCTCGACGCGAGCACCGACATCGAGCCCGCCCTCGAACTCGAGGTCAGCCACGCCCTGATCACCGAGCACTCGGCCGCCGTCGCCGCGTCCACCGAAGCGTTCCGGAGCCGGGCGTGACACCCCTCGCCGAGATCGGGACGCTCGCGCAGCTCGTCACGCGGGCCGCCGCGTTGTGGCCGGACCGCGCGGCCTGGGTGTTCGACCACCTCGGCCGGACGTTCACGTTCGCCGAGGTGGATCGCGAGAGTTCCCGGATCGCCGCGGCGCTGGCGGAACGCGGGGTCCGCCCGGGCGACCGGGTGGCCGTGATGCTGCGCAACCAGCCCGAGTTCCCGCTGATCTGGCTGGCGCTGGCGAAGCTCGGCGGGCAGCTGGTGCCGGTCAACACGAACTACCAGGAATTCGACGGCGCCCACGTCCTGCGCCATTCCGGCGCGAAGCTGGCCGTCGCCGCGCCCGAGTTCACCGGCCTGCTCGAACGCATCGGCCTGACCGAGGTCCTCACCCCGGACGCGCTCACGACCGACGCCGATCCGCCGGAATTCACCCCGGTGCCCGAATTGCCGGTCAACATCCAGTACACGTCCGGCACCACCGGCGCGCCCAAGGGCTGCGTGCTGCCGAACCGCTACTGGACGACCCTCGCGGCCGGCCTGGCCACGGACTTCCCCGCCGTCGGCGAGGACGACGTCATCCTGACCGCGCAGCCGTTCCACTACATCGATCCACAGTGGAATGTCGCGCTGGGACTCGCCGGCGGCGCCACCCTCGTCGTGCTGGACCGGTTCCACCCCAGCACGTTCTGGGCGAAGGTGCGCGAGCACGGTGTCACCTGGTTCTACTGCCTCGGCCTGATGCCGGCGCTGCTGCTGCGCCAGGAACCGGCCGCGGCCGACCGCGAGCACCGGGTCCGCGCGGTCTGCGCGTCCGCGATCCCGCGCGAGCTGCACGCCGAGCTAGAGGCCCGCTGGGGCGTGCCGTGGTACGAGGCGTTCGGGATGACCGAGACCGGCGGCGACATCCGGATGACCCCCGCCGACCACGACGAGACCGTCGGCACCGGCTGCATCGGGCGGCCGACCCGGGACCGCGAGGTGCTGATCGCCGGCGACGACGGGAAGCCGGTGCCACGCGGGGAAACCGGGCAGCTGCTGATCCGCGGGATCGGCCTGATGCACGGCTACCACGAAGATCCGGACGCGACGGCGAAAGCGTTCGGAAACGGCTGGTTCCACACCGGCGACCTCGCCCGGATGGACGCCGCCGGCCGCGTCCACTACGTCGGCCGGACGAAGGACATGATCCGCCGCAGCGGCGAGAACGTCTCCGCCGACGAGGTCGAACGCGCGCTGCTGCTGCACCCGGCGGTGCGGCTGGCGGCCGTCGTCGCGGTCCCGGACGAGCTGCGCGGCGAGGAGGTCAAGGCGTACGTCGTCTGCGACGGCGACCGGCCGGACCCGGCCGAGCTCGTCGCGTTCTGCGCCGGGAAACTGGCCTACTTCAAGGTTCCGCGGTTCTGGGCCTTCGCCGACGCGCTGCCGATGACGCCGTCGGAGCGGGTGGCCAAGGGCGAGCTGCGGAAGGTCGCGGACCCGCGGGCGGGGTCCTGGGACGCGAAGGCGGGCGCATGGCTGTGAGCAGCCGGGAGCGGGTGCGCGCGGCGGCGGTGAAGCTGTTCGCCGCCAAGGGCTTCCACGGCACCGGCATCCGGGATCTGGCGCAGGAGGCGGAACTCTCCTCGGCGAGCCTGTACCACTACATGGGCACCAAGGAGGATCTGCTCGCGGATATCATGCACACCGCGCTGAACCGGCTGCTCGACGCCGCCCGCGAGGCGACCGCGGGCGGCGGCGACCCCGTGCACCGGCTGCGGACGCTGGTCGCCCTGCACGTCCTCGCGCACGCCGTCGGACCGGCCGAAACCCGGGTGGTGGACAACGAAGTCGACGTCCTGTCCCCGGCCGCGCGCGAGCCGGTCGTGGCCCTGCGGGACGCCTACGAACGGCTGTGGGCGGCCGCGATCGACGACGGGGTGGCGGCGGGGGTGTTCCGTGTGGAGCACCCGGCCGTGACCCGGCTGGCCCTGCTCGAGATGTGCAGCGGCGTCGCGAGGTGGTATTCCCCACGCGGCCCGCTGGCGCTGGACGAGCTGGCGGAGCACTACGCCGAGCTGGCGTCGAGGGCGCTGGGCTGCACGTCCGCGTCCGGTGTGACCGACTTGAGACGGTGCCGCGAAATCGTCGCGAAAGAGTGGGGCGTGTCCGTTTAGCGGCGCTTTTACCTGTGTACGCCTTGCCCAGACGGCGTGCGTGGGGGACGCTCGAAGGGTGACTGAGGAAACGATCCAACTGGAACTGGACGACTCGGGTCTCGCGCCGGGCCTCCCGGCGCCGGAAAACCCCCGCGATCAGGTGCAGGATGTGCCCTATCGCCCCGTCGAGTTCCGCGATGACGATCTCCCCACCGCCCTGGAACGGTGCTCCGCCTGGCTACGGCAGGCACAGGAATGGCTCGGCGAGCCGCTCGACGTGCTGGCCATCCACCTCGACTACGACGACCGCCAGGGTTCGCCGTACTACGACGTGAAGCTCCTGTGCAACGAAGAGGACCTCGCGGGCGTCCCGATCGCCATCCGCAACAAGAAGTAAGCAAGCCGAACAGCCGTCAAGGCCGCTCCGAGGGCGGCCTTGACGGCTGTGTCTTGCGGGGCCTGCGCCTCTCAGCCCAGCGTGCCGCCGACCTTCACGTGCCCCTTGAGCAGGTTGCGCGCGATGGTCCGGCGCTGGATCTCGTCGGTGCCCTCGTAGATGCGCAGCAGCCGCAGCTCGCGGTACCACCGCTCGACCGGCAGCTCCCGCGTGTAGCCCATGCCGCCGTGGATCTGCAGGACCCGGTCGACGATCTCGTTCGCCTTCTGGCCGCCGTAGAGCTTCGCCACCGACTGCGCGTGCCGCGAATCCAGGCCCTGGTCGACCTGCCAGGCGGCGTGCAGCACCAGCCAGCGCAGCGCCTCGAGCTCGACGCCGGAGTCGGCGATCATCCACTGGATGGCCTGCCGCTCGGCGATCTTCTGCCCGAACGTCTCGCGCGTGTTGGCGTGCTCGATGGCCATCGAGATCAGCCGCTCGCACGAGCCGATCGCGCGGGCGGGCAGCAGGTAGCGGCCCTGGCCGATCCACTGCATGGCCAGCTCGAAGCCGCGGCCCTCCTCGCCGAGGATCTGCGTCTCGGGCACGCGGACGTCCTGGAAGATCAGCGACGCCGGGCCCCACTCGCCCATGGTGTCGATGTACTCGGACTTCCAGCCGGCTTCGCGGTCGACGAGGAAGCAGGTGACGCCGCCGTTCGCGCCCTTCTCCGGGTCGGTGATGGCGAAGACCATGGTGAAGTCGGCTTCGTTGCCGCCGGTGATGAAGGTCTTCTCGCCGTTGATGATCCAGTCGGTGCCGTCCTTGCGGGCGGTGGTCCGGATGGCCTTGGCGTCGGAACCGGCGCCCGGCTCGGTGATCGCGAAGCAGGACTTGCGCTCGCCCGAGATCGTCGGCAGCAGGTAGGTCTGCTTCTGCTCTTCGTTGGCGTGGAACAGGATGTTGTCGGCGGCCCCGCCGAAGCGGAACGGCACGAAGGTGCGGCCGAGCTCGGCCTCCAGCAGCGCGGCCATCACGGCGGACAGGCCCATGCCGCCGTACTCCTCCGGGGTCAGCACGCCCCAGAAGCCGGAGTCCTTCGCCTTGAGCTGGAGGTCCTTGAGCTCCTCGCCGGTCAGCCCCGGCTGGTGGGCGCGCTCGCGCCGGAGGACTTCCTGCTCCAGCGGGACCAGCTCCCGCTGGACGAACGTGCGGACCCAGTCGCGCACTTCCCGTTCTTCGGTGCTCAGTGAAAAGTCCATGGGGTGGCTGCTCCTCCGACACTGGCTAAGCGCTTGCTTAGCTCCAGGATACCTCCTGGACCCCGGACTACCCCAGACCTCGCCCGGAATTCGTGACAACTCCGCCCGGGCCCGGAAGGATCGGGGACGTGATGGAGATCGAGGTCCGCTGGTCGTCGCCCTTGCCCGCCGAAGAACGCTTCCTGCGCCTGCTCGACGACGTCGAACAAGGCCGGTTCGCGGCGTACCGGCAGGAGGCGGACAAGCGGCGGTTCCTCACCGGCCGCGTCCTGGCGAAGACGGTCGCGGCCGAGCGGCTGGGCCTAGCGCTCGAAGCCGTGAAGTTCGACGCGACCTGCGAAGACTGCGGCAAGCCGCACGGGCGGCCCCGCATCCCGGGCGCGGACCTGACGCTGTCGATCTCGCATTCGGGCGACCTGATCGGCCTGGCGGCGACCCCGTCGGTCCCGGTGGGCCTCGACGTCGAGACGGCCACCCGCCGCGCGGACGACGGCCTGATCGAGTACGCGCTCAGCCCGCCGGAGGCCGGGCACCTGGCGGGCCTGGACGCGGCGGAGAAGGCCGCGGCGTTCTTCGTCTACTGGACCCGCAAGGAGGCGGTGATGAAGGCCACGGGCAAGGGCCTGCGCATCCCGCTGCAGAGCATCACGTTCTCCCGCTACGACGAGCCGGCCCGCCTGGTGTCCTCGGGCGACCCGGCCCTGGACCCGGCCACGACCCGCCTGGCCGACCTGAAGGCGGCCGACGGCTACCGCGCGGCCATCGCGGTGCTGACCACCGAGGACCTGTCGGTCACCGAGGAGCACTGGCTACCGCGGCTATAGTTGCGGCATGTCCACACCGGCGGGCACGGACGAGCCGAGGTACCCCGCGGGCACCTCGCCCGCGGCCATCCGGGCCGCGCTCCTGCCCGAGGACGTGCCCCGCTTCGACCGGGACTACCGGCACGCCCTCGATGTCGCCCGGGAAGCGCTGAGCCTGACGGACTCGTCGAAACGCTGGAGTCCTGGCGGCGGATCGCCTGGAGCACCCAGGCCGACCCCGCCGCGCACCGGCGGATGGTGCAGTCCGCCGAGCGTGCCCAGCGCTCCGGAGAGCCGCCCGCCGGCACCCGCTCGTGGAACTCCCTGAAGACGGAGCTCGGCCTGTAGCAGTGGCGTACGACATCGAGGTCCATCCCGACGTCCAGGACCAGATCCGCGCGCTGCCACAGCAGGCGCTCCACGCACTGGCCGAGGCGATCTGCGTGCTGGAACTGGTCCCCGGCAAGGGCGATCCGTACCACCGTTCGAACCCGGATGGTTCGATGCGCAACTTGGCGTTCGGACCGCATGGGGAAGGCCTCGTCACGTACCTGGTCCTGGAGGATCAGAACCGGGTCGACCTGCTTCGTGTCCTCAGGACCGGCTAAGCGACGTCCTCCAGGCCCATCGCCGTCAGCAGGGTGCGGAACTTCGCCGTCGTCTCGGCCAGTTCCGCCTGCGGGTCCGACGCCGGGACGATGCCGCCGCCCGCGTACAGCCGCATCGACGTCGTCGCGATCTCCGCGCAGCGGATCGCCACCGCCCACTCGCCGTCGCCCGCCGCGTCGACCCAGCCGACCGCGCCCGCGTAGTAGTCGCGGTCGAACGGCTCCAGCTCTTGGACCAGCTCGCGCGCGCCCTCGGTCGGGGTGCCGCAGATCGCCGGGGTCGGGTGCAGGGCCGCCGCCAGGTCCAGTGCCGTGATGTCCGGGTCCGCCAGCTCGCCGGTGATCGGGGTGCGCAGGTGCCAGATGGCCGGGGTGGTGACCAGCTCCGGGCCGGCCGGGACGTCGAGGGTCCGGCAGAACGGCCGCAGCGCCTCGACCAGGTAGTCGATCACCACCGCGTGCTCGAGCTGGTCCTTGCGGGACGTCCGCAGCGCCTCGCCGTTCGCGCGGTCGACGGCCGGGTCGGCCGAGCGCGGCATCGAGCCGGCGTGCGGCGAGGAGAACACCGTCCGGCCGGTGCGGCGCAGCAGCAGCTCCGGGGTGGCCCCGACCAGCGACCGCCCGCCCGGCAGCTCGGCCGCGTACGTGAAGTGGCGGGGGTTTCCGATGGCCAGGTTCCGCACGATGCTCTCGGCGGGCACCGGCGCGGCGAATTCAAGGTCCAGCGCGCGGGCCAGGACAGCTTTCCGCAGGTCACGGTCGCTCAACGCGGTCACCGCCGCCTCGACGGCGAGCATGTGCGACGCCGGGGACGGCACCGCACGCACGCGCACCGGCGCGGGGAGGGCTTCACGCGGGAGCGAAGGCGCGCCGGAGGACCGGTGGACGGTCCGCGGCACGACGAGGTAGCCGGGCACCTTCGTGTCGGGCCCGGTGTCGAACGGCAGGACGCCGACGGCCAGCGGGGCACCGGTCTCGGCCAGGACGCCCGGGGTCGCCGAGGCGAGCCGTCGCGGGTCCGTCTCGGTGACGGTCCGGATCGCGCCCTGCGCGAGGAGAGCGCGCTGGGCCGTCGCGAAGAGGAAGTCGCCTCGCTGGTAGCGGGCGGCGAGGTCAGCCGGGGTCGCCGGATCAGGTGAGCTCACGTCTCCAGCGTCCCAGGCGCCGGGAGATCCGCGAGGGAAGTGTCGCCAGCGACACTCCCCTCGCGGTCAGCTCCTGGTGACGCGCTACTTGAGCGCGTCGATGAGCGCCTCGCGCTGGCGCTCGCCCAGGCCGGCCGCACGCCGGTCCGGGTCGATGCCGGCCTGCTCGAGCAGGGCGGCGACCTTCACCGCGCC
This sequence comes from Amycolatopsis sp. lyj-23, assembly GCF_046549135.1. Classification (NCBI taxonomy): domain Bacteria; kingdom Bacillati; phylum Actinomycetota; class Actinomycetes; order Pseudonocardiales; family Pseudonocardiaceae; genus Amycolatopsis; species Amycolatopsis sp. lyj-23. The sequence continues at coordinate 154,724 of NZ_JAJPWN010000016.1, read as the reverse complement.
GAGGCCGGGGACGGCCTTCAGCAGCTGGGTGACCTTCGTCTTGCCGATGGTCTTGTTCTCCTTGGCCTGCTTGAGCACCTTCTCGATGCTCTCCTGGCCGGACTTGATCGACGCGAGCAGCTCCGAACGCGCCTTGCGAGCCTCGGCGGCCTTGGCCAGGGCCTCGGCGCGCTGCTCCGGAGTCAACGTAGGCAGAGCCAACGTAGTGTCCTTTCCTCTCAGGTCTCCGCTTTCGCGGCCGACAGCTTTTGTGAGTGCTTGCTCCTGCAAGCGCTGCTCAGCCGTCTCTTGCCACGGGCCCAGTAAACGCCACCCGCTTCGTGGCCGTGCAACCGACACGCACTTATTACCCCCGGAGGTGATACCGGGCAACCCGCTCCGGCCTGCGGAAACGCTCCCAACAAGCGTCCCGAAGGGCCTCTCTCACCCGGAAGTGAAGCTTCCACTACGCCCTGTTCTCGCGCACATTTCCTTGCATATAAGGAAAAGTCGAAAAATTGATGATCTTGATCATCGCCGGCGTCGTCGCCCGATCGCGCGACGACCGTGACCGAACGGAGCCGTTGTCGACCATGCCCGCTTCACCCGATCCGCATTAGAGTCGGCCCAACCCCAGCCCACCGGCGAACGACCCCCGGGAGCGACCATGTTGAGCACCATGCAGGACGGCCAGCTGTCGCTGGCCAACCTGCTCCGCCACGGCACGTCGGTGCACTCGGCGAGCGAAGTCATCACCTGGACCGGTTCAGAAGCCCGGCGCGAGACCTACGGCGACCTCGGCCGCCACGCCGCCCGCCTCGCGAACGCGCTCCGAAGCCTGGGCGTGACCGGTGACCAGCGCGTCGGCACGTTCATGTGGAACAACGCCGAGCATATGGCCGCCTACCTGGCCGTCCCCGCCATGGGCGCCGTGCTGCACACCCTGAACATCCGGCTGTTCCCGGAGCAGCTGACGTTCGTCGCCAACGACGCCGAGGACCACGTCGTCATCGTCGACGGCACCCTCGTCCCGCTGCTGGCGAAGCAGCTGCCGGAGTTCAAGACGGTCCGGCACGTCATCGTGGCCAACGGCGACGCGGCGGCCCTGCACGCCCCCGACGACATCCAGGTGCACGCCTACGCCGACCTGCTGGCCGCCCAGCCGGACACCTTCGACTGGCCCGAGGTCGACGAGCGCTCGGCCGCCGCGATGTGCTACACCTCGGGCACGACCGGTGACCCGAAGGGCGTCGCCTACTCGCACCGGTCGATCTGGCTGCACTCGATGCAGGTGTGCATGAGCGACAGCATGAACCTCGCGCAGAGCGACACGGCCCTGGCCATCGTGCCGATGTTCCACGCGATGGCGTGGGGCCTGCCGTACGCGGCGCTGATGGTCGGCGCGTCGCTGCTGATGCCGGACCGGTTCCTCCAGCCGGCGCCGATCTCGGCGATGCTGGCCGCCGAGAAGCCGACCTTCGCCGGCGCGGTCCCGACCGTCTGGCAGGGCCTGCTCGCCCACCTCGAAGCGCACCCGCAGGACATCTCCCACCTGCGTGACGTCGTGGTCGGCGGGTCGGCGGTGCCGCCGTCGCTGATGCACGCGTTCGAGGAGCGCCACCACGTCTCGATCCTGCACGCCTGGGGCATGACGGAGACGTCCCCGCTGGGCAGCGTCGCCCGCCCGCCGGCCGGCGTGACCGGCGAGGAAGCCTGGAAGTACCGCTACACGCAGGGCCGCTTCCCGGCGTCCGTGCGGGCGCGGCTGATCGGCGACTCCGGCGAAGCGCTGCCGTGGGACAACGAGGCCGTCGGCGAGCTCGAGGTCCAGGGCCCGTGGATCGCCGGCTCCTACTACGGCGGCTCGCAGGTCGACCCGGACAAGTTCCACGACGGCTGGCTGCGCACCGGCGACGTCGGCAAGATCAGCGCCGACGGCTACCTGACGCTGACCGACCGCGCCAAGGACGTCATCAAGTCCGGCGGCGAGTGGATCTCCTCGGTCGACCTGGAGAACCAGGTGATGGGCCACCCGGCGGTGGCCGAGGCGGCGGTCGTCGGCATCCCCGACGAGAAGTGGGACGAGCGGCCGCTGGTCGCCGTCGTGCTCAAGGAGGGCCAGAGCGTCACGCCGGCGGAGCTGCGGGACTACCTGAGCGACAAGGTCGCGAAGTGGCAGCTGCCGGAGAACTGGACGTTCGTGGACGAAGTTCCCAAGACGAGCGTCGGCAAGTTCGACAAGAAGCGCATCCGCGCGTCCTACTCCGAGGGAAAGCTCGACATCGCCCAGCTCTAACGGGTAAATCTCCGGCGAGTCTGCACGCTTCGAAAGGTCACCATGGGGGAACCTACCTCCTCCATGGTGACCTTCGGAGCACGTCGGAGAGGTTCTGGGGATGCAACGAAACAGGCGTAGCTTTCTGGCGCTCGCGGGGCTGGGCGCGCTGGCGACGGCATGCGGGTCGAACACCGGGCGGCAGGGCGAGGCGCCGCCTTCCACGGCGTACTCGGCGGGTCCGCCGCCCTCGAACGCCCCGAAGGTCGCGCTCCAGCAGTGGTACCACGCCTACGGCGAGGACGGCGTCCAGGACGCCGTCAAGCGGTACGCCGCGACCTACCCCGGCGCGGCCGTGAACGTGCAGTGGAACCCCGGCGACTACGACTCGAAGATCGTCACCGCGCTGCAGAACAGCAAGGTGCCGGACGTCTTCGAGGCCCAGGTCAAGATCGACTGGGTGCGGCAGAACCAGGTCGTCCCGCTCGACGACCTCGTGGCGCCGGTGAAGGACGATTTCAGCCCCGCCGTGCTGGCCGCGCAGACGGTCGAAGGCCGCGTCTACGGCATCCCGCAGGCCATCGACACGCAGGTGCTGTTCTACCGCAAGAGCCTGCTGCAGGCCGCGGGCGTGCAGCCGCCGCAGACGGTCGACGAGCTGGTCGACGCGGCGGCGAAGCTGACGAAGGACGGCGTCAAGGGGTTCTTCGCGGGCAACGACGGCGGCGTCGGCGTGCTCACCGGCCCGCTGCTGTGGTCCGCCGGGCTCGACTACCTGAAGAACGGCAACCGCGAGGTCGGCTTCGACGACCCGCGCGCGGCGACGGCGCTGGCGAAGCTGCACACGCTCAACGCCAACGGGTCGTTGCTGCTCGGCGCGCCGGCGGACTGGTCGGACCCGGGCGCGTTCGTCGACGGGCTGACGGCGATGCAGTGGACCGGTCTGTGGAACGTGCCGAAGATCCGGCAGGCGTTCGACGACGACTTCGGCGTCCTGCCGTTCCCGAAGCTGGACGGCAGCGGCGCGCCGTCGGTGCCGGTCGGCGCGTACGGCGCGATGGTGAACGCCAAGAGCGAGCACGTCGCCGAGGCCAAGGCGTTCGTGAAGTGGCTGTGGATCGACCAGACGCCGGACCAGCTGGAGTTCGCGACGAAGTTCGGCTTCCACGTGCCGGCCCGCCAGAGCCTGGTCGCCCGCGCGGACAACCTGAAGTCCGGTCCGGCCGCCGACGCGGCCCGGTTCGTCAAGGAGAACAGCCACCTCGTCGGCGGTCCGGTGTGGACACAGCAGTCGAACACAGCGCTGTCGGACGCGGTCGCGAAGATCGCTAAGGAAGGGGCCGATCCGGCAGCGCAGGTCAAAACCGCGGTCGAGGTGGCGAAGGCCGAGCTGAAGCGCCTCTTCGGATGAGGAAGCGCGATGCGCGCGCGTTCTGGCTGTTCGTCGGGCCGTTCCTGATCGGCCTGGCGGTCTTCGCGTACCTGCCGATCGGCTGGAGCGCGTACCTGTCGTTCTTCGACGCGCGCAACACGGTGACCCCGACGGAGTTCGTCGGGCTGGACAACTACGCGCACATGCTCACCGACGAGCCGTTCCTGTCGAGCCTCGGGACGTTCAGCGTGTTCGCGCTGTTCATCGTGCCGCTGACGTTCGCGTTGTCGCTGGCGCTCGCCCTCGGCGTGAACCAGCTGCGGTTCGCGCGGGCGTTCTTCCGGTCGGTGTTCTTCCTGCCGTTCGCGTGCTCGTACGTGGTCGCGTCGCTGATCTGGAAGACGTCGTTGTTCTCCGGGGTCCGGTACGGGCTGGCGAACAGCGTGCTGTCCGTGTTCGGCGTCGAGCCGGTGGCGTGGACGGGCACGGTGCACCCGCCGTTGTACTGGATCGTGCTGGTGACCGCGCGGCTGTGGCTGCAGCTGGGGTTCTACATGATCCTGTTCATCGCGGCCCTGCAGCGGATCCCGGCCCAGCTGTACGAAGCGGCGTGGCTCGACGGCGCCAAACCGGGCTGGCAGGTGTTCCGGTACATCACCCTGCCGCAACTGCGCGCGACGGCGGTGGCGGTGCTGCTGCTCAACCTGATCAACGCGTACCAGGCGTTCGACGAGTTCTACAACATCATGGGTGACGCGCGGGGCTACCCGCCGTTCGCCCGGCCACCGCTGGTGTACCTGTACTACACTTCACTGGGTTCGGGCGGCCAGGACCTCGGCCGCGGCAGTGCGGGCGCGGTGATCCTGGCGCTGATCATCGCCGTGGTGACGGTGCTGCAGGGCCGGGTGCTGCGGTTCGGGCGGCCGTCATGAAAGCGGGCCTGCGGTGGACGTGCCTTTCGGTGGCGGCGGTCCTCTTCCTGCTGCCGTTCTACCTGCTGCTGCGCAACGGCCTGGCGTCACGTTCGGACATCACGTCTCCACAGTGGACGCTCTTCCCGTCCACAGTGCACTGGGAGAACTTCTCGCGGCTGTTCTCGCTTTCGGACGTCCCGTTCGCCCGCAGCCTGCTGAACTCGGCGGTCGTGGCCACCCTGCAGACCCTCGGCCTGCTGGTGGTCTGCTCCCTGGCTGGCTACGGCCTGGCGCGCATCCCGTACCGGCATTCCGGGATCGTGTTCTACGCCGTGCTGGCAACGCTGATGATCCCGACGTCGGTGACGTTCGTGCCGAGCTTCGTGGTCGTCTCGTCGCTGGGCTGGCTGTCGGACTTCCGCGGCCTGGTGATCCCGGGGCTGTTCAGCGCCTTCAGCGTGTTCCTGTTCCGGCAGTACTTCCTCGACTTCCCGCGCGAACTGGAGGAAGCGGGCCGCGTCGACGGCCTGACCCGCTGGGGCGTGTTCTGGCGCGTGGTGGTGCCCAATTCCCGCGGCTTCTTCGCGGCCATCGCGGTGATCACGGTGATCGGCAGCTGGAACGCGTTCCTGTGGCCGCTGATCATCGCGCAGTCCCCGGATTCGTGGACGGTCCAGGTGGCGCTGTCGGGCCTGCTGACGGCGCAGAACCCGCAGCTGAACCTGCTGTTCCTCGCGGCGGTGGTGTCGATCCTGCCGATCGTGCTGCTGTTCGCGTTCCTGCAGCGGTACCTGGTACGCGGGGTCGCGGAGTCGGGCCTGAAGGGTTAGCCACCCAGCGGTGGAAATGACCACAACCTTCGGCGGTACTCCCCGCCGCGAGACCTGTGACAGGGTGAACTGAACTGTCACGGTGAATGTTTTTCACGTTCACCCCGCGTCCACCCAAGTCCGGCAGCGTGCCGGGCAACCGAGAAGACTGGGGAGCGAACACATGGCCGAACTCACCCGGCGCACCTTCGCCACCGCGGGCGCCGCCGGTGTCGGGCTCCTGCTCTGCACGCCCACCGCCAACGCCCTCGACCGCGCCCTCCGGCTGACGGGCACCCGGTCGCTCACCACCGCCGGCACCACGCTGGAGCAGGTCGCCACCGGCGGCAGCACCGCGACCTACTCCCGGCTGTCCGCCGGGCCCGGGTGGCCGCTCGTCGTCCGGAGCGACCTGGCCACGCCGAAGAGCGGGCGCGACGACCGGCGGCGGGCCCTCAGCTCGTTCGTCCAGTTCACCGACCTGCACATCACCGACGCCGAAAGCCCCGCCCGGTTCGAATACCTGCACCCCTTCATCGGCTCCGCGCACCGGCCGCAGGAGGCGCTCGGCACCGTCGCCACCAGCGCCCTCGTCGAGCGCGTCAACAGCGTGCGGCAGGGACCGTTCACCGGGCGCCCCTTCGACCTCATGGTCACCACCGGCGACAACACCGACAACCACGAGCTGATCGAGCTCGACTGGTTCCTCAACGTCCTCAACGGCGGCACGCTCACCCCGAACTCCGGCGACGCGAACGCCTACGAAGGCGTCCAGAGCTCCGGCAACGCCGAGTACTGGAACCCGTCGATCCCCGGCGTCGGCGACAAGTACTCGGCCAAGGGCTTCCCGCAGCTGCCCGGCCTGCTCGAAGCGGGCACGCGGACCTTCACCGCGCCCGGCCTCGACGTCCCGTGGTTCTGCACCTTCGGCAACCACGACGACAGCATCGTCGGCTCGCTGCCGGCGCAGATCCCCGGCATCGACGCGTGGTACACCGGGAAGTACAAGGTCATCGGCAAGGACGAAACGACGTCGAAGAAGCTCGCCGACGCCATCAAGAGCCGCTCGAGCGTGCCGATCGGCGAACTGTTCGGCGGCAGCGGCACCATCCGCGAGGTGACCCCGGACGCACGGCGGCGCCCGTTCAGCACCGGCGAGTTCGTCCGCGCCCACCTCGACGCGGCCAACACCGGCCCCGGCCCGGCCGGGCACGGCTTCACCAGCGCCAACGCCGACGGCCAGAACGTCTACTACACCTTCCGGATCGCCCCGGGCATCACCGGGATCAGCCTCGACACGACGACCGACGCCGGGTTCGCCGACGGCTCGATCGGGCTCGCGCAGTACAACTGGGTCGAGTCGACGCTCAAGCGCAACAGCTCGACGTACTACGACTTCTTCGGCCGCAAGATCACCCACGCCGTCACCGACGAGCTGTTCGTCCTCTTCAGCCACCACACCAGCGGAACGATGACCAACCTGCTGCCGGACTCGCGCCACCTGCTGGACCCGCGGCTGAACGGCGGCGCGTTCGTCGCGCTGCTCAAGCGCTTCCCGAACGTGCTGGCCTGGGTCAACGGCCACACGCACCTCAACAAGATCACGCCGCACGCCGGGAACACGCCGCAGCAGGGCTTCTGGGAGATCAACACCGCCTCGCACGTCGACTTCCCGCAGCACGCCCGGATCGTCGAGGTCGCGGACAACGCCGACGGCACGTTGTCGCTGTTCACGACGCTGATCGAGGCCGAAGCGCCGTACGCCGTGGACTACGACGCCCGGACGCCGCAAGCGCTTGCGTCGCTCTACCGCGAACTGTCGTACAACGACATCCACGTCGACCTCGGCCGGGTCGGCGCGGCCGAGGACCACAACACCGAGCTGCTGCTGGTGAACCCGCTGAGCTGAGCTGCCGTTACCTCGCGGGTAATCGCCCTCGGGACGGCCGTGCGGCACAGTGACCGCATGACCGATCCCGAGGGCACGCAGCTGTTCCACCGTTCCATGCCGTTCTCCGAACGCCTCGGTGTCGAGGTGCTGGAGCACGGGCCGTCGCTGGTCCGCAGCCGGCTGAAGTGGGACGAGAGCCTCTGCACGCTCGGCGGCGCACTGCACGGCGGCGCGCTCATGGCGCTGGCCGACTCGACCGGTGCCGTGTGCGCGTTCCTCAACGTGCCCGAGGGCGGCCAGGGCACGACGACCGTCGAATCGAAGACGAACTTCCTGCGCGCGGTGCGTTCGGGCTACGCCGTTGCGTCGTCCAGACCACTGCACGCCGGGCGCCGGTTCGTCGTGGTGGAGACCGAGATCCACGACGACGACGGCAAGTTGGTCGCGAAAGTGACACAGACGCAAGCCGTCCTGTAGGTACCTGTTTACATACCCGGCTCGAGCGGCGAAAATCCCTGCCTACTGGGTGGGCCGATCAGGGAGCCGCGATGCGCGTACGCAAGTTGTTCACCTTATTGTCAGTGATCGTGTTGACAGCGGTAACCGCGCAGGTCGCCGAGGCCGGGCCCGTCCGGCCCCGCGACGACGAGGCGATCGACTACCACGAGTGGACCGGCGGGCGCTTCCACGAAGGCGGCTTCGCCGGGCTGGCGCTCGGCCGCGACGGCCTGCGCATCACGCACCCCGCCGGCACGGTCGAGCACACCGAGCCGGAGCTCGGGACGACGAGAACCTACGACTACGGCCAGTGGACGTCGCCGCAGTACCGGCCCGGCTTCGGCGCGACGCAGCTGGTCGCGTCCTGGAACGCGAAGACGCCCGCGAAGACCTGGTTGCAGGTCGAGGCGCACGGCCGGACGTCCGCGGGCGCCGAAACCGCGTGGTACGTGATGGGCCGCTGGGCCAGCGGCGACGCCGACATCCTGCGCACCAGCGTCGACGGGCAGGACGACGCGAACGCCGTGGTCGACGTCGACACGCTGGAGATGAAAACCGGCGTGACGCTGAAGTCGTACCAGCTGCGGATCACCCTCTACCGCGAAGCCGGTTCGGGTGCGACGCCGTCGGTGAGCCTGCTGGGTGCGATGACGTCGGCCGTCCCGGACCGCTTCGAGGTGCAGCCGACGAAACCCGGCCGGGCCAGCGGCATCGAGCTCAAGGTGCCCGCGTACGCGCAGAACCTCCACAAGGGACAGTTCCCGCAGTACGGCGGGGGTGGCGAAGCCTGGTGCAGCCCAACCTCGACGGAGATGGTGGCCGAGTACTGGGGCAGGAAGCCGTCCGCCGAGGAGATGGCGTGGATCCCCGCGGACTACGTCGACCCGCAGGTGGCGTTCGCGGCGCGCTACACCTACGACCACGCCTACGACGGCACCGGGAACTGGCCGTTCAACACCGCCTACGCGGCGTCACGCGGGCTGCGCGGCCACATCACGCGGCTGCACTCGCTGAACGAGCTCGAGGACTACATCGTGCGCGGCATCCCGGTGATCACGTCGCAGTCGTTCCTGTCCTCGGAACTGGACGGCGCCGGCTACGGGACGTCGGGGCACATCATGGTCGTCGTCGGCTTCACGAAGGACGGCGACGTGATCGCGAACGACCCGGCGTCGAGCAGCAACGACCGGGTCCGCAACGTCTACAAGCGCGACCAGTTCGAGAGGATCTGGCAGCGGACGAAGCGCTACCGCGCGGACGGCACCGTGGCGGGCGGCCCGGGTGGCGTCGCCTACATCATCACGCCGGCCTGACGGCGCCGGTGGGGCGCCGGACCGGCGCCCCACCGGGGCTCACCAGGTCTTGCCCGCCTGCTCCCGGATCGCCCGGTTGACCCGGTTGAAGAAGCCGGTCAGGGCGATGTGCGTGACGATCGCGGACAGCTGCGTGTCGTCGAAGTGCCCGGCGGCGGCCGCCCAGACCTCGTCGGTCACGCCGGGCTGTCCGTCCTCGATCCGCGTGGCGGCTTCGGTCAGCGCGAGCGCGGCCCGTTCCGGCTCGGTGAAGAACGGCGTCTCGCGCCAGGCGACGACGCTGTGCAGCCGGTCGTCGGTCTCGCCCTGCCGCTTCGCCGACCGGACACCCGCGTAGGTGCAGGGTGCGCAGCCGTTGATCTGGCTGGCCCGCAGGTGGACCAGCTCGAGCAGCAGCGGATCGACCCCGGCGCCGTGCACGACCTTGAACAGCTGCTGGACCGCTCCGGTCACTTCGGGAGCCGGTTGAGTCTTGAGCCGTGGTTCCATCGTTCCTCCATCGGTTACCTGTGCCCCTCCGGGCCCGTCATGTCCACGACGGAGCGGGAGCGAGGAAGGTAACGACCATGACCGACGGGTTGGCTTCGGCGTTCGAAGCGCAGCGTGACCGGCTGCGCGCGGTGGCCCACCGCGTGCTCGGCTCGCACGCGGACGCCGAGGACGTGGTCCAGGAGGCGTGGCTGCGGCTGTCGCGCCAGGACGCGGCGTCGATCGAGAACCTCGACGGCTGGCTCACGACGGTGGTCGGCCGGCTCAGCCTGGACGTGCTGCGATCGCGCCGCTCCCGGCCCGAGGCGGCGTACGAGGAGATCGTCGTGACGGTCGACGAGGGTCCGGAGGCGGACGCGGAGCTGGCGGATTCGGTGGGGCTGGCGTTGCTGGTGGTGCTGGAGTCACTCGGCCCGAGCGAGCGGCTGGCGTTCGTGCTGCACGACCTGTTCGCGGTCCCGTTCGAGGAGATCGCCCGGATCCTGGGCAAGTCCACGGCGGCGGCCAAGATGCTGGCGAGCCGGGCCCGCCGGAAGGTCCGGACGCCGTCGCCGCCGACCGGGCCGACGCAGCGAGAGGTGGTCCAAGCGTTCCTGACGGCGGCCCGCGACGGCGACTTCGAGGAGCTCCTGCGCGTGCTCGACCCGGAGGTCCGCCTGACGGTCGACACCCCGGACGGCGTGGTGGTGGTCCTCGGCGCCACGAACGTGGCGGCGGGCGCCCGCATCGGCGCGGCGGCCGGCGGCCGCGCGGTGTCCGTCGGCGGCCTGCCGGGAGTGGTGGCGTGGCGCGCGGACGGGACACCGATGTCGGTGGTGGCGTTCACGGTGGCGGCGGGGCGGATCGTGAGCATCGCGTCGGTGACGGACCCGGCGAAGCTGGCGTCGATGGCGCTCCCCGAGCCGCCCGGAACTGTCGGTGGTGGTCGGTAAGCTGGAAACCGGGGCCGGAGGCCGGCCTCGCGCGCTTGATCGCCTGGGCGAGGCCGCTGCCTCGCGGGCCCCCGCGCAGCCGTGGTCACCCAGCAGCGGGTCATCCGGGAGTGGCGACTCGGGCCTGGGGTCGCCGCGGTCCCGCTCGACGACCGGGCACCGCCCAGCATCCAGCGGTGCCCGGAAGCGACCGACCGTGCGCCATGCCCGGGGAGAACCGGTCGCACGCCGCGGCCGCCGCGGGACTCCGTGCCCCACGCCCGAGATGCGCGCTGCTCGCCGCGGCTGCCGGGGAACTCCGCACGAAGGAACCCGCCCGCGCTGCCCGCGCACCCGGCGCACCATCTCCTGCGCCGTCGATCCGCCGTGCCAGACTGCGGGGACCATGCGCCGCCCGCTGCTGTTCCTCGACGTCGACGGTCCGCTGATCCCGTTCGGGCGCAGTTCCGGCCAGTACGCCACCTTCACCGACGCCGACCTGGGCAATCCGCTGCTGTCCCGGGTCGATCCGAGCCTCGGCCCGCGGTTGCTCGGCCTCGGCTGCGAGCTCGTCTGGGCCACGACGTGGCTGGCGGACGCCAACGAGTGCATCGCCCCGCTGCTGGGCCTGCCGCCGCTGCCGGTGCTGGACTTCTCCGGCGACGACGTCCTCCGTCCCGGCCTGCACTGGAAGACCGAACCCATCGCTGCCTGGGCGGCAGACCGCCCGTTCCCCTGGATCGACGACGAGACCACCGACGCCGACCGGGCCTGGGTCGCGAGGCACCACCCCGCGCCGGCGCTGCTGCACACCGTCGAGGCGAGCGCGGGCCTCACCGGCCCAGACCTCCGAGCCGTCGCCGCCTGGCGCGCCACAGTTGCGTAGAGCGCAACACGTTGCACGAACCTCACTCATGCGGATGTCGCCATCTCCGCGTGATCCGTGATTAGCTGCGGAAGACCAGCAGCGCAGCGGGAAGGTGGTTCGAATGCCCTACGAGGTCCAGGGGGTCGTTTCGCGGGCGAAGGGCGAGCCCGTCTCGCTGGAGACCGTCCTCGTGCCCGATCCCGGTCCCGGCGAAGCCGTCGTGAACGTGCAGGCCTGCGGGGTCTGCCACACCGACCTGCACTACCGCGAAGGCGGGATCAACGACGACTTCCCGTTCCTGCTCGGCCACGAGGCCGCCGGGGTCGTCGAGGCCGTCGGCGAAGGTGTCACCGATCTCGAACCCGGCGACTACGTCATCCTCAACTGGCGCGCCGTCTGCGGCACCTGCCGGGCCTGCAGGCGCGGCAAGCCGTGGTACTGCTTCTCCACCTTCAACGCCGCCCAGCCCATGACGCTCCAGGACGGCACCAAGCTCTCGCCCGCCCTCGGCATCGGTGCCTTCCTCGAGAAGACGCTCGTCCACAGCGGACAGTGCACGAAGGTCGACCGGGCCGCCGAGCCCGCCGTCGCCGGGCTGCTCGGCTGCGGGGTCATGGCCGGGCTGGGCGCGGCCATCAACACCGGCGCCGTCACGCGCGGGGACTCGGTCGCCGTCATCGGCTGCGGTGGGGTCGGGGACGCCGCCATCGCCGGCGCCAAGCTGGCCGGGGCCACCACGATCGTCGCGATCGACACGGACGACCGGAAGCTCGCCTGGGCAAAGGACTTCGGCGCGACGCACACCGTCAACAGCAAGGGCCTCAGCGAAGCGCAGGTCGTCGAAGCCATGCAGGACGCCACCAGCGGGTTCGGCCCGGACGTCGTCATCGACGCCGTCGGCCGCCCCGAAACCTGGCGGCAGGCGTTCTACGGACGCGACCTGGCCGGCACGGTCGTGCTCGTCGGCGTCCCGACGCCGGAGATGCGGCTCGACGACCTGCCGCTGATCGACTTCTTCTCGCGCGGCGGCTCGCTCAAGTCGTCGTGGTACGGCGACTGCCTGCCGAGCCGCGACTTCCCGATGCTCGTCGACCTCTACCTGCAGGGCCGGCTGCCGCTGGACAAGTTCGTCACCGAGCGGATCGGCGTCGACGGCGTCGAGCAGGCCTTCGAGCGCATGCACCACGGTGACGTCCTGCGCAGCGTGGTGACGTTCTGACCCTGTTCACCGACGACGAGTACCCGGCCGAGCCCTACCCGGGCACCCGGCCGGGTCACTCGTTCGTGCACGTCGACGGCGTCGGGCACCCGCTCGACACCGCGCCCGAGGGCTGGCGCGAGCGGCTGGCCGTGCTGGCCTACGGCTCGAACGCGAACCCGTCGAAGATCACCTGGCTGCGGGCGCGGCTCGGGTTGGCGGGCCCGGTCGTCGTGGCGCACGCGCGCTGCGCCGGGCTCGCCGCCGTGTGGGCGGCCGGTTTCCGGGTGGTCGACGACCAGCGCCCGGCCACCCTCACCGCGCTGGACGGCGTCGAAGACCACGCCGTCTGGTTCGTGACGCCGGAGCAGCTGGCGGTCCTGGACCGCTGCGAAGGCCGCGGCACCCGCTACCACCTGGCCCGGCTCACCGAACCCGGCATCACGCTCGAAGACGGCACCCGGCTGACCGAGGTGCACACCTACGTCGGCGCCGCGCCGATCCGCTACCCGCTGCTGGTCGACGGCGTGCCGGTGCGCACGTCCGACGTCCCGCAGGCCGAGGCGGCGAAGCTCGAAGGCGTCGCCGCCGACGGCCACGGCGTGCCCTGCGAAGTCGTCACACCAGCTTTCCCGGGTTGAGGATCCCGGTCGGGTCCACCGCGGACTTGGCCGCCCGCAGCACTTCGACGCCCAGCGAGCCGATTTCCGCGCTCAGGTAGGGCGCGTGGTCGACGCCGACGGCGTGGTGGTGCGAGATCGTGCCCAGTCCGGTGATCGCCTCGCAGGCCGCCGCCTTGGCGCGCTGCCACTGGCCGACCGGGTCGGTCCCGTCGCGGGCCGTCAGCACGGTGAAGTACAGCGACGCCCCCGTTTCGTACGCGTGCGAGATGTGGCACATGATGATCGCCCGGCCGAGTGCGGCCGTCAGCGCCGCGCGGACGTCGTCGCGCAGCTCGTCCACATTGGACCAGTACGCGGCCGTTTCGAGTGTTTCGACGCAGATTCCCATGTCCAGCAACGTGTCCCGCTGCCGCGGCCCAGCGAACCGGCCGTGCCGCCACGACTCGCCGAGCGCCTTGCCGACGCGGACAGCTCCCGCGGCCTTCAGCCGGCGGACCGTCTCACGGCGGCGCAGCGCCACGTCGTGCGCGGTGCCTTCCCAGCCCACGATGAGGAAGCACGGCCGCGACACGCCCCGCGCGGCCAGGTAGCGGCGCAGCGCCGCCGTCTTCAAGCTCGCGTTCAGCGCGAGGGAAACCTCGGTCTCGTCCACATCGGACAGCCGGGTGACGTCGGCGAGCGCGTGGTGCTGCGCGAGGTCACGCACCGCTTCGGCGCCGGCCGCCCAGCCCGGCAGCGCGTACCCCTCGTACCGCCGGACCCGCGGCGCCGGCCGCACGCGCAGCGCGACTTCGGTGATGACGCCGAGTGTTCCCTCGCTGCCGACCGCGAGCTGGCGCAGGTCCGGCCCGGCCGCGGACGCCGGGGCGACGCCGAGCTTCCACTCGCCGCGCGGGGTGGCCAGCCGCAGGCCGGTCACCATGTCCTCGAAGCGCCCGTAACCCGACGACGCCTGGCCCGCCGAGCGCGTCGCCGCGAAGCCGCCGATCGTGGCGCGCTCGTACGACTGCGGGACGTGCCCCAGCGTCAGGCCGTGCTCGCCGAGGAGCCGCTCGGCCTCGGGTCCGCGGACGCCCGCCTGCAGGACGGCGATGCGCGACCCGGCGTCCACCGACACCAGCGCGTCGAGCCGGACCAGGTCGAGCGCGATCACCGACGTCTTTTCGCCGCTCAGCGCGGCCACGCCGCCGACCACCGACGTGCCGCCGCCGAAGGGGACGACCCCGACGTCGTGCTGGACGCAGACGTCGAGCACCGCCTGGACCTCGGCCGGGTCCGCGGGCAGCACGACGGCGTCGGGCACCGGGAACTCCGCCGACGGCGAACGGCGGCGCAGCAGGTCGAGGTAGGACAGCCCGGTCGCCCGCTCCAGCCGCGCCGAGGCGTCGACCAGCACGTTTTCCGCGCCGACCACCTTCGCGAGCGCTTCCACAGCAGGTTCGGCCAGTTTCGGGGACGGTATTTCCACCGGCATTTCGCGTGCGGGGGCGGCAGCGGGGGCGACCGGACCGATACGCTGTTCAAGCCACTTGACTGCCCGCGCGGGCAGCGGGGCGGCGCCGGCGGCTTCCGCGGTCCAGGACCGGCGGAGGCGGTGGTCAATGAGAGCGTTCACGACTACAGTGTGACATATGGACGTAAAACGTCACACCACGCAGACGGCGAGCTCCTCCGCGCTCGCGGACACCCGCAGCCGCCAGACGGCGACCCGGGTGGCCGATGACGTGCTGCTCGACGCCGCGCGCTCGTGCGTGCTGGCCGTCGGTGTGCGCCGCACCACACTCGCCGAAATCGCCCGCACCGCCCGCGTCAGCCGGATGACGGTCTACCGTCGCTTCCCCGACGTCCGCAGCGTGCTCGCCGCCCTGATGACCCGCGAGTTCAGCGGGTTGCTGCGCACGGCGAGCGAAGGCGGCGCGGACGCCGCGCACAGCCGCGACCGGCTGGTCCTCATCGCGGCGGCCGGGGTCCGCGCGCTGTCGGCCGACCCGCTGTTCCGCACGCTGCTCGACGTCGACCCCGAGCTGGTGCTCCCGTACATCGTGGAGCGGCTCGGCGCGACGCAGAAGTTCGCCGAGCAGGCGCTGCACCAGCTCCTGGAGGCCGGCCACCACGACGGCTCGATCCGGCGGGCGCCGGTCGCCGTGCAGTCCCGTTCGGTGCTGCTGGTGGTGCAATCCTTCGCGTTTTCGCTGCGGCCGGCCACGGCGGACGTCGACGAGGCGGCGCTGATGGCCGAGTTCACGCACGTGCTCGACGCGGCGTTGCGGCCATGACGTCCGGCTCGCTCAACGCGCGGCGCCGCGAACGCGAGCTCGCCGAGCTGGCCTCGGGCGAGCGCGTGGACGTCGTCGTGGTCGGCGGCGGTGTCACCGGCACGGGTATCGCGCTGGACGCGGCTTCGCGGGGCCTGTCGGTGGCGCTGGTGGAGGCGCACGACCTGGCGTTCGGGACGTCCCGCTGGTCATCGAAGCTGGTGCACGGCGGCCTGCGGTACCTGGCGCACGGCGAACTCGGCTTGGCGCACGAGAGCGCGGTCGAGCGCGGCGTCATGATGACGCGGACGGCCCCGCACCTCACGCGCGCGATGCCCCAGCTGTTCCCGTTGTACCCCAGCACATCCCGCGTCCAGGAGCGGGTGATCGCGGCCGGCCTGCACGCGGGCGACGTGCTGCGCCGGGCGGCGCGCACGCCGTCTTCGGTGCTGCCGCGGCCGCGTTCGATCCCGCCCGCGCTCGCGTTGGCCCTGGCGCCCGGCCTCTCGGCCACCGGCTTGCGCGGCGCGTTGCTGGCTTACGACGGCGCGTTGGTCGACGACGCCCGATTGGTGGTCACGCTCGCCCGCACGGCGGCGTCGTTCGGCGCGCGCATCCTCACGCGGCTGTCGGCGTCTTCGCTCACGGCGGACCGGGTCACGGCGCGCGACGCCCTCTCGGGTTCCACTGTGGACATCCACGCGCGCCAGGTGATCAACGCGACGGGGGTGTGGGCGGGCACGCTGACGGGCGCGGTGCGGCTGCGGCCGTCGCTGGGATCGCACCTGGTACTGGCGCCGGGGACGGTGCAGATGGGGACGTCGTCGGTGAACATCGGCGTGCCCGGGGAGACGAACCGGTTCGTGTTCCTGCTGCCCCAGCCGGACGGCCGCGTCTACTTGGGACTGACGGACGAGCCGGTCTCCGGCCCGATCCCGCCGGTGCCGGACGTGCCTCCGTCCGATGTGGACTTCCTGTTGTCGCTGGCGTCCTCGGTGCTCGCCCGGCCGTTGACCCGGGCCGACGTCGCGGGTTCCTACGCGGGGTTGCGCCCGCTGGTCGAAGGCGGGGGCCGGTCGGCGGACCTGTCGCGCAAGCACGCGGTCCTGGCGGGATCGGACGGGCTGCTGACGGTGGTCGGCGGCAAGCTGACGACGTACCGCCGCATGGCCGAGGACGCGGTCGACGCGGCGGTGCGTTCGGCCGGGCTTCCCGCAGCACCCTGCCGGACGGCGCGGCTGCCGTTGCTGGGCGCGGCGCCCCGGGCGGAGTTGTCCCTGGTGGACGCCCCGCCCCGGATGGTGGCCCGGTACGGCACGGAGGCCCCGCGGGTGGCGGCGCTGGGCGAGCTGGACGCGGAGTTCGCGGCCCCGATCGGACCGGCCACGGAGATCACGGCGGCCGAGGTGGTGTGGGCGGTCCGCAACGAAGGAGCGCTCGACGTCGAGGACGTACTGGAACGCCGGACGCGGCTGGCGTTGATCCCGTCGGACGCCGAGGCGGCGCGGGAGCGGGTGGCGGAACTGGTCGACAAATCGCTGGCGGGGTTGGGCTGATCCCGCCGGCACAGCCCCCGCCAGCCGGCACAGCCCCCGCCAGCCGGCACAGCCCCCGCCAGCCGGCACAGCCCCCGCCAGCCGGCACAGCCCCCGCCAGCCGGCACAGCCCCCGCCAGCCGGCACAGCCCCCGCCAGCCAACACAGCCCCCGCCAGCCAACACAGCCCCCGCCAGCCAACACAGCCCCCGCCACTCCCAGGGGGGCGTCCCCAAGTCCATTCTATCGCCCACCCCCGACCGGAACCGTCGAAAAGCCTCCAGCGGCCCTGGTTGTCCACAAGTCGACCACCCTGTGCACAACTCGCCTTGATGTTCTCTTAAGTTGACCTCTCGTTGGGTTTTTGCAACAGTACGTTCATGAGTCCGGTCAGACGCGGCAAGGAGCTGCCGATCTACAACCGGCTTCCCGTGCTCCGGGCCGAGCGCGGGATGACCCGAGCCGCCCTTGCCGGGGCCGTTGATGTCAATCCGCAGACCATCGGCGCCCTCGAGCGGGGTGACCACTATCCGAGCCTGGATCTGGCGTTCCGGATCTGCGCGGTGTTCGACCTACCCGTCGAGGCCGTCTTCAGTCGCGAACCGTTCACGCCGCTTTCGACCCAGGTCTACCGCGAGGGGGGAGCATGACCGTACCGACCGGCCGGTTCGCGGCCTACTGGGAACGCCGGCTCGACAAGCTGGAAGCCAAGGAACGCCGCCGCGCTCAGCAGCTGACCGCGTGGCGCAACCGGCGGCACCGGCGGCCGCTCGCGGTCGTTCTCGTCGCCGCCGACCTCGTGCTGATCGGCGGCGCCGCCGGCTTCCGCGTCGGGGACACCTGGGTCTTCCCCGTGCTGTGGCTGACCGGGATCCTCGTCGGCGGGAGCGCGTTCGTGCTGCTGCGCACCCTGACCGGCGTGATGTGCGGTGGCTTCTCCCGCCTGCTCGACGAGCGCGAGCGCGAATGGCGCCACCGCGTCACCTACACCGCCTACCAGATCCTCAGCTACCTGATGGTCATCGCGGTCTTCTACTGCCTGCTGATCGCCGGCACGGAGGACGGCGGCTCGCGCGGGGCGATGATGCTGTCCGCGCTGCTCGTCACCGGCACGACCATCCCGCCGATCCTGCTGGGCTGGTCGCTGCCGGACGACGACCCCGCGGACTTCGAGGAGGCGATCGGGCATGCCTGAGGGGACACTGGAGATCGACCGGATCTCCAAGCGCTACGGCGCCAAGGTCGCGCTGGACGGCGTCACCTTCGACGTCCGCGCCGGCGAGCTGTTCGGGTTCGTCGGCAGCAACGGGGCCGGCAAGACCACCACCATGCGGATCGCGCTGGGCGTGCTGGCCGCCGACGGTGGTCAGGTGCGCTTCGACGGCGAACCGATCACGCACGAGACCCGCACGCGCATCGGCTACATGCCGGAGGAACGCGGGCTGTACCCGAAGATGAAGGTCCTCGACCAGCTCGTCTACCTCGCCGAGCTGCACGGCCTGGACACGAACGAAGCCCACCGCAACGCCGAAACCTGGATCACCCGGCTCGGGCTGGCCGAACGCCGCAAGGACGAGGTGCAGAAGCTGTCCCTCGGCAACCAGCAGCGCGTCCAGCTCGCCGCGGCGCTGGTGCACGACCCCGCGGTGCTGGTGCTCGACGAACCCTTCTCCGGCCTCGACCCGCTCGCCGTCGACGTGATGAGCGGCGTCCTGCGGGAGAAGGCCGCCGCGGGCGTGCCGGTCGTGTTCTCCAGCCACCAGCTCGACCTCGTCGAGCGGCTGTGCGACCGGGTCGGGATCATCCGCGGCGGCCGCATGGTCGCCGTCGGCACGGTCGCCGAACTGACCGCGGGCGCGCGCAGCAAGCTCGTCGTGACGGCGCCGTCCGCGCACCTCGGCTGGGCCGCGGGCCTGCCCGGCGTGCGCGTGCTGGAGCAGCACGGCGCCACCACCGTGCTCGACCTCGACCCGGGCGCGGACGACCAGGCCGTGCTCGCCGCCGCGCTGGCGACCGGCCCGGTCACCGAGTTCAGCCGCCGTCGCCGGTCGCTCACCGAGCTGTTCCGCGACGCCGTGTCCGAGAAGGGGGAACCACGATGAGGACGCTGAGTGGCCGACGGGCCGTCTGGCTCGTGACCAAGCGCGAGCTGAACACGCGGCTGCGCACGCGGTCGTTCGTGGTCGGCACCGGTGTGCTGCTGGTGCTGCTGCTGGGTTACGTCTTCTTCCAGACGTCGCTGGCCGGCTCGTCGGACAAGAACACCGTCGGGCTGACCGGCCAGGCGATCGGGATCGCCCGCCAGCTGCAGACCGAAGCGGCGCTGGCCGGCCGCGAGATCAGCACGGTCGTCGTCACCGATCCGGCGGAGGGCCGGGAAAAGGTCGAGAACGGCGACGTCGACGCGCTCGTCTCCGGCAGCGCGGCGCAGCTGACCGCCACGTACAAGTCCTCTTTGGACGAACAGCTGCGGCGGGTGCTCGACCAGGTCGCCCAGCAGCAGGTGCTCGACGGCGTCCTGTCGTCCGCGCAGCTCGAACCGGCCGAGGTGATGACCAGGGTGCACGGCACCCACGTCCAGGACGACCCGCTCTCGCCGCAGCCGGCGGACCAGACGCAGCGGCTGGTGGTCGGGCTGGTCGTGGCGTTCCTGCTGTACATGAGCATCATCACCTACGGGATGATGGTCGCCCAGGGGGTCGTCGAGGAGAAGTCGAGCCGGGTCGTGGAGATCCTGCTCGCCAGCGTGCGGCCGTGGCAGCTGTTGCTGGGCAAGGTGATCGGGCTCGGCCTGGTCGGCCTGACGCAGCTGGTGATCCTCGCGGTGGTGGGGCTGGGCGCGGCGTCGGTGACCGGCGTGTTCACGCTGTCCGGCTTCGCGACGGGCGCGGCGCTGTGGGGTCTGCTCTGGTA
The DNA here is from genome assembly GCF_046549135.1 of Amycolatopsis sp. lyj-23. Lineage (NCBI taxonomy): Bacteria > Bacillati > Actinomycetota > Actinomycetes > Pseudonocardiales > Pseudonocardiaceae > Amycolatopsis > Amycolatopsis sp. lyj-23. The sequence goes on along the minus strand of NZ_JAJPWN010000016.1, from coordinate 134,881 downwards.
CCTGCTGGGTTTCCTGTTGTACGCCACGGTGTATGGCGCGCTCGGGTCGCTGGTGTCGCGGCAGGAGGACACCCAGTCGGTGGTCGGGCCGCTGAACATCATCCTGGTGGTCGGGTTCATCGCGGGCTTCAACCTGCTGGTCCAGAACCCGGCGGGCGCGGCGACGAGGATCGTTTCGCTGATCCCCCTGCTGTCGCCGATCCTCATGCCGGCCCGCATCTCGACGGGCGCGGCGGCGGGCTGGGAGATCGGGCTGTCGCTGGCGCTGACCGTCGCGCTCATCGCCCTGCTCACCTGGGTCGGCGGGAAGATCTACGGCAACAGCGTGCTGCGGATCGGCAGCCGGATCAAGCTGTCGGAGGCCCTGCGTGGCTGAGGTGCGGGCGGCGGGGCCCGGCGACGTCGCGGCGATCCGCCGGTTCGGCGAGACGCACGTCCGGGCCCACTACGCGCCGCTGATCGGCACGGCCGCACAGGTCCGCGACTGCTCGACGCCTGACCGCGCAGTCGCCGACCGACGCCGAACGGCTGCACATCTCGCACTCCGCGGCCAACGCGAAAGCCGCGGCCTGACCACCCGAAACTGTCTGACCCCTGCGGTAACGTGAAATCAGGGGGTCCCCTGGGGGGGGGGACCTCCGGTTGGGCGAGCAAAGATTCGGCGGGGCACCTCCTACGAACCGAAAGGCGTCACCGTCGAGCGGATCGAGCCGAGCTCCACCGGCGATCCCGCCCGTGCCGTCGTGTGGCGGGTCAAGGCGCTCGTCAGGTCGTGATCTTGGCGTACCGCTCCAAGGACACCTGGCGTTCGTGGGCGTGGTCGACCATCGGCTCCGGGTACTCCGCCGGGCGGTCCTTCAGCTTGTGCACCGCCTTCCCCGGCACCGAACGCAGCTCCGGCACGTACTTGCGCACGTAGTCGCCGTTCGGGTCGAACTTCTCGCCCTGGGTCGTCGGGTTGAACACGCGGAAGTACGGGGCCGCGTCGGTGCCGCAGCCGGCGACCCACTGCCAGTTCAGCTGGTTCGACGCCAGATCGGCGTCCACCAGGTGCCGCATGAAGTGGCGGGCGCCCAGCCACCACGGCAGGTGCAGGTCCTTCACCAGGAAGCTTGCGACGACCATCCGCACCCGGTTGTGCATCCAGCCCTCGGCCAGCAGCTGCCGCATGCCGGCGTCCACGATCGGGTAGCCCGTCCGGCCTTCGCACCACCGCTCGAAGGCTTCGCGGTCGTCGTCGTGCTTCATCGCGTCGAACCGCTTGTCGTAGTTCTCGCGCGCCGTTTCCGGGCGGTGCCAGAGGACGTCGGCGTGGAATTCGCGCCAGCAGATCTCGCTGCGCAGTGATTTCGCACCCACGCGGTCGTCTTCGGCCAGGTCGGCCAGGATCGTCCGCGGGTGGATGCAGCCCCAGCGCAGGTACGGCGAAAGGCGCGTGGTCCCTTCGCGGTCCGGCCGGTCGCGGTCCTCGTCGTAGGAGTCGATGCCGTCGCGCAGGAACGCGTGCCAGACGTCGAGCGCGGCCCGCTCACCGGGCTCGGGCAGCACAGCGGAAACCTTCGGCGCGCGCGGAACCGCCAAGGAGCGGGACGGCGACACCCAGTCCACAAGGGACGGTCCGGTGTCCGCGGGTGAGTGCCACCCGTGTGCGGTCCAGGCGCGGAAGAACGGCGTGAAGACGCGGTACGGGCTGCCGTCCGGCTTGGTGACGCGGCCCGGCGTCACGGCGTACGGCGAGCCGGTCTCGACCCAGTCGATGTTCTGCTCCGCCAGCGCTTTCGCCACGGACGCGTCGCGGCGGCGGCCGTACGGCCCGGTGTCGGCGCTGACGTGCACCGCGGCCGCCCCGATTTCGCGCGCCGCGCGGACGACCTCGACGGCTGGCTCGCCGTGCACCAGCATCAGCCGCCCGCCGAGCTGCTCGTTCAGCTTCTCCAAGCACCCGGACATGAAGGCCGCACGCGGGGCACCGCCGGGCTTCAGCAGCGCCTCGTCGAGGACGTACAACGCGAGGACGTGCTTGCTGTGGCGCGACGCCTCCAGCAGGGCGGCGTGGTCGCCCAGCCGCAGGTCGCGGCGGAACCACAGGACGACCGGCGCTTCTCGAGTCACGACGGTAAACGTAAACGTCCCGCCGTGCGGGTGCACGGCGGGACGTTCGCTTGAATCGAATCAGCGCTCCGACATCGGGGTGTAGTCCCGCGAAGCGTGGCCGGTGTAGATCTGCCGCGGGCGGCCGATCTTGGTGGCCGGGTCGTTGATCATCTCGCGCCAGTGCGCGATCCAGCCCGGGAGCCGGCCCAGCGCGAACAGCACCGTGAAGAACTTCGTCGGGAAGCCCAGCGCCCGGTAGATCAGGCCGGTGTAGAAGTCCACGTTCGGGTACAGCTTCCGCTCGACGAAGTAGTCGTCGGACAGCGCGGTTTCCTCGAGCTTCTTCGCGATGTCGAGCAGCTGGTCGCCGCCCTTCAGCTTGCCGAGGATCTCGTCCGCGGTGCTCTTGATGATCTTCGCGCGCGGGTCGTAGTTCTTGTAGACCCGGTGCCCGAAGCCCATCAGCTTCACGCCCTTTTCCTTGTTCTTCACGCGCTCGACGAACTTGGCGACGTCGCCGCCGTCGGCCTGGATGCCCTCGAGCATGTCGAGGACGGCCGCGTTCGCACCGCCGTGCAGCGGGCCGAAGAGCGCGTTGATGCCGGCCGAAATCGAGGCGAACAGGTTCGCCTCGGACGACCCGACCAGGCGCACGGTCGAGGTCGAGCAGTTCTGCTCGTGGTCGGCGTGCAGGATGAACAGCAGGTCGAGCGCCTTGACGACGTCCGGGTCGACGTCGTACGGCTCGGCCGGGAAGCCGAAGGTCATCCGGAGGAAGTTCTCGACCAGGCCGAGCGAGTTGTCCGGGTACAGCAGCGGCTGGCCGACGGACTTCTTGTACGCGTACGCGGCCAGGGTCGGGACCTTGGCCAGCAGCCGGATGGTCGACAGCTCGACGTTCGGCTCGTCGAACGGGTCGAGCGAGTCCTGGTAGAAGGTCGACAGCGCGGACACCGCGCTGGACAGCACCGGCATCGGGTGCGCGTCGCGCGGGAAGCCGCTGAAGAACGCCTTGAGGTCCTCGTGCAGCAGCGTGTGGCGCTGGATCTTCTCGGTGAAGTCGGCCAGCTGGGTCTCGGTCGGCAGCTCGCCGTAGATCAGCAGGTAGGAGACCTCGACGAAGGTCGACTTCTCGGCCAGCTGCTCGATCGGGTACCCGCGGTACCGGAGGATGCCGGCGTCACCGTCGATGTAGGCGATGGCGGACGACGCGGCACCGGTGTTGACGAAACCGGGGTCGTAGGTGATGTACCCCGTCTGCGCCAGCAGCTTGCCCAGCTCGATCCCGGGCGCGCCCTCGACCGGGTGGACGATCTTGAACTCGTGCTCGCCACTCGGCAGGGTCAGCTTCGCGGTTTCGCCGCCGGACTGCCCCGCAGTCGTCGCGTCGGACATGCAAGTCCCTCTCACGTTGGGCACGGGCCGGCGGCGCCTGTACGTTTCACAGGTAGCCACGTGTTCACGCGAGGAAACACTGGCGCCTCGCTGCACACCGCCCCGCTGGGGTATGAAGAATGCCCCTCAACGTTAGTCGAGAAACCTGCCTCCGCGCAGCGGTGACGTTGCTCCTGGGGCCCCCTTTGGGACCAGGTTCACACGGTGGCCGCCAGATCGGCGGACGTGGGCGGTTCCGCCCCGCTGCGCGACACGGTGATCGACGCCGCTTTCGCCGCGAAGGTGAGTGCCTCGCGCCACGCGCCGGCGTCGAGGGACGCCAGGTCGGTGGTCTCGTGGGTGTGCAGCCAGGCCAGCAGCGCGCCGTGCACGGTGTCGCCCGCGCCGATGGTGTCGACCACGGTGACCTTGCGCGACGGCACGTGGGCCAGCTCACCTGCGGCGGTGATCACCGAGAGCCCGTCGGCGCCCCGGGTCAGCACCACGGCGTCCACACCGGACTCGATCCACGTCTTCGCGGCGGCGACCGGGTCCGCGCCGCCGGTGAGCCAGGCGGCGTCGTCGTCGGAGACCTTCAGCAGCCGGACGTCCGGCAGCCAGGACGCGAACCGGGCGCGGTAGGCGGCCGGGTCGCTGATGAGCGCCTCGCGGATGTTGGGGTCCAGCACGGTCAGCACGCCGCGGGCCGCTTCGCGCCGCAGCATCGCTTCGTACGCCGAAGCGCCGGGCTCCAGCACCATGCCGAGCGTGCCGAGTGAGAGCGCTGTCACACCCTCGGCCAGCGGCCCCGGATCGGCGACCAGCCGGTCGGCGGTGCCCTCGACGTAGAAGGTGTAGCGCGCGGCACCCTTCGCGTCGAGCGCCACGACGGCCAGCGTCGTCGGCTCGTCGCCGCGCTGCAGCAGCGAAGTGTCGACGGCGGAGGCGTGCAGCCGCTCGACCATCGCTTCGCCGAAGCGGTCGGTCGAGACGCGCGAGAGGAACGCCGCCGGCACGCCGAGCCGGCCGGCGGCCAGCGCGACGTTGTACGGGCCGCCGCCGAGCCGCGGCAGCAGCGCGCGCAGCCCACCGTCCACAGTGGAATCCAGGGGGTCGCCGGGAACCAGGTCGACCAGAGCTTCTCCGCCTACGACGATCACGCGGGGAGTTTAATTGACCCGGGGCTGACAATTCCTGTCCGCTATTTGTCGAGCCCCCCGAGCAGCAGTTCCCCCAAAGCGGTGAACGCGTCGGCGTCGGAGACGTCGGTCCGCTGGGCGAGCACGCCGGTCTGGATGCCCTCGATGATCAGCCCGGTCATCTCGGCCACCAGGCGGGCGTGGACGTCCCGGAACACCCCTTCGGCGACCCCCTTGTCGATGAACTGCCGGAGCCGGGTCGCGGCGAACCGGCTGTTGAGCTGGTAGGCGTCCCGGGTGGGCCCGAACTCCGCGAGGTCGCGCATGAAGGCCGCGGACGCCCGGTTGAGGTGCTCGGCGACGCCGGCCAGGTATTCGCCGATGAGCTTCCGGGCGTCGTCGATCCCGGCGATGCGCTCCTCGATCCGCTCCGCCGCCCCGCGGAAGAACTGGGTGACGACCTTGACGGCGAGCTGCTCCTTGCTGGGCGCGAGCGCGTAGAGCGTCGACTTCGAGCAGCGCAGGCGGCCGGCGAGGTCGTCGAGGGTGAAGGCGGCGAAGCCCTCGGCCAGGAAGAGCGCCTCGAGGTCGGCGAGCAGGGCGCGCTGGCGAGCTGTCGGCCGTCGGCGGGGTGCGGGGCGCATCGGCTCACTATCTCCTACGTCTTCCGGCCACCCAGACCCGTCGTACTGTACTCTGAGCGGATCGTCAGTACTGTTTTCAGTACCGCTTTGGAGGACAACGATGCCCGCCGAACGCCTGCTGCCGAACTCCGAGGCCGAGGAGCTCGTCGCGCTGACCAGGGAAATCGCGCGCGACGAACTCGCCCCGCGCGCGGCGGCGGCCGAGGAAGCCGAGCAGTTCCCGCGCGAGCAGTTCCGCCTGCTGGGGAAGTCCGGTCTGCTGGGCCTGCCCTACAGCGGGCGCTGGGGCGGCGGCGAGGTGCCGTACGAGGTATACCTGCAGGTTCTCGAGGAGATCGCGACGGCGTGGATGACGGTCGGCGTCGGCCTGTCGGTGCACACGATGTCCTGCTACGCCCTGGCGGAGTACGGCACCGAGGAGCAGCGCGACCGGTGGCTGCCGGACATGCTCGAAGGGTCGCTGCTGGGCGCGTACGCGCTGTCGGAGACGCAGGCGGGCTCGGACGCGGCGGCGCTCTCGACGCGGGCGCGTCTCGACGGCTCGGACTACGTCGTCAACGGCACCAAGGCGTGGATCACCCACGCGGGGGTGGCGGACTTCTACACGACCATGGTCCGCACGGGCGAGCAGGAGATCTCCTGCCTGCTGGTCGACGGCGCCACCGAAGGCCTCTCGGCGGCTCCCCGCGAGCGCAAGATGGGCCTGACCGGCTCGCCGACGGCCCAGCTGGTCTTCGACGGCGCCCGGGTCCCGGCCGAGCGGCTGCTGGGCTCGGCGGGCGACGGGCTCCGGATCGCGCTGTCGTCGCTGAGCTCGGGACGGCTCGGGATCGCGGCCTGCGCGGTCGGCCTGGCCCAAGCGGCGCTGGACGAAGCGGTGGCGTACGCGAAGGGGCGCTCGCAGTTCGGCCGTCCGATCATCGACCTCCAGGGCGTGGAGTTCCTGCTGGCGGACATGGCTGCGACGGTGGAGGCCTCCCGCGCGCTGTACCTGGACGCGGCCCGGCGGCGCGACCGCGGGATGCCGTTCAAGCGCCAGGCGTCGATCGCCAAGCTGGTGGCGACGGACGGCGCGATGAAGGTGACGACGGACGCCGTGCAGGTCCTCGGCGGGGCCGGGTACACGCGCGACTTCCCGGTGGAGCGGTACATGCGCGAGGCGAAGGTGCCGCAGATCTTCGAGGGGACGAACCAGATCCAGCGGGTGGTCATCGCGCGCGAGCTGAAGCAGGCATGACCCGATCCAGCGAGGGCTGTCCCCCGTGCGCGACGGTTAACGTGGGGTGATGACCGGTCATCTGCTGACCATCGAGGAGTACGCGGCGCTCGGCGGCGCCGGTTTCACCGAGCTGGTGGAAGGCCGCCTGGTGACCTCGCCCGGCTCCGGCCGCCGCCACGACGTCGCCGTCTGCCTGCTGGCCGGCCAGCTCGAGCGGCAGCTGCCGCGCGGGCTCGCGTTCGTCGTCCGCAACGACCTGGACCTGTGCCTCGCGCCGCGCGGCGAACCCGGCTTCGCCCGCCGGCCGGACCTGCTGATCGTCGGCTGGGCCGCCACCACCCGCGGCGACGGGCTGTTCCGCGCCGACGAAGTCCTGGTCGTCGCCGAGGTCGTGGCCCCGGACTCCAAGCGCACCGACTACCAGGTCAAGCACGACGAGTACGCCGACGCGGGCATCCCGCACTACTGGATCGTCGACATCGCCGAGCCGGTGTCCTTGGTCGCGTGCCGGGCCGGGCCGTCCGGCTACCTCGACGCGCCGGCGGTCACCGGCACCTTCACCGCCGACATCCCGTTCCCGGTCGTGCTCGACCTGGACGCGCTCCTCGGGTGACTCTCCGGGTGAACAGACGGGCAGCACGCCGGAACCGCCCGGTCACCGGCGTGCCGCCCGAACCTCAGCGAGTCTCCCGGTACCGGCGGTCCTTCGACACGCCCTCGCCCAGTGACTCGTCGAAGTGGTAAACCTCGTCGCCGCGCACGAACACGCGCAGCGCCCGGTTCATGACGTCCAGCGGGTCGCCCGACCACAGCACCACGTCGGCGTCCAGACCCGGCTTCAGTGACCCGATCTGCCCGTCGAGGCCCAGCATCAACGCCGGGTTGATCGTCAGCGACCGCAGGGCCGTCGCCGGGTCGAGGCCGTCCTTGACCGCCAGGGCCGCCTGGTACACGAGGAAGTTGATCGGGATCACCGGGTGGTCCGTGGTGATGGCGATCCGGACACCCGCGCGGGCCAGGATGCCCGCCGAACGCAGCGTCCGGTTGCGCAGCTCGACCTTGGACTTCGTGGTGAACAGCGGGCCCAGGATGACCGGGACGTCCCGCTCGGCCAGCAGGTCCGCGATCAGGTGGCCTTCGGTGCCGTGGTTGATCACCAGCTTGTAGCCGAACTCGTCGGCCAGCCGGATCGCCGTGACGATGTCGTCCGCGCGGTGGACGTGCTGGTCCCAGTACAGCTCGCCGTCGAGGACCTTCGCCAGCGTCTCCAGCGTCAGGTCGACCTCGTGCGGCTTGCCCTCGGACTCCGCGTGCGCGCGCTTCGCCTGGTAGTTGCGGGCCTTCGTGAAGGCCTCGCGCAGGATGGCCGCCACGCCCAGGCGTGTCGACGGCGTCTGCTTCTTGTCGCCGTACACACGCTTCGGGTTCTCGCCGAGCGCGCTCTTCACGCTGACGTGCTCGGCGAACGTCATGTCGAGGATGCTGCGGCCCCACGTCTTGACGCCGATCGTCTGGCCGCCGATCGGGTTGCCCGAGCCGGGCTTGATGACGACGCTCGTCACGCCACCGGCCAGCGCGTCGTCGAAGCCGGGCTCGTACGGGTCGATGCCGTCGACCGCGCGGAACCGGGCGCCGTTCGGGTCGGTCATCTCGTTGGTGTCGTTGCCGGCCCAGCCTTCGCCGTCCTCGTGGACGCCGAGGTGGGCGTGGGCGTCGATGAAGCCGGGCAGCACCCAGGTGCCGGCCGCGTCGACCAGTTCGGCGTCCTCCGGGATGTCGACGTCGGCCTCGGTGCCGATCGCGACGATCTTGCCGCCGTCGATCAGGACCGTGCCGCCGTCGATGGGATCACCGTCGATGGGGACGACATAGCCCCCGACAATTGCCTTCGCCATAGTTCGCCACGCTAACGAACTCACCCGGGGACGCGCACGCGGGCCTTCTCCAGGTGCACCAGCTCGTGGTTGTTCTCCGGCGTCCGGTGCGTCTCCCGGTACCCGTTCTTCGCGTACAGGTGCAGCGGCCCCACGCTCTTCGAGCCGGTGAACAGCCGCAACAGCGTCACCTCCGGCGGAGCCGCCGCCTCCGCGAACCGCAGCAGACCGCCGCCCAGGCCGGCGCCCTGCCGGTCCGGGGCGACCACCAGCCTGCCGATCACCCCGACCGGCCCGGTCACGGTCAGGCGCACCGACGCCACCAGGCGGCCCGCCTCGCGGATCCCCCAGGACAGGCCGGCCAGCGCCGCCCGCGTCTGCTCCAGGGTCTCCAGCAACGGCGGCAGGTCCAGGTCGCCGTGCGCGCGAGCCTCCGTCACGTACGCCGCGCGTTGCAGCGTCAGGACTTCGCCCGCGTCGGCGGCGTCCAGGCGCAGCGGCGTCACCGGACCCGGATGCCCCAGCTGCCCGACCACGACGCCGACGGCGCCAGCTCGACGAGGTCGGTGCCGGTGTTGAGCGCGTCGGCCGGGCAGGTCATCGGCTCGATCGCGACCGCGCGGCCGCGGCCGTTCAGGTCGTCCGGGGTGAACACCTGCGCCCAGTGGAAGTCCGGGCCGGTCCAGACCAGCAGCTCCTGGCCTTCGTGGCTGAGGACGATGTGGTGGGTGCCGTCCTCGGCCGCGGCCAGGCCGCCGAACGCCGTATCCAGGTTGACCCCCGCCAGCACGCGGCCGGCGCGGAAGTCGTACTCCGTGCCTTCGACGTCCTGCTCCGGCGCGTACGGCATCTGCTCGTCCGGCAGCGACGGCCGGACGCGGCTGGCGGGCAGCGTCAGCGTCAGCTCGTCGGTCGGGACGTCACCGATCCGGAAGTACGGGTGCGTGCCGACCCCGACCCCGATCGGCTGCTCGCCCTCGTTGCGGATTTCGTGGGTGACGGTCAGTTCGCGCGGCGCGAGCTCGTAGGTGACGGTCGCGCGCAGCGGCACCGGCCAGCCGGGCTGCACCGCGACGTCGACGGCCAGGGTGATCGACGATTCGGCGTGCTCCACCAGCTCCCACTCGAGGTGGCGGGTCAGGCCGTGGATGGCGTTGCCGCGCGCCTCCTCGGTGATCTCGAGCTGCTGCTCCTCCCCCTGGAACGTCCACCGGCCGCCCTTGGTGCGGTTCGGCCAGGGCAGCAGCACCTGCCCCGCGCCCAACGGCGGCTTCGCGTCCTCGGGGAACTCCTCGACGTACGGCACGCCGCCGACTTCGAACGCACGCAACCCGGCACCGATTTCGGTGACGACGGCGCGCGCGTTGCCGCGGGTGATCTCGAACTGCTGACCGGTCGGGTTGCCCATGGGCACGACCTTACCGAGCCGCGAATTCACTAGACCGGTCGTCATAGTTCGGGTTAAGGTCTGCTCATGGTTCGCCGCACCGACACGCGGCAGCGGATGCTCGACACCGCCGCCGACCTGTTCCAGACCCAGGGCTACCACGCCACCGGCCTCACCCAGCTGACGACGGCCGGCGGCGCGCCGAAGGGGTCGCTCTACTTCCACTTCCCCGGCGGCAAGGAGCAACTGGCCGCCGAGGCCGTCCGGCTGTCGGGCGAGCGCACCGGCGCGCTCCTGGAGGCCATCCTGGACGACGCTCCCGATCCCGCGACGGCGATCGACCGCGCGGTCGACGCGCTCGCGGGTTTCCTGACCGGATCGGACTTCCAGCGCGGCTGTCCACTCGCGACGGTGGCTCTCGACGCCGCCGGGACGAGCGAGCCCATCCGCGAAGCCTGCATGGAAGGTTACGCGTCCTGGCACGAAGCCCTCCGCGGTTACTTTGCCGCACAGGGTCTTTCACCGGAGCGCGCCGACGAGCTCGCCACCATCGTGCTCGCCGCGATCGAAGGCGGGCTGCTGCTGGCCCGCACCCGCCGCGACCTCGCGCCGCTGCGCGCCGTCGCCACCCACCTGCACACCACCCTCGACCGGGAGTTCTCCTGATGCGCGTCCACCACCTCAACTGCGGCACCCTGCGCCCGCTGGGCGGCAAGCTCGTCGACGGCAGGCCGGGCCTGTTCCGGCGCGCCACCATGGTCTGCCACTGCCTGCTGCTCGAAACGGACACCGGTCTCGTGCTCGTCGAGACCGGCATGGGCACACCGGCGGCGATCGACCGGACCGCCTGGCTGGGTGCCGGGTTCGTCCGCCAGTCCAACCCGATCGCCGACCCCGCGCAGACGGCAATCGCCCAGATCCGCGCGCTCGGCTTCGACCCGGCCGACGTCCGGGACATCGTGCTCACCCACCTCGACCTCGACCACGCCGGCGGGCTCATCGACTTCCCGTGGGCCCGGGTGCACGTCTACGCCGAAGAGCTGCGGGCGTTCCAGTCGCCGCGGGACACCGCTGAACGCGGCCGCTACCGCCGGATCCAGTTCGCCCACGGTCCACAGTGGACGTCCTACGCGGACACCGGCGAGCCGTGGTTCGGCTTCGACGCCGTCCGGCCGCTCGACGGCCTGCCGTCGGAGATCCTGCTGGTCCCGCTGGCGGGGCACACGCGCGGGCACGCCGGGGTCGCCGTCGACACCGGCCACGGCTGGCTGTTGAACGCCGGCGACTCGTACTTCTTCCACGGGCAGGTCGATCCCGCCGCGCCGCACTGCCCGCCCGGGCTGAAGTGGTTCGAGGGCCGCATGGAGACGGTGCCGCGTGCCCGGCTGGACAATCACCGCCGCCTGCGCCAGCTTGTTCAGGAGCACGGCGACGAGGTGAGCGTCTTCGCCGCGCACGACGAGACCCAATTCCTCCGGCTGAGCACCAGGAGCAGCGTATGAAGGTGCACCACCTGAACTGCGGAACGATGCGCCCGGCGGGTGGCAAGCTGCTCGACGGCGAACCCGGCCTGCTGCGGCGCGCGGAGCTGGTCGCCCACTGCCTGCTGGTCGAGACCGGCGACAGCCTGGTGCTGGTCGACACCGGGTTCGGCACCAACGGCGTGGCGCGCCCGGCCGAGTGGCTGGGCCGCCCGTTCATGGCGATGGTCGGTGCCCGGGTCGAGGCCGCCGAGACGGCGGTCGCCCGGATCAAGGCGCTCGGCCTCGACCCGGCCGACGTCCGGCACGTCGTGATGACGCACCTCGACGTCGACCACGCGGGCGGCCTGGCGGACTTCCCGAACGCCGTCGTGCACGTCCGCGCCGAGGAGCACCGCGGGGCGACGGCCCCGGCGAACGCGGCGGAGAAGAACCGCTACCGCGCGGCGCAGTTCGCGCACCGTCCGCTGTGGAGCACCTACGCGGAGACGGGCGAGCCGTGGTTCGGCTTCGAGGCGGTCCGGTCGTTGAAGGGCCTGCCGGAGGAGATCCTGCTGGTCCCGCTGACGGGCCACACGCGTGGCCACACGGGCGTGGCGATCGACACGGGCACCGGCTGGCTCCTGCACGCCGGCGACGCGTACTTCTTCCACGGCCAGCTGGACCCGGTGGCCCCGCACTGCCCACCGGGCCTGACGGCGTTCCAGAACCTCGTCCAGACGCTGCGCGGGCCGCGGCTGGAGAACCTGGCGAGGCTGCACGAGCTGGCGCGGGACCACCAGGACGAGGTCACGGTGTTCTCGGCGCACAGCCCGGTCGAGCTGGCCGCCCTGCGCCGGTGAGCCTTGACGGGCACCACCTTTGACCGGGCCCGACGCGACCGCCGACCGGACGTGATCAGCCTGCCGCGAGGGCCTGCTTGACGAGCGGGGCGAGCTGTTCCGGCGTCAGCTTCGCCGGGCCGGTGTAGTTGACCACCACCGGCGTGCCCGCCACCAGTTCGGCCGAGGCGAGCGTCGCCGTCTTCTGCTCGTCGACGTAGTAGACGGCGCCGTCCGGGAAGCCCTGGACGTCCTTCGCACCCGGCTTGGCCTTCTTGATCGACGCGACGATCTCGGTGGGCTTGCCCTGCTTGCCTTCGTAGCGGGTCACCGCGAGCGCGCCGGCTGCCTTGCCGTCGTGCTGGTACTCGCAGGTGCGCGCCTTGCCGCCGTTGGCCGCCTTGTCCTGGACCGAGCCCGGGACCGCCTTGAGGTTGTCCAGGAACAGCGCCTTCGACACGGCCTCCGCGGGCAGCAGTTTGCACGGGTCGAGCGAGGCGGCCGCGGCGTTCGTGCTCGGCGCGGGCTTCGGCGCCGCGGAGGACGAGGGTGCGGGCTTGTCCCCCGAAGAGCAGGCGGTCAACGCGGCGAACGCGACAAAAGCGACAACCAAGGTACGCATGTCCGCACCCTAGCCCGGATCGATCAGGCCGTGGGTGCCCGGTAGCGCCAGAAGGCCGGGAGCACGAACATCGACGCGCAGACGAGCACGATGACCAGCAGCCCGCCGACGCTCGCGGCGGCCGTCGTGCCGAAGGCGGCGGCGCCCCAGCCGTGGGTGAGGTCGGCGATCCGCGGGCCGCCGGCGACGACGACCGTGAAGACGCCCTGGAGGCGTCCGCGCATCTCGTCGGTGGTCGCGACCTGCAGGATCGCCATCCGGTAGACGGCGCTGACCATGTCCGCGGCGCCGGCCAGCGCCATGAAGACGACGGCGAGCCACAGCGAGTGCGCGAGCCCGAACCCGGCCACCGCCGCACCCCACGCGCAGATCGACACGACGACCGCGACACCCTGGCGGTGGATGCGCGTCAGCCAGCCGGAGAAGAGCCCGATCAGCATGGCGCCCAGCGGCAGGGCGGCGTAGAGCCAGCCGAGCGCGGGCCCGCCGCCGGGCGGGTCGCCGAAGGTGCGCTCGGCCATCTCCGGGATCAGCGCGCGCGGCATCCCGAAGACCATGGCGATGATGTCGGCGACGAAGGAGGCCAGCAGGATCTTCTGCCCGGCGAGGTACCGGAAGCCGTCGACGACGTCACCGAGACCGGCGCGGCGGGAGGGACCGTTGAGCGGCGGAATCGACGGCAGCCGCCAGACGGCGAAGAGCGTGATCGTGAGGGCGACGACGTCGATGAGGTAGAGGGTGGACAGGCCGAGGACGGGGATCAGCGCCCCGGCGAGCAGCGGCCCGAAGACGGCGCCGAAGGTGGACATGGTGGAGTTGAGGGCGTTGGCCGAGGGCAGGAGTTCGGCGGGCACGAGCCGCGCGACGACGGCGCCGCGGGTGGGCATGTTGATCGCGAAGAGCGCCTGGTTGACGGCGAGCAGGCCGAGCACGAGCCACACGGAGCCGAAGTTCAGGAACGCCTGCAGCCAGAGCAGGGCGGAGGTGATCGCCACGAGGACGTTGGTGACGACGAGCAGCTTCCGCCGATCGACGGCATCGGCGACGGCCCCGCCCCAGAGCCCGAAGATGAGCAGCGGAACGAGGGCGACGAGCCCGGTGAGGCCGACGTAGGCGGAGGACCCGGTGAGGTCGAAGACCTGCTTGGGCACGGCAACGGCGGTCAGCTGCGTCCCGACGGCGGTGACCACAGTGGACAGCCAAAGCCGCCGGAAGGCCGGGATCTTGAGCGGCCGGGTGTCGACGATGATGCGGCCGAGGAGTCCGCGCACACCGCCCGCACGAGGCGGCACGGTCTCCGGTTCGGAAGTCACGACACATCAGCTTAGCCGGGCTAACTATCTCCGCGCAGGTGATTTACGTCGCGACCCAAGCGCCCCAAGGCGGCCTTCGGTGCGTCGAATCGGCACTGCGGCGCGGAGCGCCTCCGTTGAGGGTGGCGGTGGGGGCATGGGAGGAGCAACCAAGGCCGCCTTGGGGCGCTCCGGCAGAGTGACAGCACCAGCCTGGGCAACGCCCGGCAGAGTCGTTGCGCCGGCCAAAGGCGCCTGACCGGCACGCCGAAGCATGACCGGCGTCCCCATCCAGACCTCCCCCGCCACCCCGATACGAAGCCAAAAACACGGACGGTGGCGCCGGGTCAAGGCACGCTTTCCCGCCTTGACGCGGTGCCACCGTCCGTAGTCACAATCAGGCTTCGGGGTGGAGGGTTTTTGCAGTCCCCCCGGCAACACCCACACCCACGCGGCCCCCGCCGCTCCCAGGGGGGCGTCCCCAGGTCCATTCTATCGGCGACCACCGGCAAAAACCCCGAAAAGCCGCCGCCGCGGCTGGGCTGTCCACATCACGACCGGCCTGTGGACAGCCCGCCGAAACCTACGGCGCCACCCGCTCGACGCCCCACCCATCATCGTTCCGCACATACCGCAGCCGGTCGTGCATCCGGTCTTCCCGCCCCTGCCAGAACTCGACCATGTCCGGCCGGATCCGCCACCCGCCCCAGTGCGGGGGCGCCGGGATCTGCTCGACATCCGCGAACCGGCGCTCGATGCCGTTCAGTGCGTTGTCCAACGCGCGCCGGCCGTCCACCACTCGGGACTGCGGGGACGCCCACGCCCCCAGCTGCGAGCCGCGCGGGCGCTGGGCCCAGTACTCCGCCGTCTCCTTGACGCCGACCTTCTCGACCTCGCCGCGGACGTGGACCTGGCGGTGGAGCGCGTACCAGGGGAACGTCACCGACGCGTAGCGGGTCGCCGTCAGGTCGTGGCTCTTCGAGGACGTGTAGTTCGTGTAGAACACCACGCCGCGGTCGTCGAGGCCCTTGCACAGCACCGTGCGGGACGATGGGCGGCCTTCGGCGTCGGCCGTGGCCAGCACCATCGCGTTCGGCTCCGCGATGCCCGCCGCGACCGCCTGGTTCAGCCAGCCCTGCAGCTGATCGGTCCAGGTGGCGGCGAGAGCGGATTCGTCGAACGCGGCGCCGTCGTAGGCCACGCGCATTCCGGGAAGGCGTACTACGGCGTCTTCCACCTGGTCCTCGATCTCCGGCATCATCGCCAAACCTCCACGCCCGGTCAGAGCATCAGTCGACTTCGGCCCTAGGCACGTTAAGGCCTCGCGACCGGCAGCGGAACCCACCTAACGGTGACACCCGACACCTCGTGCGCGCCACCTGCCCGTAACCGCTGGACAACAAGCTGTAACCCCCGCGTTACCCGCCGGACCAGGATCGATACAGCGAAGACCTACCTTCGGCCCGTTCCCCACCACCCCGGAGGCAGGCATGACCGAGACCCTGTCCAACGCAGAAAAGAGCGCTCCGCCGAAACGCCGCTACGCCCCCCTCGCGGCGAACGAGAACCGCGAGGACTACTCACTCCGCTTCGCCGCCCACTCGTTCCGGAAATGGTCCCCGTTCGTGGTCGCGACGACGGCGCTGGGCGGCATCGCCTACCTCGCCGACTTCGCGATCGGCGCCAGCATCGTCCTCTCCTACGGCTTCACCTCGGGTGTGCTGGCGATCCTCGCCGCCGCCGTCGTCATCTTCGTGACCGGCGTGCCCATCGCGGCCGCCTGCGCGAAGTCCGGAGTGGACATGGACCTGCTGACCCGCGGAGCCGGCTTCGGCTACTTCGGGTCGACGCTGACGTCACTCGTCTACGCGAGCTTCACCGTCATCTTCTTCTCGCTCGAAGGCTCGATCATGGGCCAGGCGTTCGAGCTCGCCCTCGGCATCCCGCTGCCGATCGGCTACCTGCTCGCCACGCTCATCGTGCTGCCCTTCGCGCTCTACGGCATGGGCGCGGTGGCGAAGATGCAGACCTGGACGCAGCCGCTGTGGATCGCGGGCCTGGTGCTGCCGTTCGTCGTCGTGCTGGTCCGGGAGCCCGGGAAGTTCGCGGAATTCACCCACTTCGGGGGTACGGAGGGCGCCGGCGCCGGGTTCTCCGCCATCGGGTTCGGCTTCGGGATGGGGGTCGCGCTGTCGCTGATCGGGCAGATCGGGGAGCAGGCCGACTACCTGCGGTTCATGCCGGAGAAGACGGCCGACAACAAGCGGGCGTGGTGGGCCGCGGTGCTCGCCGCCGGCCCCGGCTGGGTGATCCTCGGGGCCGCGAAGCAGATCGGCGGGGCGCTGCTCGCGTTCCTCGCGCTCGGTGTCGTGGGGAAGACGCACGCGCTGGAGCCGATCGCGCCGTACCTCGAAGCGGTGAAACCGGCCCTCGGCCCGGCGGCGCTGACGTTCGCGGCGCTGTTCGTCGTCGTCTCGCAGATCAAGATCAACACGACGAACGCCTACTCCGGCTCGCTGTCGTTCGCGAACTTCTTCTCCCGCGTGCTGCACCGCCACCCCGGCCGGGTCTGGTACGTGCTGGTCAACTGCGGGATCGCGCTCGCGCTGATGGAGTTCGGGGCGTTCGGCTTCCTGAACAAGATCCTCGGCTTCTACTCGAACGTCGCGATCGCGTGGATCGGCGCCGTCTGCGCCGACCTGGTGATCGCCAAGCCGCTGGGCCTGTCACCGCGCTACATCGAGTTCAAGCGGGCCTACCTGCACAAGATCAACCCGGTCGGGTTCGGCTCGATGGTCGTCGCGTCGGCGGTGTCCATCGCGGCCTACTTCGGCGCGTTCGGGCCGTTCCTCGCCGCGTTCAGCCCGCTGCTCGCGCTGGTCATCTCGATCGTGCTGGTGCCGACGCTGGCCGTCGCGACGAAGGGCAAGTACTACCTGGCGCGGCCGAACACGGTCGCCGGCCCGGACGCCGACGTCGATCTGCGGGCGACGCACACCTGCTCGGTCTGCGGTGACCCGTACGAACTGCCGGACGTCGCCGACTGCGCCAAGCAGAACGGCCCGATCTGCTCGCTGTGCTGCACGCTCGACAGCACCTGTCACGACGTGTGCCGGACGACCGGCCCGGTCGCGCTCGGCCTGCCGGCGGTCCGGACGCCGTAGAGTCCGTGAGGGCCCTTTCCCGGCGTCCGCAGCCGGGAAAGGGCCCTCACGTTCACCGGGTTCCCCCCTGCTCCTGCACCCGGCTCGACTGTTCCACGCCGGAAGGCGCGCCGAGGTTGCCCCGGATCCGGGGAATTTTCGCCGGCCGCATGATGGCCGCCAGCATCAGCGCCCGCAGCTCCGCGCCGACGTCTTCCACCGGCAGCGGCGGCTCGTGCGCCTGCCACTCGCGCAGCAGCCCGGTGGCCGCGCCGACCAGGGCGATCGCCGTCAGCCGGTAGTCGCGCTCAGGTGCGGCGCCGTGTTCGGCCGCACGGCGCGCCTCCGTCTCGATGAAGGTCGCCCAGCGGTCGACCCACACCTGGTGCTGCTCTTCCAGCTCTGCGCTGACGCCGACGGCTTCGACGTAGTTCAGCCGCGGCAGCCGGGGGTCCACGGTCACCGTGTCGATGAAGACGTCGAGCAGCGTGGCGATGCGGGTCACCGCGTCGGCCTCGGCGACCTTGTCCAGCGCGGCGGTGACGTGCTCGAGCGCGAGGCTGTTGATCCGGTCGTGGAGGGTGCGCAGCACGTCCTCCTTGCCGGTGAACTCCTCGTAGAAGTTCCGCGTCGACACGCCGGCGCGGGCGCACACGTCGGTGATCTTCGTCTGCCGGAAACCCGTGGTGGTGAACAGCTCGAGACCGGCCGTGAGCAGCCGCTCGCGGCGGTCGGCGCGGCGTTGCTCGGGTGCGACGCCGCCGTACGTGCGAGCCAACGTTCAGCTCCTCCTTCTGAGGGATTGCCGGATCCTACCGGCCTGGCTAAATTGTGAAAACCTCGATTACCAAACACCGGAGGCAACGATGCTTCGTCGGTTAGTGGTCGCCGTCGCGCTCCTGTTCGTGACAGCCGCCCCCGCGGCCCACGCCGAACCGGGCGTGCTCCTGCAGCAGCAGCCGACGACGGTGTTCGTCGGCCCCTTCCCGGCGCCGGTCAAAGCCTGGCACCTGCTGTACCGCTCGACGTCGGGCACCGGCGAGCCGAACGCGGTGTCCGGCACGCTGCTGGTGCCGGCGGCACCGTGGCTGCGCGGCGGCCCGCGGCCGCTGATCACGTACGCGGTCGGGACGCACGGCCTCGGCGACCAGTGCGCGCCGTCGAACCTGCTGGCCCACGGCATCGAGAACGAAAGCGCGCTGCTGGCGCAGGCGTTGACGCAGGGCTGGGCGGTCGTCGTCACGGACTACGAAGGACTCGGCACGCCGGGCACGCACACGTACGCGGTCGGCCGATCCGAAGGACACGCGGTGCTCGACGCGGCGCGCGCCGCCGCCGAGGTGACCGGCGCGGGGTTGTCCCCGTCGGGCCCGGTGGGCGTGTTCGGCTACTCGCAGGGCGGCCAGGCGGCGGCGTGGGCGGCGGAGCTGCAGGCGACGTACGCGCCTTCGCTGAACGTCGTCGGGGTGGCGGCGGGCGGGGTCCCGGCGGACCTGAACGCGGTGTTCGCGTCCAACGACGGCGGCGCGGCGTTCGGCCTGGTCCTCGGCGCGGCAACGGGCTTCGCGGCGGCGTACCCGGACGTCCCGTTCGCGTCGATCCTGAACGACCGCGGCCGCGAAGCGGTGGCCCGGGTGTCGCAGGCGTGCACGGTGGAACTGGGCGCGGCGGCGCCGTTCGCGCACCTGCAGGACTTCGTGACGGTGCCGGACCCCATCCACGAGCCGCACTGGCAAGCGCGGCTGACGGAAAACTACTTGGGGACCACGGCCCCGAAGGCGCCGGTGTACCTGTACCACGGGACGCTGGACGAGCTGATCCCGTTCAGCGTGGGAACGGGCCTGCGCGACCGCTGGAAGGCCCTCGGGGCGAAGGTGACGTGGCAGGAGCTCCCGCTGCTGGAGCACATCGCCGGGGTGTCGATCGGCGGCCCGGCGGCGATGACCTGGCTGGGCACGAAGTTCTGAGGGGTCCGCTCGCCGGGGGTACTCCCCGGCGAGCGGTCGGACATCACGGCGAAATCCGGACGAACCGTAACGAGCACGCGTACGGCGCCGACCTCTCAGTGTCGATCAACCGCTGAGAGGACTGCCGATGCGCTGCCCTGGCCTGCCCGCCCTCGCCGTGCTGGCCGCGATCGCACTCGCCGGCTGCGGCAGCGAGGCACCGGCCGACCCCAAGGCGGAGTGGACGGCCGCGATGAAGTCAGCCGGGTTCAAGCCCAACGCACCGCACACGTACGACGAGATGTTCGAGTCGTCCAAGAACTTCTGCGCCGCCGGTTCGGCCCTGGCCATCGCCGGGCTCGCCCGCACCGCACTGGACCCGGCGCAGGCCGACGAGGTGGCAATGCCCGCTCCGGGGCAGAACGCCGACGCTGCCGCGAAGGCGTACGGCGACGCCACCTGGAAGTGGGCGTGCGGCCGAGCTCAGTAAGTGTCCTGGCCACTCACCAGCTCGTCACCCGGAACTGTCGGTGCCTCCCGGTAGCGTGGAAATCGGGGGCTGCTCAGCACGCCTCGGCCAGGCCCTTCATCGCCGTGACGGCGTCCGGGGCCAGGGAGGTCACCAGGGTGCCGCCCGCGGCGAGGGGGCTGCGGGACCACCACTCACCCGAGGCCGCCGGCCGTTCCGGGCCGCCCACCACCAGGTCCGTGGCCAGCACCCGGCGGCCCGCCAGCACGGCCAAGCTCGCGTCCAGGCCCGCATCGCCCACCGAGAGCGTCTGACGCAGCACCGGCACCGAACCCCGCGTGACCGACAACGAAGTCGTCAAAACACCCGGGCTTTCCCCGGCCCGCCCCAGCACCAGCACCTCGCGCGTGTGCAGGTGGGCGTCCGATGCCAGCGAAGCCCGGAAGACGGCGTTGTGCCGGGCCCGCGCGGTGACGACCGTCGGCTCCGGCAGGTACTCCAGCGACCCGCCCGCTTCGACCACGACGTCCACAGCAGATAGAGACGGCTCGCCGTGCAGGCCGGGCAAAGCCAGCGTCGCCGCGACGCCGGACAGGCGCAGCGAAGCCCCGGGGCCGACGTGGATCGACAGCAGCAGGTCGTCG
The DNA here is from genome assembly GCF_046549135.1 of Amycolatopsis sp. lyj-23. Lineage (NCBI taxonomy): Bacteria > Bacillati > Actinomycetota > Actinomycetes > Pseudonocardiales > Pseudonocardiaceae > Amycolatopsis > Amycolatopsis sp. lyj-23. Next base: position 114,732 of record NZ_JAJPWN010000016.1, on the reverse strand, counting down.
CCCCCCAGCGGGGACGTTGCCGAGTTGACCAGGTGGACCACCGCCGTCGGGCCGGGACCGCGGCGCGGGAACAACGTCAGCGGGGCCATCGACCGCAGCTCGCGCAACACCGTCCGCGAGCCGTCGAAGCACGCCGTCAGCCGGGCGTGGGCCTTCACAGCAGGGAACGGACCCAGTCGGCGACCGCCGGTGCGTCCGGGGTGTCCACCAGGGACTGGGTGATCACCGGCAGCGAGCCCCGCATCCGGTGCGCGTCCGACGTCATCACCGCCATGTCCGCGCCGACCAGGTGGGCGATGTCGATCTTGTTGATCACCAGCAGGTCCGCCGTCGTGACGCCGGGGCCGCCCTTGCGCGGCACCTTGTCGCCGCCCGCGACGTCGACCACGAAGATCTGGCTATCGGCCAGGCCGCGGCTGAAGACCGCCGTCAGGTTGTCGCCGCCGCTTTCGATGATCACCAGGTCCAGCCCCGGGAACTTCTCCTCCAGCCGCTCGACCGCGTCGAGGTTCGCCGTGATGTCGTCGCGGATCGCCGTGTGCGGGCACGCTCCCGTTTGGACCGCCTCGATCCGCGCCGGGTCCAGGACGCCCGCGCGGCGCAGGAAGTCGGCGTCCTCCGTCGTGTATATGTCGTTCGTGACCACGGCGAGCCGCAGCTCGTCACCGAGCGCGCGGCACAGCGCCGCGGTCAGCGCCGTCTTGCCGGAGCCGACCGGGCCGCCGATGCCGATCCGGTACGCGCGCCCCGCGGTGGGCGCCGGGTCGTAGTGGTCGGGTTCGGCGGCCGTCGGGTCGAAGCTGACCTCGTGGAAGTGCCCGTGACCGTGTTCAGCTGGCAAAGAGACGCACCTCTTCCTGGTGGTGCCGGGCGTGCGCCTCGGCGAACAGATCCAACGCGGGCGACCCCGGCGACGGCAGCGACGCCGGGTCGTCCCCCGCCACGGCGGCCGCTTCGGCACAAACCGAAGCCAGATCAAGACGGGCCACGACGGCGTTGACGGCGAAGGGATCCAGCCCCAGCAGCCGCACGGCCGCGCTCGCCGGCCCGCTGACCGACAGGTACGCGGCCGCCATCGCCGCGTCGTACGATGAGCCGCCCGCCACGCCGACCAGCGCGCCCAGCACGATCGGGTGGTGCGGCCGCGGAGTGTCGGCCAGCAACGCGTCGAGCACCGGTGACGGCCAGGCGATCCGCCCGGCCCGCGCGGTCCCGCGGCCTTGCGCCCGGGAAGCTTCGCGCTGCGCGAGCGACGGCGTGCGCGCGTCCAGCTCACTGTCCAAAAGCGACCAGCTCCCCTGCGCGACGGCCGCATGCGCGGCAGCGGCCGCGAAGACCGCCGCCAGGAAACCCGCGGTCCGCAACCGTCCCGAAAGGAACCCCGGGAGGTCGCGCACGGAAGTCACCCGGCGACGGGAAACGGCTTCCTCCATCCCGCCACTGTGGACGTGACCGCCGCCGGGGAAGCGGGAGTCCGCGAGGATCAGCGCCGAAAGGTCCATCAGAAGAGGAAGTACCTCTGCGCCATCGGCAGTTCCGTCACCGGCTGCGGCTCGATCAGCTCGCCGTCGACGTGCACCGCGAAGCTGTCCGGCTCGACGCGGACGTCCGGCGTGGTGTCGTTGAGCACCATGTCCGCCTTCGTCCGCGCGCGCATGTTCGACACGGCGACCAGCGGGCGCGTGATGCCGAACGTCTCGCGCAGCCCACTGTCCAAAGCGGACGGCGCGACGAAGTGCAGGCTCAACGCGGCCCCGATCGACGCGCCGAACATCGGCCGGGCCAGCACCGGCTGCGGCGTCGGGATGGACGCGTTCGCGTCGCCCATCGCCGCCCACGCCGGGAAGCCGCCCTTGAGGACCACGTGCGGGCGGACGCCGAAGAACTTCGGCTCCCACAGCACCAGGTCCGCGAGCTTGCCGACCTCGACCGAGCCGATTTCGGTCTCCATGCCGTGCGCGATGGCCGGGTTGATCGTGTACTTGGCGACGTAGCGACGCGCGCGAAGGTTGTCGGCCGCGCCGTCGCCGGGCAGGGCGCCGCGACGGCGTTTCATCACGTGCGCGGTCTGCCACGTCCGGATGATCACCTCGCCGATCCGGCCCATCGCCTGCGAATCCGAGCTCATCATCGAGATCGCACCCATGTCGTGCAGCACGTCTTCGGCGGCGATCGTCGTCGGCCGGATCCGGCTCTCGGCGAAGGCGAGGTCCTCGGGCACCGACGGGTTGAGGTGGTGGCAGACCACCAGCATGTCGAGGTGCTCGTCGAGCGTGTTGGCCGTGTGCGGGCGGGTCGGGTTGGTCGACGACGGCAGCACGTTCGGCAGCGAGACGACCTGGATGATGTCCGGCGCGTGCCCGCCGCCGGCGCCTTCGGTGTGGTAGGCGTTGATCGACCGGCCGCCGATCGCGTCCACAGTGGACTCCAGGAAGCCCGCCTCGTTCAGCGTGTCCGTGTGGATGGCCACCTGGACGCCGGCCTCGTCGGCCACGGTCAAGCAGGCGTCGATGGCGGCCGGCGTGGTGCCCCAGTCCTCGTGGAGCTTGAACCCGCCCGCGCCCGCGGCGAGCTGCTCGCGGAGAGCCTCGGGCCGGACGGTGTTCCCCTTGCCCAGCAACAGGACGTTCACCGGGTAACCGTCCATGGCGGACAGCATCCGGCCGAGGTTCCACGCGCCGGGCGTGACGGTGGTGGCCTTCGTGCCCTCGTTGGGCCCGGTGCCGCCCCCGACCAAAGTGGTCAGCCCGGCCGCCAGCGCCGTGTCGACGAGCTGCGGGCAGATGAAGTGGACGTGGCAGTCGATGCCGCCCGCGGTGAGGATCTTGCCGTTGCCGGCGAGCACCTCGGTGGAGGGCCCGATCACCAGGGCCGGGTCCACACCGTCCATCGTGTCCGGGTTGCCCGCCTTGCCGATGCCGACGATCCGGCCGTCCCGCACGCCGACGTCCGCCTTGACCACGCCCCAGTGGTCGAGGATCACCGCGCCGGTGATGACCAGGTCCGGCGTGCCTTCGGCCCGGGTCGCCGTGGCCTGGCCCATCGACTCGCGGATGACCTTGCCGCCGCCGAAGAGCACCTCGTCGCCGGAGCCGCCGGGACCCATCGAGCGGTCCTCGGTGACCTCGATCAGCAGGTCGGTGTCGGCCAGCCGGATCCGGTCGCCGGTGGTCGGGCCGAACAGCTCGGCGTAGCGCTCGCGATCGATCTGCGGCACGTCAGAACTCCCCTGCGAACTCGGACCGCAGCCCCGGCACGCGGCGGGCGCCGGCCAGCGGCACCAGGTCGACCTCGCGTTCGACGCCCGGCTCGAACCGCACCGACGTCCCGGCCGGCACGTCGAGCCGGTGGCCGCGGGCGGCGTCGCGGTCGAATTCGAGGCCGGGGTTCACCGCGGCGAAGTGGTAGTGCGAGCCGACCTGCACCGGCCGGTCGCCGAGGTTGCGCACCAGCAGCCGGACGCGCGCGCGGCCGGGGTTCAGCTCGACCGGCTCCTCGCCGGGAATGACCTCACCAGGACGCATGCCGCTCCTCACACGATCGGGTCGTGCACGGTCACCAGCTTGGTGCCGTCCGGGAAAGTGGCCTCGACCTGCACGGAGTCCACCATTTCCGGCACGCCGTCCAGCACCTGCGCCCGGGAGAGCACGGTCCGGCCGCTCGCCACGAGCTCGCTGACCGTGCGGCCGTCGCGGGCGCCTTCGAGCACGTGGTCGGTGATCAGCGCGACCGCCTCCGGGTAGTTGAGCCGGACGCCGCGGTCCAGCCGCTTCCGCGCGACGTCGGCCGCCACGTGGATGAGCAGCTTGTCGCGCTCCTGCGGGCTGAGGTGCATCCGCTAGGTCTATCACCCGAAACGCGGGAGCGCCCGGATCGGAAACACAGGATTTACCTGGGCTTCGTCACACTGAGTGGTGAAAATTCTCCGGACCGGAGGCCTCGGTGACTGAATCGTTCTCGTAATCGTGACCGAAACCACCACATCTTTCGATTGCCAGTGGCCGGTCAAGAGAGCAAGGTCTATCCATCCGTGCGATGTGGCGCGCGTTCAGTGCGCTCTCTCCAACCGCGCGACCAGCACCAACCAGCCGGGGAAAATGCGCACCGAAAGGTCCCGCGAAACAGTGACTACCTCCACGATCAGCAAGCCTCAGCCGTCCGGCCAACCCGACGACGGCTTCCGACCGGGTCTGGAGGGTGTCGTCGCCTTCCACACCGAAATCGCCGAACCCGACCGGGACGGCGGTGCCCTGCGCTACCGCGGCGTCGACATCGAGGACCTCGCCGGCAAAGTGACCTTCGGCGACGTGTGGGGCCTCCTCGTGGACGGCCGGTTCGGCCACGGCCTCCCGCCCGCCGAGCCGTTCCCGCTGCCGGTGCACACCGGTGACGTCCGGGTGGACGTCCAGGCCGCGCTGGCCATGCTCGCCCCGATCTGGGGCTACCGCCCGCTGCTCGACATCACCGACGAAGAGGCCCGCGAGCAGCTGGCCCGCGCCTCGGTGATGGCGCTGTCCTACGTCGCCCAGTCGGCGCGCGGCATCGGCCAGCCCGCGGTGCCGCAGACCCGCGTCGACGAGGCCCACTCGATCACCGAGCGGTTCCTCGTCCGCTGGCGCGGCGAGCCGGACCCCGCGCACGTCAAGGCCCTGGACGCCTACTGGGTGTCGGCCGCCGAGCACGGCCTCAACGCCTCGACCTTCACCGCCCGCGTCATCGCCTCCACCGGCGCCGACGTCGCGGCGGCCATGTCCGGCGCCATCGGCGCGATGTCGGGCCCGCTGCACGGCGGCGCGCCGGCGCGCGTGCTGCCGATGATCGAAGAGGTCGAGCGCACCGGGGACCCCGAGGGCCTGGTCAAGGGCATCCTCGACCGCAAGGAACGCCTGATGGGCTTCGGCCACCGCGTCTACCGCGCCGAGGACCCGCGGGCGCGGGTGCTGCGCCGGACCTGCCGGGAGCTCGGCGCCACCCGCTACGAGGCGGCCGCCGCGCTGGAGCAGGCCGCGCTGAAGGAGCTGCGCGAGCGGCGCCCGGATCACCCGATCGAGACCAACGTCGAGTTCTGGGCCGCGGTCATCCTGGACTTCGCGCAGGTGCCGCCGCACATGATGCCCGCGATGTTCAGCTCGGCCCGCACCGCCGGCTGGGCCGCGCACATCCTGGAGCAGAAGCGCACCGGACGCCTGGTGCGGCCGTCGGCCAAGTACGTCGGCCCGGCGCCGCGCAGCCCCGAGGACGTCGAGGGCTGGGAGCTCGTCACCAAGCACTGACGCTTTCTCACGAACCGGCCGTTACCCCCGTGGTACCGGCCGGTTCGTGCTGCGCGGTGGTGGTGAGCATGGCCGTGAGCTGGTCGACCAGCCAGGTGTCGAGGGCTTCCCGGGGCACCGTGCGTTCCTGCAGCCAGCTCAGCAGCGCGCCTTCGACCACCGCCGTCCAGCAACGCAGGGTCAGCGACAGCAGCGGCGAGGGCTCGGCGACGCCGATGGCGTCGAGGATCAGGGCCACCGCGCGGTTGCGGACCTCGTCGATCGCCGCGTCCGTTTCGGACGTCGCGATCACCGAACCGCTGCGCAGCAAGGCGATGTACCCCGCGCGGTAGTGGTCGGCGACGTCGATCAGGCCGCGGACGGCGGCGCGCAGCCGCACCTCCGGCGGGCCCTCCTCGAGCCCGGCCAGTCCGTCGATCAGCCCGTCGGTGACCGTGCGCAGCGCCTCGACGTGCAGCTCTCGCAGGTTGGCGAAGTACCGGTAGAACAACGGCCGCGACACTTCGGCGCGCGCGACGATGTCGTCCACGGTGACCAGCTCCGGTGCCCGCGAACCGAACAGGTCGAGCGCGGCGCGGATCAGGTCGTCGCGACGGGCCTGCGGCGACATCCGCCGCGGCCGGCTCACGGCGTGAGGCCCTTTTCCGCGGCACGCAGGATTTCCCGCAGCACGGCCGCCGACGCCAGGGGGATGACCTGGCCGCCTTCGGCGCGCTCGGCGAGCATCGCCGCGAACGCGCGGGAGCCGTGGACGCCCGCATCGTCGACGACGATGTCCGGGACGCCGTGCTCGGCGCGGACCCGCTCGGCGAAGCGGCGCACGGCCGCACCGTCCGAAGTGTCCACTGTGTACTCGGCGACACCGTGACCCTCCAGCAGCTTCAGCGTTTCCGCGGCACCGGCTGCGTCGGCGACGATGACGTCGGCACCTTGCTCGGCGAAGGCGAGCGCGGTCGCCCGGCCCAGCCCGCCGCCCGCCCCGGTGACCACGACGAGACGGTGCTCGAACGGCCCGGCGTCCACCCGGGCCCGCCGCAGCCCGCGGCTCTCGAAACCGCTCTCGGCGTATTCGATCAGTTCGGCGGCCGCGGTGGCGACCACCTCCGGCCGCGCCCGGGTCACCCAGTGCGTCCCGACGATCCGGCGGATCCGCAGGTCGGGCACCCAGCGGGCGACCTCGGTCTGCAGCGGCGTCGTGACGTAGGCGTCGCCGGTCGGGGCGAGCACCTGAACCGGGATCTCGGCGGGCCGGGGCGCGGGCCGCGAAAGCCGGGTGAACATGTTCGCGCGGTAGAGCTCGAGGCCGTGCAGGCCGTCGGACTTCTCCGGCGGCGCCGCGTCCGGTTCCATCCGCTGGATCTGCTTGCCCAGCAAGCCGGTGCGCCACAACAGGTCCGGGATCAGCGGTACCTGGAACGCGAGGATGTACCACGAATGCAGGAACTGGCTCAGCGCGTTCTTGAGGCTTTTCGGCGTCGGACGGCGCAGCTGGGCGCGGAACCACGCGCCGGCGTGGTCGAGGCTCGGGCCGGAGAGGGACGTGTAGGAGGCGATCCGCCCGCGCAGCACGTCGCCGGTGACGGCGTGCCAGGTCTGGATCGAGCCCCAGTCGTGGGCCACCAGGTGCACCCGGCCGGTCGGCTGCACCGCGTCGACGACCGCCCGCAGGTCGTCGGCCAGCTGGTCCAGCCGGTAGGACGCGCGTCCCGACGGCTTGTCCGACTGTCCCGCCCCGCGGACGTCGTAGGTGACGACCCGGTGTTTCCCGCCCAGCGACGCGGCTACCCCGCCCCACATCGAGCTGTTGTCCGGATAGCCGTGCACGAGCACGACCGTGGGCCCGTCGACTCGCCCGTCGATGGTGACGGAGAGGCGGACACCGTCGCTGGCGGTCACCCAGTTGTGAGACATTCTGTCATGTTAGACAACTTGTCAACAGGGGGTTCACCCACGCGGCGGTTCCGCGGGCGGGGATGCTCGGGTTTTTGCTGGCATGACAGCGTTTTCGTGGTTTCCCGTGGAACCAAAGCGCCCGTGTCCACCGAACGGTGGACAGCCGGATTCAGCCGCCTGTTGGTCGGATCCGGCCCCCTGGACGACCACGCTTGGGCCATGACCACAGCAGTGAGCGTGCGCGGCCTGCGCAAGCAGTACCCGGGCCACCTCGCGGTCGCGGGGCTCGATCTGGAGATCGAGCAGGGCGAGGTCTTCGCGCTGCTCGGCCCGAACGGCGCCGGCAAGACCACGACCGTCGAGATCCTCGAGGGGCACCGGCGGCGGACGGACGGCGAGGTCAGTGTCCTAGGCGAGGACCCCGGCAAGGCCGGCCGCGCGTGGCGGGCGCGCCTGGGCATCGTCCTGCAGACGGCGACCGACGCCGCCGAGCTGAGCGTCGCCGAGACCGTCCGGCACTTCGCGAAGTACTACCCCGATCCGCGCGACCCCGACGAGGTGATCGAGAAGGTCGGGCTCACCGAGAAGGCCGGAACGCGGATCAAGGCCCTCTCCGGCGGTCAGCGCCGCCGCGTCGACGTCGCGCTCGGCATCGTCGGGCGGCCTGAGCTGCTCTTCCTCGACGAGCCGACCACCGGCTTCGACCCCGAGGCGCGCCGGCAGTTCTGGTCGCTGATCAGCGACCTCGCCGCCGAGGGCACCACCATCCTGCTGACCACCCACTACCTCGACGAGGCCGAAGCGCTCGCCGGCCGGGTCGCGGTGATCGCGCGCGGCGAGATCGTCGCACAGGGCACGCCGCAGAACCTGGGCGGACGGGCGGCCGCCGAAGCCACCGTGCGCTGGGTCGACGAACGCGGCGAGCACGTCGAGCGCACGGCGTACCCGACCAAGCTCGTCACCGAACTCTCCGCTGGGGGTGGCGAGCTCGCCGGGCTGACCGTGACCAGGCCGAGCCTGGAGGACATCTACCTCGACCTGATCGGAGACAACGCATGACCGCCGCGGCCTCGCCACAGACCCTTCCCGGCCCGCTGGCGCTCGGCCTGGCCCGCGGCGGCACCGAGCTGCGGCAGTTCTTCCGGAGCCGGGAGCAGGTGGTCTTCACCTTCTCCCTGCCCGCGGTGCTGATGGTCCTGCTCGGGTCCATCCTGGACGGTCCGACCCGGCTCGGCGGCGTCACGTCCGGCCAGCTGCTCGCGGCCGGGATGATCGGCTCCGGCATCGTCTCGACGTCGTTCAACAGCATCGCGACCGGCGTCTCGGCCGACCGCGAGACCGGGTCGCTCAAGCGCCTGCGCGGCACGCCGATGGCGCCGGCGTCGTACTTCGTCGGCAAGATGGCGCTGGTCGCGGTGTCCAGCCTGGCCCAGACCGTGCTGATGGCCGCGGTCGCCGTGCTGCTGTTCGGGCTGCGGCTGCCGTCCGACCCGGCGAAGTGGCTGACGCTGCTGTGGGTGTTCGCGCTCGGCATCGTTTCGTGCACGCTGCTCGGGATCGCGGTCAGCTCGCTCGCGAAGTCCACCAACGGCGCCGTCGCCATCGTGCAGATGCTGTACCTGGTGCTGCAGTTCATCTCCGGCGTGTTCGTTTCGCCGATCACGAACCTGCCGAAAGTTATGGTGGACATCGCGTCGTTCTTCCCGCTGAAGTGGATCTGCCAGGGCTTCCGGTCGGTCTTCCTGCCGGACGACGCCGTGAGGATGGAGATGGCCGGGTCATGGGAGCTTCCGCGGGTGGCGCTGGTGCTGGCGATCTGGTGCGTGGTGGGAGCGGTGCTGGCGCGGCTGACGTTCCGGTGGACCGACGCGAAGTGAAGGACGCCTGGGACCGGTTCAACTGGCTCTGGGAAATCCTCTTCGCGGTGGCGTACCTGGCCACGACGCTGCTGGTCGTGCTGGACGAAAAGGACCCGGTGCGCACGGCGGTCGCGGTCGGGGCGCTGACCGGGCTGGCGCTGACCTACCTGGTGTGGGGCCGCCGGGTCGTCCGCGACGACGGGCACGTGCGGGCGCGGTGGACCCTTTCCCTGGTCGTGCTGGCGCTGGTCGCGGTGGCCATGTTCGCCAACACGACGTCGAGCTTCATCCTGTTCATGGTCTGCCCGCTGGTGTTCTCGACGCTGGAGTTCCGGCCGGCCGCGGTGCTGACCACCGTGGCGATCCTGCTGAGCCCGGCGTCGTCGATCGCCAACGAGGGCCTCCGCGGGCCGGCCCTGCACATCCTGCTGCCGATGACCGCGATCCTCGTCGTCTTCGGCGTGCTGTCCGGGAAGTTCATCCTGCACGTCGTCGAGGAGAGCCGGGGGCGCGCCGAGCTGATCGCGAAGCTCGAAGCGAGCCAGGCGGAAGTCGCACGGCTGTCCCGGGAGGCCGGTACCGCGACCGAGCGCGAACGGCTCGCCCGCGAGATCCACGACACGCTCGCGCAGGGGTTCACCAGCATCGTCACCCTCGCCCAGGCCATCGAGTCCGAACTGGACACCGACCCGGCGGCGGCGCGGCGGCACGCGGAGCTGGCCGCCCGCACCGCGCGCGACAACCTCACGGAGGCCCGCGCGATGGTGGCCGCGCTGGCGCCGGCGGACCTCGCGGCGGGCTCGCTGGTGGACGCCGTCCGGCGGCAGGCCGACCGGCTGGCCGATTCGTCCGACGTGGCGGTCCGGTACGAAGTGGACGGTCCGCTGCCCGCGCTCGGCATGGCCGGCGAAGTCGTCCTGCTGCGCGGCGCGCAGGAGGCGCTGAACAACGTGCGGCGGCACGCGGCCGCGTCGGCCGTCTCGGTGCGGCTGTCCGCTGTGGACGGTTCGGTGCGGCTGTCGGTGCGCGACGACGGCGCCGGCTTCGACCCGGACCACGCCACCGGTTTCGGGTTGCGCGGCATGCGGTCCCGCGCCGAGCAGGTCGGTGGCAGACTGAGCGTCCGGAGTGGCCCGAGCGGCACCGAACTCACCCTGGAGGTGCCGGCTTGATCCGCGTCATGCTCGTCGACGACCACCCGGTCGTCCGCGAAGGCCTCCGCGGCATGCTGGAAGCGGAGCCGGACCTGACGGTGGTCGGCGAAGCGGGCTCCGGCGACGAGGCCGTCGCGCTCGACCGGGTCGCCGTTCCCGACGTCGTGCTGATGGACCTGCGGATGCCGGGCCTCGACGGCGTCGGCGCGACCAAGCGGATCCTGCGCGAGCAGCCCGGCCGCCGGATCGTGGTGCTGACGACGTACGAAACGGACGCGGACATCCTGCGCGCGGTGGAGGCCGGCGCGTCGGGTTACCTGCTGAAGGACGCGTCCCGCGTGGAGCTGGCGAACGCGATCCGCGCGGCGGCCCGCGGGGAGACGGTGCTGGCGCCTTCGGTGGCCGGGAAGCTGGTCAACCGGGTCCGCAACCCCGAGCCGCAGCCGCTGTCGGCCCGCGAGGTGGAGGTGCTCCGGCTGGTCGCGAAGGGCGGCACGAACGCCGACATCGGCCGCGCGCTGCACATCAGCGAGGCCACGGTGAAGACCCACCTGCTGCGGGTGTTCGGCAAGCTCGGCGTCTCGGACCGGACGGCCGCGGTGACCACGGCGATGGCCCGGAACCTGCTGGGTTGAGCCGACCGCGGCAGAATGCCTTCATGCTTGCCTCGACCGAACTCGCCCTGTTCCGCCGGATCGCCCACGAGCAGGCCGCCTGCCGGGCTCCGTCGCTGGTCGCCGCCGTCGTGCGGGACGGGGGGATCGTCTGGTCCGGTGGCCGGGGCCGCGTCGGCGGCGAAACCCCGGGCACCGACACCCAGTACCGGCTCGGCTCGATCACCAAGACCCTCGTCGCCACCGCCGTCATGCGGCTGCGCGACGAAGGCCTCCTCGACCTCAACGACCCGCTCGAAAAGCACGTCCCCGGCACGCCGTTCGGGGCCGCCACCGTCGCCCAGCTGCTGTCCCACACCTCCGGCCTGACGTCGGAGTCACCGGGCCTGTGGTGGGAGCGCACGCCCGGCGCCGACTGGGACGCGCTCGTCGGCAGCCTCGCCGAAGGCGCGACCAAGCACCGGCCGGGCGCGCGGTTCCACTACTCGAACGTCGGCTACGGCGTCCTCGGCGAGCTGCTCTCCCGCCACCGCGGCAAGGGCTGGCTCTCCGTGCTCGACGAGGAAGTCCTCGGCCCGCTCGGCATGACCCGCACGACGCCGCACCCGGTGGGCGCGCACGCCGACGGCTTCGCCGTGCACCCCTTCGCCGACGTCCTGCTCCCCGAGCCCAGCCCGGACGCCGGCGCGATGGCCCCCGCCGGTCAGCTGTGGTCGACGGCGCAGGACCTCGGCCGCTGGACGGCGTTCCTCGGCGGCGAAACCGGCGGCGTGCTCGCGCCGGAGACCGTGGCCGAGATGCGGACCATGGTCACCGTCGACGACACCGACGTCTGGACGACCGGGTTCGGGCTCGGCCTGATGCTCGTGCGCCACCAGGGCCGCCGGTTCGCCGGGCACACCGGCTCGATGCCCGGGTTCCTCGCCGTGACGCTGGTCGACCCGGCCGCGCGGACCGGCGCGCTCGTGCTCACCAACTCGACGTCCGGGGTCGGCATCACCCAGCTGTGCCTCGACCTCATCACGATGACCGACGAGCTGGAGCCGCGGCTGCCCGCCGAATGGCTGCCGTCGCCGGTCGACCCCGTGCTGCTCGCGCTGACCGGGCTCTGGCACTGGGGGCCGACGCCGTACCACCTGCGCGTCCAGGGCGACGGCCTGCTGCAGCTGGCGCCGGTCGAGGGCGCCGGGCGCGGCTCGCGGTTCCGGGCCACCGGCGAGGACACCTACGTCGGCCTCGACGGCTACTACGCCGGCGAGACGCTCCGGGTGGGCCGAAACACCGAGGGCGTCGCCACGCACCTCGACCTGGCGACGTTCGTCTTCACCCGCACGCCGTACGACCCGGCCGCGCCGGTGCCGGGCGGCGTCGAAGACTGGCGCTGACCCGGAACGGGTCCCGCTCGCACCCCCAGGGTGGCGAGCGGGACCCTCAGTTCAGGGCGGCCGTGCCCGCCGCGTACGCGACCGCGGCGGCGAACCGGTTGGCGATGCGCTTGCCCTCGCCCCAGTCCCAGACACCGAGCTTGAGCACCGTGTCGATCGTGAGCGCCGAGCCGCCGTCGGCGTGCGACACGGTCACGTTCACGTGCTGGCCCCAGCTCAGCAGCGACATCCCGGTGCGGCAGGTGGCGAACGCGCGCGGACCGTCGTAGACCGGCTGCTTGCCGCCGATCGCCGCGACCCCGGCCGGGAGCGCGTTCCACAGCACTTGCGGCGGTACCGGATACCTCTGCTGCACAGTTGTCACGGGCGGCACGCTACCGGTGTCCGGCGGGGTCGGTAACCGTGTTTTTACCCCCACGGCGGTGGACCCCGATGAGCCCGATGGCGTAGCTGTCGCCGTCCGGCAGACCGACGATCAACCCCGGCGAAGGCCACCCTGCGAGCCAGAGCCGGCGCCGGTCCCGCAGCTCGGCGGCGATGTCGGCGGGCACCGCGGGCAGGTGGAACTTGATCCGCACGTCCTCGGGCAGCACGGCCCAGCCGTCGACCGGCTCGCCCGGGCGCACGTCGAAGGCCGCGGCCGTGACCGGCGTCCAGCTGCCGCTCGCCAGGGGCCGGGCCGCGAAGAGGAGGTCCGAGCGCCACAGCGCGAGCGCCACCACGGCGACCACGCCGGGCACCGGCAGGAACCACGGCAGCCAGCCACCGGTCACGACGATGGCCGCGACCTCGGCCGCCAGCGCGAAGACGGCGACCGCCCACACCGACGCGGTGGCGAACGCGAGCCGTCGACGCAGGACGGTCCGCCGCGTCACCGGCCGCTTCGGCAGCAGCTTGGTCAGGCCGTACGCCGACCCGCCGAGGAAGAGCGCGACGAACACCCCGGCGTACACGATGTCCGCGCCGTGCGGCGGGTGCTCGACGAGCCCGTCGGCGATCGCGGCGGCCACCAGCAGCCACAGCACCGCGAACGCGGCCACCTTCAAGCGGCGGCGCGGCGAGCCGGTGCGGGCCTCGCCGGTCGCCCACCACGGCAGGGGCCGGACGAAAACCAGCACCAGCGTCACCACGAACCCGACCGGCAGGCCGATCGCGGTCGTGTCCGTCCAGCCTTCGATCGCGAGGTGCGCCACGGCCACGACGGCGAACCACGCGAAGAAGTACCAACGAGGTCGATCGGTCATCGATTCCACATGTCGGACTCGATCGCACCTGTGTTAGCAGCTGGATCCCGACCTGAGAGACTGGCCACATGACCGACGCTGAGTTGACCATCCCCGCCGACCTCAAGCCGGCCGACGGCCGCTTCGGCTGCGGCCCGTCGAAGGTCCGCGCCGAGCAGCTGAGTGCGCTGGCGGAGTCCGGCTCCACCTACCTCGGCACGTCGCACCGGCAGAAGCCGGTCAAGTCCCTCGTCGGGCGCGTCCGTGCCGGTCTGTCCGAGCTGTTCTCCCTGCCCGAGGGCTACGAGGTGATCCTCGGCAACGGCGGCACGACGGCGTTCTGGGACGCGGCCGCCTTCGGCCTGGTCCGCGAGCGCGCGCAGCACTTCACCTACGGCGAGTTCTCCTCGAAGTTCGCCACCGTGACCAAGGGCGCGCCGTTCCTGGCCGACCCGATCGTCGTCAAGGCCGAGCCGGGCAGCGCCCCGGAGATCGCCTACGAGGCCGGCGCCGACCTGGTCGGCTGGGCCCACAACGAGACGTCCACCGGTGTCGCCGTGCCGGTCCGCCGCCCCGAAAACCTCACAGCCAGCGACGGAGCGCTGGTGGCGATCGACGCCACCTCCGGCGCCGGCGGCCTCCCGGTCAAGGCCGAGGACTTCGACGTCTACTACTTCGCGCCGCAGAAGTCGTTCGCCGCGGACGGCGGGCTGTGGATCGCGCTGGCCTCCCCGGCCGCGGTCGAGCGGATCGGCGAGATCGGCGGGAGTGACCGCTGGATCCCCGAGTTCCTGTCGCTGACCACCGCGCTGGACAACTCCCGCAAGGACCAGACGTACAACACCCCGGCCGTGGCCACACTGTTCCTGCTCGCCGAGCAGATCGAGTGGATGAACGGCCAGGGCGGCCTCGAGTGGACGACCTCGCGCACGAAGGACTCCTCGTCGCGGCTGTACGAGTGGGCCGAGAAGACGAGCTACACCACGCCGTTCGTGCAGGACCCGGAGCTGCGCTCGCAGGTCGTCGGCACGATCGACTTCTCCGACGACGTCGACGCCGCCGCGGTGGCGAAGGTGCTGCGGGCCAACGGGATCGTCGACACCGAGCCGTACCGCAAGCTGGGCCGCAACCAGCTGCGCGTCGGCCTGTTCCCGGCGATCGACCCGGACGACGTCACCAAGCTGACGCAGGCCGTCGAGTACGTGGTCGAGCGGCTCAGCTGACCTGAGGCTCCTTGGCGGGGACCTCCGCCGCTTCGGCGGTGGGGGTCCCCTTCTTCGTGCCCAGACGACTTGCGCCGAACGCGGCCAGGGCCAGCAGGAGCAGGCCGAACAGTTCGTAGGACTCCGTCGCCAGCCACCAGCCGAAAGAAGGCGCCGGACGCGGGGCGAACCACATCGGGCCGGCGATGAACAACGCCAGTCCCGCGACGACGACCGCGGCCGCCACCCACCGGGCCGCCCGCCCGAAACGCCACGCGTACCACCCGGCGAGGACGAGGATCGGCACGCACCACGTCCAGTGGTGGGTCCACGAGATCGGCGAAACCAGCAGCCCGCCGAGCGCACAGGCGGTGAGCCCGAGCACCGGCTCGGCGGCGCGCACGATGATCACCGCGACCACGGCCATCACGGCGAGCGCGGCCAGCACCCAGACGAACTCCGGCAGGCCCGCGCGGGTGACCAGGCCGTACAGCGACTGGTTGCCAACGTAGTCGACGCCGCCGATGCGGCCCGCGTCGAAGACGAGCTTCGTCCAGTACGTGAAGGACGCCGACGGCCGCAGCAGCCACAGCAGCGCCCCGGCGACGACGAACCCGGCGACCACCCGCGCGGCCGACCGGAAGTCGCGGCGGAACAGGAAGTACACGACGAAGACGGCGGGGGTCAGCTTGATCGCCGCGGCCACGCCGATGAGCAGGCCCTTCGTCCGCTTGCGCTCGCCGGGCAGCAGGACGTCGAGCACCACCAGCACCATGAGCAGCGCGTTGATCTGACCGAAGCCGAGGGTCGAGCGCACCGGCTCCAGCAGGGCCCCGGCGAGCTGCGCGCCGATGGCGACCAGCGCGGCCACCGCCCGGCCGCGGACCTTCGCGGCGTCGGTTAGCGAACCGTTGAGCGTCGCGACGTAGAGGTAGGCCACGACGCCGGTCGCGAGGATCGACGCGATGCTGACCAGCTTCATCGTCACCGCGAAGGGCAGCAGGGTGCCGGGCAGGAACACGGCCGCGGCGAACGGCGTGTAGGTGAACGGCAGCAGGATCTGGTGCGTGGTCGGCACCCAGGCGTCGTACGGCGAGCCCTGCTCGGCCAGCGCCTTCGCGCCGCCGAGGTAGACCTCCAGGTCGAGGCCGTCGAAGCGCTTCAGCACGAGCACCAGGACGACGGCGGCGACCTCCAGGACGACCAGCGCTCCCGCGAGCTTCCGCCCGGACCACCCCGCCAGCGCCACGCGTCCCCCTCAGCCAGGTCTTCGACCGGCCGAGATTACCGGTCGCGCCCCGGTCGGCTCGGCTGACCACCGGTTACGCGCTCCGGCAACGGGCTCACGAGGCCGCCCCTCTCGCCGCCGCCCGTCAGCCGGCGCCGTAGCGGAGGCCGTCGACGAGGACGGCGACCATGCGCCGGGCGTGCGCCGGCTCGCGACCGGGTACGGGACGGCACAACAACGCGATCGCGTGCAGGAGGTCCTCGGCGCCGAGGTCGCCGCGGATCGCGCCGTCGGCGGCCGCCGCGTCGAGCAGCGCGGTGAGCGTGGGGCCCAGCCGCTCCATGAAGTAGCCGGGCAGCCCTTCGAACGCCGGATCGCCCGAGTGCAGGGCCGAGGCGAGCCCGCGTTTGGTCTCGAGCAGCTCGACGAACCGGTCGATCCAGAGCTCGAGCGCCCGCGCGGGCGGGTGGGCGGCGCTCAGCTCGGGGCCGGCGTCGGCGACGGCGTCGATCCCGGTCCGCACGACGGCTTTCACCAGGTCCGAGCGCTGCGGGAAGTGCCGGTACAGCGTGCCGACGCCGACTCCGGCGAGGTCGGTGATCTCCTTGGCCGGCGCGTCCACACCGGAGGTGTCGAAGACCGTCCGCGCCGCCTCGAGCAAGGCCTCGACGTTGCGCTGGGCGTCCGCGCGCCGCCGCCGGGTCTCCTGGGTCACTTCGCCCCTCTCGGTTGCCTAACCGGAAAGCCTTTCCGTATAGTTCCGGAATAGGTTTCCACTTACGGCCAGCGTACGGCACCCGCGCCGGCCGGCACCTCGGCGGGAGAGAACCCATGCAGTACCGCACCCTCGGCCGGACCGGGATCAAGGTCAGCCCGTACGCGCTCGGCGCGATGATGTTCGCGACGTCCTTCGGCAACCCCGACCCGGACGACTCCGCCCGCATGATCCACAAGGCACTGGACGCGGGCCTCAACTTCATCGACACCGCCGACGCCTACGGCGACTCCGAAGAGGTCGTCGGCAAGGCGTTGCGTGGCCGCCGCGACGACGTCGTGCTCGCCACCAAGTTCGGCCGCCAGGTCGGCGACGACCCGCAGCACCAAGGCGCGTCCCGGCGCTGGATCGTCACCGCCGTCGAGGATTCGCTCCGGCGCCTGCGGGTCGACCACATCGACCTCTACCAGCTGCACCGCACCGATCCCGCGACGGACATCGAGGAAACGCTTTCCGCGCTGACCGACCTGCTCCGCGCCGGCAAGGTCCGCGCGATCGGCACGTCGCAGAGCCTCGCGTCCGACATCGTCGAGGCCCAGTGGGTCGCCGAACGGCGCGGCCTGGCGCAGTTCCGCGCCGAGCAGGCGGCCTACTCCATCCTCAACCGCGGCGTCGAACGCGAAGTGCTGCCGCTGGCCCAGCGCTTCGGCATGGGCACGCTGATCTGGGGACCGCTCGGCCAGGGCCTGCTCACCGGGCGCATCCGCAAGGGCGAGCGCAACGACCTGCGCCGGGCCCACCTGCTCAAGCACCTCAGCGACGAACGCCGGCTCGACGTCGTCGAGCAGCTCGTTCCGCTGGCCGCCGAAGCGGGCCTGCCGATGACCCACCTCGCGATGGCCTTCGTGATCGCCCACCCCGGCGTCACCAGCGCGCTGCTCGGCCCGCGGACCATGCCCCAGCTCGACGACCTGCTGGACGGCGTCGAGGTCCGGCTCACCGACGACGTCCTCGACCGCATCGACGAAATCGTGCCGCCCGGCACCAACATCGGCGCGCTGGACCAGAACTACCAGCCACCGGCCGTGCACGACCCGGGCCTGCGCCGCCGCCCGCTCGCCGAGCGCGCCGCGGCCTAGGTGGAGAAGGGCGTCCGGATCCGCTGCCACCAACGGATCCGGACACCCATCACTCGGCTACGCGAGGGCCTGCGTGGGCGCCAGCCGGGCCGCCCGCATCGCCGGGTACGCCCCCGCCACCGCACCCACCAGCGCCGCCACCCCGACGCCGCCGGCCAGCGTGCCTGCCGGCAGTACCGCCGGCCAGCCCTGGCTGAGCGCGTACCCCGCCGTCACCAGGACGCCGGCCAGCACCCCCGCCAGCCCGCCGAGCCCGGACAGCAGCACCGACTCGGCCAGGAACTGGCCCCGGATCTGCCGCTTCGTCGCCCCCAGCGCCCGGCGCAGGCCGATCTCGCGCCGGCGCTCCAGCACCGAGATCACCATCGTGTTCGCCACCCCGACCCCGCCGACCAGGAGCGCGACGCCGCCGAGGCCGAGGAACAGCGCGCTGTAGGTCGTGTCCGTCAGCTTCTGCGCCGCCAGTGCGTCCGACGGACGGCGCACCTGGACCTCGTTCGGCGCCTGCGGGTTCAGCGTCGCGGCCAGCACCGACCGGACACCGTCCACTTGGGACTCCTCGGCTCGCACGTACACGGTGGACGGGTGGCCGTCGAACCCGAGCAGCCGCTTCGCGACGTCCCAGCCGACCAGCGCCGAACGCTCGACCTCCGGCGCGAGCGGCATCGGCGCGAGGATGCCCACCACGGTGAACCACTGCGTGCCGATCAGCACCTGCGGGGGCCGCGCGGGGTCGACGTGGTCGATGCCCAGCCGGGCCGCCGCCTGGGATCCGAGCACCGCCACCGGGTAGTCCTGGTTGCCGGTGGCCAGGAAGGCCCCGGCCCGCACCTTGCCGCCCAGCACGGCGAGCAGGTCCGGCCGCGCCGCGTACACCGCGAGCCCGGACGTGTCGTCCGGCGCGATCTTGTCGCTGCGGCGGACGCTCGCCGACGTCGTCCCGGTGCCGGCGGCCGCCCGCACCGGGCCGATCCGCTTGGCCATCGCGACCGCGTCGTCCGGCAGCTTCGCGTTGTCGCCGAACAGCGTCTGCCCCGGCCCGGCGGTCAGCAGGTTGGGGCCGAGCGCGGCCAGCCGGTCGTGCAGGGCCTGCGCCCCCGACGCCGGGATCGCCAGCACCGCCACCATCGCGGCGACGCCGATCGCGATACCCAGCGCGGACAGCACCGCCCGCACCGGCCGCGTGCGCATGCCGTGCGCGCCGAGCGCGACGACGTCCGGCGGCTTGAGCCGGGCCGGTTCCGGGAGCTTCACCGCCGCGGTCACCGCGCACCCACCAGGCCGGTGTCGAGCCGCAGGTGGCCGTCGAGCAGCTCGATCCGGCGGGGCATGCCCGCGGCGATCTCGCGGTCGTGGGTGATCACGACGATCGTGGTGCCGCCGGTGGACAGCTCCCCCAGCAGCGCGAGCACGGACGCGCCGGTGCCGGTGTCGAGGTTGCCGGTCGGCTCGTCGGCCAGCAGGATCGCCGGGTCGTTGACCACGGCCCTGGCGATGGCGACGCGCTGGCGTTCGCCGCCGGAGAGCTCGCCCGGGCGGTGCCACGCCCGGTGCCCGAGCCCGACCCGGTCGAGCGCGGCCAAGGCCCGCGCGCGCCGCCGTCGCCGCGGCACCCCCGCGTAGAGCAGGCCGGTGCACACGTTGTCCACCGCGCTCATCCCTTCGTCGAGGAAGAACTGCTGGAACACGAACCCGATCCAGCGGGAGCGCAGCGCCGAAACCTTGCGGTCCGGCAACGCGGCGACGTCGTGGCCGCGCAGCTCCACCCGGCCCGACGACGGCCGGTCGAGCGTGCCCATCAGGTGCAGCAGGGTGGACTTGCCGGACCCGGACGGCCCGACGATGCCCACCATTTCGCCGTCTTCCAGGGAAAGCGAGACGCCGTCGAGCGCGGCGACCCCGCCGGGGTAGGTGCGCGTGACCTCGTGCACGCGCAGCACGGGCGTCACGACGTCGTCACCACCCGCATGCCCGCGGCCAGCCCGCTGCCGCTGACCTCGACCTTCCCGCCGCTGAACAGTCCGGTCCGGACGGCGACCAGCCGTCGCTGCCCGTTGTCGTCGACCTCGACCGCGTACCCGCCTTCGGCGAGCGCGAGCAGCGCGCCGACCGGGACCGCGAGCACGCCGGAGTGGACGTCCTTGGTGAACCGGACGCTCGCGGGGGCCGAGTCCAGGCGGCCGGCCGCGGCCGGGTCGTCGAGCCGGACGGTCACGGTGATCTTGGGCTTGCCGTCGTCCTGGCCCGCCTGGTCCTTGCCCTCGACGGCGGTCCGCCCGACGTCGGTGATCGTGCCCGGCGTCGTCTTCCCGTTGATCGTCACCGACGCCTTCGCACCCGGCTGGGCGAGACTCTGCTTGGCCGCGTCGAGCTTCACCTGCACCGACCGGACGGTGCCGGTCGTCTTGAGGAGCTCGCCCTGCGCGGGCGCGCCCGGCTTCGCCGCCAGTGCCGAGACGCGGACTTCGCCCGCGGTCAGCACGACGTCGCCTTGGCCGAACGCGCCGGTCTGGTCGAGGCCGAGGGATTTCTGCCACTTCTTCAGCGCGGCCGCCGTCGCCGCGGTGAACTTCTTGTCCGGCGTCCCGAACCCGCCGAAGCCGCACGCCTTGAGGTTCTCCTCCAGCTGCTTGACGTCGGCGCCGTCGTCCACACCCGTGGCGAGGTCGCGGTAGAACGGCAGGGTGCCGTAGAACAGCGGCACCGGCTTCGCGTCCACGCCGTACACCGCCTGGCAGCGGGTCAGGGTGGCGCCGGCGTCCGGCAGCGACGTGATCGTGCCCGGCTTGCGGCCGCCGACGACCGATTCCTCGCCGTAGCCGAGGGTGCCGTCGGCTTCCTCTTCTTCGCTCAAGTCGGTCTTGGCCACCTCCGCGGTCTCGACCGCGGGCGGGGCGGCCTCCTTGACCGGCGTCGCACTCGACACCCGCGTCAGGATCACGACGGAGCCGGTGCCCAGCACCACGACGACGACCGCGGCGGCGATCAGCCAGCGGGCCCGGCCACGGCGGCGGGGCTTCAAGTGCGTCACCTCGTTCACTTGGCTGCCTCGGAGTGGACGCTCATGCCGAGCCCGCACGCCTTGGCGGCTTCTTCGAACTTCTTCGGGTCGTCACCCGGGCCACCGATGCGCATGGCGCCCTTGCCGCTCGGGTCGGGGTCCGGCATGTCGACGCCGTGCTCGCGCATGCACTTGGCTTCCTTGCGCATCTTGTCGAGCTCCTCGGCGCTCGGCGGCTTCATCTCGCCGCCGTTGGGCAGGAAGCTCTTGCACGCGTTGTGCGCGGCTTCGGCCTTCGAGCGGTCGGCGTCGCCGCCCTCGCCGGGACCGACCGCGATCATGCCCTTGCCGTCACCGGCCGGCTTCGGGTCGGGCATGTCGACGCCGTGCTCGCGCATGCACTTGGCGAACTCGCGCATCTTGTCCACGTCGCTCTTGCCGCTGCTGTCGGCCGCGGCGGGCCCGCCCGTCTGGGACGGCGTCGAGATCGAGGCGACCTTCGACCCGTCGTCGGTCTTCGCGCCGCAGCCCCCGAGCAGCAGAGCCGCCCCGAGCGCCGCGACGACCATCCGTGTCCGCATGGTGCGCTCCTTTCGTGTCTTGACGGGTCACAGGTCTACGGAGCGGGGGATTCCGGCGCGCTAAGCGAAGTCGCTTATGCGGCCCTTATGGCCCGCGTGCGCAGACTGGACGGGTGCGAGTGCTGGTGGTGGAAGACGAACGGCTGCTGGCCGACTCGGTCGCGGAGGGGCTGCGGCGCTTCTCGATGGCCGTCGACGTCTGTTACGACGGCGAGCAGGCCCTGGAACGCGTGGGCGTGCACGGCTACGACGTCGTGGTCCTCGACCGCGACCTGCCGAAGGTGCACGGCGACGAGGTCTGCGCCGCCGTGGTGAAGGCGGGCGGCGAGGCGCGCGTGCTGATGCTGACCGCGGCCGCCGACGTCACCGACCGTGTCGCGGGCCTGGGTATCGGCGCCGACGACTACCTGACGAAGCCGTTCGCGTTCGCCGAGCTGGTCGCCCGGGTCCAGGCGCTGTCGCGGCGCGCGCGGCCCGCGCTCCCGCCGGTGCTGGAACGAGACGGTGTCGTCCTCGACCTGCCGCGGCACCAGGCCGCCCGCGACGGCCGGTTCCTGCTGCTCTCGCCGAAGGAGTTCGCCGTGCTGGAGGTGCTGATGCGGGCCGAGGGCACGGTGGTGAGCGCCGAAGACCTGCTGGAAAAGGCGTGGGACGAGCACGCGGACCCGTTCACCAACGCGGTCCGCGTCGCGGTGATGACGTTGCGGCGCAAGCTGGGCGACCCGCCGGTGATCGAGACCGTGCCGGGCGCCGGGTACCGGTTCGGCACGCCGTGAACGGCTTTTCCGTCCGGACGAAGCTCACCGCGTGGTACGGCGCGCTCTTCCTGGTCGCCGGGCTGGTCCTGGTCGTGATCAACTACCTGCTGGTGCAGAGCACGCTGCCGGACCCGGCCCGGTTCGCCACGACGGCGGTCGCCGGCGACGTGACGTTCGGGGTCGCGCAGCGGCCGGACTCCCTGTCGCCCGTGCCGGCGGTGCAGCTGGTCAGCGGGTCGCTGGACGAATACCGCACGTCGACGCTCTCGACGCTGCTGGTCGGCTCGGCGATCGCGCTGGTGGCGACGGCGGCGCTGGCGGTGTTGTTCGGCTGGCTGATGGCGGGCCGCGCGCTGCGGCCGCTGCACGACATCACGTCGGCCGCGCGCCGGCTGGAGGCGGGCAAGCTCGACCGGCGGATCAACCTGGAAGGGCCGCCGGACGAGCTGAAGGAGCTGGCGGACACGTTCGACGGCATGCTCGACCGGCTCGCGGAGTCGTTCGACAGCCAGAAGCGGTTCGTCGCGAACGCGTCCCACGAGCTCAGGACGCCCCTGGCGGTGCAGCGGACGCTGATCGAGGTGGCGATGGCCGACCCCGAGGTCCCGGCGGAGCTGAAGAAGCTCGGCACGCACCTGTTGCACACGAACGAGCGCAGCGAGCGGATGATCGAGGGCCTGCTGATCCTGGCCCGCAGCGACCGCGGCCTGCACGCACGCGCCCCGGTCCGCCTCGACGAGGTGGCCGCCTCGGTGGTCCGCGCGACGGCAGCTTCGGCGGCCGCGGCCGGGGTGACGGTCGAGACGCGGCTGCGGCCGCGGGTGGTGGCGGGCGACCCGGTGCTCCTCGAACGGCTGGTGACGAACCTGGTGGTCAACGCGATCACGTACAACGCGTCGGGCGGCTGGGTGTACGTCGAGGTCCGCGGCGACCCGGCACTGGAGGTGCGGAACTCGGGACCGGTGGTACCACCCGAAGCGGTCCCGACGCTGTTCGAGCCGTTCCGGCGGCTCGGCGGCGCGGAGCGCACCGGCGACACGCGCAACGCGGGCTTGGGCCTGTCGATCGTGCGGTCGGTCACCCAGGCCCACGGCGGCCACGCCGAAGCCCAGCCCGGCCGCCGCGGCGGCCTCACGGTGACGGTCCGGCTGCCGCACGGTTGACGGGGGCCGCCGGGCCGGGACCGCCGGCCGCTTCTTGATCCACTCGATCGTGACTTTCCGTGTCCGGCGTGTCACCCCGTCCCCCCTGACCTGGGTCCGCGACGATGCGGAGGACACAACATGAACAGTGGGCAGTTCGGTGCGGACTCGGCGCGCCTCGCACGTCAAGCCGACGCGCCGTTCTAACGTGGGTACCCACAACGGTGAAGAAGATCGGGGAGGCGAGAACAATGCGGGCGCTGCGAGTGGTCGGACTGCACGAGGACGGGAAGTCCATCGTGCTCGAAGACCCGGCGAGCCGTACTCGTTTCCTGCTCCCGGCTGATGAGCGACTGCGCGCGGCGGCGCGGGGTGACATCACCCGCCTCGGCCAGATCGAAATCGAGTTGGAGAGCCAGATGCGGCCACGCGAGATCCAGCAGCGCATCCGGGCCGGCGAGTCCGTCGAGCAGGTCGCCGCGAGCGCCGGTGTCTCGACGCAGCGCGTCGAGCGCTACGCCTACCCGGTCCTGCTCGAGCGGTCCCGGACCGCCGAGCTGGCGCAGAGCGCCCACCCGGTCCGCGAGGACGGCCCCGACGTGCAGACGCTCGGCGAAGTCGTCGCGCACAGCTTTGGCGTCCGCGGGCACGACTACTCGCAGGCCACCTGGGACTCCTGGAAGGGCGACGACGGCCGCTGGGTCGTCGTGCTCCGGTGGAAGGCCGGGCGGTCGGACAACCGCGCGCACTGGGCCTTCTCCCCCGGCGCGCACGGCGGCACGGTGACGGCGCTCGACGAGAACGCCGAGGTCCTCCTCGACCCGAACGCCTACCGCGCCCCCCGCACGGTCCGCGCACTCCCGCCGTCCCGCGACGCGGAGTTCCAGCCGACGCTGGACTCGGTCGAACCGGAACGCGCCGAGCTCCCGTCGGCCGAGCCGGACCCGGACGACGACACGCGCGAAATCCCACGCGTGCCGACGGACCCGGACGAGGACGCGGCGGTGCCGGAACCGCGGCCGAAGGCCAAGAAGAGCCACCCGATCGTGCCGTCGTGGGAGGACGTGCTGCTCGGAGTCCGTTCGCAGCGCGGCTAATCCAGCCGCGCCGCGAGCGTCTTCGGCGCCACCTGCCGGTACGCCTCGCGCACGATCCGCTCCACCTCCGCCCAATCGACGTCGACGTCCAGCCGGACGCCGATCCAGCCGCGGTGCCCGACGTACGCCGGCCGGAAGAACCGGCCGGGCTCGGTGCGCACGAGCTCCTCCTGCGCCCCGGGCGGCGCCGGGCACCAGAAGGCGAGCCTGCCGTCGCCGTGGTGGTCGTCGGCGAACATCGCGAACGTCTTCTTGCCGCGCACGAACCACGCCGGCGACCCGTGGCTCAGCCGCTCGGTCGCCTCCGGCAGGTCGAGGCACAACTTCCGCAAAGCGTCCAGCTGCTCCATCACGCAAGGCTACGTGTCACGCTGTTCCGGCCCGCCGGCCGGCGGCGGCGTCAGAAAGCGATGACCAGCACGCCGATCCACGCGACCACGACACCGGCCGCCGCGCCGTAGGCGGCCCAGCGCAGGATCGGCGTGCGGCGGATCAGCCACAGCGACGGCGTGATCCCGGCCGTCACGATCACCGAGGCGACCAGCGCCAGCCAGCCGCTGGTTTCGCGCGCCAGCGTCGAGGCCAGCGCCAGCATGGCCACGACGACCACGGCCGCGATGAACGCCGAGACGGTCAGCCCGGTCAGCCACGGCGTCGGCTCGCCGGGTGGGCCGGGCGGCCCGAGCACCGAGCGGAGGAACCGCTGGCCGGGTTCGGCGGACGGCGCGGGCGGCTCGACGACCGTGTCGGCCCCGGTCACCGGGTCCACGAACCGCACGGCGGTGCCCATCACCGCGGCCAGTCGCCCGGCCAGCTGGCGGCCGCGCTGCGAAACCACCGCGCCCGCCTCCGCGCCGGGATCGGCGGTGACCGCGGACGCCACGCGCGCCCACTCGTGCAGGGCCTGCGCCAGTTCGGCGCCGATCGCGAGCTTGTGCGGGTCCACTTCGCGTGCGTGCTCCCCGCCCGGTCCGGCCAGCACGGCGCGCTCGCCGCGGATCCGCAGCTCCATGTGTCCCTCCCCACCTCGGAAAGCAGAACTTTAGCCGCCCCGGGCCAGTTCGTAGAAGGCAACGGCGGCGGCGGTGGCGATGTTCAGTGAATCGACTCCGGCCGGCATGGGTATCCGGACGGCATGATCCGCCGCCGCGAGCGCCGTCTCGGTCAGCCCGGGACCTTCCGCGCCGAAGAGCAACGCCACCCGCCCGGGCGCGTGCTCCCGCAACGCGGGCAGCGGGATCGAGCCCGGGCGCGGCGTGAACGCCGCGACGGTGAACCCGCGCGCCCGGAGGTCGTCGAGCCCGCCCGGCCAGTCCGTCAGGTGCCCGAACGGCACGCGCAGGACGTGCCCCATCGACACGCGCACGCTGCGCCGGTACAGCGGGTCGGAACAACCGGGGCCGAGCAGCACGCCGCCGACGCCGAGCGCGGCCGCGTTGCGGAACAGCGAGCCGAGGTTTTCGTGGTCTCCCACGCCTTCCAGCACGGCGATCGGCCCCGTTCCCGCCGTCACTTCGGAAACCGTCGAAGGCGCGGGCCGGTCGGCGACGGCGATTATCCCGCGGTTGAGGTGGAACCCGACGACTTCGGCCATCGTCTCCGCGGAGGCGACGTACTGCGGCACGTCGAGCCCGGCCAAGCCGTCCGCCAGCTCGGCGAACCGCCGCTGCACGCCCAGCAGCGCCCGTACCGGGTAGCGGGACGCCAGCAGCCGGGACACCACGACGGTGCCTTCGGCGATGACCAGCCCCCGGCCACCGGGCCGGTCGGGCCGACGGTCCGCAGTGGACAGGTCGCGGAAATCGTCGACGCGGGGGTCCCCGGAGTGGTCGATGTGGATCACGCCCATCCGACCAGTCTGTCATCCGCTTGCCGGGCGCTTCACTGGTCCGAACGTCCACCCCCGGGTGGTACGAACGGGGCTATTTTGCTTTCGGTTAACCGCCCGTGACGGAGAGCACCAGTTTGGCCGCTAGCCCGGGTGCATCGGCTGTGTAACGGTTGTCCGCCGGGGCCTGAAACACGTCCTAGTCCACGCCGACACGAAGCAGGGATGGTCATGGGGATGGACCTCGAGGTTCAGTCGTTCAACACGCTGGACCGAGGAAGGTACCGCCGGAAGGTGCAGCGTTGCCTGGACACGCTGGCCCGGATGCTCACCGACGGCAGCTTTTCGTTCCCCCGCAAGAACATCGGCCTCGAAGTCGAGCTGAACCTCGTCGACCGCGAGCTGCGCCCGTCGATGACGAACACCGCGGTGCTGGAGGCGCTCGACGACCCGTCGTTCACCACCGAGCTGGGCCAGCACAACATCGAGCTGAACGTCCCGCCGCGGCCGCTGGCCGGCGATTCCGCGCTCCAGCTCGAAGACGACCTGCGCGCGTACCTCGACACCGCCGCGACGAAGGCCCGCGACACCGGCTCGTCGCTGGCGATGATCGGCATCCTGCCGACGTTGAAGCACGAGCACTTCGACCAGAAGTGGCTCACCAACAAGACCCGGTACTCCACGCTGAACGACCAGATCTTCGCCGCGCGCGGCGAGCGCACGGTGCTCGCGATGGAAGGTTCGGCGCTGCCGGGCCAGCAGCCCGAGCGCTTGCGCAGCTACGCCGAGTCGATCCTGCCCGAGGCCGCGTGCACCAGCGTTCAGCTGCACCTGCAGGTCGCGCCCGAGGAGTTCGCGGCGCACTGGAACGCGGCCCAGTGCCTGGCCGGGCTGCAGATCGCCCTCGCGTCGAATTCGCCGTTCCTGCTCGGCAAGGCCCTCTGGCACGAGACGCGGATCCCGCTGTTCCTGCAGGCGACCGACACGCGGCCGGAGGAGCTGAAGAACCAGGGCGTGCGGCCGCGGGTTTGGTTCGGCGAGCGCTGGATCACGTCGATCTTCGACCTGTTCGAGGAGAACGTCCGCTACTTCCCCGGCCTGCTCCCGGAAACCGACGCCGAGGACCCCATCGAGGCGCTCGACGCGGGGCAGGCGCCGAAGCTGACCGAGCTGCGCATGCACAACGGCACGATCTGGCGCTGGAACCGGCCGGTGTACGACGTCGTCGACGGCCTGCCGCACCTGCGCATCGAGAACCGGGTGCTGCCGGCCGGCCCGACGGTGGTCGACACGGTGGCGAACGCGGCCTTCTTCTACGGTGCCCAGCGGGCGCTGGCCGAGGCGGAACGCCCGGTGTGGAGCCAGATGTCGTTCCAGGCCGCCGAGGAAAACCTTTACGCGGGCGCGCGGCGCGGCTTCGACGGGCAGCTGTACTGGCCGGGCATCGGCTGGATCCCGCCGGACGAGCTGGCGCTGCGCGTGCTGCTGCCGCTCGCCCACGAGGGCCTGCGCCGCTCCGACGTCTCCGACGAGGCCCGCGAGCGCTACCTCGGGATCATCGAGCGCCGGTGCCTGGCGCGGCGGACCGGGGCGACCTGGCAGCGTGACTACGTCGTGCGGGCCCAGGAACGCGGGCTGGACCGCGAGGCGGCGCTCGGCCTGATGCTGGGCCGCTACCTCGAGCTGTCGGAGTCCGGCGAACCGGTTCACACGTGGCCGGTGGCCGATTGACGCTAGCCTGGGCGGATGCCGAAGATTCTCGGTGAGTCGCTGGAGGCGCACCGGCGCGAGGTGCGGGCCCGGGTCTTCGACGTCCTGCGGGCGCAGCTCTACGAGCGCGGCTTCGACGCGATCACCCTCGCCGGGGTCGCCTCGGCGGCCGGGGTGGGCCGCACGGCGCTGTACAACCACTTCCCGGACAAGGAAAGCCTGCTCGTCGCCTTCGTCGAGGACGAAGCGGCGCAGTACGTCACCCGGCTGACCGAAGCCGTCGAGGCCCAGGCCGATCCGGTCGACCAGCTGGCCACCTTCGTCCGGCTGCAGCTGCGGGTGCTGGCCGAGTACCACATGCCGCCGGGCACGGCGCTCGCGTCGGCTTTGGCGCCCGCGGCGTACCGGCGGATCAGCGCGCACGCCGACCCGATCACCGACCGCCTGCGCGCGATCCTCGCCGGCGGGGTCGACCTGGGCCGCTGGCCGGCCGAGGACCCGGACGTGCTGATCCCGATGATCACCGCGGCGCTGGGCAACCGCGCCCTGGTCGACGGGCCCGCCGGCCGGCTCGAAGACGTCGTCGAGGCGGCGGTGCGGTTCGTCCTGCGGGCGGTGGGCGCCACAGTTTAGGGTGGCCTAAGTCCGAATCATGCCCTACGATCTTTCTGACAGCCTGTCAGATCGATCGCCGGGAGGCCTGCCCATGTCGGTGACCACGGACGCCCGCCCGTTTTCGGCGACCCTGCGCGCCTCGACGCTCGAGGTGCACGAGAAGGCGAACTACTCGACGTACATGCGAGCCTTGCTCGGCGGCGAGCTGACGCAGGAGGGGTACGCCCGGCTGGCGGTCCAGTACTACTTCGTCTACGGCGCGATCGAGGCGGCCAGCGACGCGATGGCCGGCGACCCGATCGGCGGCGAGTTCGTCTTCGACGAGCTGCGGCGGCTGCCCAGCCTGGAGCGCGACCTCGCCCACCTGGTCGGCCCGGACTGGCGCTCGACGATCACGCCGCTCGCTTCGACGCAGGCGTACGTCGATCGAGTGCGCGAAGCCTCGTCGTGGGCCGGTGGGTACGTGGCGCACCACTACACGCGCTACCTCGGCGACATCGCGGGCGGCCAGGCCATCCGGCGGCTGCTGGAGCGGCAGTACGACGTCGCCGAGGCGGGCACGCTCTTCTACCACTTCGACGGCATCGGCAGCGCCCCGCGGTTCCGCGACCAGTACCGCGCGAAGCTGGACAACGCGCCGTGGGACGAGGCCGAGCGGGCGCGGGTGATCGACGAGACCGTAGTGGCGTTCGAGTGCAACGTCGCGGTGTTCGACGAGCTGGCGTCGAAGCTGGACGAGTTCCGTGCCTGATCTCACACGCCGTTGACCTCCAGTTAACTCCAGGTTGCAGGCTCGGTTTCGGGTGCCGGGCCCTCGGGTACGCCACCCACGAGCCGGTCATCCCAGGCGGTGATCACGACACGCCCCCGCTCGCCGCGGAGGGGCGTGTGCTACTAGGTTCGGTACCGGAAACTTGTGTCGAAGACAGAAGGAGGGCCAATGGCCCGCTACGAGCTGCCCGATCTCGACTACGACTACGGCGCCCTCGCGCCGCACATCTCCGGCGAGATCAACGAGCTGCACCACAGCAAGCACCACGCGACCTACGTCAAGGGCGCGAACGACACGCTCGACAAGCTCGAAGCCGCCCGCGAAGCGAACGACTTCGGCTCGATCGTCGGCCTGGAGACCACGCTGGCCTTCAACCTGGCCGGCCACGCCAACCACGTCGTGTGGTGGAAGATCCTGTCGCCGGAGGGTGGCGACAAGCCGACCGGCGAGCTGGCCGCGGCGATCGACGAGGCGTTCGGCTCCTTCGACAAGTTCAAGGCGCAGTTCACCGCCGTCTCGACCACGATCCAGGGCAACGGCTGGGGCGCGCTGTCCTGGGACCCGATCGGCAAGACGCTGATCACCCAGCAGCTGCGCGACCACCACAACAACCTGATCCTGCCGACCGTGCCGATCCTGCTGGTCGACGTCTGGGAGCACGCGTTCTACCTGGACTACAAGAACGTGAAGCCGGACTACGTCAAGGCCCTGTGGAACATCTTCAACTGGGCCGAGATCAGCAAGCGCTTCGACAACGCCGTCGCGGGCGGCAACGGCCTGCTGCTCGGCTGAGTTCTTCGTCGAACGGGGTCCTCCCTCCGGGGTGGGCCCCGTTTTTCGTCGCCGGGTGAAAATCCCTTGACCTCGAGCGCGGTCGAGGTGTTTGAGTGGGCGCATGGACATCGACGCGTACCTGGCCCGCACCGGCGTCGCCCGCCCGGCGGCCCCCGACCTCGCGACGCTGCGCCACCTGCAGGAACGCCACCTGGCCGCGGTGCCGTTCGAGAACCTGAGCAGCCACCTCGGCGAGCCGGTCGTCCTGGACGAGGACGCGTTGTTCACGAAGATCGTGCACGGCCGGCGGGGCGGGTTCTGCTACGAGCTGAACGGCCTGTTCGCGGCGCTGCTGCGCGCGCTGGGCTACGACGCCTCGCTGCACGCGGCCCAGGTGTTCCACGCGGACGGCACGCTGGGCCCACCGCTGGACCACGCGGCGATCGTCGTCTCACTGGACGGCGAGGACTGGCTGGTCGACGTCGGTTTCGGCCGGTTCTCCCGGCATCCGCTACCGCTGTCCGCCGTGGACGCGCAGCTCGACCCGGAGGGCGAGTTCCTGCTGCTGGACGCCCCGTTCGGCGACATCGACGTCCTGCTGGACGGCAAGCCGCAGTACCGCCTGGAGCGCCGCCCGCGCCCGCTGGCCGACTTCATCCCGATGGCGTGGTGGCAGACGACGTCCCCGGAGTCCCACTTCACGCAGTCCCTGACGTGCTCCCGCCCGACGTCCCAGGGCCGGGTGACGCTCTCGGGCGACAGGCTGATCGAGACGGTGGACGGCGTCCGGAACGAGCTCCGCTTGACGTCGCCGGAAGCGATCCGCACGGCGTACCGCGTGTACTTCGGGATGACGCTGTCGAAGCTGCCGGTCCCACCGGGCGGGAGTCCCTTGACGCCCAGTGCGGCCGGAGCCGAGACTGCCCTGACGTGAACGAAGCCCCGGCCTGGGGTTTTCCCAGGACCGAGGCTCCGTCCGTTCCCGAACTGACTGCCGCTCCCACCACGAAGCGGACGTGTATGAGGTTAGCCTAACCTCATATCTTCGGGCAAGAGGTTCGGCTCGGAGACCCCGATCTCACTCTTCCGGGTGACATGGGGGCCGGGAACCGCCGGTTTTTGTCGGTGGCCGCCGATACGGTCGCGCCATGAACACGACCCGACACAGCCCGTCAGATCTTTGCTCGCTTGAGCACCCGCAGCCCGAAGCCCCGCTTGACCGGCCACGAAACCCCGCCCCGCCGGATCAGCACCACGGCGCACACCACCGCGGCCACCGCCGACACCGCTCCGCCGATGTAGAACGGAGATCGCCCGCCGAACTCCTGGGCCATCCACCCCACCATCGGCCCGCCGATCGGGTTGCCCCCGATCAGCACCAGGACGTACAAGCCCATCACGCGTCCCCGCATCTCCGGGCTGACCGAGGTCTGCACCAGCGCGTTCGCCGTGTTGAGGAACGTCATCGTGGCGAAGCCGAGCGGGATCAGGCCAAGGCCGAACGTCAGGTACGTCGGCATGAACGCCGTGAGCAGCTCGAACACGCCCAGGAAGAACGCCGAGACCAGCATCAGCCGCACCCGCGGCCGCCCCTTGGTGCCGCGGCGGGCGGACATCAGCGCGCCGGTGAACGTACCGACCGCGACCAGCGTCGAGAGCAGGCCGTAGCCGTCGGCCGCGGTGTGGAAGACGTTCGCCGCGACGATCGGGAGCGAGCTGAAGTACGTGATGCCGAACGTGCTGACGAACAGCACCAGCACCATCACCGTCATCAGGTCCGACCGGCGGCGGACGTACCGCAGGCCCTCGGCCAGCTGCCCCTTCTCGCGCGGCACGGCCGCGACGCGGAACAGCTTGTCCGGGTTCATCAGGACCAGCCCGGTGATCACCGCGACCGTGCTCAGCGCGTTCGCGATGAACAGCCAGCCGGTGCCGATCCAGGTGATCGCGAACCCGGCGATCGCCGGGCCGACGATCCGCGCCATGTTGAAGATCGAGGAGTTGAGCGCGACGGCGTTGGTCACCTGGTCGCG
This sequence comes from Amycolatopsis sp. lyj-23, assembly GCF_046549135.1. NCBI lineage: Bacteria > Bacillati > Actinomycetota > Actinomycetes > Pseudonocardiales > Pseudonocardiaceae > Amycolatopsis > Amycolatopsis sp. lyj-23. The sequence continues at coordinate 82,736 of NZ_JAJPWN010000016.1, read as the reverse complement.
GCCCACCATCTCGGCGACGAACGACTGCCGCGTCGGCACCTCCAGCGCCGCCGTCACGCCGAGGGTGAAGCACAGGACGTAGACGTGCCACAGCGCGGCGAACCCGCTCAGGTCGAGCACGCCGAGGAGCACCGCCTGCGCGCACGCCGCCACCTGGATCCAGGTGAGCAGCCGCCGCTTGTCGACGCGGTCGGCGAGGACGCCGGCCCACAGCGAAAGGAACAGCGTCGGCGTGAACTGCAGGGCCACCGCGATCCCGAGGGCGATCGGGTTGTTGCCGCTGAGGGTGAACACCAGCCAGTCCTGGGCGATGCGCTGCATCCAGGTGCCGATGTTCGAGATGACCTGGCCGGTGAAGAACAGCCGGTAGTTGCGGACGCGCAGCGACGCGAACATGCTGCCGCGCTTCGCGGGGGACGGGGGTGAGGCGGACGGCGGTGAGGCCGTTTCCCGGGTAGCAGTGGTCTGGATCGAACGCTTGGTTTCGCTACCCGTGGCCGTCACCGTGGTTAGTTCCCCGCCATCCTGTCGATGATTTCGGCGGCTTTCGAGAGCACTTCACGCTCTTCGTCGCCGAGTTCTGCCAATTGCCGGTCCAGCCAGGCTTCCCGCACGGAGATGGCCTTGAGCACGTACGCCAGCCCGCTCTCGGAGAGCTCGACGATGGCTTGCCTGCCGTCGGTCGGGTGCGGGCGCCGCTCGACGAACCCCAGCTCCTCGAGCGCGGCGATCACCCTCGTCATCGAAGGTGGCTGGACGCCTTCCTTCGCGGCGAGCTGACCGGGGGTCAGCGCACCGCACTTGTGCAAGGTGGACAGCGCCGCGACCTGCGTCAAGCTGAGGTCGCCCCCGACGCGCTGTGCCCGCAGCCGGCGGTTGAGCCGGACCACCGCGAGACGCAGACGGCTCGCCAAGGAGCGTTCGTGCGTGTCGCCGGACATATAGTTAGCATACCTTACGAAACTTCGGCCGCACGGGTGATCTCGGTCAACCGGCAACCCGCGCCGGGCCCGCACGTCCTCACCAGGGGCACAACCTGGGGAGCCGGATGAACAAGAAGCTGGTGGGCTCGGCCGTGGTCGGCGCGGCGGTCCTGGCGATCGTGGTGGCGCTGTTCGCGGGCGGCGGTGACGACACGCCCGCAGCGGCGCCGGCACCGTCGGCGCCCGCGCCGACGGTCACCACCCCGCCGGTCCAAAGCACCGAGCGGATCTACGACTTCCCGGCGGAGGCCGGGCGCGGGACCGGGGGCTTCGACGTCCGGATCCCGGTCCCGGCCGGCTGGGCCGTCACCGAAGACAAGGAACGCGCGAGCTACCGCCACGGCGATCTCCTGCTCGAGACCGACCGGCTGCCGCTCGAGCAGGAGGACCCGGTGAGCGGCCTGCGCGCCGTGGCCGAGGCCGCCGGCCACGGCGGCTCCGTCGTCGCGCACCCGGCGGTCGCCGACTACGACGCCGCCGAGTGGGACTACACCGAAACCCGCGACGGAAGCCCGCGCCGGGTCACCGTGATCGGCCTCGGCGTCGGCGACCGCCTGATCACGATCCGGTTCGCGGCGCCGCCCGCCGAATTCGACCGCAACCGGGGCGTCCTCGACGCGGCGCTGAACGTCACCGGCGCCGGCTGATCAGCGGAACGCCGCCTGGATCGGCCCGACCGCGAAGTACGCCACGAAGGCCAGCGCGATGACCCACATCAGCGGGTGCACCTGCCGGGCCTTGCCGGTGGCCGCGCGGATCACGACGTAGCTGACGAACCCGGCGCCGATGCCGTTGGCGATCGAGTACGTGAACGGCATGACGACGATGGTCAGGAAGGCCGGCAGCGCGATCGAGTAGTCGGTGAAGTCGATGTCGCGGACCTGCGCCATCAGCATCGCGCCGACGACGACCAGCGCCGGCGCGGCCGCCTCGACCGGCACGACCTGGTAGAGCGGGGTCAGGAACATCGCGGCGATGAACAGCACGCCGGTGACGACGTTCGCCAGCCCCGTCCGCGCGCCCTCGGCGATACCGGACGCCGACTCGACGAACACCGTGTTCGAGCTGGCCGAGCCGAAGCCGCCGGCCGCGCCCGCGAGGCCCTCGACGAACAGCGCCTTGCCGACGTTGGGCAGCTGGCCGTCCGCCGGCAGCAGGTCGGCCTCCTTCGCGAGGCCGGTCATGGTGCCCATCGCGTCGAAGAAGTCGGCCAGGACCAGCGTGAACACCAGCAGGCAGACGGTGATGATCGGCAGCCGCGTCCAGGCGCCGAACGAGACGTCGCCGACCAGCGACAGGTTCGGCAGGCCGACGACCTGGTCCGGCAGCGCCGGGTAGCCGAGGTTCCAGCCCTTCGGGTTGGTGCCCTGCGACGGCCCGGCCTTGACGATCGCCTCGACGACGATGGCCAGCACGGTCGAGCTCAGCACGCCGATCAGGATCGCGCCCTTGACCTTGCGGACGACCAGGATGCCGGTGACCAGCAGGCCGACGACGAACACCGCGGTCGGCCACGAGGCGATCGAGCCGCCGATGCCCAAGCCCACCGGGACGGTCGTGTGCGCGGCGTCCGGCAGCCGCCGCACGAACCCGGCGTCGACGAGGCCGATCAGGCAGATGAACACGCCGATGCCGACGGCGATCGCGGACTTCAGCGAGGCGGGCACCGCCCGGAACACCGCGGTCCGGAACCCGGTGAGCACCAGCAGGACGATGATCACGCCCTCGATGACGACCAGGCCCATGGCCTCCGGCCAGGTCATCTGCGGCGCGATGGTGACCGCGACCAGGCTGTTGATGCCGAGGCCGGTCGCGATGGCGAACGGGTAGTTCGCGACCAGGCCCATGAGGATGGTCATCACGCCGGCGACGAGCGCGGTCACCGCGGCGACCTGCGGCACCGGCAGGATGCCGCCGAGGACGTCCTTGTGCGCGCCCGCGTCGTCGGCCGAGAAGCTGCCGATGATCAGCGGGTTCAGCACCACGATGTAGGCCATCGTCACGAAGGTGACCAGGCCGCCGCGCAGCTCGCGCGGCACGGTGGACCCCCGCTCGGTGATCCTGAAGAACCGGTCCAGTGTGGACGTCCCGGTGCGGGTCGTCTCCTGCTCCGCCATTCGCCTGCCCATTCTCTCGCTGCTGCGGAGTACCCTGCACCTCGTGAGTGAACCGATCAATCCACCGGAGGTTACGGGCTCGTTGCGGCACACGCCGGAGCTGCCCAAGAAGCTGACCGACCTGACGCCGGTCGTGATCGTAGGCACCTCGATCTGGGCTGTCGCGCTGGTGGTGCTCTTCTTCACGACTTCGGGGCTGTGGGTGCAGACGGCGCTGTCCGGTTTCGCGCTCGGCTTCGTCGGCATGGCGATCATCGCCTGGCAGCGCGCCGCCGCCCGCCGCGGGTCGAAGTCGGCCCAGCGGCTCTAGGCGAGCATCGTCCGGGGCGACGGGTCGTCGAGCAGCGCCGTGATGAGGTGCCGGTCGGGCCAGCGCCCGGCCGCCCAGGCGAACGCCCGCGCGAGCCCTTCCGAGGTGTCGGCCGCGTGCAGCCGTCCGTCGGACCACCACTGGACTTCGTGCTGGGCGCCGTCGATGCGCACGCTGAGCGGGTCGTGGACGAGCACGCCGCCCTCGGGCAGGCCGACGCCGAGCTGGTCCGCGACGAGCTTCAGCGCGGGCAGCTCCGCCCAGGGCGCGTACTCGCCTTCGCTGGTCACCTCGGCGGCCGCGCCGCTCGCGAGCGGCAGGTCGAGCAGGTCCGCGAGCCGCTCCGGGTCCTCGGGGGCGACCACGTACCGGTCCGGTTCCAGCGCCCCGGCGACCCACGGCACGTCCAGCACCAGGGCGTCGTCCACGACGGACCCGTCCGCGGCCCGCACGGCCCGCGGCACGCCCGGCTCCAAGCCGGACTCGACGACGGCGTCGTAGGCACGCGTGGTCAGCCCCGGCGAGACCACCCGGTCCGGGTCGGCGAGCCGGGCGAGCAGGTCCGCGGCCTCGTCCACTGTGGACAGGGTGAGCCCGGCGCGCACGCCGGCGATCCTGAGCAGGTCTTCGCCGAGGCCGACGTCGGGGACCTCGTCGAAGAGCCCGGCCAGGTCGGCGCCCGGCAGCCGCCACTCGTTCGGCGCGGCCCCGTCGAGCACGGCGTACTGGGCGATCCACCAGGCAGCGTGCCCGTGCGGCGTGCGCAAGGCGTGCCAGGTCTCGGGTCGCGCGGCGAGCAGCCTGATGGCCGCGGGCCAGGCGTCGTCGGCCACGAGATCGAGGTCCCGGATCGCGACGAGCGTCGACGGCGGCTCCGGCAGGGCGTCCCACCAGGCTTCTTCGTCGGGCAGGTCGTGGTCGGGTTCGTGCGGCTCGTCGTCGACGACCACGGCGAAGGAGTCGAGCACGCCGGCGGCCTCGAGGGTGCTCTGCGGCCAGTCCCCGGCGAAGTCCTCGTCGAGGACGTCCAGCGGACCGTCTTCTTCGAACACCTCTTCGTCGAAGATGTCGAGCAGCGGAGACGCCGGGAGGACGAGTTCGTCGGCGCGGCGCCAGGTGTCGGTGCCGGGCAGCGCGAGCGCGCCAACCCAGCGCGGGGCGTCGTCGCCGCAGTCGGCGATCAGCCGCAGCACCGCGCCGGCGAGCGTCGTACCGTCCAAACCGGACCGGACGTCCTCGGCACTGCGCTCCACGGCGTCACGCAGCTCGTCGGCGTTGAGCAGCTCGCGAGCGTCGGCGTGCTTGGCGCCCAGGCGTTCCAGCAGCGGGTGCGACGCGGCCGGGTGCACCAGCCGCAGCCCCGGGATGTCCACATCGGACAGCAGGTCGAGCAGTTCGGCCGAGCCTTCGACGAGCAGGCAGCCACGGGCCCCCGGCAGCGTCCGGCCGTCCGAGAGCGGAACCGGCAGCCCGTCGAGCCGTTCCGCGGCGAGCGCGTGCGACTCGACGGCGATCGCCAGAGCCGCGTAGACCTCCCGCCACCAGCCCGGAGCACGGGTGACGCCGGTCAGCGTTTCCAGCACCTCTTCGATGCCGATCACTTGCCCCGCAACGGACTTGAGCACCTGCACAGGTCCTTCGACCAGACCGGGCACAAGATCGACGAGAAGCGCGGACAGTCCCGGAACGTCGACGTCGAGCACCCGGGCCTGACGCCCGGCGACCTCGTTACCGTCCTTGGTAGCCACCCACGGTTCCACGCTGAGGGCCGCCAGGATTTCGTCACGCAGCTTGTTGTCCACAGTGGACTTCGGAAACCCGGGCACGGGAACGAGGGCGAACCGCTGCTCGGACGGCAGCAGCCGGACGAACCCGACGTACTCCTTCGCAGCAACTTCGAGCGCCTGCGCCAGCTCGGGCCCGGGCAGCGCCCGGCGACGCGACGGTTCGACCGGAACGGAGGCGATCAGCCTGGCGGGTAGCGAAAGCCCGTCATCGGTCGGCGTCGGGGCGCGCAGAACGTCCTCTTCGAGCGGCCGCGGTGCGCCGCCGGCATCGACCGGAACGGCCCACACGACGTCACCGCGGTGCGTCAGCCAGCGCGTTTCCGTTCCGGGACCGCGGATCCCGACGACGTCACCATCGGTCTCCCGTGTCCAAACGCGACCATCGACGTCGAATTCTTCCAGCCACGGCAAGGCAAGCAGCAGATCGGCTACGTCCCGGGCGAGCTCGTCGAGCAGGGCTCGCCCATCGACACCGTCCCGCAGCGGCAGCCGCACTTCGGTGTCGAAGCCGGGCGGCACGTCGGCGGACACGGGCCAGGGAAGCCGCAGGACGGGAACGTCGCCGTCGACCCCGGCGGCGAGCCGGGTGCGCTCGGCGGAGAAGGCGACCCCACCACTGGCGGAGACGACAACGGGTTCATCGGAGACGGTCCGCACGGCGGCGAACCCGACCCCGAAGCGCCCGACGGTGTCACCGGACTTCCCGGACGCCCGCAGCGACGCGAGCGAGGCAACACCCCGCGCGTCGAGCGGAGCGCCGGTGTTGGCGAACCGGAGTTCAGCGTCCACAAGAGACACCCGAACCCGCCCGGGCTTGCCCGCGGCCATCGCGGCATCGGCGGCGTTCTGCGCAAGCTCGACGAAGAGCCGATCCCGGTAGGCGCCAACCCGCAGATCCCGTTCGACGTTGGTGTCTTCGGTCAGCCGGGTGGGCGAGTCCCGCCAGGAGCGCAGGGTGGCGTCGCGGAGCCGAGCGGTCCCGAAGGGATCACTCGGTTCAGGGGTGTCGCCGATCACCGTTCGGGAGCGTTGTCGGCCTGGGCTTGCGCTTCATCGGCTGGAGAGCCCGCGGTTCCCTCGGTCCCGGAAGGGGACGCCTCGGAGCCGACCGGCAGGTCGGTCACCTCGGCAGGAACAGGATCCACTTCGGTCGCATCCGACTCCGCAGCAGCGGGAGTCGATTCATCCCCACCACCCGGAAGCGGCTCAGCAACCCGATCAGCCACCTCCGCCGGAACAGGATCCACCTCGGCCGCATCGGACTCTGCAGCAGCGGGAGCTGGTTCATCCCCGCTGCCCGGAAGCGGCTCGGCAACCCGATCGGCGATCTCAGCCGGAACAGGATCCACCTCGGCCGCATCCGACTCTGCGGCCGCGGGAGTCGATTCATCCCCACCACCCGGAAGCGGCTCGGCAACCCGATCAGCCACCTCGGCCGGAACAGGATCCACCTCGGCCGCATCCGACTCCGCAGCCACCGGAACCTCCTCCGGCTCGGCCTCGGCCGATGCTCCCTGCGGCTCCGAGGAGGCGGGCAGCTCGATCGCGTCGGTCACCTCAGCCTGAGTGGGCTCCGCTTCCGCAGGCTCCGGCACCTCGGTCACCACCGGCGCCGCGACCTCATCGGTCGCCTCCGCCCCAGCGGGCTCAGCAACCGGAGCCTCGCTCGACTCGGTGGCACCGACCGGCGCAGCTTCACCAGCCGCCTCGGGTGCCACCGGCTCAGCCGCACTTTCGGTCGCCACCTCAACCGGCTCCGCCGCCGCACCCTGTTCGGCGACCTCATCAGCCGACCCGGACTCCTGCCCGGTCGGCTCTTCGATCGCTCCGGCCGCTGCAGCTTCATCGACCGTCTGGAAAACCGCCGGCTCCGGCGCCGAACCCTCCGACGCCACCGGCTCAGCCGCATCCTCGACCACCGTGGTCGCCGCCTCAGAGACATCAGCCTCGGGCGCCGCTTCCTCCGCTGCTACCGGGCCACCCGCGGCTGCCGCGGTCTCGGCCGAGTCAGCCGCCTCCGGAACCACCGGCCCAGCCCTACCCTCGGCCACCGTGGTCGCCGCTTCCGAGACAGCGGCCTCGGGCGCCGCCGCCACCGGCTCAGCCGTCGCGGCCTCGGGCGCCGCGGCCTCGGCCTCCGCGCCCTCAGGCGCCGTGGCCTCAGGCGCGCCCTCACGCACCGCGGCCTCCGTCGAGTCAGCCGCCGACCCAGTCTCGCCCTCGACCGCTGCCGCGAGCTCCGGTTCCACCTCGGCCGGGGACACGTCCGACTCCGCCACCGCCGTCTCCGGCTCGGCCGCCGCCGTCTCCACCACCTCCGGGGCCGGTGCGAAGTCCAACAGGGAGTCGTCGTACACCAGCTCGGCCACCGGGACCGAGGAGGTCACCTCGACCTCCACCTCCGAGTGGGCTCCGCAGCCGTACTCCACGTCCACCACGTGGCCGTCCGCCGGGGCGATGTCGTTCGTGCACACCCCGAACGCTCCGCGCAGCGAGCCCGCCAGTGGCACGAAGAACCCGCACCTCCCGCACACGTCCGGCGCGCTGCGGGCCATGTCCGAGCGCGGGCCGAACTCGCCCGCGTGCCAGCGGGCCGCCGCCTCCGTGCGGCCGAAGCGGGACAGCACGTGGATGCGGCCCAAGCCCGCCTCGTGGGCGACCTCCTCCACCGCCGGGTCGTCCGACCGGACGTACGCCGGGGCCAGGCGGGGGTCGTTCTCCGACGTCGGGAAGATGTCGCCGACGCCGAGGTCGCCCGCGCGCACCCGGCGCTCCCACGGCACCCACGCCGGCGCCACCAGCGCCGACGGGCCCGGCACCAGGACGACCTCGCTGACCGTCACCGGCTCGTCGTCGCCCGCCAGGGCGACCGTCACCGACCAGCGCCAGCCGCCGTAGCCCGGGACCTGGGCCTCGAACAGGTGACTCGCCGTGACCGCGTCTTCGCGGGTGACCCCCACGTGCGCGCCGAGCTGCTCCTCGGGTGCGTCCTCCAGCACCGCAGCTCGCGCGAACTCCACCGCATCGGCGAGTTTGCGCTGCACGGAACCGTCGTCCAGGGTCAGCAGCAAAGTCATGCGGCCAATTGTGCCGCACGCATCCGCGGCGCCCGTGCCAGGCTGTTCATCGTGCGCACGCCGATCGTCACCTCGCTGCTGCTGGCCGCCGCCCTCGGCGGTTGTGCCGGCGCCCCCGCGCAAGAGCCGGGCGCCGAACGGCTCACCGTCCAGGTGGCCGGAACCCTGCCGCACGACCCCGCCGCGTTCACCGAAGGCCTGGAGTTCGCCGGTGACACGCTCTACGAGAGCACCGGGCTCGCCGGGAAGTCCACCCTCACCGCAGGTCCGGCCGGTGGACCGCCCCGCGTCACCGCCACCCTGCCGTCACCGCTGTTCGGCGAGGGCGTCACCGTCCTCGGGCCGACGCTGTGGCAGCTCACCTGGCAGGACGGCTTCGCCATCGAACGCGACGCCACCACCCTCGCCGAGCTGCGGCGCGTCCCGTTCCAGGGCGAAGGCTGGGGCCTGTGCCACCAGGCCGACGGGCGCCTGGTGATGAGCAACGGCTCCTCGCGACTGACCTTCCGGGACCCGAAGACCTTCGCCGTCACCGGCAGCGTCGACGTCGGGCGCGACCAGCTCAACGAACTCGAGTGCGTCGGCGGCGACGTCTACGCAAACGTTTGGCACACCGACACCGTGCTGCGGATCGACGCCGCGACCGGACGCGTCACCGGCACGATCGACGCAGGTCAGCTGCGTGCGAAGGCGAACGTGACCGGCAGCGAAGACGTGCTCAACGGGATCGCCGCCGTCCCGGGCACCGGCGAGTTCCTGCTCACCGGGAAGCAGTGGCCGGTCACGTTCCGGGTGAGGTTCGTCCCGGCTCCGGCGTGAAAGCACGGATGAGCAGGCGGAACCGGCCCCCGGTAAGGCAGGATTGACACGTGGCACTCTTCGGCTCCCGCTCCGACGGCACCCCGCCGGGTCAGCCGCGCGGCCGGAAGTCCAAGCGGCGCTGGACGCCGGAGCCCGGCGCCGCGCGGGCCCGGTCCTGGCGCGATGCCGCCGCGCCGCGCGCCGAGCACGGCAGCCCGCCGCCACCCACCCGCGTCGCCCCGGCGCCGTCGCGCGGCGAACCGCCCACCCGCGTCGACCGGCCCGCCCCGCCGCCACGCGCCGGTCGTCCCGAAGACGCCGGTCGCTGGACGCCGGAAAACGGCGGACGCCGCGCCCCCGAAGATGCCGGACGCCGGGCCCCGGAAGATGCCGGACGCCGGGCCCCGGAAGATGCCGGACGCCGGGCCCCGGAAGATGCCGGACATCGGGCTCCGGAAGACGCCGGTCGCTGGACGCCGGAAGACGGCAGCAACCGAGCTCCACGAGACGCCGGGCGCCGCGGCCCACAAGACGCCGATCGCTGGGCCCCCGAAGATGCCGGACGCCGGGCCCCGCAGGACGCCGGACGCTGGACCCCGGACGCGAACGAGGCACCCACCGCCGCCACGCGCCGGCCGCCGCCACCGCGTGGCGCCCGGCCGTACGACCCGCACCGCACCGAGCCGGTCCGCCGCGAGCCGCCCGGCAGTGGCTTCTACCAGGGCGAACGCCACCCCGGCAGCGGCGAGTACGAGCACTACGACACCGGCGGCTACGCGGGCGAGCCACGCCCCCCGGAACCCGAACCGCAGCCGCCGCGCGAAGAGCCGCGGACCCCGGGCGGCACGCCGAAGCTGCCGAAGAAGATCACCGTCACCCGGGTGGCGGCGATGCGCAGCCGGCAGCTGACCGGCCAGGCCGTCGACGCCTTCCAGCGCGCGACGAAGGCCGACGGCGCCGAGAAGTCCGGCCTCACGTCGCTGACCTACGCCGTGATGCTGAACTACGCCAGCGACGCGGCGATGGCGATCGCGCTGGCGAACACCCTCTTCTTCGCCGCGACCAGCGGTGAGAGCAAGGGCAAGGTCGCGCTCTACCTGCTCATCACGATCGCGCCGTTCGCACTGGTCGCGCCGGTGATCGGGCCCGCGCTCGACAAGGTGCAGCGCGGACGGCGCCTGGCGATGTGCGCGTCTTCGATCGGCCAGGGGCTGATGGCCGTCGTGATGGCGCTGCACTTCGACGACTGGCTGCTGTACCCGGCCGCGCTCGGGATGATGGTGCTGTCCAAGTCGTTCACCGTGCTCAAGGCCGCGGTGACGCCCCGGGTGCTGCCGTCGGAGATCACGCTCTCCAAGACGAACGCCCGGCTGACCACGTTCGGGCTGGTCGCCGCGGGCGTCTTCGGCGCGCTGGCCAGCGGGATCAACGCGATCACCGGCTCGGCGGGCGCGCTGTGGTTCACGGCGCTGATCTGCGTCGCCGCGGCCGTGCAGTCGATGCGGATCCCGGCCTGGGTCGAGGCGACCACGGGCGAGGTGCCGACGTCGCTTTCGGCGCACCCGAAGGAGAAGAAGCGCCGCCAGCCGATGGGACGCCACATCGTGGTCGCCCTCTGGGGCAACGGCTCGGTGCGCGTGCTCACCGGCTTCCTGATGATGTTCGCCGCGTTCGCGGTCAAGGCGCAGACCGAGCACAGCGGGCAGACGCCGTTCATGCAGCTGCTGCTGCTCGGCGTGATCGGGGCCGCGGCGGGCGCCGGCGGGTTCCTCGGCAACGCGCTGGGCTCGCGCCTGCACTTCGGGAGCCCCGATCAGGTGATCGTCGGGTGCGTGGCGGGCTGCGTGCTCGCCGCGCTGGTCGCGACGGTCCTGCCCGGCCTGGCCACGGCCGCGATCGTCGGCCTGGTCGGCGCGACGGCCAGCGCGCTGGCGAAGATCAGCCTCGACGCCGTCATCCAGGAGGACCTGCCCGAGGAGTCGCGCGCGTCGGCGTTCGGCCGCTCGGAAACCGTGCTGCAGCTGGCCTGGTGCCTCGGCGGCGCGGTCGGCCTGCTGCTACCGCCGACGTACTGGATCGGCTTCCTGGTCATCACGGTCGTGCTGGCCGTCGGGCTCACGCAGACGTACCTCGTGCGCCGCGGCGGCTCGCTCGTGCCGGGCCTCGGCGGCGACCGGCCGCTGCGCCCGGAGCCGACCGGCAGCTTCCCGGCCCAGGGCCTGCCCAGGGACCCGGCGCCCCGCCGGTAGGCTCCGGCCATGCGACGTTCCCGGGTGGTGGCCCTGCTTGCGGCCGGAGGGTTCGCGGTGGCCGGCTGCTCGGCCCCCGGCCCGGCCGAGGTCACCTTCTACGCCGACGGCCACACGATCAACACCACGCCGGTGCTCACCTGCGACTATTCGCAGAAGCTCGCGCAGCCGTGCAGCGCCAAGGGTGACACGCGGACGCTGAAGGTCCGCCCGGGCAAGCCGGTGCAGATCTCGGTGCCCGGTGAGGTCGCCGGCTCGCCGTGGCAGATCGTCTTCGAGTACGTCACCCCGCGGGGTGAGTTCAAGCAGAGCGACCCGATCCCGTTCACCTCGCTGGACCGCTACGCCTACACGGTCACGCCGCCGACGCCCGCCGACCGCATTTCCGCGGTGGACGTGCAGAAGTACACGGCCGTGCTCAACGCGGACACCGGCGAGTCCGGCCTGCTGCCCAGCGACGTCTGGGGCCTGCGGCTGGAAGCCTAGGGATCGATGTCCCGGGCGACCGCGCGCATGATCTCGGCGATCTGCTTGGTGTGCTTGCGGTCCGGGTAGCGGTTGCGCCGCAGGTCCGGCTGCACCTTGAGCTCGAGCAGCTTGATCATGTCCTCGATCAGGCCGTGCAGCTCCTCGGCCGGGCGGCGGCGCGCTTCGGCGACGGACGGCGGCGGGTCGAGCAGCCGGACGGAGAGCGCTTGCGGCCCGCGGCGGCCGTCGGCGACGCCGAATTCGAGCCGCTGCCCGGCCTTGAGCCCCTCGACGCCCTGCGGCAGCGCGGCCTTGCGGATGTAGACGTCGGCGCCACCGTCCTGCGTGACGAACCCGAACCCCTTCTCCGCGTCGTACCACTTGACCTTGCCGGTCGGCACTTCCCTCACCAGTCCTTCTGCTGTCCGCTCATGACTAACGCGCCCGGGGCGTACCCAGGGCGCGCTGGGTAAAGGGTATCTCGCCACACGCCCTGGGGAGAAGCCGATACCGCCGGATACCCTCTTGCGTCATGAAGAGCACGACGAAGGAGGCGGGCGTGGCCGCTCCCGGCAAACCGTTCCTGATGCGCATCGGCATCGGGCTGTTCGGCCTCGGCATGCTCGCCGTGCTGGCGGTCTTCATCATGTTCGCCGCCGGCCTGGAGAACCTGCCCATCTGGCTTTCGGTCGCCGCCGGGGTCATCACGCCGCTGGGCCTGCTGCTCGGCCTGATCGCCCTGGTGATCGAGGCGCGCGCCAAGAACTAGCCGACCGCTGCGAACGTCTTCTCGAACCACTCCGGGAACTCCGTCAGCGACTCGAACACCACCTCCGCTCCCTCGCTCAGCAGGAGCGTGCGATCACACGGTCCGGTGGTGACGCCGACCGCGACCGCCCCGGCCGCGAGCGCACCCCGGATGTCCCCGGCGTGATCTCCGACATACACGCGCGCGTCGTGCGCCAGTAGTGCCTCGGCCTTCTGCGTCGACCACAGCTCGCCGACGACCTCGTCGACGTCGAGCCCGAGCGCGTCCACGTGCAGTTGCGCGTTGGGCCCGAACTTCCCGGTGACGACCAGCGTGCGCCCGCCCGCGGCCCGCACCGCGCGCAGCGACTCGACCGCGCCCGGCAGCGCGACCGTGCTCGGCACGACCACTTCCGGGTAGATCGCGCGGAACCGGTCGACGAGCCCGGGGATGCGTTCCTCGGGCGCTTCGAAGCCACGCAGGATGTCGTCGAGCGGCGGCCCGAGGTTGGCCGCGAACGCCTCGCCGTCCAGCGGCAGGCCGGATTCGGCGCCCAGCGCGTTCATCGCCGCGGCCATGCCCGGCCGGGCGTCGATCAGTGTCATGTCGAGGTCGAACCCCACGGTGATTCCATCCATGCCCCCACCACCACCCTCAACGGAGGCGCTTCGCGCCGCTGGTTTGATTCCGACCGACACGTTAGCCGCCACCCCCGACAGTTTTACACGTAAGCCGATCATGTACAGCACCTTGACAGCAGAGTGATCTGTGTCAAGGTGAGAGTGTGACCAGCTTCACTGAACGGACGAAGGCGTCCCTCCGGGAAGCGCTGCTCGACGCCGCCGCCGACCTGCTGCCGGACCGCGGTCACGCGGGGCTGCGGATGGCCGACGTCGCCGCGAAAGCCGGGGTGAGCAGGCAGACGGTCTACAACGAGTTCGGCAACAAGGCGGCGCTGACCCAGGCGGTGGCGCTGCGCACCGCGTCGGAGTTCCTCGACGGGATCCGGCAGCGGTTCGAAACGGCGGACGGGCTCCTGGCGGGCATCCACCACGCCGTCGTCTACACGATCGAGCACGCGCGGGAGAACCGCCTGGTCGCGGCGGCGCTCGGCACCGAAGCGGGCGAGGACCTGCTGCCCCTGCTCACGACTAGGGGCGAGCCGATCCTGTCGGCGGCCGCGGACCTCGCCGCCGAGCAGTACCGCGAGTTCGAACCCGGGCTCTCCGCCGAGGCCGCGGCCCTGCTCGCGGAGACCGCCGTCCGGCTGTCCCTGTCACACCTGGTGCTTTCCACGCATTCGGCGACCGAAGCGGCCGACGCCGTCACCGCGGTCCTGGAACCCGCCATCCGCCAATTCATCCACTGGATCCCTATCGGAGTGAACCGATGACCGAGACGCTGCCGGAGCTCCGAAGCGGCTTTTCCTCACTGCGCAAGGGCGGCCTGAACTGGGACTCGTTCCCGCTGCGGCTGTTCGTCAAGGGCAACAAGAAGTTCTGGAACCCGGCCGACATCGACTTCAGCCGCGAGCGCGAGGGCTGGGACACGCTCAACGACGAGCAGAAGCGCAGCACGACATACCTGGTCGCGCAGTTCATCGCCGGCGAAGAAGCCGTCACCGAGGACATCCAGCCGTTCATGCGCGCGATGTCGGCGACCGGCCGGTTCGGCGACGAGATGTACCTGACGCAGTTCTGCTTCGAGGAAGCCAAGCACACGGAGGTGTTCCGGCGCTGGATGGACGCGGTCGGGCTGACCGACGACCTCCACCCGTTCGTCGCCGAAAACCCGCACTACCGCAAGCTGTTCTACGAGGAGCTCCCCCAGTCGCTGCGTGCGCTGGAGGACGACCCCAGCCCGCTCAACCAGATCCGCGCGAGCGTGACGTACAACCACGTCATCGAGGGCTGCCTCGCGCTGACCGGCTACTACTCGTGGCAGCTGATCTGCACCCAGCACGACATCCTGCCGGGCATGCAGGAACTCGTCCGCCGCATCGGCGACGACGAGCGCCGCCACATGGCCTGGGGCACGTTCACCTGCCGACGGCACGTCGCCGCGGACGACTCGCTCTGGGACGCGGTGCAGCAGCGGATGGGCGAACTGCTTCCGCACGCGCTGAACATGATCCAGTGGGTGCAGGACCAGTTCGAGGAACTGCCGTTCGACAACGACCCGCAGGAGATCGTCCAGTACGCGGCCGACCGGGCGCAGCGGCGGCTGGGCGCGATCGAGTCGGCGCGCGGGATGCCGGTCGAGCAGATCGACCTGGACTACTCGCCCGAACACCTCGAAGAAACCTTCGGCGAGGAAGACGCGAAGGCGATCGCGGAAGCGGCCGCCGCGGTTTCGTGATCAGTGCCGGGGCGGCCGGATCCGGCCGCCCCGGCCCGGTCAGGCGTGCTTGGTCGCGGCCGCGGTTTCCAGGCCCAGCAGGCTGATCGACTTCTGGCGCATCTCGACCTTGCGGACCTTGCCGGTCACCGTCATCGGGAACTCCTCGACGACGTGGACGTACCGCGGGATCTTGTAGTGCGCCAGCTTGCCGCTGCAGAACTCGCGGACCTTTTCCGCCGTCAGCGGCGAAGCGCCTTCGCGCATCCGGATCCACGCCATGAGCTCTTCGCCGTACTTCTCGTCCGGGACGCCGATGACCTGCGCGTCGAGGATGTCCGGGTGCGTGTACAGGAACTCCTCGATCTCGCGCGGGTACAGGTTTTCCCCGCCGCGGATGACCATGTCCTTGATGCGGCCGGTGATGTTGACGTACCCGTCGCCGTCCATCACCGCGAGGTCGCCGGTGTGCATCCAGCGGGCCGCGTCGATCGCCTCCGCCGTCTTGTCGGGCTGTTCCCAGTACCCGAGCATCACCGAATACCCGCGCGTGCACAGCTCGCCCGGCTCGCCGCGGGGCACCGTGAGGCCGGTTTCCGGGTCGACGACCTTGACCTCCAGGTGCGGCCCGACCCGCCCGACCGTCGACACGCGACGCTCGATCGAGTCGTCGGAGCGGGTCTGCGTCGACACCGGGGACGTCTCGGTCATGCCGTAGCAGATGGACACCTCGCTCATCCCCATCCGGTCGATGACCTGCTTCATCACCTCGACCGGGCACGGCGAGCCCGCCATGATCCCGGTGCGCAGCGACGAGAGGTCGAACCCGCCGAAGTCCGGGTGGTTGAGCTCGGCGATGAACATCGTCGGCACGCCGTAGAGCGACGTGCACCGCTCGGCCGCGACGGCTTCGAGGGTGGCTTTCGGGTCGAACGCGGGCGCCGGGATGACCATGCAGGCGCCGTGGCTCGTGCAGGCCAGGTTGCCCATCACCATGCCGAAGCAGTGGTAGAAGGGCACCGGGATGCACACCTTGTCTTGCTCGGTGTAGCTGCACAGTTCGCCGACGAAGTAGCCGTTGTTCAGGATGTTGTGGTGGGACAGCGTGGCGCCCTTGGGGAAACCCGTGGTCCCGGACGTGTACTGGATGTTGATCGGGTCGTCGGCCGACAGCCCGGCCTGCAGGTGCGCCAGCTGCGCCGGGTCACCGCCGCGGCCGGCTTCCAGCAGCGCCTGCCACTCCTCGCCGCCCAGGATCACCACCTGCTCCAGCGCGGCGCACTTCTCGCGCACCTCCTCGGCCATCGCCGGGTAGTCGGACGTCTTGAACGCGTCCGACGCCACCAACAGCCGGATCCCGGCCTGGTTGAGGACGTACTCCAGCTCGTGCGCGCGGTAGGCCGGGTTGATGTTGACCAGGATCGCGCCGATCTTGGCCGTCGCGTACTGCAGGAACGTCCACTCGGCCCGGTTCGGCGACCAGATGCCGACCCGGTCGCCCTTGCCGAGGCCCCGCGCGACCAGGCCCAGCGCCAGCGCGTCGACCTCCGCCGCCAGCTCCCGGTAGGTCCACCGCTTGCCGGCCGCGCGGTCCACGAGCGCGTCACGATCACCGAACGCGGCCACCGTCCGGTCGAAGTTGTCGCCGATGGTGTCCCCGAGCAGCGGGACCTCGGCGGTTCCGGAGGCGTAGCTGGGCAGGGCGGGCGCGTCAGGCATGGTGCCTCCTGAAGTCGGCGGTGACTGGCGCCGAGTCTAAGAAACCGGTGCCGGGTCAGCCAGCACGGTGGGAGGATCCCCTCGGGAAAGAGGGAGGGGAACCCATCCGAAGAACCCTGGCTCTGGTGTCCGCTGTCCTGCTGCTGGCGGTGGCCGCACCGGCGTCCGCGGCGACCCGGGTGATCGTGCTGCCCGGCGCTACGTCCGCCGAAGGCATCACCGCGGCGGGCGGCGGCGAGTAATACACCGGCGACCTGATCGCCGGCACGATCTTCCGCGAGAACCTGGACCGGGGCACGGCCGAGCGCTTCATCGAGGCGCCGCCCGGCACCATGGCGGCCGGTCTCGGCGATCGAGGTGGGCAACCGGCTCGCCGTCGTCAACTCCCACATCTACAGCGGTTGCCCGCCCACCAGCCCGACGTACGAGGTCCTCGTCGTCGGCGCGTGAGTTGGTAAGGTCGCAGCGGACTTCGAGGGGGGCGATCGATGGCCGGGTTCCGCGACGAGCTGACCGAGCTGCTGCAGGCGCGCTACCCGCTGCTCGTCGTCGAGACGCACGAAGAGCAGCGGGTGCTGCGGGAGATCCGCGCGGTCGCCGAAGACGCCGGCCGGCTGCGCACCCCGCGGCGGGTCTACGTCTGGTCGGCCACCACCGGGCTCGCCCCCGCGGGCGGGCCGCCGATCAGCGAAACCCGCGCCGCGGCCGCGGCCCTCGAACGGATCTACGGCTGGGGCGAGCCCGCCGTGTTCGTCTTCGCCGACCTGCACCCCTCGCTGGTCTCCGAGGGCGGGCACCGGCCCGATCCCGACGTCGTGCGCCGGCTGCGCGAGCTCGCCGCCGCGTTCAAGACGCGGCCGGTGCCGCTGAGCGTGATCCTCGTGTCGCCGTCGCTGCCCGTGCCGCCGGAACTGGAGCACGACGCCACCGTCGTCGACTTCCCGCTGCCCGACCAGCGCCAGATCGGCGAGCTGCTGGACGGCATGGTCGCCGCGCACCGGCAGCACGTCCGGATCAGCATCGACCGCGAGGACCGCGACCGGATCATCGCCGCCGCGCGCGGCCTCACGCTGCCGGAAGCCGAAAACGCGTTCGCCAGGGCGCTGGTCGAGGGCGGCGGGCTCGACCCCAGCGACCTCGAGCTGATCCTCGCCGAGAAGCGGCAGGCCGTCCGCCGGTCCGGGATGCTCGACATCGTGCCGGCGGAGACGAGCTTCGACGCCGTCGGCGGCCTCGACCGGCTCAAACGCTGGCTCACCAAGCGCACCGGCACCTGGACGCCCGCCGCGTCGGCGTACAACCTCGCGGCGCCGAAGGGCCTGCTGCTCACCGGCGTCCCCGGCTGCGGCAAGAGCCTCTCCGCGGTGTGCGTCGCGAACATGTGGCGGCTGCCGCTGCTGCGGCTGGACCTCGGGCGCGTCTTCGCCGGGCTGGTCGGCTCGAGCGAGAAGAACATCCGCACGGTCATCCGCACCGCCGAGGGCATCGCGCCGTGCGTGCTGTGGGTCGACGAGATCGAGAAGGGCCTCGCGGGGGCCGGCGGCGGTGGCGACGGCGGCACCGCGCGGCGCGTGTTCGGCACGTTCCTGTCCTGGATGCAGGAGAAGTCGGCGCCGGTGTTCGTGATGGCCACGGCGAACCAGGTCGGCTCGCTGCCGCCGGAGTTCCTGCGCAAGGGCCGGTTCGACGAGATCTTCTTCGTCGACCTGCCGTCCGCGCCCGAGCGCGCCGCGATCTGGCGGATCCACCTGGCCAAGCGCGTCACCGATCCGTTCGTGGGCAGCGAACTGCGGCTGGACGACGGACTGTTCGCCGAGCTCGCCGACGTCAGCGCGGGCTACAGCGGCGCCGAGATCGAGCAGGCGGTGCTGTCCGGGCTGGTCGACGCGTTCGCCGAGAAGCGGCCGCTGCGCCGCGACGACCTCGTGCGCGCGGTGGAGTCGACCGTGCCGCTGTCGGTCACCCAGGCCGACGAGATCCTGGCCATCCGGAACTGGGCGCAGACCAGGGCCGTGGCCGCCACGGACACGGCAGGCGAAGCGGTCGCCGAGCGGGTCGCGGCGCCGCCACCGGCGCTGTCGAGCGGGAGGACGATCGACGTATGACGCACCGCGTGACCGTGACCATCGGCAAGGACGGCTCGATCAGCGCCGAAACCCACGGCGTGACCGGCTCGAAGTGCCTCGACTACATCCCGCTGCTGGAGGACCTGCTCGGCGCGGAGACCGTGACGTCGGAGTTCACCGAGGACTACCGCCGGGTGGCCACGGAGAACACCGCTTCGCAGCAGCAGTCGCAATGGAACTCCTGAACCTGCACCGGATCGTCGACGCCACCGCGGCCGAGGGCCCCGGCGTCCGGTGTGCCGTGTGGACGCAGGGGTGTTCGGTGCGCTGCCCGGGGTGCTTCAACCCGCAGACGTGGACGACCCGCGGCGGGTTCGGCCGGTCGTGGGAGGACCTGGTTTCGCGCGTGCTCGCCGTGTCCGGGATCGAAGGCGTCACGCTGCTCGGCGGCGAGCCGTTCGACCAGGCCGCGCCGCTGGGCCGCTTCGCCGCCGCCGTCCGGTCCGAAGGGCTTTCGGTGATGACGTTCACCGGGCACGTGCTGGAGGACCTGCCGCCGTCGGAGCTGCTGGCATCGACGGATCTGCTCGTGGACGGGCCTTTTCTGGCCGATCGGCCGGAGCCGGCCCGGCCGTGGGTGGGCTCGGCGAACCAGCGGTTCCACTTCCTGACCGACCGCTACGACGAGTCGATCTTCACCACCCCGAACCGCCTGGAACTGACGATCGCCCGCGACGGCGCGATCGAGCTGAACGGGTTCGCCACCACCGGAGTACTGGAAGCGCTGCTCGAAGGGGATCGCCGATGAGTGTCACGCTCAAGCTGCGCAGCGAGGCGCTGGCGCAGCTCGACGCCGCCACGATCGCCGCGCACGCGCAGGCCCAGCCGGGGGTCGTCACGGTGCGGACGCGGATGCGCCACCGCGACCTGCTGGCCCGCGCGCTCGTCGGCCTGCGGGCCCAGGTCACCGACGACGGCACGTCGGTCGTCGCCGCGTGGGAGGGGCGGCGGATCACGTTCGGCTACGGCCCCGAGGGCGTCCAGGTGGCGCACGTCGACGGCCCGGGCCTGGTGCCGGCCGAAGCGTCGCGGCTGGTGTTGTCGGTCGACGAGGCGTACGCGGCCGAAGTGCAGCGGGCGGTGCTGGCCCGGCTGAAGGACCGGGCGGCCCGGGCCGGCCTGCGCGTCGAATCGGAGCGGGTCAACGCCGACCAGTCGATCAGCGTCACGCTGGCCGCCACGTCGTGACCGAGACGCGGGTCGGGCTGATCGAGTTCGGCAAGGCGATCCACGACTCGGTCACCGTCCCGGGCCTCGGCGAGCTGCCCGGCGGCCAGGTGAGCACGGGCCGCGCGGTCCGCGGCGCCCGGGCGCGGCTGCGCCGGGGCGACCGGATCGTCGAGGACGACCTGCGCATCGGGATCATGGTGCGGAAGAAGTATTTTTCCAGCGAGGTCGAGCCGGTGACGGAGGCCGGCTTCCTGAAGGACGTGTACGTCGCCGTCGGGCGGCGCGACCTCGGCAACGGCGACGCGCTGGAGCTGTACACCGACGACGCGGTGGGGCCGGACCTGAGCCGCCAGGAGGGTGCGGCTTCGGTGGTGGCGCCGGGTTTCGACCCGCTGACGGGCTTCTACGCGCAGGTGCACGTCCGGGAGGGCGTCCTGCGGTCCGGCGCGTTGGCCACGCTGTCGCGGGGCGGGCAGCCGATGCGGGTGCTCGCGCTGTCGGGACCGCTCGAGGAACTGCCGCGGGGCCAGGTGGCGACGGTGTTGCTGGGCTTCCAGTGCGACGTGCCGCCGCTGGCCGGCGACGTGCTGACGGCGTTTCCGTCACCGGAATCCGTGGAGCAGCGCAACGGGACGGCGGTGGTGCACGGCGTCAGCGACCTCGGCACCGGTTCGGTGGTGGCGGCGGTCGAGGTGCCGGAGGGGCGCGCGGCGACGTTCACGGTGGGGGCGAGCATCCGGGTGCTGCGGCCGATCGGCACGACGTTCAACGAGCGGCACACGGTCATCGCGGCGGGGCTGCCGGTGCTTTCCCTGGCGCGGGGCGGGGTCGCGGTGCGGAGTTCCGCGGGGTCCCGGGTGTTCACGGTCGGGTTGGGCACGCGGGATCTGCGGCAGAACGACGTGCTCGAGGCGTATGTGCCGGGGGTTTCGGCTCCGTCGGCTGTGTTGGCGCCGCCGCCTGCGCCGCCGGTGGCGCTGGTCGACGTCAATTCGGCTCCAGGAGAGTCGTTGGCGACCCTGCCGGGCCTCACCCCACCCCGGGTGGCGACGGCGTTGGAGCTGCGCCGCCGCCAGGGCGGCTTCCCGGACGTGGAGGCGTTCGGCGTGGCGATCGGCTTGCAGCCGCACGAAATTGTCCGCCTCCGCGGACGGGCGACGGCCGGTCGGGTGGCGTTGCCCGAGACGGGCGTTCGTCAGCTGGACATCTGAGGGATTCCGCTACGCTCGAGACCGTGCCGGAGGAATTCTCGCTGGGCTTGCCGGAGGTCGCCGCCGCGATCCGGCGCACGGGCTTCCCGGCGCACTGGCACCCGTTCGAGATCCCCAGCCCGGGCCACACGCTGGAGGAGAACGACCGCATCCTGACGGCGGCGTGGGACGCGATGCGGGCCCGCGGCCTGGCGGGCGTGGACAAGCTGGACATCGAGGTGGAGCAGACGCTGAGGTCGTGGACGCAGCCGGAGGTGCTGATCATCGTCCGCGCGGCGGAGGTGGCGGACGGCCGCCAGGTGTTCTACCGAGCCACCATCGGCCACGGCCTGGGTGTGTTTTCGGAACTGGCCGGCGACGAGATCCTGTTCGCGCAGGCGCGACCGGACCGGCTGGTCGACCTGGTCGTCGGCATGCTCCCGGCCTACCGGCCGGTACCACTGGCGGAACTGGCGTTCGTGTCCCCCGGCACCCACGAGGACACCGCGGCGGCGGCCGAGTTCTCGCGGTGGCCGCTGCACCGCTACGGCACGTTCGAGCTGTCGGTCCGGCAGGGCCAGGGCGCCCTCCACCCGGTCGGCTCAGCCACGTTCGTCGACAACGACGGCGGCCGGTTCCTGATGTTCAACGAGCCGCTACCCGGCCACGAAACCCGGCTCCGATTCACCCCTTCGGATGGTTCTCACCTGCGAAGCTGGCTCCACGAGCGTGGCCGGAACCACTGACGCCGCCGGTTCGTCACTAGTACAGTGCGGAGGGACCACGCAGGGTGGTCCCAGGACGACGGGGAGGGCGTCATGGGCGGTTCACAGTTCGGGGCGCCGGGATCGTTCACACCGCCACCCGCAGCCGGCGACGCCGGGGCGAACTTCCTGTCGGGGTTGCTCGAGGAACCGGTGAGCTCGGACGCGGCACAGCGGGTCAGTGAAGGCGGCCACCACCTGAAGTCGCTCGCCGAAAGCGGCCAGTTCGCGGTCAACGAGGCAGGCTTCCAGGCGTACCTGAAAGCTTGCGACTTCTTCCTCGACGGCTTCGGCCGGATGCTCAGTGACGTTCGCCAGCTGGCAACTCAAGCCGGGATGGGTGGCAGCGAATACGCCAAAGCGGTCGCCGCCTTCAACGTGAAGGTCGCCGACGGGGATGAGCAGTCGTTGATCCCCAACCTGATCCGGATGCGTGACGGGGTTCAGCAAGCGCGCGAAGCAATGGTGATCGCACGCAAGAACTACCGTGAGACAGAGGATGCCCACAGCATGACCTTCAGTCAGCTCAACAAGGGGCTGCAAGAGCAGTGACCATCCGACGCGTCGTCTTGGCCGCTACCTCGGCTTTGGTCCTCTGCCTGGCCGCCTGCACTAGTCAAGTCGGAGGCCAGGCGACTCCTGATCCGCAGAGCGGATCGACTCCGCCGGTCACCACCAGCGCCACGGCCGACCCCGGCAACCCGTTCGCCGGGCTGAGCCCGTGCACCGTTCTCGACCAGGCTCTTGCCGGGCAGGGTTTCCCCAAAGCCCAGCCGATGGTCGCGGACACCAAGAACAGTTGCCGCTCCTCCAAGCCGACGTCCGGCGACACCCCGGGGGTGGACGTAGGGCTTTCCTTCCAAGCCGGCCAGGGCTACAAGGACAACGTCGGAAATCCCAGCCAGGCGAGCGAAGGCCAGGTGAACGGGCGTCCTGCAGTCGAGGAACGTGAGCCGCTGAACGCAAAAGGGCAGTGCGATGTGTGGCTGGAAGTAAAACCCAAGTCGCGTGCTTTCGTCCTGCTTGCGTCGGGGTCGGACACCGCAAGGGCCTGCCAGCTGGTCGGAGACGTCGCTGCGAAGGTCGAGCCACTACTGCCGAAGAACTGAGACGGAGTCCAGCCATGAGTCAGCCGCACCGGGCGCAGCATCGCCAGTCCGAGGGTGACTACTACGCGGAAACCGCGCAGAAGCTCGACGGCAACGCCGAAGGCCGGCAGCTCACCGAGAAGGCTGCATCGAACTACTCGGTCGCCCAAGGAAAGCTGCTGCAGGAAGGGCAAAGCTTGCGGGGCGACTCGCCGGCGCCTGGCGAGAACTACGCCAACAGCCCGCACGAAGTCCTGTACGACATGGTGCACAAAGACCTGGACATCGAGGGCATCAACAACCGCAGCCGAGTAGCGAACGTCTACGGCAACTGGCTGGCCGACGCCTCCAACCAGTTCCGCGACGCCGCGACGGCCGCGGGCGGTTCTTGGCAGGGCCCCGCCGCCGAGCAGGCGAACACCTTCTTCCAGAGCACCGCCGGCCACACCGAACAAACCGGCGACGCCATGCAACTGGTGTCCAACCACTACTCCCAGCAGTCCGCCGCCGCGCACTACGCCAAGACCAACATGCCCGAGCCCACCGGGTTCGACCAGCAAGCCGAGATCGACAAGGCCCGGCGACAGTACGAATCCGGTGACCTCGTCGGCATGAACAGCACCATGGACGGGATCCAGGCCAAGCAGCAGCAGGCGGATGCCGCGCACCAGCAGGCCGTGCAGGTCCTTCAGAACCTCGACTCCACCTACCACGAAACCGCCAGCACCCAGCCCACCTACACCCCGCCACCGCAGCTGGGGCAGGGAGACTCCACCTCGGCCAGCGGGTTCCACGGCACCAGCAGCGCCGGCTTCACCGGCGCACCCACCATCGGCGGCACCGGAACCGGCGGAACAGGCATCGGCACCGGCGGAACAGGCATCGGGACCGGCGGCACAGGAGGAACACCCCCGGGAATCAGCCCCGGCACCACCCCACCGGGGACGACCACGTACGTCCCCCCGGGCGCCACCAGCGGCACCGGCACCTTCAGCGGCAACTCCAACTTCCGCGCCGCACCCGCCGCCGGGACCTTCGGCCGCGTCACGCCCGATGGACTCGCCATGCCCGGAACCGGCACCGGCTCCGGCGGCAGCACTTCAGGCGGCGACATCACCCGCGGCAAAGGCATCGGATCCGGGCGCGCCGGCAGCGGGTTCGCCGGATCGCGGGTTTCCGGGAGCGCCGGCGGCAAGGAAGTCCCCGGTGAAGGCGGGAAAACCGGGAGCAAAACCGGCGAACGGCTCGAACGCGGAGCCACCGCGGCCGCCGCGGCCAAGGGGAAGGGCGGTAACGCCGCCGCTGGGCCAGCCGGAGCCGGGAAGAAGAAAGACGACGACAAAGAGCACAAGAACAAGTACGCCGTCGACGAAGAGGTGTTCGACTTCAAGCCGGAACGTGGGCCGGATGGGGAGAAGGTCGTGAAGCCGACCATCGGGGAGACCTCTTAGGGGGCATCCCTGGGATCTCGCTCGATCCCGGGGATGCGCAAAACCCGCCGCTACATTGGGTTCATGCGCTTGTTCATCGCCAACGCCGAGACGTGCCCGATCGACGAAGTCCCCGTCCCGAGCGGGGTCTGATGCGCACGCTGCTGAACATCATCTGGCTCGTCCTGTGCGGCTTCTGGATGGCCGTCGGCTACCTGATCGCCGGCGTCATCTGCTGCGTCCTGATCGTCACCATCCCGTTCGGGCTGGCGTCCTTCCGGATCGCGCACTACGCCTTCTGGCCGTTCGGGCGCACGGTCGTCGACCGGCGGGACGCCGGCGTCGCGTCCTGCCTCGGCAACGTCGTCTGGTTCGTCTTCGCCGGGTGGTGGCTGGCGCTCGGGCACGTCGTCACCGGCGTCCTGCTCTGCCTGACCGTCGTCGGCATCCCGCTCGGCGTCGCGAACTTCAAGCTGATCCCCGTGTCGCTCGTGCCGCTCGGCAAGGAGATCGTCGAGATCGCCTAGGACTGCGGCGCGAACGGCAGCTCGACCACCAGGCACGGCCCGCCGACGAACAGGCCGCCGTCGACGCCCAGCGCCTTGCCGCCCGCGTACAGGAACGGGCCCTCGATCTGGGTCGGGTGGATGCCCAGCTGGTCGGCGATGACGCTGTGCCCGTGCACGATCCGCGACCCGCCCAGGGCGTCCATCAGCTTCTGCGCGTTCTCCTCGCCGTCCGGGCCGCGGAAGGCGTAGCGCGTCGTCATCCGGCGCCAGACGTCCCACCACGACTCGATGTCGCTGCCCTCGAGGATCTCGCGAGCGGCCTCGTTGATCTCGTCGATCGACGAGCCCCAGTCGAGGTACTCCAGCGTGTCCGAGTGCAGCAGCAGGTGGTCGGCGGCGACGGCGGCCAGCGGGCGCGCGGTCAGCCACTCGATGTGCTCCGGGGTCAGCCTGTCCTGGTCCGACAGCAGGCCGCCGTTGATCTCCCAGCTGCGGGCGAAGCTGCGCGGGCCGAAGTCGGACGGCACCGGCTCGTCGCCGAAGTGGTACATCCCCAGCGCGAGGATCTCGTGGTTGCCCAGCAGGGTCTGGACCTGGCCGCCGGCTTCGGCCGCCTGCGCTTCGAGCCGCATGACCAGGTCGATCGCGCCGACGCCGTCCGGGCCGCGGTCGACGAAGTCGCCGAGGAACCAGAGCTGGTCCTCGCCGCCGGACCAGTTGTCCTCCTCGTCGACCAGGCCTTCGGATCTCAGTGCGTCGGCGAGTTCGTCACGGTGGCCGTGGACGTCGCCGACCACGTACGTCGACTTGCTCATCCGCTGACGATATGCCCTGCGGCCGCCCGGCTCGCGCTCAGCCTTCGCCGAACGGGTCCAGGGTTCGCCCGATCAGGTCGGCGACCGAGTCGATCACCATCGTCGGCCGGTACGGATAGCGTTCGGCCGACTCCCGGCTGGAGATGCCGGTGAGGACGAGGATGGTCTGCAGCCCGGCCTCGATGCCGGAGTGCACGTCGGTGTCCATCCGATCGCCGATCATCAGCGTCGACTCCGAGTGCGCGCCCAGCCGCCGCAGCGCCGAGCGCATCATCAGCGGGTTCGGCTTGCCGACGTAGTACGGCGAGCGCCCGGTGGCCTTCTCGATCAGCGCCGCGACGGACCCGGTGGCCGGCATCGAGCCCTCCAGGCTCGGGCCGGTCGCGTCGGGGTTCGTCGCGATGAACTTCGCGCCGCCCTCGATCAGCCGGATCGCGCGGGTGATCGCGCTGAAGCTGTACGTGCGGGTTTCGCCCAGGACGACGTAGTCGGGGTCACGCTCGGTGAGCACGTAGCCGACCTCGTGCAACGCCGTCGTCAGGCCCGCTTCACCGATGACGTACGCCGAGCCGTTCGGCCGCTGCGACGAGAGGAACTTGGCGGTCGCCAGCGCCGAGGTCCAGATCGACTCCTCGGGGATGTCCAGCCCGGTGCGCTCCAGCCGCGCCCGCAGGTCGCGCGGGGTGTAGATCGAGTTGTTCGTCAGCACCAGGAAGCCGATGCCGTTCGCCTTCAGCTCGGCGAGGAACTCGTCGGCCCCCGGGACGAGGTGCTCCTCCTTCACCAGGACGCCGTCCATGTCGGAGAGGTACGTCCACCGGCGTTCGCTCATAGTGCGGAACCTATCACGCGCGCGAGACACCTGCGTGCCACGCCGAAAAGGGCTACCATCGGAATTGCCGGTAACGCGAGGGGAGTCGCGCTTCCGGTCACCGAGGGGGTTCGGGGGAATACTTTTCGACGTCGACGGCGTGCGCGCCGCCGCGCAATTCTTCCTGCCCCCGCACCGAAGGGGGAGAACCATGACCGAAATCATCGAGCGCCCGGCGACGACCGGGCCGATCACCGCTCCGAACTGGGGACTCACCAAGTTCCTCGACCCGCTGCGCGTTCCACCGGTGTTCCGGCCCCGCGGCCGGGAAACGATCACCATTCCGATGACCACGAAGCGGCAGCAGCTGCACTCGGAATTGCCCGAAAGTACGTTGTGGACGTACGCGGGGCATTTCCCGGGTCCGACCTTCGAAGTGCGCAGCGGCCGGCAGCTGCGGATTTCGTGGTCGAACGAAATCGACGGCGAGTTCCCGCTCGTGGCCGTTCAGGGCCCGCTGGGCGACGCGCCCACCAGCCGCCCGGGGCGCGAACTGGACAAGCCGGGCTACTCGATCGTCGACGGCGTCGCCGACCTGCCGGCGTGGACGGTCGTCCACCTGCACGGCGCGCGCACCAACGCGGGCAACGACGGCTGGGCGCACAACGCGGGCCTGGCGGGGACGTCCCAGCTCGCGGAGTACCAGAACCGCCAGCAGGCGATGCCGCTCTGGTACCACGACCACGCCATGGCGATCACCCGCTTCAACGTCCACACCGGTCTCGCGGGGATGTACCTCATCCGCGACGACGAGGAGGACGCGCTCGGGCTGCCGCACGGCGACCGCGAGATCCCGCTGATCATCACCGACCGCAACCTCGACACGGACCCGGCGACCGGCGCGCTCACCGGGCAGCTGCTGTACAAGTTCCCGGTCATCCCGGGCGGCCCGGCGATCCCGTTCTCCGGGCCGTTCAACCTGGTCAACGGCGTGATCTGGCCGCACCTGGACGTCGAGCCGCGGTGGTACCGCTTCCGGCTGCTCAACGCCGCGAATTCGCGGTTCTACACGCTCGAGCTGGTCGACGAGGACAACGTGCCGGTCAACGACGCCGTGCGGCTGATCGGCACCGACGGCGGCCTCCTGCCCGCGCCGGCGCCGCTGCCGTCCGGCGGGCTGACCGTCGCCCCGGCCGAGCGCTTCGACGTCCTGATCGACTTCAGCCGTTTCAAGGGCCAGAAGCTCAAGCTGCGCAACGCCGACCCGCGGCTGGGCACGATCGAGCCCGACCTGATGGAGTTCCGGGTGGACGGCCGGGGCGGGCCCGACCCGTTCACGCTGCCCGAGAAGGTGTCGACGTCGTACGTGCGGCTCCAGCACGGCACGACGCTGCCGGAGGACCACGACCACGTCTGGATCGCGCTGCTGCTCAACAAGGCGGGGCACCCGGAGCTGTGGGACCTCGAGCAGGTCGACGCGGACCCGGGCGGCGAAGGGGTCATCCAGCTCCAGGACCCGAACGGCGGGCTGAAGACGTTCCGCATGATCGGGCGGATCTTCGACGACACGACCGGCGTCTTCATCGACCACGACCGGTGGGCGGTGTGGAACATCCTGCACGTGGCGAACGGCGGCCCGGCGCACCCGATCCACATCCACCTGACCGAGTTCCAGGCGCTGTTCCGGCGCGCCTTCACGACCACGTTCGACCAGCCCACCGAGCGGACGACGGCGCCGATCGACGGCTTCACCGACATCCCGCTGGAGAAGTACGAAGAGGGCTGGAAGGACACGATCATCGTCAACCCGGGCCAGTGGGTGAGCGTCGCCGGGCGGTTCGGGGGCGGCACCGGCGAGTTCATGTACCACTGCCACATCCTCGACCACGAGGACGAGGGCATGATGCGCCCGTTCGTCGTGCACCCGCCGGCGGTGGCGAAGTTCCACGTCCACCCCGGCGGCGGTCACCACCACGACGCCGCCTGATCGGTCAGGAGGCGGCGGCCGGGTGGATCGACACGGTCGCCGCCTTCACCGACAGCGTCACCGCCGAGCCCGGCTCCAAAGCGAGCTCGGCGACGGCGGCCGGGGTGAGGTCGGCGGTGAGGCCGTGGGCCCAGCCGTCGGCCTCCGCGCGGACGCGGATCACCGGCCCGTGCGGTTCCAGGGCGGCGACGACGGCGTCGGCCGTGTTCCGGGGGCTGCCGCGGTGCTCGCCGTCGTGCGGGTAGACGGCGACCGCGTTGGGCGGGAACACCGCCACCGCGGCCTCTCCCGCCACCACGTCCGGCGCCGGGAGGCCGCTGACCACCTCGCCCGACGCCGTCCGCAGTCCCTCGGCGACCGCGGTGCCGGCGACGAGGTTGAGGCCGGCGATCCGCGCGGTGAACGCCGTCCGGGGGGCCGAGAGGACTTCCCGCGTCGGCCCGCGTTCGACGATCCGGCCGTCGTTCAACACCGCCACGTGGTCGGCGAGCGCGAGCGCGTCCAGCGGGTCGTGCGTGACGAGCACGGTGGTCGGGCCGGTCTTGAGCACCCGCCGCAGCAGGCCGCGGATCGCGGGTGCGGCGTCGACGTCGAGCGCGGCGAAGGGCTCGTCGAGCAGCAGCAGATCCGGTTCGGCGGCCAGGGCCCTGGCGATCGCGACGCGCTGGGCCTGGCCGCCGGACAGCTGCGCGGGCCGCCGGTCGGCCAGCGCGACGGCGTCCACTTCGGCCAGCCAGTAGAAGGCCCGCTCGCGCGCGACGCGGCGGCCGGCGCCGGTCGAGCGCGGCGAGAACGCCACGTTGTCCACCGCGGACAGGTGCGGGAAGAGCAGCGCGTCCTGGGACAGCAGGCCGATCCCCCGGCGGTGCGGTGCGACGCCGGCCAGCGCGCGCCCGGCCACCGCGATCTCCGCCGACGTCGGCGTGATCAAGCCCGACAGGCAGCCCAGCACCGTCGACTTGCCCGAGCCGTTCGGGCCGAGCAGGGCCAGCACGTGCCCGGCGGGCACGTCGAGCTCGACGTCCAGGTCGAACGAGCCGCGCGCGGCGGTGATCCGGGCGGCGAGGCTCACCGGAGGCCGCCTTCCCACGAGCGCGGGCGCGCGACGGCGATCACGAGCACCGCCACGACGATGAGCAGCAGCGAGAGCGCGACGGCGCTGTCGATGTCCACTTCGGCCTGGGTGTAGACCTCGAGCGGCAGCGTGCGGGTGACGTCTTCGAGGCTGCCGGCGAAGGTGATCGTGGCGCCGAACTCGCCGAGCGCGCGGGCGAAGCTGAGGACGACGCCGGAGCCGAGGGCGGGCAGCAGCAGCGGCAGCGTGACCCGGCGGAACACCGTCCACGGGCGCGCGCCGAGGGTCGCGGCGACCTGCTCGTAGCGGTCGCCGGAGCCGCGCAGGGCGCCTTCGAGGCTGACGACCAGGAACGGCATCGCGACGAACGTCTGCGCGATGACCACGGCGGTCGTGGTGAACGGCACGGACTCCCCGGTCAGCGCGGTGATCAGGGCGCCGAGGAAGCCTTTGCGGCCGAGCAGGTACAGCAGCGCCAGGCCGCCGACGACCGGCGGCAGCACCAGGGGCAGCAGCACGATCGACCGCAGCACCCGGACCCCGCGGAAGGTCGCCCGCGCGAGGACGACGGCCAGCGGCACGCCGAGCAGCACGCAGGCCAGTGTGGACAGCGCCGCCGTGAGCAGCGACAGCCGCAGCGCGTGCCACGACGACGGCGTGACGATCAGCGACGGCAGCCGCGTCAGGTCCGAGCGCACCAGCAACCCGACGACCGGGAGGACGACGAGGGCCAGCGCGACGGCGGCGGGGATGCCCAGCACCCACGGGACGCGCGAACGGCCGGCCGGGACGGATCCCGGCCGGCCGCTCGCGAGGCGCTCACTGCGCAGAGCCGAACCCGACCTTGCTCAGCTCGGCCTTGCCCTCGGCGCCGAGGACGAAGTCGTCGAACTCTTTGGCCAGTGCACCCTGGCCGCCCTTGACCGCGGCGATCGGGTAGCTGTTGACCGCGCCGCTCGCCTCGGGGAAGTCGACCTTGTCGACCTTGCCCGCGGCGGAGGTGACGTCGGTGACGTAGACGAGACCCGCGTCGGCGTCACCGGAGGCGACCTTGTTCAGCACCTGCTTGACGTCCTGCTCCTCGCTCTTCGGCTTGAGCGTGACGCCGGTGGCCGTCTCGACCTTCTTCGCCGCCGAGCCGCACGGCACCTGCGGGGCGCAGGTGACCACGGCCAGGCCGGGCTTGTTCAAATCAGCAAAGGACTTGATGCCCTTGGGGTTGCCGGGCGCGACCGCGATGGCGAGCTTGTTGGTCGCGAAGACCGTCGGCTGGCCGTCGATCACGCCGCCCTGGACGGCCTTGTCCATGTTGGCCTGGTCGGCCGAGGCGAAGACGTCGGCCTTGGCGCCGTTGGTCAGCTGCTGGACCAGGCCGGACGAGCCCGCGAAGCTGAACTTCACGGTGACGCCGGGGTGCTTGGCCTCGAACTCCTTGCCGAGCGCGGTGAACGACTCGGTGAGCGACGCGGCAGCGAACACGGTCAGCGTGCCGCCACCGGAGCCGCCGGCCCCCTTGGGCGCGGGTGCGGTGACGGACGACCCGCCGGTCTGCGTGCTGGGCTCGTCGGAGCTGCTGCACGCGCCCGCGAACAGGGCGACAGCAGCCACGGCGAGAGCGAGCTGCGTCAAGCGAGGCTTCGCCTCGGGCCGGGGGCTCCGCCACCCGGACCCCCGAAAAGCGGACTGGTTCATCTACTTCCTTCCGGTGTTTCCACCACGACAGTGGTCGCCTTGACCACCGCAACCGCGAGCACGCCGGGGCGCAGGCCCAGCTCGCGGACGGCTTCCGTACTCATCAGGGACACCACGCGGTGCGCCCCGCACTGCAGTTCCACCTGCGCCATCACCTTGTCGGCGATGACCTCGGTGACCAGCCCCACGAACCTGTTGCGGGCGGACCGGCCGACCGCCGACGGGTCGTCGGGCGCGGCGGCCTGCGCCCGGGCGAACCCGGCGAGCTGGGCGCCGTCGACGACCTTGCGGCCGGCGGCGTCGTCGGTCGCGGTCAGCTGCCCCGCGCGCACCCACCTCCGGACGGTGTCGTCGCTGACGCCGAGCAGGCGCGCGGCCTCGGACAACCGAAATTGCGGCATGCCGCAGACATTATCTCCGCAGTTGAGGAAAAGCTACGCGGGGCGCGAATTGCCCATGACTTCGGCGCGCAGCTGTTCGAGGATGACATTCTGATAACGCTCGATCACTTTTCGGTCGGCCGGGGAGAACTGCGCGAGCAGGTCGCGCAGGGCGCCGAAGGCCGGCTCGAAGAGCGGCGCGAAGCGGTCGGCCGCCCCCGGCACCACCTCGACGAGGACCTTGCGCCGGTCCTCGGGGTCGCGCACGCGGCGGACCAGCCCGACCTTCTCCAGCCGGTCGACGACGCCGGTGACCGCGCCGGTGGACAGGCCGGTCAGCCCGGCGATCCGGCCGGCGGTGAGCGGGCCGCCGACCTGGAGGAGCAGGTCGAACGTCTTGTGGTCGGTGCCGGACAGGCCCATCCGCTCGGCGATCCTCGCGTGCCGCAGGACGGTGAACGTGCTGCCCGCGCGCCCGAGTTCCGCGAACCGGAAGAGCTCGTCTTCCGTGACCGGGTAAGTCTTTTCCGTCACAAGCCCTCATTAGTTCGGCCGCTGAACCACTCACTGCGCAAAGTATCCTAGAGAAGAAGTCACTCCGCCCGTTCCGGAGCTACGCTGTGCGTAATGACGGCAGTGGATCTCGGGTTTCCTCGCGTCCCCGGCACACGAGGGTCATCTCGCGTGCCCAGGCCCGAGAACCCGCACCTCATCGACACCTTCGGCCGGGTGGCCACCGATCTCCGGGTTTCCCTGACCGATCGGTGCAACCTGCGCTGCACCTACTGCATGCCCGCGGATGGCCTCGACTGGATGCCCGGCGAGCAAGTGCTGACCGACGACGAGCTGGTCCGGCTGATGCGGATCGCCGTCGAGCAGCTCGGGGTCACCGACATCCGGCTCACCGGCGGTGAACCGCTGCTGCGGCCGGGCCTCGAGGACCTCGTGGCGCGGATCACGGCGTTGTCGCCCCGGCCGCGGTTGTCCATGACCACCAACGGGATCGGGCTGGCCCGCCGGGCGGGGGCACTGGCCGAAGCCGGGCTGGCCCGGATCAACGTCTCGCTCGACACCGTCGACCCCGAGCTGTTCAAGACGATCACCCGCCGCGACCGGCTCTCGCACGTGGTGGCCGGGCTGGCGGCGGCGCGCGACGCCGGGATGTCGCCGGTGAAGGTCAACGCCGTGCTGATCCGCGGGCTCAACGAGTCCGAAGCCGTGCCGCTGCTGAAGTTCTGCCTCGACGAGGGCTACCACCTGCGGTTCATCGAGCAGATGCCGCTGGACGCCCAGCACGGCTGGAACCGCGGCGAGATGATCACCGCGGCCGAGATCCTCTCGATGCTTTCGGCCTCCTTCGAGCTGACGCCGGCCTCGGAGGCGCGCGGCGGGGCGCCGGCCGAGCGCTGGCTGGTGGACGGCGGCCCCGGCGACGTCGGCGTGATCGCGTCGGTGACCCGGCCGTTCTGCGCGGCCTGCGAGCGGACGCGGCTGACCGCCGACGGCGCGGTGCGTTCCTGCCTGTTCAGCAACGACGAGACGGATCTGCGGTCCCTCGTGCGCGCGGGCGCGCGCGATGAGGAGGTGGCGGACGCCTGGCGGGCGACGATGTGGGGCAAGCTCGCCGGCCACGAGATCAACGACGCCGGGTTCGCGCAGCCGATCCGGCCGATGAGCGCGATCGGCGGTTGAGGTGGCGACGATGACCATCGTGGTGCGGTACTTCGCGGCGGCGCGGGCCGCCGCGGGCGTGGAAGAGGAGAAGGTGCAGCTGCCGGACGGCGCGTCGGTCGCCGACGCCGTGGCCGAGCTGCGCCGCCTCCACCCCGAGAACCTGCCGCGGCTCCTGGCGGCGGTCAGCTACCTGCTGGACGGGATCGCGGTCCGCGACCTCGGCAAGCCCCTGCGCGACGGCGCCGAGCTGGACGTCCTCCCGCCCTTCGCCGGCGGCTGACGGCTGCCCCGGCTTCACGCGTGTAACCAGCCGGTCGGCCGACGTACCTGCGCCGTCGGTTGGCGTACCCGGATGGTCGGTTGGCGTACCCAGAAGGTCGGGCTGCGTACCTGGAGGGTCGGCTGCGTACCTAGGCAGTCGGCTGGCGTACCTGGGGGGTCGGGCTGCGTACCTGGGGGGTCGGGCTTCGCGTCGGGGGTTGACCAGCCGCCTGCGGGGTGGGATTGGGCCGTCCGGTGGAGGGCCGGGAAGTTCGTCCGGCCTGTAAAACGGCGACCGCTCGGGTACGGCCGCCGACCGCTCGGCGACCGGTGTTGCGGCCCCCGGCGTGGCGCGTCACCGGATCCGGGTGTTCGCGAGAAGCTGACGCGGAATCGGCCGCCACCCATCCGGTGACCCGTTCGACCTGGTCCGTCGCCCTGCGTCAGCCCAGGTGCGCGGGACGATCGGCCGGCGTCGCTCCGACCGGGTCGGGAAACCCCACGAACAGGTGGGACTCTTGTGACTGTTGGGGCAGCCGAGGCAGGATTGTCAAGTCTGGCGCGGTCCCCGCACCGGTCATAAGATGCGCGGTCCAATCGCGATCCGGGCGGCACGAATGGGCCATTCGCTACGCGAAACACGTGATGCAAGCCTCACGATCCGTGTTTTATCTCGGCCAGGAAACGGGCAGATAACGGCCCCCTGACCTGCGCAAACACCCGTATCGACCGGGGTTGCGTGCCGTTACTGTGACGTAGGTCACGCCCCGAATAATTTCCGATCACGGCCATCGTTACGTACCGTCGCTTTTCGGTTGGCCCCGACCGACCGACGCAAGACCGGGAATCCGTAGCGCCTAGCCCTGTCCAACGGATCCCGGACCCATACCCCGAGCGAAAGCATTTCCGGACAGGGACGAGGGGACGACGAAGACGCGGCGTGCGTCGGGCTCGTCTGCCGGTCTGAGATGGCCGGTGCAGGACCCCGATCCTGACCCTCAACACAGGTTCGTAGGCGCTGGAAGCCGAGAAGCATCCAAATGTCTTACCGAGGCAAGCACCGCAAGATGTCCGCTGCCACCCGCACCGTCGCTCGCGTCGCCATCGCGGGCATCGCGGTCGGCGCGCCCATCGCGATCGCCGCGACCCCCGCGTCGGCGACCAACTGGGACGCCATCGCGCAGTGCGAGAGCAGCGGCAACTGGAACACGAACACCGGCAACGGCTACTACGGCGGCCTGCAGTTCACGCAGAGCACCTGGAAGGCCTACGGCGGTACCGGCAGCGCCGCGAACGCTTCCCGCGACGAGCAGATCGCCGTGGCCGAGCGCGTCCTGCAGGGTCAGGGCATCGGCGCGTGGCCGGTCTGTGGCAAGAAGGGCGGCGGCGGTTCGTCGGCCCCCAAGGCCACCGGCCACACCACCAAGAAGGTGACCCCGAAGAAGAGCACGACCGCGCCCGCCCCGAAGAAGGCGGCGGCCCCGGCTGCCCCCGCGGCAGCGGCCACCGGCGTGACCGGCTCCAACCCGAACGGTGACTACACCGTCGTGGCGGGCGACACCCTGTCCAAGATCGCCAAGCAGTTCAACGTCCAGGGCGGCTACCAGAAGCTGCAGGAGCTGAACGCGAAGTACATCCCGAACAAGGACCTGATCCTCGTCGGGCAGAAGATCGCCACCAAGTGACGATCTCGCAGTGATGCGCGGGTCCGGCCTCGAGCCGTGACCTGAACGGGCTCCCACCGCCGATCCCCCGGGCGGTGGGAGCCCTTCACTCGTTTCCGGCCGCCAAACGCGCCCTGACGCGCCGGAGGCCGCCGCCGGGCCCGTGCCGGGTCCCCGGGCGCAGAACGCGCGTACGGCGCTCTCAGGCGTGCCGGATCAGGGCGAGTTGACCCATTCGTCCGTGCCGTCCGTGAAGTGCTGGTGCTTCCAGACCGGCAGCCGGGCCTTGACCTCGTCCACGAGCTCCGCGCACGCCGAAAACGCCTGCCCGCGGTGCTCCGCGGCCACCGCGCAGGCCAGGGCGACGTCGCCGACAGTCAGCGCCCCCAGCCGGTGGCTCACGGCCACCGCGCGGACGCCCGTCCAGCGCGCCGACAGGTCCGCGACGACGTCCGCGATCACCTGGCTCGCGCTCGGGTGGCCCTCGTAGGCCAGGTCGCGGACGCCCTTGCCGCCGTCGTGGTCGCGGACCACCCCGGCGAACGTCACCACCGCACCCGCGGCGTCGTCCTCGACCAGGCGGGCGTGCTCCTCGACCGACAGCGGCTCCTCGGTCACCAGCGCCCGCGCCACGCGCACGGCGGGCCCGGCGGCGGCCGGCCGCGGGTGATCGCCCCCGGCCAGCTGGTCGACCGCGTGGTCCAGGATGCCGTCCAGCACGCCCAAGCCGTCCTTGACGCCGCCGGAGGAGCCCGGGAGGTTCACCACCAGGGTCCGCCCGGCCACGCCGGCCACCCCGCGCGACAGCACCGCCGTCGGCACCTTCGGCAGCCCGGCCGCGCGGATGGCGTCGGCGACGCCCGGCAGCTCGTGGTCCAGGACCGCGCGGGTGACGTCCGGGGTGCGGTCGGTCGGCGAGATGCCGGTGCCGCCGGTGGTGAGGACCACGGCGACGCCGTCGGCCAGCGCGGCCCGCAGCGCGACCCCCACCGGGTCCCCGTCCTCGACGACGACCGGCGCCGGCACGTCGTACCCGCGCCCGGCCAGCCACGCGACGATCACGGGGCCGGTCTTGTCCTCGTAGACGCCCTTCGCGGCGCGGTTGGACGCCACGATCACCCGCGCGTTGCGCTTCACGGCCGCTCCCAGGTTCCGGTCTTGCCGCCGTCCTTGCGGAGCAGGCGGACGTCGTCCAGCGTGGCCGCCGGGTCGACGGCCTTGATCATGTCGTGCAGCGTCAGGCCGGCGACCGCCACCGCGGTCAGCGCCTCCATCTCGACGCCGGTGACGTCGGTGGTCTTCGCGGTCGCCCGGATGCCGACCTCGGCCTCGCCGAGGGCGAACTCGACCTTGACCCCGGACAAGGCGATCTGGTGGCACAGCGGGATCAGCTCGGGCACGCGTTTGGCGCCCATGATCCCGGCGATCCGCGCGGTGGCGAGGGCATCGCCCTTGGGGAGACCGTCGGTGGCCAGCAGCCGCAGCACCTCGGCGGTGGTCCGCACGGTCCCGGCGGCGAGCGCGGTGCGCGCGGTGGCGGTCTTGCCGGAGACGTCGACCATGCGGGCGGCACCG
This sequence comes from Amycolatopsis sp. lyj-23, assembly GCF_046549135.1. Lineage (NCBI taxonomy): Bacteria > Bacillati > Actinomycetota > Actinomycetes > Pseudonocardiales > Pseudonocardiaceae > Amycolatopsis > Amycolatopsis sp. lyj-23. The sequence goes on along the minus strand of NZ_JAJPWN010000016.1, from coordinate 45,929 downwards.
GTCTCGTCGACGTGGCTGAGTTCACTCACACGGCGAGGCTACTTCGGGCTCAGCGCTCCGCGAGCACAGCCTTCCGGACCGCCTCCGCGACCGCCGGGGCCACCGCGCTGTCGAACACGCTCGGCACGATGAACGACGCGTTCAGCTTGCCGTTGTCGACCACGTCCGCGATCGCGTCGGCCGCGGCCAGGAGCATCGAGTCGTCGATGTTGTTCGCGTGGGCGTCGAGCAGGCCGCGGAACACGCCCGGGAACGCCAGGACGTTGTTGATCTGGTTCGGGAAGTCGCTGCGGCCCGTCGCCACCACCGCGGCGTGCTTCTGGGCCTCCAGCGGGTCGATCTCCGGGTCCGGGTTGGCCAGCGCGAAGACCACCGCGTCGGACTTCATCGTCGCCACCTGGGCCGCGCCGAACAGGTTGGGCGCGGAAACGCCGATGAACACGTCCGCGCCGGCCAGCGCCTCGTGCAGGGTGCCGCTGACCTGCTGCTTGTTCGTGTGGGACGCGATCCACGTCAGGTTGTCGTCGAGGTTGCCGCGCGCGGAGTGGACGATGCCGTCGATGTCCGCGGCCACGATGTCGCCCGGGTTCTTGTGCAGCAGCAGGCGGATGATCGCCGAACCGGCCGCGCCGACGCCGCTGACCACGATCTTGCAGTCCTCGATGCGCTTGCCGACCACCCGCAGGACGTTGCGCAGCGCCGCGACGACCACGATCGCCGTGCCGTGCTGGTCGTCGTGGAACACCGGGATGTCCAGCTGCTCGCGCAGGCGCTTCTCGATCTCGAAGCAGCGCGGCGCGGCGATGTCCTCGAGGTTGATGCCCGCGTACACCGGGGCCAGCGCCTTGGCGATCATGATGATCTCTTCGGTGTCCTGGGTGTCCAGGCAGACCGGCCACGCGTCGACGTCGGCGAACTTCTTGAACAGCGCCGCCTTGCCCTCCATCACCGGCAGCGCCGCGGCCGGGCCGATGTTGCCGAGGCCCAGCACCGCGGAACCGTCGGTCAGCACCGCGACGGTGTTGCGCTTGATGGTCAGCCGGCGCGCGTCCTCGGGGTTCGCGGCGATCGCCTGGCAGACGCGGGCGACGCCCGGGGTGTAGGCGCGGGAGAGGTCGTCACGGTTGCGGAGCGCGACCTTCGGCGTCACCTCGATCTTGCCGCCGAGGTGGATCAGGAACGTCCGGTCCGAGACCTTGCGGACCTTGACGCCGGGCAGCGAGTCGAGGGCCTGCGTGATGTCGTTCGCGTGGTTCTCCGACAGCGCGTTGGCACTGATGTCGACCACGATCGCCTCGGAGTGCGACTCGACGACGTCGAACGCGGTCAGCACGCCGCCCACGCGCCCGACCGCGGTGGTCAGGTCACCGGCCGCGGTGGACGAGGCCGGGGCCTCGACCCGGACCGTGATCGAATACCCGGGACCGGGAACCGGCATGGCACTTACCCCCGCATGGGAAAGGTGGCTGGGACGGAAGGGAACCTACTCCCGTGACCGCCCTCACCAGGCCCCGATACCGGTACTGACCAGTAACTATGCGGTCAGCGGTTGATCTCGGTCTCGGGGTGCACGTAGGGCACGGTGTCGAGCGGGAAGGTGACGTCGCCGAACGGCGACAGGGCGCCCTGGCGGTCGGACGCCAGCTCGGTCACGGGGTGCTCGCCCGCCTCGCCCGGCCAGGTCGGGTCGATGCCCTTGTGCTTCTTTTCACCCTTGGCCACAACGTCCTCCACAGCCGTTCACGGTCTTACGGGGACAGTCTGCCTGAGCCCGGGCGGCCCGGCGCAACCGCCCGGTACCCTGGTCGTCTATGCCCGCGACCTCTTTGGCGGACTGGCTGCGTGCGGAGTCCGACGACGCACTCGCAGAGCTGCTCCGCACGCGGCGCGACCTGTCCACGCCCCCGCCCTCCGACAGCACGGTGCTGGCCACCCGGGCCGGCACGCCGGGCTCGGTCGCGCGCGCCTGCGAGGACCTCGACACCTTCACCCTGGCCGTGCTCGAAGCGTGCCTGCTGGCCGGCGCGGACCGCGATCCCGTGCCGGTCGAAGCGGTCGCCGAGCTGGTCGGCGCCGACATCACCGCACCGCTGGCCCGCCTCCGCGCCCGGGCGCTGACCTGGGGGCCGGACGACGCCCTGCGCGTCCCGCCCGCCGCCCGGGAGGCGCTCGGGCCGTTCCCGGCCGGGCTGGGCGCGTCCTCGCCCTCGCTGGCCGGCGAGGACCTCGGCGCGCGCTTGGCCGAGCTCCCCGACGACGAACGCGGCGTGCTGACCGCCCTCGCCGCCGGGCCGCCGATCGGCCGCACCCGTGACGCCGGGCTCGACCTCCCCCTCGGCAAGGCCGAGACGCCGGTGCAGAAGCTGCTGGCCCGCGGCCTGCTGCTGCGGCGCGACGACCAGACCGTCGAACTGCCGCGCGAGCTCGGCGTCGCGGTGCGCGGCGCGGTCTTCCCGCCCGGGACGCGCACCGAACCCGAGCTGCCGGTCCACCCGCACCAGCCGTCTACTTTGGACGAGGCGGCGGCCGGTGAGGCGATGGAGTTCCTGCGCCACACCGAAGCCCTGCTGCGCGCGTGGTCGGCGGCGCCGCCGCCGGTGCTCAAGTCCGGCGGCCTCGGCGTGCGGGAGCTGAAGAAGCTCGCGAAGGACCTGGAGATCGACGACACGCAGGCGATCCTGCTGGCCGAACTGGCCGTGGGCGCCGGGCTGGTCGCCGACAGCGAAGCGAGCGTGCCGGAGTGGGTGCCGACCACGCTGACCGACTCGTGGCTCGCGTCGCCGACCGCGCAGCGGTGGATGACGCTCGCCCAGGCCTGGCTGGAGCTGCCGCGCCTGCCGGGACTGGCCGGCGGCCGCGACGCCAAGGACAAGCCGATCGCGCCGCTGTCGGAAGACCTGCGCCGCCCGCTGGCGCCGGTCGGGCGGCGGCGGGTGCTCGCCGCGCTGGCCGACCTGCCGCCGGGCGCCGGGGTGAAGAGCGTCGACGAGCTCGTGTCGGTGCTGGCCTGGCGCGCGCCGAGGCGGGGCGGGCGGCTACGCGACGAGACCGTCCGCTGGACGATGGCCGAGGCGAGCGCGCTGGGCATCGTCGGGCTCGGCGGCGTCACGACGGCGACGCGGGCACTGCTCGCCGACGACCGGCCGGGCGCGGTCGAGGCGATCCTGGACGCGCTGCCCGCGCCGGTGGACCGGGTGCTGCTGCAGGCCGACCTGACGGTCGTCGCGCCGGGACCGCTGGAGCCGGAGCTGGCCGCCGAGATGGCGGCGGTGGCCGACGTCGAGTCGGCGGGGCACGCGACGGTCTACCGGATCACCGAGGCCTCGATCCGGCGCGCGCTGGACACCGGGCGCACGGCCGACGAGCTGCACGCGCTGTTCAAGACGAAGTCGGCGACCCCGGTCCCGCAGGGGCTGAGCTACCTGGTCGACGACGTCGCCCGGCGCCACGGACGGCTGCGCGGCGGCGTCGCGGCGTCGTTCCTGCGCTGCGACGACGAGGCGCTGCTGGCCGAGGTGCTGGCCCACACGGTCGCGGCGGAGCACGCGCTGCGGCTCATCGCGCCGACGGTCGTGATCAGCCCGGACCCGCTGCACGAGGTCCTGGCGGCGCTGCGCGGGGCGGGGTTCGCGCCGGCGGCGGAGGGCCCGGACGGCCGGGTGGTCGACATCCGGCCCGGCGGCCGCCGCCTGCCGGCGAAGGCACGGGCGGCCCGCCGCAGCCCCGGCGAGCAGGCGGTGCTGACGGAGGACCAGGCGGCCCGCATCGTCTCCAACCTGCGAGCGGGCGACGCGGCATCGGCCCGCCGCCGCGGCTCGGCGGTACGAGCACCGGTCGGCGGCGGCACGGACACCTCGGCGACGCTGGAGTTGCTGTCCCGGGCCACGCTGGAGCGGCGTGAGGTCTGGATCGGGTTCGTCGACTCGAAAGGCATCGCCAGCCAACGCGTCGTCCGCCCCGTGCGCGTCGGCGGCGGCGTGCTCGAAGGCGACAACAACGAGCGGTACTCCCTGCACCGCATCACCTCCGCCGCCCTCGTCGAAGACTGACGCCGGATTCGGTGAATTCCCGGCGAACCGGGCGGGCAGGTGGTAAGCCTGAGCCATGAAGCGGGCAACGCGCGTGACCGTGCTCGCGGCCGCGGCGGTCGTGGGCGGGGCGGGCTTCGCCGGACCGGCCGACGCGGCCGGGCCGCCGGTCTACTCGAAGTACACCGTCACCGGGACCACGCACATCGCGAAGCCGGACGCCGACCTGGGCCTCGGGCCCGGGCAGTTCGACATGTACACGCTGATCGGGCCGTACACCTACTCCGGGACGTTCACGCTGCCGCCCGCCGAGGTCACCCGGTCGGTGCCCGGGGTCGGCAAGGTCAGCGGCACCGTCACCTTCGGCCCCGGCCACGCGGAAGGCTCGGTGTTCGGCGGGTTCTCCGGCTCGGCGACCTGGCCGGTGACCATCTCCGGCGTCCGGGTCAACGGCGTGCCGTTCGACGTCGGTGCCGGGTGCCGCACCGCCGAGCCGGTGACGACCGAACTCGCGTCGGACGACTTCGCCACGGGCACGGGCGGGCACCTCGAGTCGACCTACGCGATCGGTGCGTTCGAGAACTGCGGTGCGGCGACGCCGCTGATCAACGGGTTCGTGCCCGGCGAAGGCAACACCCTGGCCCTCGACCTCGCCGGTTAGAGCGCGCGCAGGCCGGCCAGGACGCGTTCCATGAACTCGCGGGACGAGCGGTCGCCGAGGATCAGCTCCGTCTGGTGGATCAGCACCAGGCCGATGTCGGCCATGTCGCCGACCAGGACCTTCACCACGCCCAGGGGCAGCCGCAGGTGCGCGGCGATCTCGGCCACGGACCGCGTGTCCAGGCACAGGTCGCAGATCCGGCGGTGCTCGACCGAGCGGACCCCGCGGTAGCGGCGGCCGTCGTCGGACGTCGAGACCAGCGCCTCCAGCGCCAGGTTGTGGTCGGAGCGGGTGCGGCCGCCCGTGCGGGTGTACGGGCGGACCCGCGACCCCGGCGAAGCGACCGGCGCCGGGCTCGCCACGCGGGCCGGCTCGTTCCAGGCCGGGTCCTCCCACGGTTCCGGGGTCGGGATCCAGCGGGTTTCCGGGTCCGGCGGCGGGGTCCAATCGGCGGGCGGCGGCGGGGCCCAGGCGGGCGGCGGTGCGGCCTGCCGCGCGACCGGAGCGGGCGGCCGGGGCGCCGGTGGCCGGGGCGCGAGCGGGCGCGGGGCGGCCGGGTGCCGGGACGGCGGCGCGGGCGGCCGCGCCCCCCGCGGCGGGGTCCACGCCGGCTCCAGCGGCGGGGGCTCCGGCTCGTACCGGTCGTCGTCCTGCCACTCGGGCTCGACGGGGTCGTAGCCGTCGTCGGCCACGACCGGCGAATGCGCGCCCTGGAAGCCGAAGGGTTCGGGCGCAGGCGCGCCCGGGTAGCCATCGTCGCCGTACCCGGGCGAACGGTGGTCCGGAACCGCCCCGGATTCCGGACGCGAATAGTCACCGAACTCGGGCGCGCGGCCCGGGAAGCCCCCGGTACCCGGACCTGCATAGCCCTCGTCGCCGTACCCGGGCGAACGGTGGTCCGGGAAAGCCCCGGTACCCGCGTCGGTGTACTCGGGCGAAGGCGCGGCCGGGTAGCTCGGACCTGCGTATTCCTCATCCGGCGAAGGCGCGCGCCGACGCCGGCGGCCCACCGGCTCGCGGTCCTCCTCCTCGGCGGCGAACTCCGATTGGAAACCCGGGTCCTCGTCGTCCGCCGACGAGCCCCATTCGCGGGTGTCCTCGTCCGTGTAGCCCTGCGCGTCCGGCTGCGGGCGGGCCGGCTTGCGCTTGGGCATGATCATCGACAGCGTCGACATGTCGAACTTGCTGGGCGAATCGAAACTCTCGCGCTCGGTGCCGCGGTGCAGTGCGTCCCAGCCGCTGGAGTCCGGATCGTCGAATCCCGAAATCCTCATCTCGCCCTACCCACGCACGCCGCCCTGGAGCTGGGCGCGCAGTTCGGGGGTGATCTGCTGGCCGACCCGCTCGACGAGCAGGGTCATCTCGTACGCGACCGTGCCGATGTCGCACGTCGGCGCGGCCAGCACCGCGAGCGACGAGCCGTCCGAAACGGACATCAGGAACAAGTAGCCGCGCTCCATCTCCACCACGGTCTGGTTGACGCCGCCCGCTTCGAAGCAGCGCGCCGCCCCCTGGGTCAGGCTGATCAGCCCGGACGCCACCGCCGACAGCTGCTCGGCGCGTTCCTGGGGCAGCCCTTCCGACGGCGCCAGCAGCAGCCCGTCCGCGGACACCAGAACCGCGTGCGCGGCGCCGGGTACCCGGCGGACGAAGTCCGTGATGAGCCAGCCGAACGTGCCCTGGCCGGAAGCCGTCACTCCTGCTCCTCCTTGCTCGTGCGGCGTCGCCCGCCGCACCCCGGAGCGCCCGGCACGGCCGGTCGGCGACGCCAAGGTAAAGCGTATTCGCACCGCCGGTGGTGTCGAGCCCGCCACCGGCCGGCCGCAGGGCACCCTACGGGCCCACCCGGCCGGGTTCCGCCGCGCCCCGGTCGACCTCCCCCATCCGGGGGACGTACCGCGGCTCGCACCCGCGGGCTGTCCGCGCAGGTCAGCGCCGGTACCGGTGGCACCGGCCGCCGACGCCACCGGACCACGCCGCCGGGCGGATCCTGCGGACGGTGACCGCACTCCCCGAAGTGGGTGAAGCACGTGGAGTTCACTCCAACGGCCGCATCCGGGTCGGGGTGTCATGGGCTAGCCCGCGCGCAACGCCGAATCGTGCGCGATCGCGTGCTGGACGACCGAGATCAGCACCTGCTTCGCGGACTCGCGCTCCCGCGCGTCACACGCCATGATCGGGACCGACGGCGCGATGGTGAGCGCGTGCCGGACGTCCTCGATCTGGTGGTGCAGCAAGCGGTCGAAGCAGTTGATGGCCACGACGTACGGCAGCTTCCGGTTCTCGAAGAAGTCGATCGACGGGAACGCGTCGGCCAGCCGCCGCGTGTCGACCAGCACGACCGCCCCGATGGCGCCGACCGCGAGGTCGTCCCACATGAACCAGAACCGGTGCTGACCCGGGGTGCCGAAGACGTACAGCACCAGGTCCGAGTCCAGCGAGATGCGCCCGAAGTCCATCGCCACGGTGGTGGTGGTCTTGTTGGGCGTGGCCGAGGTGTCGTCGTGCCCGACGCTGGCCTCGGTCATCATGGCCTCGGTGGTCAGCGGGTCGATCTCGGAGATCGCCCCGACCAAAGTTGTCTTCCCCGAACCGAACCCGCCGGCGACCACGATCTTGGCCGACGAGGTCGGACCCGTCACCTGCGGCGCGTTCGCGTCGGAGTCAAATTCTCCGAAGCCCACTGAGCACCCTTTCCATGAACTCGATACTCGGGCGGTCGCCCACGGTCGCGCTGCTGGAGTGCACCAGCACCAGCCCGAGGCCCGCCACGTCACCAATCAACACGCGCACCACGCCGAGCGGCAGGCGCAGCAGCGCCGCCACCTCGGCCACCGACCTGGTGTCGAGGCACAGGTCGCAGATCGACCGGTGCTCGGGCACCCGGACCCGGTCGAGCATCCGGCCCTGTTCGCTGGTCGAGATCAACGCCTCGATGGCCAGGTCGAGCGTCGCCTTCGTCCGCCCCCTGGTCCGGAAGTACGGCCGGACCAGGCCCGACGTCTCCATCTCGGTGGGCGGCGGCTCGTCTACGTACTCCTGGCTGGCCTGCCGCGGCAGGGCCGCGGCGAACTCACCGGAGTCCGGCCCCGCACCGAAGTCGCGCTCGGTCGTGTACGCCGCGAAGTCGCGTGCGTCGTACAGCGGCCCGCTCGAACCGCCGAACAGCTCCGCACCCGGACCGCCGAGCAGGCGGTCGCGGTACTCGGTGCCGCCGGCGATCGGCCGGATCGGTTCCTGCCCGGCATTGCTGTCGGTCAGCCAGTTCGGCGGCTCCCGCACGGGGTCGCTGTCGGAGGCCTGCACCCGCCGCGCGCGCCACTCGCGGTCGACGCGGTCCCGGAACGACTGCCAGTCCTCCCGGCCCTCGTCCGACTGGTCGGACCACCCGCCGGAGAAGTCGTCACCGAGCCGGCCATCACCCCTCAAGCGCCCGTCGTCCACGGCTCTCTCCTCGGTTCCCAGGTCCTCAGCGGCGGACGGCCGCACCCTGCAGTTGCGCCCGCATCTCCGGAGTCAGCTGCTGGCCGACCCGCTCCACCAGCAGGGTCATCTCGTAGACGACCAAGCCGATGTCACTCTCCGGCGATCCCAGCACCGCCAGACACGAACCGTCGGAAACCGACATGAGGAAGAGGAAACCGTTGGCCATCTCGACCACGGTCTGCGCCACCGTGCCGCCCTCGAACACCTTGGCCGCGCCGCGCGCGAGGCTGGTCAACCCCGACGCCACCGCGGCCAGCTGGTCCGCCCGGTCCTTCGGCAAGCCCCGCGAGGCCGCCAGGAGCAGGCCGTCGGCCGACACCACGACCGCGTGGGCCGCGCCGGGCACCCGGTGCACGAAATCCGTGATCAGCCAAGCGAAGCTGCCGGCATTGTTCGCCTTGGCATGCGCCTGGCCGTTCGGCTGCGCGGAGCCACCCGGCTGCATTGCACCCGCCCGTGTCACTTTCACTCCTCACTGCTGTCTGTGGTGTTGCCACGCCCCGGAACCCTGCTGCCTTGCAGCTGTTCTTCGGCCGGGAGTTCCTTCAAGGCGTGCCGTCCCGAGGTGTAGCCCCGTTGGAAGCTTGCCATCCGGCTCCGCGCCGCGGACGCCGAGCGGGTGATCGCACCCGTTCCGGGCATCCCCGCCGTGTTGTCCGCGAAGCTGTTCTGCGGCGGCGCGTCGACCGAAGGACTGCTGATCGACCCCGGCACCAGGTACTGGTTCGGGACGCGCTTGGGCAGCCCGGCCGGGGTGATCTCCTCGTTCTTGGTCTCCAGCAGCGACTGCGCCGCCTGCCAGCCGTCGTCGGACGCACTGTGCCAGCCGTCGTCGGCGGGCAGCAGCGGGTGCCGGGTCGCCGCGGTCGGGCGGAGCTCGTCGCGGGACGGCTCTTCGGGCGCGGGCGCAGGCGGCGGCTTCTGCTCGCCGTTGCCGGTGAGCGGCGGCAGGTTGGGGTCTTCGCCCTCGCTCTGCGCCGGCACCGGGTCGGCGGCCGAGTCGTCACCCTCACTGAACCAGCGTGACAGCACCGACTGGTAGATCGGCAACCGCCGGGTGGGTACATCGTCCTCGAGCGCGGCCGAGCCGACCTCGTTCACCGGCGGCTGCGCCGGGGGCGGCTCCTCCGGCGGCACGAACTTCGGCTCGCGCTTGGGCAGCACCAGCGGCGCGAACTGCGTGTCCCCGGCCCGGGAGCTCGCGCCGTCGCCGTTGTGCGACGGCGTCAGCGGCGCCAGGTCCTCGGCGGTCGGCCAGGCCGGCGTCTCGGGTTTCGGCAGCTCCGGCGAGAGGAACGGGCCCGCGGCACGGCCGCCGCTGACCAGGTCGTCCAGGCTGATCGGCTGGTCGAGCGGCACCAGCCCGCCCTGGCTCGGCACGGGGTCGTGCGCCGGCGGGGCCGGGGGCGGCGTGGGTGTCGGCTTCGACGGCGGCGGAGGCGTCTGCGCGAACGACTGCGTCTGGTCGAAGTCCGAGCGCGCGGCCGGGATCGGCGGGATGCTCGGCATCGACATCGACGTCTCGGACCGGTTCGCCGGCGGCGGGGTCTGCCGCTGCATGCCCGGGCGGAGCTGGGTCAGCAGCTCGGCCGGGACGACGACCCGGGCGATCACGCCGCCTTCGATGTCCTCGTTCTCGCGCAGGCGGACCTCGATGCCGTGGCGCTTGGCCAGCCGCGAAACCACGTACAGACCCATTCGCCGGGTCACCGACACGTCCAGGTCCGGCGGGTCGGCCAGGCGCGCGTTGACCTCGGCCAGCCGCTCCTCGCTCATGCCGACACCGTGGTCGGTGACCTGGATGGCGAGCGCCTTGCGGCGGGTCACCACGGCCCGGACGATGACCTTCGTCTCCGGCTCGGAGAAGTAGGTCGCGTTGTCGAGCAGCTCGGCGAGGACGTGCACGAGGTCGTGGATCGCCAGGCCCTGGACCGCGACGTCGGGCACGATGCCGACCTCGATCCGGGCGTACTGCTCGATCTCCGACACCGCGGCGCCGATGACGTCGGCGGCGGGCACCGGCTTGGGCACCGACTTGGCCAGGCCGGCGCCGGAAAGCACCAGCAGGGACTCACCGTTGCGCCGCAGCCGCGTCGCGAGGTGGTCGAGCTCGAACAGGCTGGCCAAGTGGTCCGGGTCCTGCTCGTCGGCCTCCAGCCGGTCGATGACGCCGAGCTGGCGTTCCACCAGCCGCTGCGACCGCCGCGACAGGTTCACGAAGATGCCGTTGACGTTCTCTCGCAGGAGGGCCTGCTCGGCGGCCATCTTGACGGCCTGTTCGTGGACGATGTCGAACGACCGCGCGACCTCGCCGATCTCGTCGCGGGAGGTGACGGGCACCGGCTGGACGGCCTTCTTCGAGGCGCCGACCGGGTCCGGGTCGTCGAGGATCGCCTGCACGGTTTCCGGCAGCCGGGTGTAGGCGACGTCCAGCGCGCTCTTCCGCAGCACCCGCAGCGGGCGCAGCATCAGGCGGGCGACGACGAGCATCAGCGCGATCGCGGCGGCCAGCGCCAGGAGCACCACGGCACCGCCGACCCACGCGGAGTTGACCGCCGCCGTGGCGAGGTCGTCGGCTCGGGTCTTCAGCTGCGCCAGCAGGTTCGACTCGACCGCGTGCAGCTTGTCGGCCGACACCGTGCTGTCCTTGCCGAGCGCGGTGGTGTCGATGTTCGGCGGGTCACCCAGCTGGGCGTAGGAGAACGCCGCGGTCTGGATCCGCCGACGGTCGTCGACCTCCGGGCCGGAGTAGGTGTCGTTGTAGAGCTGCCGCTGGTCGTCGTCGGCGTTCGCGAGGAAGGCCGCGACGGAGGCGTCCGCGCTGGAGGCCGACGCGCGCGTCTGGTCCAGCAGGTCGCCGGGGAAGCTGCCGCGGAACGCGGCGATCTGCAGTTCGGCGTCGGAGCGGGTGGTGAACTCCTTGGCCTCGCTGATCGCCTGCGTGCTCGTGCCGAGGCGCAGCACGTCCCCGTCGGTGACCGCCGTGGTGACCTCGCGGCCCAGTTCGATGAGCGAGTCCAGGACGCCCGAGTACGCGGTGAGCACCGTGATGTCGGGCAGGCTGTTCTGCGTGTTGAACGCCGCCCGCAGCGGCCGCAGCGCGTCGAGGCGCTGGAGACCGCGGGTGTAGCGGTCCTTCGTCGCCTGGTCGTCGTACTGGAGGCTGTTCGCCGAGCCCCGCAGGTCGGCGACCTCGCGGTCGACCTTGGCGATCTGCGAGTCGAGCCCGGTCTGCAGCAGCGGGTTGTTCGAGGCGATCCGGGCGACGGCCAGCGACCGCTCGTTCTGCAGCTCGTGCACCACTGTGGTGACCTTGACGGCGAACGCGACCTGGTCCGCGGTGCGCTGGAACTCGGCCGCCTCGCGGGCGTCGTCGATCACGCGCAGCGTGCCCAGTGCGAGCGCCGTCAGGGTGGGGATGATCAGGACCGCGGCCAGCTTGGACCGCAGCCGCCAGTCGCGCATGCCGGAGAACAGCCCGGCTTTCCGGCCCGGATCCGCTCCGGGTGACTGCGCAGGGGCCCCTCCCACCCCCGCGGCGTCTTCGTTCGGCACCGCCGCTCCACCATCATCGTTCGTGCTCGGGAAACCCTGGTCGGTCCAGCGCCCGCCAGGGCGCATCGCGTTCTCCTCAGCCACTCGTCTGCACGCTCCCGGCGATCCGGCGCTCCGGCCCATCGGAAGGAGCCCAGCGCAAGACGCTACCCGTAAGGGTGAAAAGATCGTCTCCAGTGTCGGCACTGGGGGTACCTGAACCCCGTCCAGCCGGACGGAATCGGTTCAGCTCGAGCATCACGGTCGGGTCCCTGCGCTGGTCCTGCATCGTCTGTTGGTTCGGCCTAACCCACCGGCGCGGCGGGTGTGCCCGGCCAGGCAGTGGTCTTCGCGGGGAAGATTCTCTCAGGAAAAGCACAGTGTGTGCTGGTAGACCGACGTGGGATTTCTTGATCGGCCATCCAGGCACTCTCTCTCACTACATCGGAGGTTGATACCTCCCCGCAGGTGCAGAGGGTAGCGAACGGCAGGGGAAGATGTAACCCTCCCGACAGGACCCGCTCAATCTTGCACAGCGTTCGCTCAGTCGACGCACAGCAGACGTCGCTGATTCAGGATCATCACCCTACGCTGGGTAAACCGTTACGGCGAGTGGAGCAGTGGGTCTAGACCAGAGGCCAAAAGAGTGACGTGCGCCACTCGGTCCGGTAGTCATTCCACCCATTGTGAGCGAGCTGTCACGTTCTCTACAGTGGCCCGCGTGACTCCCGAGAATGAGTCACGCACTTCCACTGGATCCGGTTCCCCAACCGTCACTTTCTTCAAGGAGCAGGCCTTGCTTGGAAACGCCATGAGCAGTGGCCGGGTTCGCACTCGCCGCGCCGCGCTCGGGCTCGCCCTCACCGTCGCAGCCGCCACGGCCCTCACCGGCTGCAGTGCGCTCGGCTCGGACGACTCGAACGCCTCGTCGAACGGGGGCGGCCTGGAGAAGTCGAAGATCAAGGTCTCCATCATGCCGACCACCGACCTCGGGCCGTTCTGGCTGGCCCAGGACGGCGGCTACTTCAAGGCCGAGGGGCTCGAGGTCGAACAGATCGTCGCCAAGAGCGGCCAGGAGTCGATGCAGAAGGCCACCACCGGCGAGGCCGACATCGCCCTCTCGACCTACACGCCGTTCTTCGTCGCCAAGAGCAAGGGCGCCGCGGACATCCAGCTCGTCGCCGACGGCACGTCGGTGAACGCGAAGAGCAACGCGATCGTCACGGTGCCGAACTCACCGGTGAAGACGGTCAACGACCTGGCCGGCCGTCGAATCGCGATCACGGCCAAGAACACCGCGTCCGACATCCTCACCAAGTCGGTCATGAAGGACCACGGCGTCGACTTCAACGGCGTCAACTGGGTGCTGGTCCCGCTGCCGAACATGGCGGCGGCGCTGAAGGACAACCAGGTCGACGCGGCCTACATGCCGGAGCCGATGCTGACGCAGGCGGCGAAGACCGTCGGTGCGACGCCGGTCATCGACATCAACACCGGCGCCAGCCAGGACTTCCCGCTGACCGGCTACGGGGCCACGAGCAAGTGGGTCCAGGCGAACCCGAAGACCCTCGCGGCCTTCCAGCGGGCGATGAAGAAGGCCACCAGCGACGCGATCAACGACCGCTCGAAGGTCGAACCGCTGCTGGTCAAGTACGCGAAGATCGACGAAGACACGGCCAAGCTGCTGACCCTGCCCGGCTACGGCTCCGTCCTGGACGCCCGGCGCCTGCAGCGGGTCCCCGACCTGCTGCTGCAGATGGGCGTCATCACCACCAAGGTCGACGCCGCGCCGATGATCGCCCCGCAGGCGACCAACTAAAGTGAAGAAACTGCTTCGCGGCCTGGCCGGCCTGGTCGGCTTCCTCCTGCTCTGGGAGGTCGTCGTCCAGGTCGGCCTGGTCAGTAAGACGTTCACCCCGCCGCCGAGCGTCGTCCTGGTCACCGTCGCCGACCTGCTGGGCGACCCCGAGTTCATCCGGGACATCGTCGCGACGATGCTGGCCTGGCTGATCGCCGTCCTCGTCGCGATCGCGATCGGTGTACCCGCCGGGCTGCTGCTCGGCAGCGTCCCGGCGTTGCGCACGGCCACCGCCGCGATCGTGGAGTTCCTCCGCCCGATCCCGATCACCGGCCTGGTGCCGCTGGTGCTGCTGGTGCTCGGCTCCGGCCCCGACGCGAAGATCACCCTCGCCGCCTACGCCTCCCTGTGGCCGATCATGTTCAACACGATCTACGGCATGGGCGAGATCGACCCGGTGCTGATGGAGACCGCCCGTGCGTGCGGGACCAGCCGGTTCCGCATGCTGTCGTCGGTGGCGTTGCCGCAGACGGCGCCGTTCGTGTTCACCGGCGTCCGGTTGTCGGCGACGATCGCGCTGATCGCCGTCGTCAGCGTCGAGTTCCTGGCCGGTTCCCAGGTCGGGCTCGGCAGCTTCATCATCGTCGCCAGCACCGGTTCCACCCGGTTCGACCTCGTACTGGCCGGCACGGTGGTCGCCGGGGCGCTGGGCTACCTGATCAACGAAGGGCTCGAACAGGTGGGCAAGCGGCTGTTCCGGTGGAGCACGGTGGACCGGGAGGCGATCGCGTGACGGCGGCGACGCTTTCGGGCCGGGTGGGCAGGCGCGCCGCGCGCGGTGCCGCCGCGGTCGTGCGCAACTGGCTGCTGTTCGCGGTCATGGTGGTCGCCTGGGAGTTCGCGGCCCAGGCCGCGGGCAGCAAGTTCTTCCCGCCGCCGACGGAGATCGCGGTCACCGCCGTCAAGCTGTGGTTCACCGGGCCCGCGTCGCACCTGTTCCTCACCGACGCGGTGTTCGACAACGTGGTCCCCAGCCTCGCCCGGACGCTCGGCGGCTGGGCGCTGGCGGCGGTCATCGGCATCGTCCTCGGCGTGCTGCTCGGCCGGTCCACGACGGCGATGGACTACGTCGGCCCGCTGTTCGCGTTCTTCCGCTCGATCCCGCCGCCCACGCTGATCCCGGTGTTCGCGGTGCTGTTCGGGCTGAGCTCGGGCATGCAGGTCGGGTCGATCATCTTCGGCGTGGTGTGGCCGGTGCTGCTCAACGCGGTCGACGGGGTCCGCTCGGTCGACCAGGTGAAGGTGGAGACGGCGCGGTCGTTCCGCACGCCCAAGGCGTACTGGCTCGGCATGGTCGTGCTGCCGGCGGCGGCCCCGAAGATCTTCGCCGGGCTGCGGGTCAGCCTGTCGATCTCGTTGCTGCTGATGGTCGTCTCCGAGCTCGTCGGCGCGTACAACGGCATCGGGCGGTCGCTGCTGAACGCCCAGCAGGACTTCGACTTCCCGACCATGTGGTCGTGGCTGGTGCTGCTGGGCATCCTCGGCTACGTCTTCAACACGATCTTCCTGGCCGCGGAGCGGCGGGTACTGGCCTGGCAGCCGGCCCGCCTCGGCCGCGACTGACGCTTCGAAAGGCCTCTCCCATGTCCACCATGCTCGAAGTGTCCGGCCTCAGCCACACCTACGGCACCGGCGCGAAGGCGCACACCGCGGTGAACGACCTTTCGTTCACCGTCGAAGCCGGTCAGCTGGCCAGCATCGTCGGCCCGTCGGGCTGCGGGAAGTCGACGCTGCTGCGCTGCATCGCCGGGCTGACCCCGCCGACCGGCGGCACGGTCAACCTGCACGGCGACCGCGTCTCCGGGGTGCCGGACGACCTGGCCGTGGTGTTCCAGGACTACAGCCGGTCGCTGTTCCCCTGGCTTTCGGTGCAGAAGAACGTCGAATTCCCGTTGCGGTGGCGGCCGATCCCGAAGGCCGAACGCCGCCGTCGTGCGGCCGAGGCGCTCGAGCAGGTCGGCCTGTCCGGCGTCGGCGGCAAGTACCCGTGGCAGCTGTCCGGCGGCATGCAGCAGCGGGTGTCGATCGCCCGCGCGCTCGCCAGCCGCCCGGCGCTGCTGCTGATGGACGAGCCGTTCGCCTCGGTCGACGCCCAGACGCGCTTCGAGCTCGAGGACCTGACCCGGCGCGTGCAGCGCGAGCAGGGCAGCACGGTCCTGGTCGTCACGCACGACATCGACGAGAGCGTGTACCTGTCGGACCGGGTGCTGGTGCTGTCGAAGTCACCGGCGTCGATCGTGGCGGACCTGCCGGTGGGCCTGCCCGCCGCGCGGGACCAGATCACCACGCGCGAGTCGGCGGAGTTCGTGACCCTGCGCGGTGAAGTGGCGCGCCTGCTGCACGGCGGCACGCCGGAAGAGGCCGCCACGGCCGCGTCCGACGCCGCCGAGTGGGAACTGGCCGAGCGGACGCCGGACGTCTCGGAGACCAAGACGCGGAGCTGATCCCCGGGCCGCCCGGGAGAAATCCCGGGCGGCCGTCGGATCGGGGCGGCGGCGTTCGTAGCAGGGGTGAGGCCGGGCACCAGGCTCGGCCGCTTCCCGCAAGGAGCTCCGATGGTCGCCACGTACACCTTCGACGTCTTCTCCTCGCTCGACGGCTTCGCCAACCACAGCGGCGACTGGGGCGGCTACTGGGGCAAGCAGGGCCCCGAATTCCTCGCCCACCGCGCCGCCACCTACCGCGGCCCCCTGCGCATGGTGCTCGGGGCCCGTACTTACACGTCCAACGCGCCCTTCCTGAGCCCGGGCGTCGACCGCAGCCGGTTCGACGAGTGGATCACGCGCATGTTCGGCGCCCCCGTCACGGTGCTCTCCAGCCGGCTGACCGAGCCGCTCGACTGGCCGGGCACGACCATCGAGCGCGGCGATCCCGTCGAGGTGGTCGAGCGCCTCAAGGCCGGATCCGACGTGCCGCTGCGGTCACACGGAAGCCTGACGCTCAACCGGGCGCTGCTGGACGCGGGCCTGGTCGACACCATCGAGCTGACCGTCTTCCCGGTGCTCACCGGGAAGACCGGCGTGGACCGGGTCTTCGACAGCGTGGCCGACTTCGACCTCGAACTGCTCGAAGCCCGGACCTTCGACGGTCACACCCAGGTGCTGACCTACCGGCCGGCCCGGCACGGTTGAGCGGGTCCGGGGTCAGTACAGCGTCTTGGATGACGCGGCCACCCGGACGTGGACGAGCGTCGGGCGCGGGTCGGCCAGCGCTTCGGTGAGGCCGGGGACCAAGCCGGCCGGCTCGGTGATCGTCACGCCGTGGCAGCCCATGCTTTCCGCCAGCGCCGCGAAGCCGATGCCGCCCAGTTCGGTGCCCGGCAGCTTCTCGCCGCCGATCGCGTCGCCGAGGATGCGGACGGCCGCGTACTCGGAGTTGTCCATGATCACGAACGTGACCGGCAGTTCGTGGCGCGCCGCCGTCCAGAGGGCCTGGATGCCGTACATGCTCGAGCCGTCGCCGATGACGCCGACGACCTTGCGGTCCGGGCGGCCGAGCGCCGCGCCGACCACGCCGGGGACGCCGTAGCCGAGCGTGCCGCTGGCCATCGTGAGGAAGCCGGTGTCGGTGGCCGTGATCGGCAGGTGGTCGTGCAGGATCCCGCGGTGGCTGGGCGCCTCTTCGACGACGAGAGCGTTGTCGGGCAACACATCCGCGAGCGTCGAGTAGACGAACTCGGCGGTCAGCTCCTCGTCGCTCGGTTTCGCGGGCCGCGTCCGCGGGGCCGGCGCGGGCCGGGTGCTGCGCTCGACGACGTTGAGCAGCGCCCGGATGCCCAGCTTCGGCGTCGCGCGGATACCGGTGCCTTCGAAGGTGCGGGCGAGGATCTGCTCGTCGTCGCTGACGATGAACAGCGGCGGCAGCGGGGTTTGCCCGCGTCCGCGGTCGACGTGGTAGGTGAAAGCGGGCGCCCCGAGCACGACGACGAGGTCGTGCCGCGCGAGCGCGTCGGCGACGGCCCCGCGTTCGGGATCGAGGAACCCTTGGAACAGCGGGTGGTCCTCGGGGAACGAGCAGCGGTAGGACATCGGCGCCACCCACACGCCGGCGTTGAGCCGTTCGGCGAGCGCGACGGTTTCGACGACGGCCCCGTCCTGGTCGACGGCGCCCCCGACGACGAGCGCCGGCCGCTCGGCGGCTTCCAGCGCGGCGACGAGTTCGTCGACGGCCTCGGGATCCGGGGCGAACCCGCGGATCCGCGGGCGCGACACGATGGGCCGTTCGGTGGTGGCGGACCAGTCGTCGGCGGGAACGGAAACGAAGACCGGACCGGACGGCGCCTGCGTGGCGATGTGGTAGGCCCGCGCGAGCGCGGCCGGGACGTCCTCGGCGCAAGCGGGTTCGATCGACCACTTCACGTACGGCTTCGGGAACTCGGGCGCTTCCACGGCCCCGAGGAAGGGTTCGTGCGGCAGGAGCGCCCGGATCTGCTGCCCGGCGACGACGATCATCGGCGTCCGGTTCCGGTAGGCGGTGAAGACGCTGCCGAGCCCGTGCCCCACGCCACCGGCGGAGTGCAGGTTGACGAGCACGGCCTGCCGGGTGGCCTGCGCGTAGGCATCGGCCATCGCGACGACGGCGGATTCCTGCAGGCCGAGGACGTAGTCGAAGTCGTCGGGCCAGTCGGTGAGGAACGGCACCTCGGTGGTGCCGGGGTTGCCGAACACCGTGGTGAGGCCGAGTTCGCGGAGGAGTTCGCGGGTGGCGTCCAGCACCGTGCGCTTGATCATGCGGACAGGTTAACGCTTAGCCTTGCGAAGGAAAGCCCGCCAAGCGGCCGAACTGACGGCGAGGGTGCCCCCGGAGCGGTCCTTGGTGTCGCGGATCTGTGACACCCGCCCGAGATTCACCTCGACGCAGTTCTCTTCAGTCCCGCTGTAGCTGGACTTACGCCACATCACGCCTCCAAGTCGGCGATCACCTCCCGGATGAGCGAGCAGGATTCCTGCTCGCCCAGAGCCAGTGCCGCCATCGCCCGCTGGGCCGCCCGGTAATCGGCCACCTGCTGGTCATCGTAGAGGTAAGCACTGCCCCGGTACTGCTCGAGGAAGACGATCGGAGGCAGGTCGGCGAAGTCGAAAATGACAAAGGAACCGTTGAGCCCCGGGTGGAAATCCTCGTTGTCCGGCAGGACCCGCAGGCTCACATTCCGCCGCTGCGCCATCTCGGTGAGGTGCCTGAGCTGCGGGATCATGATCTCGGCGCCACCGCGCCGCTGCCTCAGCGCGGTTTCGGCGAGGAGTGCGGTGTATGGCAGGGGATTCCGGCCGGTCAGCACCTCCTGCCGCATCAGGCGGACCTTGATCCGCAGCTCTTCCTCCGCTCGCGGCCGCCCAGCGGCCGCGAGGATCGTCCGCACGTAGTCGGAGGTCTGCAGCAGCCCGGGGATCAGCAACGGCTCCCAGGCGAAGATCGCCGAGGCCGTGCGCTCGTACTCGATGAAGGCCGAAAGCTTCGGCGAAATCCCAGGAAGGCTGTGTTCGAGCCAGTTGGGCTCGCGGGCGTTCCTCGCCAGCTCCAGCAATCGCGCCCGCTCGACCGGCTCCACCCGCAGCGCACCGAGCAGCAGCGCCACCTGCTCGATCTTGGGCACCCTCGTCCCGCTTTCCCAGTGGGAGAGCTCCTGCGCACTCACCCCGGCCAGCCGCGCCAGTTCGCGCACGCCGAGGTTCCTCGCCTTCCTCGCCGCGCGGATGCCGAAGCCCAGTGCGCGGGACCGCGGTGTCGCTACCCGTGTCGCCATGCGCACATTGTGTCACCGGCCACCGACAAAACCGGGAAACCGGGGCTGTCGCCAACTCGCGACAGCCCCGGTCCCGCACACTCAGCCGATCAGGCCGGAGAGCCCGCTCGCCTTGAACGAACCCCAGCCCGTCACCTGGTCATACCCGGTCCCGGCGGTGAACCCCGTCGTGCCGTGCAGGGTGTTGTTGCCCGATGTCACGTCGTGGAAGCCCGTGCCGTACGACGATCCGTTGCCGATCGCGTAGAACTTCGGGTTCAGGTTGCCCAGGCCGCCGCCGTGCACCTGGTTCTGCAGCGCCGCGAAGGCCGCCCACAGCGGCGTTGCGCCCGACGTGCCGCCCACCGTCTCCCACGTGCCCGCGCTGTAGATGTAGTAGCCCGACGTCGGGGACGCGTCCGCGGCCACGTCGGGGACCTTGCGGTACGTCGTGCTCTGCGCGGACTGCCACGACGGCGCCGTGAACACCGTCGAGGTGCCGCCGCCCGTCGAGCCGCCGCTGCTGCCGTCGTTCCAGACCACTTCGCTGCTGTAGCCGTTGGACGACGTCACGCTCAGCTTCGTGCCGCCGACGCCCGACACGTTCGGGCTCGACGCCGGGAAGTCGACGCCGCGGGCCGCCGAACCGGTCTGGCGGTAGCAGTCGGTCGTGCCGTCGTCGCCCGCCGCCGCGAAGTACGAAATGCCCTCCGCCGTGCCCGTCGCGATCGCGCTGCTCACGCTCTTCGCCGCGCTCGAACCTTCGGCCGCTTCGCAGGCGCCCCAGGAAATCGAGACGACGTTGACCTTCGCGTCCGAGGCGATCTTCTGGTACATCGCCAGCTCGCCCGCGCTCGTGTTCGGGGCCTCGTAGACGTAGTCGTTGGCCGCCGCGGCCAGCGCGTGCACGACCTCGATGTCGAGCTCGACCTCGATCTGGCCGTCGCCCGGCGCGGAGTCGTAGTTGGCGCCGCTGACCCCGACCGTCGTCACCGAGCCCGCGGACAGGCCGTACGTGCTGTCGTACCTGGTGATGTTGGCCTTCTGGTAACCGTCGAACTCGACGAAACCGACGTTCACGCCGCGGCCGGTCGCCGATAGGCCGCTGGTGCCGTAGGCGGTCTTGAGCACCGGCGGGGTGACGGACTTGACGACGTTCGGCTGCGCGAGCGGCTTCGACGCGTGCGTACGCACGGCGTGGTCGTCGAGGCCGACGACGCCGCCCACGACGTCCGAGACGCTCGCGGGCACGGCCGGCACGGCGTCGTTGGCGAAGAAGTCACGGCCTGACACCCGGTCGTGGTAGGTCCCGATCCCGGTCCGGAAGGCCGACTCGAGCTGCGCCGCCGAGCCGGTGAACGTGATGGCCTGCCGGTTGCCGGAAACGTCGATCCCGGACACGCCCGCTTTCCCGAGAAATGAGACGGCCTTGTCGACGTCGGCCTGCGTCGGACCGAACCTGGCATTGAACTGCGCCGGGGTCAGGAACCGGTGGTATTGCGGCGACGCCGGATTCTGCACGTCGGAGAGGAACTTTTCCAGCGCCTGCTGGTTGTGCAGTTTCAGCGAGAGCGCGGCGGTGATCGGCCGGTCGGGCGCGACGTCGCCGGTGCGAGCGCTGTCGACCAGCGGCGCAGCGTTGTCGGCCAGCGTGACCAGCGGTTCCGGCGCGGCGGCGGCGGGGACGGCCACGGCGAGGCCGAGCAACGCAGGCAGCGGCACAGCGGCCGCGACGAGCTTGCGCAAGCGCATGGGGAATTTCCTCTCGGCGGTGGGGACCGGGCCTGCGCGGAATGCTCGCCGCAGGTTGCCGAGAAGCATAAGAAGCCGTGATCACGCCGAGGAACCTACTTTTGTCTGTCCTTCCACGAATCCCATTTTCATTTTCCGAGCGGTTTACCTCCCCATGGCAAACCGATTATTGTCCGGATTGCCCGACCGTTTCGATGCGTTCGATGATCTCGCGCGCCTCCACGTTGCCGGCGAACCGGCCCGCCGCCGCCCTCAGCGAGTGCAGCCGCTGGCGCACCCGCGGCGACCGCAGCGCGCCGGCCAGCTCGACCGCCTCCCCGCCGACCGTGGTGGCGACGTCGAGGTCGCCGTCCAGTGCGTGCACGGTGGCCAGCCAGATCAAGGTCAGCGACCGGCTGCGCGTCATGCCCCGCGGGTAGCCCTCGATCGCCTCGGCGAGCGCGGGGATGCCGTCCCGCCCGTGGCGGATGTCGACCACCTGCGCCAGTTCGCCGTGCACCGTCCCGACCATGGCCGCCATGTCGGTGGCCCCGAAGAACGCCGCCCACGGCGCCGGTTCGCGCCCTTCGGCCTCCGCGAACTCCTGCCGGGCGCGGCGCAGGTAGGTCAGCGCGCCGGTGACGTCGGCCTTCTTGGCGTGCGCCCACGCCTGGTTGGCCGACAGGATCGCCTGTGCGAGCTTGGAGTGCGCCGCCAGCGCCGCCTCCCGGCCCAGCGCGAACTCCGCCAGTGCCGCGTCGACCGCTTCGTAGTGCAGGTGGAGCCGCCCGATGCGGTACCGGATGTTGGCCTGGAGGTCGTCGTTGCCCGCTTCGATGGCCAGCTCCAGCGCTCGCCCGAACGCCTCCAGCGCGGCGGCCGGGCGGTCCTGGTCGAAGTTCGTCCAGCCGGCGAGGTTGTACAGGTCGGCGACCGCGGTGTACAGCCTCGCCAGCACCACCGTCTTCGTCACGCCGTCCAGCAGGGCCACGGCGGCGGGCAGCCTCGTCTCCACGGCCACCCGGCACGAGCCGCCGCCGTAGCGGTAGTCCAGCGCCCTGAGCTCCGCAACGCTGTCTTCGAGCTGCCGCACGTCGGCCAGGCCCACGCGCGTGCCACTCCGTTCTTCGCGCCCGTCGCTGCCCGTCATGGCAGCCCTCCGTCCGTAGAGAGCTGCCGACCGGGCAGCTCCGCTCATTCCCCGCCGGGCCAGGCCGGAGCCCGCTCCTTCGAGGGGTTGGCACCGGGCAACACCCCGGTGGCGGTCAGCACCACACCCGTGGCGGTTTCCGCGATCTTGACGGCGGCCAGCAGGCCGGTGAGGACGAGGGAGCCGCCGAGCCCCAGTTTCACGAATTCGTCTTCGGAGGTCTCGGTTCCGCGTTGCCGCGGTATCGCGCCGGTCACGATTCCACCTTCCGGCCGCCCGGGACGGCACCCGGGCGATATCCGCGTGGAATCAACCTGCCCCAGGTGGCGGATATCCACCTGATCGTCGAAGTCCTGGCTTCCTGCTGTCCACGCAACGAGTTCCCGAACTGAATACGCGCGCACACGGCGCCGCCTCCCGCACTGCAGATCGATTCCTGAAGATCGGCCGGATCGCGAAATGCGGGACAACCGTAGCCAGCCGCTCGCCGGAAAATCAGCCACCAACCAGGTCAAACTTGGCACCGACCGTGCAGCGGCACGCGCGACCCGGCGGGCGACACCCGAACGGGCGGATGCAATTTCACCAGTCAGGTCAAGATTGCCGCAGGCACGGCAAAACATCGGCGGAAATCGTTGCACTCCGCCGATTCTCCGTGAGATTCGCCAACCAGGTCAGGATTTGACGAGGTCGACCCAAGTGCGCACGGTTCCCGCGTCGACGGGCGACTGCCAGCCGCCGGGCCGGACGGCGCTGCCGACGTGAAATCCCCGTACGCCGCCCGCGCGCAGGAGGTGGACCTGCTGGGCACGCAGGCCGCCACCGACGAGCAGATCCGGCCCGCCGTCGCGCTGCGCGAGCCGCTGCAGCACCGAAAGGCCGCTGGCCACGCCGTTCGGGTGACCGGCGGCGAGCACGGTGTCACAGCCGAGCGCGGCCAGCTGGTCGTACGCGCGCAACGGGTCCCGCGTCCGGTCGATGGCGCGGTGGAACGTCCACGGCAGGCCGTCGACCTCCTTGATCAGCACTTCGCAGGCGTCGAGGTCGATTTCGCTGTCCACGTCGAGGAAGCCGAAAACGAACTCCCGCGCGCCCGCGTCGATCAGCCGGGCGGTGTCCGCGCGCAGGCCCTCCAGGTCACCGACGGCGAAGGAACCGTTGTCCCGCAGCATGACCCGCACCGGGAGGTCGGTCGCCGAGAGCACGGCCCGCAGCGTTTCGACCGACGGCGTCAGGCCGTCCTGGGCCATGTCCGCAACCAGTTCGAGGCGGTCGGCCCCACCTGCCTGCGCACCTTCGGCGTCCGCCGCGTCCAGCGCGATCACTTCCAGCAGGGGCGTCTTCGAGCTCATGCCTCAATCCGTTTCACTGGTTCCGGGTGTCGTCCCCCCTCGCGTGCCGCCCTCGCCGGAAGCCGCCTTGAAGGCTCGTCATCCGCTCGCGCACCGCTTCCGGGGAAAGCGAGAGTATCGGCCGCTGTTCCGGGACCGCCCCCGGGCTGGCCGCGGAATCGATCGGCTGCAGGAACGGCCAGGTGTCCTCCGCACCGTCCTCCTGCTCCAGTTCGGCGGGGGTGGGCCAGTCGTAGGCGGGCTCGATCGCGGCGGGCGGCGCAACGGGCGTCAGCCGCGGTTCGGTGTCCTCGTCGTCCGGCCTCGGCTCGCGGTTTTCACGCGAAAGGGGCGCCTCGGCGGGCAGCGGCGCGGAGTTCTCCCGTGGCGGCGGCGGGGGCGGCCAGGAGCCGTCCCGTGAGGGCGGGGGCGGCGCGGAACCCTCTCGCGACGGCAGCGGCGGGCGCGACGCCGAACTGTCGCGTGAGGGCAGCGGCGCGGAGCCTTCCCGCGACGGCAATGCCGGGCGCGACGCCGAACTGTCCCGCGATGGCAGCGGCGCGGCGCCCTCGCTCGAGGGCAGCGGCGCGGAGTTCTCCCGCGGAGGCGCCGCCTGGACGGGAGCGGGGGCACTTTCACGTGAAGGTGCCCCGGCGGCGGGTGGCGGCGCGGCGAGGGCGTGCCGCGGCTGGGGATCGGCGGGACGCGGCTGCCCGGCGACGGGCCGCGGCACCTCACCGACCGGCCGCGGCGACTCAGCAACCGGGCGCGACTGCCCGGCAACCGGCCGCGGCGTCTCAGCAACCGGGCGCGACTGCTCGGTGACCGGGCGCGGTGACTCGGTGACCGGGCGCGGTGACTCGGCAACCGGGCGCGGCGACTCAGCAACCGGGCGCGGCGACTCGGCAACCGGCCGCGGCGACTCGGCAACCGGGCGCGGTACCTCGGCGACCGGGCGCGGTTCCGCCGGTCGCCGTGGCTGTTCGGGCGCGGCCGCGGCGTCGAACCAGCGGGACAGGACGTCGCGGTAGGCGGGCATCCGCTCGGTCGGGGCGTCGAGGTCCAGGTGGGCTTCGTCGTCCGTGGTCGGCCACTCCGGCGTGTGGTCGCGGGCCACCACCGGCGCCCGGCGCGGCGGGCCGGCTTCGATCGACGGCGGCGTCAGCTCTTCCGGCTCCGGCTCGGGTTCGGGCTCCGGCGGCGCCAGCGGGGCGAGCGGTGCCAGCAGCTCCGGCTCGGGTGCGGCCGCCGGCTCGGCGGGCGGGGGCGGCGCCGGCATCGGCGGCAGCTCGACGATCAGCGCCGCGGGCACCAGCACCGTCGCGACCAGCCCGGATTCCGCGCCCGCACTGAGGCTGACGTCGATGTGGTGGCGCGTGGCCAGCGTCGCGACGACGAACAGCCCCATCCGGCGGGACACCTCGACGTCGACGTCCGGCGGCTGCGCCAGCCGCGCGTTGGTGCGGTCGATCTCCGCCTGCGGCATGCCCGCGCCGTGGTCGATGATCTCGATCTGCCAGTCGCCGTCGTGGGTTTCGGCGCTCGCGACCGTGACCGGCGAGTCGCCGGAGTAGCGCGTGGCGTTCTCCAGCAGCTCGGAAACGACGTGCACGAGGTCGTTGACGGCCTCGCCGCGGACGGCCACCTGCGGCGCCGGGCCGAGTTCGATCCGCTGGTAGTCCTCGACCTCCGAGAGCGCGGCGCCGACGATTTCGTCCGCCGAGACCGGGCCGGCGTCCTCGCGCGCGGAGTCGTGGCCGGACAGCACCAGCAGGTTCTCGCTGTTGCGCCGCATCCGCGTCGCGAGGTGGTCGAGCTCGAACAGCCCGGCGAGGGTGTCCGGGTCCTGCTCGTCGGCCTCCATCCGGTCGAGCACCGACAGCTGCCGTTCGACGAGGTCCTGGCTGCGCTGCGAGAGGTTGACGAACATCGCGTTGACGTTCTCGCGCAGCATCGCCTGTTCCCCGGCGAGCCGGACGGCTTCGCCGTGCACCGCGTCGAACGCGCGCGCCACCTGGCCGACCTCTTCGCGGGTGAACACCGGCACCGGCGCGACGGCGAGCCGTTTCCGCAGGTTCTCGGGGGCGGGCTCGGGATCGGTGAGCAGGTTCTGCACGGCGGCGGGCAGCCGGTGCTCGGCCACCTCCAGCGCCGTCCGGCGCAGGATCCGCAAGGGGCGCAACAGGGACCGCGCGATGACCACCGACAGCACGCCCGCGACGAGCAGGACGCCGAGGACCACGCCGCCGTCCCACAGCGCGGCCGCGCGCGCCTGCGCCGCCAGTGCGTCGGTGCGTTCCTGCAACTGGACCAGCAGCGCCTGCTGCACCTGGTGGGCGAGGTTGACCGTGTACGTGGCCGAGGTGTCCCACTGGTTCGGGTCGAGGCCGGAGAGGTCCTGGCCGTTTTCCGTACGGGTGAGCGCGGATTCGACCAGGTCGTTGCCGATGTCGACGACCAGGCCGATCACCGTGTCGTCGAACATCCGCTGCTGGGCGGGGGTGGCGAACGTGCGGTAGTCGCTGCGCGCGGCTTCGAGTTCGGCTTCCGCGCCGAGGAGCGCGCGCGTGCGGTCGCGGTTGAGGCTGCCCGCCGCGAGCGCCTCGGCCATCACCGCCCGCTTGACCGACATCTGGTCCTTGATCCGGGCGAGTGCGTTGCCCGCCAGCCGCATCCGCGCGAGCTCCGGGTCGGAGACGTCGGCGGCCGCGGAGTCGCTGATGTCGAGCAGGCCGGAGATCAGCTCGCTGTAGGAGCGCAGCACGGCGTCGGCGGGGAACGCCGAATGCTCTGCGGAGAACCGGAGGCCGCCGAGCACGCGCAGCCGGTCGTCGGTCTGCTGCAGGCTTTCCGCGGCGTTCGCGTCGAGCCGCGGCTTGCTGTCGGCCAGCGTCCGCTCGAAGGCGCCGATGGCCCGGTCGACGCGGCTGCGCTGGGCGGTGAGGTCGGTGGTGTCGCCCTGGCGGTTCTGGGCGACGAGCCGCACGGTGAGGTCGCGCTCGCGCTGCAGCTCGTGCAAGGCTTCGGCGACGGTGCTGTCGACGCGGCCGCGCGTGGCGAACTCGGCCAGCTGCCGGGCGTCACGCAGGTCGGAGCTGATCCGCAGGCCGACGAGCGCGATCACGGCCAGTGCGGGGATGAGGAGGACGGCGAAGAGCTTCGTGCCGAGGCGCCAGTTCCGCAACCGCCAGCGGCCACCCGCCGGACGCGGATCCGCCGCGTCGCCGCCCTTGCGGGGACGCTTGTCGCGACGGGTCACCTGGTTTCCTTTTCCGCCGCGGGCGGGAACCCGCGGATCGAACGACACATCGAACCTACTGAACGGTAGCCCGCCCCATGGAGATCCGGAAGCCGCGCTGGCACGATCCGGCCCTGCCCGCGATCGTATGGGGCGCGGACCATACGATCCAGCACGAGAACCAGATTCTCGCGGTAGGTGAAGGTTCATGATCGGACGCGGACGGTTGATTCCGCTGGTAGCGGCGCTCCTGGCGACCGCGGGCTGTTCCGTGTTCTCTTCCGGCGCTCCCGCGGCTCCGCCGCCGCTGGAGCGCAGCACCCTGCGCGTCGGTGTGGGCAACGCCATCGACACGGCCCCCCTGCGGATCGCCGTCGCGGGCGGGAAGTTCGGTGCCGCCGGGCTGAACGTGCAGCTCGTCGAGCTCGGCGCCGACGACGGGCTCGCGAAGCTGGCCTCGGGCGACCTCGACGTCACCTTCGCTTCCGACATCGCGATGTTCCGCGCGGCGGCCGGCGGAACGGCGTTGCAGCTGCAGGGCGAGGCCTACACGTCCGGCCCCAACACGATGGCGCTGGTCACACTGCCGGACGCGGACTACACCGTGCCGACCGGGAAGCGGTCGCCGAAGATCGCGGTGAACACGCTGGACGACGTCGGCGCGCTCGTCGCGCGGTCGGTGCTGGTCACCGCGGGTGTCGACCAGACGAAGATCAAGTTCACCGCGGTGCCGTTCGACCGGATGCCGCAGGCCCTGCAGGCGGGCGACGCCGACGCCGCCCTGATGATCGAGCCGTACATCACGCGTGCCGAGAAGGACCTCGGCGCGCACATCCTGGCCGACGGCGCCCGCGGTTCGACGCTCGACTTCCCGCTCTCCGGTTACGCGGCCGCCAAGCCGTTCGCGCAGGCCAACCCCCGGACCCTCCGTGCGTTCCGCACCGCGCTGGGCGCGGCCCAGCAGAGCGCAACGGACCCCGCGACCGTGCGCGACGCGCTGCCGAAGTTCTCCGACATCGACGCGACGACGGCCGCGCTGATCTCGCTCGGCTCCTACCCGGCGTCGCTCAACGGCATCCGGCTGCAGCGGGTCGCCGACCTGATGCACAACTCGGGCCTGCTGGCGAACCGCCTCGACGTCCAGGGCCTGCTGCCCGAGGAAACCGGCTACTAGATGTTCTCCCCCGACTTGATCAGGCACACCGTGCGGGACGGCGGGCCGGAGTAGCTGAGCACCTTGTCGGCGCCTTCGCACTTGTCGTCGCTGCCGAAGCCGGAGAGGATCTCGACGCGCTCCTGCGCCGCCGGGTCGCCGCAGGAAACCTTGCCGATCGTGCTCTCGTCTTCGACGTCGCGCAGGCAGTCGCCGGCCTTGACGTTCAGCGCCAGGCACAGCGTCTGGCCGGCGCCCGAGCCGAGCCGGAACCGCACGTAGTCACCGGACGCGCACGCAATGCCACCGCGGTAGGTGTTTTCGACCTTGTACGTGGCGTTGTTCGCGGTGCAGCCCACGCGGTGGTAGGCGAGCTTGCCCGCCCCTTCGCGCGTCAGGTACAGGCAGTCGCCGTTCGACGGCGGTCCGCTGCGGCTGATCCAGTAGACGCCCATCGCGCCCAGCGCACCCAGACCCAGCGCAGCGACGACGCAGACGGCCAGCGTGATCCGCACCTTCGTGGTGAACCAGTGCGGGATCGGCGGCCGGCCCGGCCCCGGCGGCATCGGCGCGAGCGGCGCATAACCCGGCGACCGGAACGGGTTGCCGTCGAACGGTGGTGTGGTCAACGTGCCCTCCAGTGATCCCCTCGGCACCCCGTCCCACCGGTGGACCGGAGCGAGCCACGTATAACAGTAGTTGTGACTGATGGCCCGCTGATCGTCCAGTCCGACAAGACCGTGCTCCTGGAGGTGGACCACCCCCAGGCCGATGACGCGCGCATCGCCATTGCGCCGTTCGCCGAGCTGGAGCGCGCGCCGGAACACGTGCACACCTACCGGATCACGCCGCTGGCCTTGTGGAACGCGCGCGCGGCGGGGCACGACGCCGAGCAGGTCGTCGACGCGTTGACGACGTACTCGCGCTTCCCGGTGCCGCAGCCGCTGCTGATCGACGTCGTCGACGTCATGGGCCGGTTCGGGCGGTTGCAGATCGCCAACCACCCGGCGCACGGCCTGGTGATGTCGACCACCGACCGCGCGGTGCTGACCGAGGTGGCCCGGAACAAGAAGATCAGCCCGATGCTCGGCGCGCGGATCGACGAGGACACCGTCATCGTCCACCCGTCCGAGCGCGGGCGGCTGAAGCAGGCGCTGCTGAAGGTCGGCTGGCCGGCCGAGGACCTCGCCGGGTACGTCGACGGCGAGGCGCACCCGATCGCGCTGGACGAGACGGACTGGCAGCTGCGCGACTACCAGCGGCAGGCCGCGGAGGCGTTCTGGGCGGGCGGCTCGGGCGTCGTGGTGCTGCCGTGCGGCGCGGGCAAGACGATGGTCGGTGCGGCGGCGATGGCCAAGGCGGCGGCGACGACCCTGATCCTGGTGACGAACACGGTCGCCGGTCGGCAGTGGAAGCGCGAGCTGATCGCGCGGACGTCGCTGACGGAGGAGGAGATCGGCGAGTACTCCGGGGAGAAGAAGGAGATCCGGCCGGTCACCATCGCGACCTACCAGGTGATCACCCGCAAGACCAAGGGCGAGTACAAGCACCTGGAGCTGTTCGACTCCCGCGACTGGGGCCTGGTCGTCTACGACGAGGTCCACCTGCTGCCGGCGCCGGTGTTCCGGATGACGGCGGACCTGCAGTCCCGGCGGCGCCTCGGCCTGACGGCGACGCTGGTGCGCGAGGACGGCCGCGAAGGCGACGTCTTCTCGCTGATCGGCCCGAAGCGCTACGACGTCCCGTGGCGCGACATCGAGGCCCAGGGCTGGATCGCCCCGGCGGAGTGCACCGAGGTCCGCGTCACGCTGACCGACGCGGAGCGGCTCGAGTACGCGACGGCCGAGGCCGACGAGCGCTACAAGCTGGCCGCGACGGCGTTGACGAAGACCCCGGTGATCAAGTCGATCGTGGCCAAGCACGCGGGCGAGCCGACCCTGGTGATCGGCGCGTACCTGGACCAGCTGGAGATGCTCGGCGACGAGCTCGACGCCCCGGTGATCCAGGGCGCGACCCGCAACAAGGAGCGCGAGGAGCTGTTCGACAAGTTCCGCCGCGGCGAGATCCGCACGCTGGTCGTGTCGAAGGTGGCGAACTTCTCGATCGACCTGCCGGAGGCCTCGGTGGCGATCCAGGTCTCGGGCACGTTCGGCTCCCGCCAGGAGGAGGCCCAGCGCCTGGGCCGGCTCCTGCGTCCGAAGGGCGACGGACGGCAGGCGCACTTCTACTCGATCGTCTCGCGCGACACGGTGGACACGGAGTACGCGGCGCACCGGCAGCGGTTCCTTGCGGAGCAGGGCTACGCGTACCACATCGTGGACGCGGACGACCTGCTCCGGCCGCTGTGACGGCCGTGCCCCCTTCGGCCTAGCGAATCGTCACAGGAACAACTTCCGCAACTTTACTCTCACGCAGCACTCTGACCTGCGGTTTTGTCGATTCACTCGAACGGCTGAGCGGCTTTGTCGCTGGAAATTGTCGGACCCTCGAACTACTGTTCGACGTGCAGCAGCCGAACACAAGTTCGAGGGGACGCTCCATGACGATCGCACCGCTCCGCCCCGGTACGCCCGCACCGCCGGTCCAGACCCTCCCACCGGGGTCGTGGCACGGCCGGCTGTGGGTGTCCGACCTGCCGCTGACCCGGCCCGAGCGCTACCTGGGCTGCGTGGCCGAGTTCGAGCGGTCCGGCCTGTGGCCGGTGCTGATCCCCCACGACCAGCGGTTCGCGGCGAACGGCGAGGACTGGATCGACGACCGCGGCCGCCTGGCCCCGGCCGGCCACCGCGTGGCAACGGCCGACCCGGCGGGAGCATTGTCCCGCTGGTGGGACACATCCTGCTGCGACGGCGCCTGCCTGCGCCCGTTCGGCGCCCGGTTCCCCGGGCTGGCCAAGCGCAGCCCACGCAGGTCCGACCCGTTGGCCGAGGCGGGCAACACGGGCTCGATCCTGGCGACGCGCGCACCCCACCGGCTGGGCCTGGTCCAGACCGAGCGCCCGGCGGACATCCCGGCCCTGCTCGGCTGGACGGGCATGATCAAGTGCACGGACCAGGTGGCCGAGCTGTCGGCGGTGCTGCGCAGCTGGGAGGACCGCTTCGGGGCAACGCTGGTGGTGCTGGGGTTCGACGCGATGGAGCTGTCGGTGGCAGCACCCCCGAGGAACCAGGCAAGGGCATTGACGGTGGCGGCGGAGCACCGGGCATTCAGTTTGCCGACGTTCGCCGGGCAGCCGGGGAACCTGCGGGAGTACGCGTCGGGGTTGGTCCAGTCGCGGCACTGGCGGTTTTCCTGGGCGTGAGGGGAGGTCGGGTAGGCGGGGGGCGGGGCTGGGCTCCGCGCGGGGTAGGTCGGCGCCGGGCTGGGCTGAGCCGGACAAGCCGGGGCCGGGTTGGGGCCGGAGCCGGGCGCCGGGGACGGGCGGCCGGGCGGGCCGGGGCTGGGCTGGCCGGGGCTGAGCTGAGCCGGGCGGGGCGGGCCCGCAGGAGGCAGGTCGGCGTCGGGGCTGGGCTGAGCCGGACAAGCCGGGGCCGGATTGGGGCCGGAGCCGGGCGCCGGGGACGGGCGGCCGGGCCGGGCGGGCCGGGGCTGAGCTGAGCCGGGCGGAGCGGGCGGGCCGGGCCCGCAGGAGGCAGGTCGGCGCCGGGGCTGGGCTGAGCCGGGGACGGGCGGCCGGGCCGGGGCTGAGCTGAGCCGGGCGGGCCGGGCCGGGCGGGCCGGGCTCGCGGGAGGCAGGTCGGCGCCCGGGGCCGAGCCGCCCGGGCCGGGGCTGAGCCGAGCGGGCCGGGTCGGGGCTAAGCCGGGCGGGCCGGGGCCGCTCGGGCCGGAGCTTGGTCAGCCGGGATCGGGGCCGGAGAGCCGGGTCGGCAACCCCACCCCGCCGCCGAGCACCCACCCCAGCAGCAGGCGGCAGCGGCAGCTGGCGGCAGCGGCCGCCAGGCCGCCCCCCAAAACGAGCTGGGTGGTCATCCCGTCGCCTGAGGCCGTCAAAATCACTTTGAGCCAGGCCCGCAACCCACACCCCGACCGCAACCCAACAACGCAACCTTGCGGGCCTGGCTCAAAGTGATAGGCCTCGCCAAGGCGACGGGATGACCACCCAGCGACCCACCCGAAAAGGCAAGAGAACAGCGCCCCCAAGGCCATCCCAGAGCCTGCCCGTCCGGCGAGGACAGTCTTTGAACCCCGGCAGACCGCCACAGCCCGAGACAACCGCCCACCAACTCAGGTCACCCGTCCCAACCCCCAGCCCACCCGTCCCACCACGCCCGAGTTTGGCCACCCGACCGAACGGGAAAACCCCTCCCGGAAAGGCGGTGAGGGCGATCGCCGAGATCCGGATCGGAACCTCAGGATGGCGGTACCCGCCCTGGCGCGGGGTCTTCTACCCACCCAAGCTCGCCCAGCGGCGCGAGCTCGAGTACCTCTCGCGCCGCATGAACGCCGTCGAAATCAACGGGTCCTTCTACTCCCTCCAGCGCCCCGAGCGGTACCGCGCCTGGTTCGACGAGACCCCCGCCGACTTCGCGTTCGCCGTCAAGGGCGGCCGCTTCATCACGCACATGAAGCAACTCCGGGACGTCGAAACACCCCTCGCGAACTTCTACGCCTCCGGCGTCCTCGCCCTCGGCGCGAAGCTCGGCCCCTTCCTCTGGCAGCTCCCGCCGAGACTCGCCTTCGACCCCGAACGGCTCGAGAACTTCTTCGCCCTGCTGCCGCGCACCACCACCGAAGCCGCCCGGCTCGCGATGAAGCACGACGACAAGCTGAAAGGCACTCCCCACCTCGAAGCCGGCCCGAAGAAACCGTTGCGGCACGCCCTCGAAGTCCGGCACCCCAACTTCGCCGAACCCGCGGCCATCGACCTCCTCGAACGACACGGCATCGCGCTCGTCGTCGCCGATACCGCCGGCAAGTGGCCGTTCCTCGAGAACCAGACCGCCGACTTCGCCTACGTCCGGCTGCACGGCGACGAAGAGCTCTACGTCAGCGGCTACTCCGACCGCGCCCTGCGCGGCTGGGCCGAGAAGATCCGGACCTGGCACGACGGCGGGCGGCGTGACGTGCACGTCTACTTCGACAACGACGTCAAAGTCGAGGCTCCGCGCAACGCCGAATGCCTCGCCGACCTGCTCGGGGTCGCCCCGGTCACGAGGCAGTGAGCGCCGTCGGCTCGATCGGGCGCGCCGGCCGGGCGGTGGCATGATCGAGCTCGATGAAGGTCTACGCGATCCCCCTGCGCACCCGGTTCCGCGGCATCACCGTCCGTGAGGGCGTGCTGTTGCACGGCCCGGCGGGCTGGGGCGAGTTCTGCCCGTTCGCCGACTACTCCGACGCCGAGAGCGTGCCCTGGCTGCGGGCGGCGGTGGAAGCGACCGAAGCCGGCTGGCCCGCGCCGGTCCGCGACCGCGTCGAGGTCAACACGACGGTCCCGGTGGTCGAGCCGGCGAAGGCGTACGAACTGGTCCGCGCTTCCGGCTGCCGGACGGCGAAGGTGAAGGTCGCGGACCCGCGCGTTTCCCTTGTGGACGACTGCGCGCGGGTCGAGGCGGTGCGCGACGCGCTCGGCCCGGGCGGCGCGATCCGCGTCGACGCGAACACCGCGTGGGACGTCGACACGGCGGTGCGCGCCCTCGCGGACCTCGACAAGGCGGCGGGCGGGCTGGAGTACGCGGAACAGCCGTGCCCGTCGATCGAGGAACTGGCCGCGGTGCGGCGCCGGGTGGACGTCCGGATCGCGGCCGACGAGTCGATCCGCCGGGCCGAGGACCCGCTGAAGGTGGCGGTCGCCGGAGCGGCGGACATCGCGGTCCTGAAGGTCTCCCCCCTCGGCGGCGTGCGGCGGGCGCTGGAGGTGGCGGAGGCGTGCGGGCTGCCGTGCGTGGTGTCGTCGGCGGTGGAGACGAGCGTGGGCCTGGCGGCCGGCCTGGCGTTGGCGGGCGCCCTGCCGTCGCTGGAGTTCGCTTGTGGACTCGGCACGCTTTCCTTGCTGGAAGGGGACGTCTGCGCTTCGCCGTTGTCCCCTGTGGACGGATACCTCCCGGTCCCGCGCACGGCACCGGAGCCGTCCGCGGTCTACGCGGCGACGCCCGAAGTCGCGGCGGCCTGGGAAGCCCGGCTGAACCGGGTCCGCGCGCTGAGCTGAGCACGTGGTTTTCCCCGAGGGAAGTTCAGGGTCGGCATCCGGGCCGTTCCCGATACCGGACCGCGCCCCCGGACGACACCATTGAGCCATGACCAACAGCGTGTACACCCCGGAAACCACCAAGAAGCTCCGCCGCAGCCGGACCGACAAGATGCTCACCGGCGTCTGCGGGGGCTGGGCCACCTACCTCGGCGTCGATGCCAACGTCCTGCGCATCGGGCTCGTCGCCGCCGTTTTCCTCTCCGTCGGCATCGCCATTCCCATCTACGTCGCCGCCGCCATCCTGACGCCGGAAGAGGACTCCTGAACGCGGGCGGGCTCCGGCTCGCAGGGGGAGCCGGGGCCCGCCGGGGGCCGGGGACGCACTGAGATCAACTCGCAGGACAACCCGCGCCGGGGGGCGCGGGTCGGGGGGACGCCGCCGTCGGGGGACGCGGTGGGCACGGAAACGATCGGCCCGGACGCCAGGGGACGTCCGGGCCGTTCGGTCGTGGCCGTTGGGCCGAGTGGCCCAAAACCACGGCGCGGATCCCGTTGGAGGGACTAGATTCGCGCTCGTGGATCACGGAAACACCGCACCGAAGGTCGTCGTCGGGATCTTGGGCGGGTTGTACCTGATCGCCGGGCTGGGGCTGACCGCCTTCGCCGCCTACGCCGTGCTGTCCGCCGGGGACCCCGCCGGGGCCAAGGCCGCCAAGACCGTGCTCTACACCGCCGCGGGGCTGGCGATCTGGGTCCTGCTCACCGGCATCGGTGCCATCGTCGTCGGGATGGAAGCCGACGAGAAGAGCACCGCCTGGCTCGGGGGCCTCGGCGTGCTCGCGCTCGGCGTCGTCATCGCCGGCGCCTACGCCGTCTGGTTCTTCACCCGCCCATGAGAAACGCCCGGCCCGCCGAAGCGGACCGGGCGTTCGAAGCAGCCGGACTCAGAAGTCCATGCCACCCATGCCACCGGACGGGTCGGCGGGAGCGGCCGAAGCCTTCTCCGGCTTGTCCGCCACGACGGCCTCGGTGGTCAGGAACAGCGCCGCGATGGAGGCGGCGTTCTGCAGCGCGGAGCGGGTGACCTTCGTCGGGTCCGGCACGCCGGCGGCGAGCAGGTCCTCGTAGACACCCGTGGCGGCGTTGAGGCCGTGACCCTGCGGCAGGCCCTTGACCTTCTCCACCACGACGCCGCCCTCGAGGCCGGCGTTGATCGCGATCTGCTTGAGCGGGGCCTCGACGGCCACCTTGACGATGTTGGCGCCAGTGGCCTCGTCGCCCTCGAGCTTCAGGCCCGCGAACGCGGCTTCGGCGGCCTGGATCAGGGCCACGCCACCACCGGCGACGATGCCCTCTTCCACGGCGGCCTTCGCGTTGCGCACCGCGTCCTCGATGCGGTGCTTGCGCTCCTTGAGCTCGACCTCGGTCGCGGCGCCGGCCTTGATGACGGCCACGCCGCCGGCCAGCTTCGCGAGCCGCTCCTGCAGCTTCTCGCGGTCGTAGTCCGAGTCCGAGTTCTCGATCTCGGCGCGGATCTGGTTGACGCGACCCTGGATCTGGTCGGCGTCGCCCGCACCCTCGACGATGGTCGTCTCGTCCTTGGTGATGACGGCCTTGCGGGCCTTGCCCAGCAGGGACAGGTCCGCGTTCTCCAGCTTGAGGCCGACGTCCTCGGAGATGACCTGGCCACCGGTCAGGATCGCGATGTCCTGCAGGATCGCCTTGCGGCGGTCACCGAAGCCCGGGGCCTTGACGGCGACGGACTTGAAGGTGCCGCGCATCTTGTTGACGATGAGGGTGGCCAGGGCCTCGCCCTCGACGTCCTCGGCGATGATCAGCAGCGGCTTGCCGGACTGGATGACCTTCTCCAGCAGCGGCAGGACGTCCTTGACGGTGGAGATCTTGGAGCCGAAGAGGAGGATGTACGGGTCCTCGAGCTCGGCTTCCTGACGCTCCGGGTCGGTCACGAAGTAACCGGAGATGTAGCCCTTGTCGAAGCGCATGCCCTCGGTGAGCTCGAGCTCGAGGCCGAAGGTGTTGCTCTCCTCGACGGTGACGACGCCTTCCTTGCCGACCTTGTCCAGCGCCTCGGCGATCAGCTCGCCGATGGTGCGGTCAGCGGCCGAGATCGAGGCGGTAGCAGCGATCTGCTCCTTGGTCTCGATCTGGACGGCGGCCTTGTGCAGCTGCTCGGTGATGGCCTCGACGGCCGCTTCGATGCCGCGCTTCAGGCTGATGGGGTCGGCGCCGGCCGCGACGTTGCGCAGGCCTTCCTTGACCAGGGCCTGGGCGAGCACGGTGGCGGTGGTGGTGCCGTCACCCGCGACGTCGTCGGTCTTCTTGGCAACTTCCTTGACGAGCTCGGCCCCGATCTTCTCCCACGGGTCCTCGAGCTCGATCTCCTTGGCGATGGAGACGCCGTCGTTGGTGATGGTCGGCGCGCCCCACTTCTTTTCGAGCACGACGTTCCGGCCCCGCGGGCCGAGGGTCACCTTGACGGCTTCGGCGAGGGTGTTCAAGCCGCGCTCGAGACCGCGGCGGGCGTCCTCGTCGAACGCGATCAGTTTGGCCATTGCGGTGTGGTCCTCCGGTATTGGGCGCAGCCGCCGCGCTGTGGTTCTTGCAGCGGCGGCAGCAGGACTCTTCCTCGGCCAGGCTCGGTGCCCGCGACGGACGACTGGACCCGGGTGGGGGTTCAGCCTCACCGTCCCGACCTTTGGCACTCGACGGCGTCGAGTGCCAAGTCCGTGTTTAGCACTCTCGGGGGGAGAGTGCAAGAAGCCCAGCTCAGCGTCGCACGATCTCGCGAAGTCTCAGCTGCTCGGCTTGATGCTGATCGACGTCGGGGGCGCGTTCAGCGACGACGTCGGGTGGCCCTGCGAGTCGCCGCCGGGGCCGACCGGGATGTTCGGGGCCGTCGTCTGGCCGCCGCCACCGTTGCCACCGTCGCCGAACAGGAAGATCGCCCCGACGACCAGGCCGGCCACGACCACCAGGCCGAGCACGGCGAAGAGCCACTTCTTGCCGCCGCCGCTCTTCGGCTGGTGGAACGCACCCGCACCACCGGCGGGCATGGGCGGGCGCAGGCGCATCGGGTCCTGGCCGTAGCCCGGCGGGGGCAGCCCCGGCTGCTGCGGGTAGCCGTAGCCCTGGGGCGGCATCCCCTGCGGGTGCATCCCCTGCTGCGGCGGCGGGTAGCCGTACCCGGGCGGTGGGCCCTGCGGCGGCATCCCCGGCGGCGGCCCCTGCGGACCACCGGGCCCGTGCGGCCCTTGGCCGTAGCCGGGCTGCTGCTGTCCTCCGTACGGGTGCACGGGGGCCCCCTCTCCCTGCGGTGCGCTGTTCTGGTGCGGCCCTTGTTGTACCTGACCAGGACGCTGCGGCGCGGGGATTCCGCCCGAATGGGACCCGGGCGGACCCGGCGGGGTGTCGGACGTGGCGAGGGGGCCGAGCGCGCGGCGCGCGGCCGCGACCATCTCGACGCAGCTGGGGTAGCGGTCGGCCGGGTTCTTGGCCATGCCGCGCCGGATCACCTCGTCGATCGACGGCGGCAGCGCGACGGCGCGGGAGATCGCGGGCGGCTCGCCGTTGAGGTGCCCCTTGATCACCGTCGGGACGTCGCCCTTGAACGGCGGGCTGCCGGTGAGGCAGGCGTAGAGGACGCACG
Organism: Amycolatopsis sp. lyj-23; assembly: GCF_046549135.1. Lineage (NCBI taxonomy): Bacteria > Bacillati > Actinomycetota > Actinomycetes > Pseudonocardiales > Pseudonocardiaceae > Amycolatopsis > Amycolatopsis sp. lyj-23. The sequence continues at coordinate 8,243 of NZ_JAJPWN010000016.1, read as the reverse complement.
TCAGCGCGTACTGGTCGGTCCGCCCGTCCAGCGGCTCCCCGCGCAGGTGTTCGGGAGCCGCGTACGTGGGCGAGCCGAGGAAGTCGCCGCCGCGCGTCCGGTGCCCGGTCGCGCCGCGCCGCGTCAGCCCGAAGTCGGCCACGTACACGTGCTCGCGCGACGTTTCCTTCTTCGTCACGAGCACGTTCGCCGGCTTGACGTCGAGGTGGACCAGACCACGGTTGTGCAGCGTGTCGAGCGCGTCCGCGACCTGGTCGAGCATCGTCAGGGCGCGCGCGGGTGCGATCGGGCCCGCCGAGATCAACCCGGCGAGATCGCCGCCGTCGACCATGCGCATGGCGATGTAGAGCATGCCGTCGAGCTCGCCGAAGTCGTACAGCGGCACGACGTTGGCGTGGTCGATCGCGGACGTGTTGCGCGCCTCGTCGACGAACCGTTCGCGGAACTCGGCGTCGGCCCCGAGGTGGTCACCGATGACCTTCAGGGCCACCTTGCGGCCGAGCCGCACGTCGGTGGCCTTGTAGGTCACGCTCATGCCGCCCTTGCCGAGCACCCCGTCGATGCGGTAGTTGCCCAGCCGGCGACCGGTGAGGTCCCCCGACACTTCGCCTGTCACGCCCGCAGCCTAACGTCCCTGGTTCGGCGCCTGCCGGGGGTTCACCGATCAGCGGCGGGGTGTGCTACGAAACCTTGCGCACGTCGGCTGCCTGACTACGACCATCGCGGCCGGACTGCACTTCGAACTCGACCCGGTCGCCTTCGTCCAGAGTGCGGAATCCTTCGGACTGGATGGCCGAATAGTGGACGAACACGTCCGGGCCCTCCGTGGATTCGATGAACCCGTAGCCCTTTTCCGAGTTGAACCACTTGACGGTGCCGACAGCCACGGCGCCCTCCCTCAGCACAAAGGATCCGCTGGCCCGAGCGGATGCCAGCGGCGGAGTGTCAATCACGCTACCGGAATTATTGTCCGCGGCAATGGGCAATTCGTCCGAAGATCACGAACCCGAAAGGCGTCTGTTCCGCGCGTGCACGAGCACCGTCCCGGGACCCGCGAAGTCGACCGCGAGCCCCTCGCCGGTGCGCAGCGACTGCGCTCCACCGGGATCGAGGGCCCGCAACCGGCACTGCACGGTGTCCGGGTAGGCGAGCAGGTAGTCCGGCCGGACCGTGACCAGCTCGCCCTTGCCGAGCTCGAACGCGTCCACCGGGCCCGGCGCGGCCAGCACGAGCGGCCCGGTTCCGCTGTAGTGGTCCAGGAACCCCGAGTCGGCGCCGAACATCTGCTGCAGCGGCACCCACCCGCTGTCGTGCCGGACCGACGAGGGCTGCACCAGCACGGCGTCGCGGTGCACCGACCAGCCCGTGCCCCCGCCGACGTCGAGCGGGTAGACGTCGCCGGGGCGCAGCGGCGCGAAGTCGATCCAGCCGCCGTCGGACGGCGCGGTGTAGACGGCGGTCGCCGGCTTGCCCGCGCGGGCGCCACCGCGGCCCGACGGCGTCTCGGTGACGCCGAACCGGCTGGCGAGCAGGGTTTCCGGCGCGGCCCGCACGGCCTCGCCCGGGTCCAGCAGGACGCGGGCGACGCCGAAGGCGGGCGTGTGCCGGGTCTGGACGCGCATCAGCGTGACGGGACGTGGGAGACGAGCCAGCTGATCAGCTGGGACGGGTTGCGCGTCTGCGTCATGATCTGGCCGGGGCCGACGAAGTCGAACACGAGCCCTTCGCCGCTCTTCATCGACTGGATGATGCCCTGGGCGACCTTCCGGATCTGGTACTGCACGGTGTCGGCGTAGGCGACGACGTGCCCGGTGTCGATGGTCACCATCTCGCCCTGCTGCAACGTGATCGTCTCGACCGCGCCGTAGCAGCTGACGAGCAGCTGGCCCTGACCGGTGGCGTGGGTCAGGAACCCGCCCTCGCCGCCCATCAGGTTCTTCATCCCGCCCCACTTGGTTTCGGTCTGCACGCCGTGCGAGGACGCGAGCCAGCAGCCGCGGGTGACGGCCCAGCCGGTGCGGCCGTCGAGGGTGATCACCTGGATGTCGCCGGGCAGGTTCGCGGCGACGTCGACCCAGCCGCCGTTCTGCGGTGCAGTGAAGGTGGAGATGAAGAAGGACTCGCCGGAGAGGAACGCGCGGCCGAGGCCCTTCATGATCCCGCCCTGCGCCTGCGACTGCACCTGCACGCCGTAGCTGGTGGCCATCATCGCGCCGGACTCGACCTGGCACGGCTCACCGGGCGCCAGCATCAGCCGGGCGACGGCGAACGAAGGCTGTTGACGGATTCCGACCTGCATGCGTGCTCCCCATCGGCGTGCCTGTGACGGGGCAGAGTCTTGCACGCGCCCGAAAGCCGGGGAGGATGGTCCGGTGATCTCCGTCGACGACTACCGCGACCGGGTTGCCGCACTACTGGGCACCTCCCCCGCGACCGCCCTGCCCCTCGCCGCCGCGGCCGGTCTCGTCCTGGCCGAGGACGTGACGGCGACCGTGTCACTGCCGCCCTTCGACAACTCCGCGATGGACGGCTACGCGGTGCGCGCGGCCGACGTGCCGGCCGCGCCGGTGACCCTGCCGGTCGCCGACGACATCCCGGCCGGCCGCGTCGACGTCCGGCCGCTCGAACCGGGCACCGCGCACCGGATCATGACCGGCGCGCCGCTGCCGCCGGGCGCGGACGCGGTCGTCATGGTCGAAGACACCGACGGCGGCACGGAAACCGTCACCATTTCGGCGCCCGCACGCGAAGCCGCGCACATCCGCCGGACCGGCGAGGACGTCGTCGCCGGCAGCGTCGCCCTGCACGCAGGCACGGTGCTGGGCCACTCCCAGCTGGGCCTGGCGGCCGCGGTCGGGCTCGCCGAAGTGCGGGTGCACCGGCCGCTGCGGGTGCTGGTGGCCTCGACCGGCACCGAGCTGATCGACGCGCCGGCCCCGCTGCGCCACGGCCAGATCTACGAGTCCAACAGCGTCATGCTCGCCGCGGCGATCCGCGGCCTCGGCTGCGAGGTCGAGGTGGTCCGCAGCGTCGTCGACGACGTCGAGGAGTTCCGGAAGGTCATCGAGCCGAAGCTGGCCGGCGCCGACCTGCTGGTCACCTCCGGCGGTGTCAGCGCGGGCGCTTACGAAGTGGTGAAGGACGCCCTGACCGGCCAGGGCGTCGAGTTCGCGAAGATCGCGATGCAGCCGGGCGGCCCGCAGGGCAGCGGACGCTGGCAGGGCGTGCCCGTGGTGGCGCTGCCCGGCAACCCGGTCAGCGTGCTCGTGTCCTTCGAGGCGTTCCTGCGCCCGGCGATCCTGACGGCCTTGGGCCACACCGACGTCTCCCGCCGCCGGGTGCGCGCCCGGCTGACCGAGGAGATGAGCTCGCCGCCCGGACGCCGCCAGTACCGCCGGGGCGTCTTCGCGCCGTCCGACCGGGAGGTCACCGGGATCGTCGGGCCGCGCGGCGGGCCGGGCTCGCACCTGCTGGCCGCGTTCACCCAGGCCAACTGCCTGATCGTGCTCCCGGAGGACGTCACGTCGGCTGCGGTTGGGGAAGAGGTGGACGTCCTGCTGCTCTGACCGGGAAGTCGCGCAGCTTCCGGTAGGGCGCGAGCAGCGGCAGCGCGAGGATCGCCACTCCCGCGGCCGCCCAGAGGGTCTCGCGGATGCCGATCGCCTCGCCCAGCAGGCCGCCGAGGACCCCGGCGAGCGGAATCGACCCGTAGTTGACGATCGACATGCTGGAGTTGACCCGGCTGAACAGCTCGGGCGGGCAGTACTGCTGCCGGAACGTCGTCACCAGCACGTTGCCGGCGACGACACCGCCGCACACCCCGAACAGCGCGAGCCCGAACGGCACCAGGCCCCAGCCGGGCCCGCTCAGCGGCCCGAGCAGCAGCATCGGTGCCGCGGAGACCTCGCACAGCAGCCACGCGCGCACGGCGCCGAGGCGCGCGGCGAGCCGTCCGGCCGCGGCCGCGCCCACCACCCCGCCGGACGCACCCAGCGCCAGGACCAGTCCCACGAGCCCGGGCGCGGCCCCGAGCGTCCGGGACAGGAACACGATCTGGATGGCGCTGTAGCCGGTGAGCGCGAGGTTCGAGACAGCGCCGAAGGTGATCAGCGACCGCAGGTACCGGTCGGCGGCGACGAACCGGAGTCCCTCGGCGATCTGGCTGCGCAGCGGCGCGCGCTCGCCGGGGTCGACGGTTTCGCGCGCCCGGATCGCCCGCACGCACAACACGGAGACGCCGAAGCTGACCGCGTCCGCCAGGATGCCGCTGACCGGCCCGAACGCCTGGGCCAGCAGCCCGGCCAGGCCCGGTCCGGCGACCTGGGTCGCGGACTCGCTGCCCTGCAGCTTCGCGTTCGCTTCGAGGAGTTCGCCGTCACTGACGAGCGCCGGGAGGTAGGCGCGGTAAGCGAGGGTGAAGAACACCTTGGCGACCCCGCCGAGCAACGCGGCGGCCAGCAGGTAGGCCATGGTGAGCGCGCCGAACGCGGCGACGACGGGGACGCTGCCGAACACCGCCATCGACACCGTGTTGCAGAGCAGCATGACCGGGCGCTTCGCCAGCCGGTCGACCCACGCGCCGGCGGGCAGGCCGATCACCAGCCACGGCAGCCAGGCGACCGCGGTGAGCAGCGCGACTTCGAACGTGCTCGCCTGCAGCGTGACCACCGCCACCAGCGGTAACGCCGTGCTCGCGACCATGCTGCCGAGCATGCTGGTGGTCTCGCCGGTCCACAGCAGCCGGAAGTCGCGGTTCCCCCAGAGGCCCTTCACGGCCGGCCCAGCGACGCTCGCGCGGCGAAGAAGACCGGGCGGCGCTCGACGCCGTCGCCGGGTTCGGTCCGGTTCTCGAACTCGCTGATCAGCAGGAAGATCCGCTCGTTGAGCTCGTCCAGCTCCTCGCGCGAGAGCCGCACCCACGTGTCGATGCTGAACGGCGCCCCGCGCCACTGTTCGGGATAGGTCTCCCGGCTGGCGATCCATTCACGGGCGACCGCCGTCTGGTGGTCGAGCACGAGGACCTCGGCGGCTTCGGCGACCGGGTCGCCGGGGAAGTCGGCCGAGGCCCACCGCAGCGTCCTGGCACTGCGCTTCCACCAGCGTTCGCGCTGGTCGCGGGCGAGTTCCGGAGCCTCCTCGACCAGCTTCGCGGCGGCCAGGACCTTCATGTGGTGGCTGACGTTGCCGACCGCCTGGCCGGTCTTCGCGGCGAGCATCGACGCCGTCGCCGGGCCGTCGAGGTGGAGCAGTTCCAGGAGCCGGCGGCGCAGCTGGTGGGACATGGCGGCGAGCACCTTGGAATCCCGGATCTCCCGGATGTCTTCGGTCATGACGCACAAGAGTAGTTGCACAACAACTCTTGTGCAATGGCGCTTGTGCAACCGCTCGCGTAAGCTCCCGCCATGGCTTTCGTCGCTTGGGTGATCTTCGGCGCCGTCGTCGGCTGGATCGCGAACCTGGTCGTCGGCGGACGAGCGCGCCCGCGCCTCGGTTGCCTGGTCAGCGTGCTCGTGGGGATCGTCGGCGCGGCGCTGGGCGGGCTGCTCTACCGGCTCGCCACCGGCCAGGCGCGGACGTTCGACTTCGACTTCCCGAGCTTCGGCGTGGCCATCCTCGGCGCGGTCGTGCTGCTGGCGATCCTGCGGCTCGCGGGCGGCTTGGCCCGGCGTCCGAGTGACCGTTCGTAACATTTGCCGGACGAAACGTGATCAACCGGCCGTCCGACGCTAGACTGCTTCCTCACGCGCATCTCCCGGTGGCCGGGTGCGTGCGCCGTCGGGGGGCGGATGCACCCGGCCCCGGTTCCTGGCTTTCGCCGCCTGCTTCGCTTCGATGACGACGTCGACCGCGCGCACCGGGTCGACGAGCGACCGCGCGGGCACCTCGTCGATCTCCCGACGCCACGCGCCCAGGAGCTCGCGAAGCCGGGCTTCGGCGGGGTCTCGGCGGTCGTCCATCGGTCCTCACAGGTCACGCGGGGCAGCGCCCCGAACGGCGGCAACTACTCAGTGTCATCGGTGAAATCGACCTTGCGTTACGACCGGGCGATCATTCCCACCCGCCGCGGTGACCCCCTCGCGGAGGAGCCGCCGGGGGCGCACGGACACCCTCACCTGGGGCAGCGGTAGCGTGGGGGCGCCCGTACGCGGCCGCCGGACGCCCGGCGCCCACCGTTCTTCCGACACGAAACCAGGGGACCCGACCATGAGCGGCACCCGGCCGGAGCCCGCCGGCAACCCAGTCGCGCACGCCCTCCAGCTCGCCCGCGAAACGCTGCCGCCGATGCACCCCGCGGGTCGCCCGTTCGTGGCGGGCGGCGTCGCCGCGACGCTGCTCGCCCGCCGGTTCTCCAAGCGCCTCGGGCTCGTCGGTGCGCTGGCGACCGTGGCCACGGCGGCGTTCTTCCGCGAGCCGAAGCGCGTCCCGCCGCCGCGTGACGGCGTCGCGCTCGCCTCGGCCGACGGTCTCGTCTCGCTGATCGAGGAAGCCGTCCCGCCCGCCGAGCTCGGCCTGCCCGCCGAGCCGCGGATGCGCGTGTCGGTGTTCCTCTCGGTGTTCGACGTGCACGTCCAGCGCGTGCCGGCGAACGGCGTGATCGAGCGCGTGGCCTACCGGCCGGGCAAGTTCCTGTCCGCCGACCTGGACAAGGCCAGCGACGACAACGAACGCAACTCCGTGCTCATGCGCACCGAAGACGGCCACGAGCTCGTCGTCGTGCAGATCGCCGGCCTGGTCGCGCGCCGCATCCTCTGCGAGATCAGCGAGGGCGACAAGGTCGCGGCCGCGTCGACGTACGGCATCATCCGGTTCGGTTCGCGGGTCGACCTCTACCTGCCGCCGGGCTCGACGGTGCTGGTCAGCAAGGGCCAGCGCACGGTCGGCGGCGAGACGGTCATCGCCGAGCTCCCTGCCGCGCCCGCGAAAGGCTGATCGATGGTCCGCGTGACCACCCCGGGTGTCCGGCTGCTGCCGAACGCCATCACCGTGCTGGCGCTGTGCGCGGGCCTGTCGGCCGTGCAGTTCGCGCTGACCAGGAACTACGCGATGGCCATCGCCTCGATCGGCATCGCGGCGGTGCTCGACAGCCTCGACGGCCGGATCGCGCGTCTGTTGGACGCGACGTCGAAGATGGGCGCGGAGCTGGACTCGCTGTCCGACGGCATCTCGTTCGGCGTCGCGCCGGCGCTGGTGATCTACGTCTGGCAGACGGGCGCGGACCGGATCGGCTGGGTGGCGTCGCTGATCTTCGCCGTCTGCATGATCCTGCGGCTCGCCCGGTTCAACACGCTGCTGGACGACACCGAGCAGCCGCCGTACGCGAGCGAGTTCTTCGTCGGCGTCCCGGCGCCCGCCGGTGGCCTGCTGGGGATGCTGCCGCTGGTGGCGTACCTGCAGTGGGGCGAGGGCTGGTGGTCTTCGCAGTACGTCGTGTGGGCGTGGACGGTCGCCATCGCGGCCCTGCTGATCAGCCGCATCCCGACGTTGTCGCTCAAAACGGTCAAGGCGCCGGCGAGGGCGATCGCGCCGCTGCTGCTCGGCGTCGCCCTGCTGGCGGCAGCGATCATCCAGTTCCCGCTGGTCGCCCTGCTCGTGGCGATGGTGCTGTACCTGGCGCACATCCCGTACTCGATATACCGGCACCGCTGGCTGGCGGCGCACCCGGAGGCCTGGACGGTCCCGCCCAGCGAGCGCCGCGCGATCCGCCGCGCCCGCTCGTCCCGCCGCCTCGGCCTCCGGCCTCCGCTGCGCCGCCGCGTCGCGGGCGCGGCGATGCGCGCGGTCCGCCTCCCGCGCGAAACAACCCGCGTCCCCCGCAGCACCTCGGAGAACGGCCAGCGCCGCCGAACCTGGCGCCAGATCGGCCTCCGCCGCAAGTAACCCGATGCCCCTCCAGTCACGCGAGATGCCTCCTCAATCACGCGAGATGCCCCTCGGATCACGCGAGTTCCGCCTCCAATCACGCGAGACACGGATCGGGACACGCGAGATCGGGTCCTGATCACGCCAACCGACCCTCCAGGTACGCAAACCGACCCTCCAGGTACGCAAACCGACCCTCCGGGTACGCGAGCCGACCCTCCAGGTACGGGCATCACCCGTGATCCGGGGGGCATCATGTGGAGTTGCCCCGGTGAGGCGGACACGGGTTTTTCAGGCAGCCAGGGCCTGACGGTAGCTGGTTCGGGCTTCGGCTGGGGTGTGGTGGCCGACCGTTGAGTGCAGCCGGTTGTGGTTGTAGTAGC
>NZ_JAJPWN010000015.1:0-295344 GCF_046549135.1 Amycolatopsis sp. lyj-23 | reverse complement strand
TCGGTGCGTGGGACGCAACCAAGGCGGCCTTCGGTGCGTGGGACGCAACCAAGGCGGCCTTCGGTGCGTGGGACGCAACCAAGGCGGCCTTCGGTGCGTGGGACGCAACCAAGGCGGCCTTCGGTGCTCCATCCATGCCCCCACCGCCACCCTCAACGGAGGCGCTCCGCGCCGCAGTGCTGATTCAACGCAACCAAGGCCGCCTTGGGGCGCTCGGGTCGTTCGTGGCGGGCACCCGCGCCGGTGCCCGCCACGGACCCTTCCCCTCAGCCGAGGCCGTTGAGGCCGATCACCCGGGAGTACCAGTGCGCACTCTGCTTCGGCGTGCGCTGCTGGGTCGCGTAGTCGACGTGGACCAGGCCGAAGCGCTTCGCGTACCCCTCGGCCCACTCGAAGTTGTCCAGCAGCGACCAGTAGAAGTACCCGCGCAGGTCGACGCCCGCCTGGATGGCGTCGTGGCACGCCCGCAGGTGGGAGTCGAGGAACGCGACGCGGTCGGTGTCGACGATGTCACCGCCGTCGCCGACGACGTCCGGGTAGGCCGCGCCGTTCTCCGTGATGTACAGCGGCACCGGCCGGTAGCCGCGGTGGACCTGCAGCAGCGATTCGGTCAGCCCGGCCGGCTGGACCTCCCAGCCCGAGTCGGTCCGGGGGGCCGCCGGGTCCGGGACGAAGTGCACGTCGGCGGCGCCGGGCCACTCCGGGCCCGCCGGCTCGCTGCCCGGCACCGGACGGCCCGCGACGCGGTAGTCGCGGTAGTAGTTCACGCCCAGCCAGTCGACGTGCGCGGCGATGACCGCGGCGTCCTCGTCGCGGACGACGTCGCCGAGCCCGAACGGCTCGAGGTCCGCGACCAGGTCGTCCGGGTAGCCGCCGCGCAGCACCGGGTCGAGGAACAGCCGGTTCTGCAGGCCGTCGATCCGCCGGGCCGCGGCGACGTCGGCGACGTTCGCCGGGTCGTGCGGGGCGACCGGGTACAGGTTCAGCGTGATGCCGGCCGGGGTGTCGCCGGCGTGGCGGCGGATGACGTCCATCGCCAGGCCGTGGCCCAGCAGCAGGTGGTGCGTGGCGGCGACGGCCGCCGGGTGGTCGGTGCGGCCGGGCGCGTGGATCCCGCCCGCGTAGCCGAGCATCGCCGCGCACCACGGCTCGTTGAGCGTCGACCAGCTGGCGACGCGGTCGCCCAGCCGCTCCAGCACGCTCTCGGCGTACTCGGCGAAGCGGTAGGCGGTGTCCCGGTTCGTCCAGCCGCCCTTCTCCTCCAGGGCCTGCGGCAGGTCCCAGTGGTAGAGCGTCGCCCACGGCTGGATCCCGGACTCGAGCAGGCAGTCGACCAGCCGGTCGTAGAAGGCGAGCCCGGCGGTGTTGGCTTCGCCGCCGTCCGGCCGCACCCGCGGCCAGGCCAGCGAGAAGCGGTAGGCACCGAGGCCGAGCCGGCGCATCAGCCCGACGTCCTCGGAGTACCGCCGGTAGTGGTCGGCCGCCGGTTCGCCGTTGTCGCCGCCCCGGACCGCCCCCGGGCGGCGGGCGAAGACGTCCCAGACCGAGTCGGTGCGTCCGTCGGCCGTCGTGGCCCCTTCCACCTGGAACGCCGCGGTCGCGGCGCCCCAGACGAAGCCCGGCGGGAACATCAACGCGGTCTCCGCCCGGACGTTCTCGGCCCGAACACTGTCGGGTTGTACGGACATGTTCACCCTTTCACGGCACCTTGCATGATCCCGGCCACGATCTGGCGGCCGAGGAGGACGAAGACGATGAGGATGGGAATGGTGGCCAAGGTCGTGCCGGCCAGGACGAGCGAATAGTCGATGTAGTAGCCGCTCTGCAGCTTCTCCAGGGCCACCTGGACGGTGGGGTTGCCGGCGTCCAGCACGACGAGCGGCCACAGGAAGTCGTTCCACGACATCATGAACGTGAACATCGCGAGGATCGCCGCGGCCGGGCGCACCGCGGGCATGCAGACGTTCCAGAAGATCCGGATCATGCTGCAGCCGTCGACGCGCGCGGCCTCGATGAGCTCGTACGGCAGCGCGTCGAGCGTGTACTGCCGCATCCAGAACACCCCGAACGCGGTGACCAGGTTGGGCACGATCACCGACTCGAGGTGACCCGCCCAGCCCAGTTCCGACATCGCGATGAACAGCGGGATGATGCCGAGCTGGGTCGGCACGGCGAGCGTGACGACGATGAACACGAACATCCCGTTCTTCCCGCGGAACCGCAGCTTGGCGAAGGCGAACCCGGCCAGCGACGAGAAGAGCACCGTCGTCAGCGTGACCGTTCCGGACACGATCACGCTGTTGGCCAGCGCCTTCCAGAACGGCACGCTGTCGAACACCCGGGAGGCGTTCGCGAAGAAGTTCCCGCCGGGCAGGAACGGCGGGACGCGCTCGGTGAGCATCCCGTTGTCGCGGCTGGCCACGAGGAACGACCAGTAGAACGGGAACAGCGAGCCCAGCACGAAGATCGCCAGCACGAAGTAGGTCGCCTTGCGCGGCCTGCCGAGGGTGGCGACGCTCTTGCGCAGCCCGGTCTGGACTGTTGTCATTTCTTCTTCACCGCCGGAGTACGGGCGAGCCGGCCGGTGAGGAAGAAGTTCACCAGCGCGATGAGCACGATGACGAGGAACAGCACCCAGGCGATCGCCGAGGCGTAGCCGAGGCTCGAGTTCTCGAACGCCATCTGGTACAGGTACAGCGTCACGGTTTGGAACTGGTTGGTCGAGCCGCCGTTGTTCGACCCCGGCATGGCGTCGAACAGCTTGGGCTCGGTGAAGATCTGCAGGCCGCCGATCGTCGAGGTGATGGTGACGAAGACCAGCGTCGGCTTCAGCAGGGGCAGCGTGACGTTGAAGAACCGGCGCCACAGGCCCGCGCCGTCGATCAGCGCCGCCTCGTGCAGCTCCTTGGGGATGGCCTGCATGGCCGCCAGGACGATCAGGGCGTTGTAGCCGGTCCAGCGCCAGTTCACCATGATCGCGATCGCGACGTGGCTGGCGAACCGGTTGGCCTGCCAGTCGACCGGGTCCAGTCCGAGCGTTTGCAGCACGCCGTTGATCAGCCCGTACTTGGCGCCGAACAGGTTGGCGAAGATGATCCCGATCGAGACCAGGCTGGCCGCGTACGGGAGCAGGATGCCGACGCGCCAGCCGGTCGCGCCGCGCAGGCGGGCGCCGAGCAGGGCGGCCAGCAGCACCGCGATGACGAGCTGCGGGATGCTGGAGAGCAGGAAGATGCTGATCGTGTTGACCAGCGCGTTCCAGAACTGGCTGTCGGCGAACAGATCCTTATAGTTGTCGAGGCCGATGAAGTCCGGGTCGTCGCCCCCGGCCTTCCACTTGAACAGCGAAACGTAGGCCGTGTAGAGCAGCGGGAACAGGCCGACGATCCCGAACACGATGAAGAACGGCGCGACGTACAGGTACGGCGACACCTTGACGTCCCACCGGCTCAACCGGTGACGGAAGGTGGGCCGGGGAGACACGCGCTCCCCGGCCTTACTCCCTTCTGGCGCGACCTTGTCGAGGACGGTCATCGGTTCAGCGCGTGATCTTCTTCGCGGCGTCGACCATCTGGTTCCAGCCGTCCGCCGCCGACTTGCCCTGTTCGACCGCCTGCAGGGCCGGGCTCGACGCGTTTTCCTGGATCTGGCCGTCACCGGGGCCCTTGTACTGCGGCTTCTGGACCTTCTTGGCCTGCTCGGCGAACAGCTCGCCGATCTTGGCGTTGCCGAAGTAGGCGTCGGTCTGGCTCAGCAGGGCCGGGTCGGACAGCGCCTTCACCTGGCTGGGGAAGTTGCCCTTGGCCTGGAACGCCTTGATCTGCTGCTCCGGCGCGGTCAGCCACGCGGCCAGCTCGGCGGCTTCCTTCGGGTGCTTGGACTGCGTCGGCACGGTCAGGTACGAGCCGCCCCAGTTGCCGCCGCCGCCGGGGAAGGCCGCGGTGACGGCCCACTTGTTCGCGTTCTCCGGGCCCGCCTGCTCCTTGATCACGCCGAGCATCCAGGACGGGCACACCTTCGTGGCGAACGCGCCCTGCTTGAAGCCGGTGTTCCACTCGGGGCTGAACGCCGTCAGCTTGGCGGACTCGCCCTTGGCGACCGCGTCGGTGACCTTGGTCCAGGCGTCCTTGATGCCCTGGTTGGTCTCGACGGCGAGCTTGTCGTCGGTGTTGATGTAGCCCTCGGGGAGCTGGTTGACCATGGCGTTGAAGTTCTGCGCGGCCGAGTCGAACCAGGCCTTGCCGCCGCTCTTCTTCACGTAGTCCGCGCCGGCCTGGAAGTAGCTGTCCCAGGTGGCGAACAGCGGCTTGACGGCCTCGGGGTCGTCCGGCAGGCCGGCGGCCTTGAACAGGTCCTTGCGGTAGCACATGGCGAGCGGGCCGATGTCGGTGCCGTAGCCGATGACCTTGCCGTCCTTGGTCTTGGCGGCGTCGTACTTCCACGGCAGCCAGCGGTCGGGGGAGGCGTCGGCCGGCCCGATCTTGCTGAGGTCGTTGAACTTCGAACCCTTGTCGAGGAAGTCGGACAGGTGACCCTCTTCCAACGCCGTCACGTCGGCGAGGCCCGAACCGGCGGCCAGCTTGGTGGTGAGCTCCTGGTGGTAGGGCCCGCCCTGGCCGGTCTTGCGGTGGGTGATCTTGATGTTCGGGTGCAGTCGCTCGTACTCCGGGATGAGGGCCTCGTAGCCGAACTCGGTGAAGGTCGCCAGCGTCAGGTCGACGTGCTCGTTGGGAGCCGCCGCGGCCGGGGTCTGCTGGTCGCCACCCCCTCCGCTGCAGGCCGTGGCGCCGAGCGCCGTCATCGTGATGCCCAGTGCCAGGACCAGGCCGTTCCGGATCGTTCTCACGTGTCCAACCACCTTGTTGACGGGAATGAGCGCTCTCACTGCTGGGAGCCGATCTGGGAGCGCTCCCAGGTGTGGCAGAGTCTGCTGGGGGTGTTCACCGGTGTCAAGAGGTCGTAACCGGAGTGTTTCCTGCGAGGAGCGCTCCCGGACGCCCAGGGGCGTGAACGTTAAGCTGAGTCCGTCAGAGTTGCAGAGGGTGAGCGAGGGCGGTGCCGTGGGGCCTCGAGCAGGCGATGAAGAACGGCCGACACTGGAGGACGTCGCGGCGTTCGCCGGCGTGTCGCGGTCGACGGCGTCACGGGCGTTGAACGACGACGCGTACGTCAGCGCGGCGGCGCGGGAGAAGGTCCTCGCCGCGGCCCGTGACCTGGGCTATTCCCCGAACCAGGCGGCGCGTTCGCTGGTCACGCGCCGCACCGGCGCCATCGCGGTGGTGCTGTCGGAGCCGGAGTCCCGGCTGCTCGACGACCCGTACCGCGCCGCCGTCATGCGGGCCGGCTACCGCGAGCTCGCCGACGTCGGCCGCCAGATGGTGCTGATCTTCAGTGACATCCGCGAAGACCTGAGCCGCACGGTCCGGTTCCTCGAGGGCGGCCACGTGGACGGCGCGCTGGTGTTCGCCCCGCACCGCGCCGACCCGCTGCCCAAAGCCCTGCGGCTGCTGCGCATCCCGGTGGTGTTCGGCGGCCAGGCGGCCGGCATCCGCCGCGGCGTGCACGTCGTCGACTTCGACAACGAGGGCGGCGCCCGGCTGGCGGTCGAGCACCTGGTCGCGGCCGGGCGGCGGCGGATCGCCACGATCGCCGGCCCGCAGGACCAGAGCGCCCCGATCGACCGGCTCGCCGGCTGGCGCAAGACCCTCCTCGACGCCGGGCTCGACCCGGCCGACCTGGTCGAAGAAGGCGATTTCACCCTTTCGGGCGGCGCGAACGCGATGTCGGCGCTGCTGGCCCGGCACCCGGACCTCGACGCCGTGTTCGTCGCCAGCGACATGATGGCGGTGGGCGCGCTGCGCACCCTCGGCGGCGCGGGCCGCCGCGTCCCCGAGGACGTCGCGGTGGTCAGCTTCGACGACAACGTCACCCTCGCCCCGGCCATGGACCCGCCGCTGACGTCGGTCCACCAGGACCCGCGCGAGCAGGTCCACGCCATGGTCGAGACCCTGATGCGGCTGCTCGACGACCAGAACCTCAAGCCGCGCCAGCACATCCTCCCGGTCTCCCTGGCGGTCCGCGCCTCGAGCTGACCGGTCGTGTCCGGCCGAACACGCGTGCCGTCCATCCGGGCCCGCGTGGCGTCCACCCGGACGTGTGCCGGCGTGCTCGCCGCGGTGAACTCCGAGTGTGCTCGACCGGGCAGCGTCGCCCGGTCGGTGCGGAGCATCGCCGCTCAGGTGTACACGTTTGGCGCTAAATAACGTTTCACGAAACACTGCGTTACCATTTCGCTGGGCTGAACGGGTGACGGCGCGACGATCGGTTGCGGCTGTTCAGGAGCGTTCAGTGAGCCGGTGTTCGCCGGACGCGTAGATGTGACATCCGCGTCGTCAGTGTCCTTCTGACTCGATTCTTTACATCCAGGTTTCCGGCTGGCTACCGTCTGCGCCTGGAAGCGCTCCCAGATCGCTGGCTCCCTACGGACAAAGGAGTTCCGCAGCCATGCGTTCCTCTCCCCGAAAGCGCGTCCGTGCGCTGGCACTGGCCTCGGCCGTGCTGGCGGTCACGGGCGCGGTGGTCGCCCCACCACCGGCGCTCGGCGCCGACATCGCCTGTTCGGTCACCTACACCACCAACGACTGGGACACCGGGTTCACGGCCAACGTCTCGTTGCGCAACGACGGGGCGCCGCTCGACAGCTGGAAGGTCGGCTGGACGTTCCTGGACGGCCAGAAGGTCCAGCAGGGCTGGAGCGCGACGTTCGCCCAGTCCGGTGCCGCGGTCACCGCGACGAACCTGTCCTACAACGGCCACCTCGACACCGGGGCGAGCACGTCGTTCGGGTTCAACGGTTCGAAGGGCTCGGCCAACCGGCCGCCCACGGACTTCTCGGTGAACGGCACCTCGTGCACCGGCGCGAACAAGGCACCGACGGTGAGCCTGACCGCGCCGTCCTCGACCGGCACGTACTACGCCCCGGCGACGATCCCGCTGGCCGCGACCGCCGCCGACAGCGACGGCACGGTGAGCAAGGTCGAGTTCTACGCCGGTGACACGCTGCTGGCCACGGACACGGCCGCGCCGTTCGAAGGCAGCTGGGGCAACGTCCCGGCCGGGACGTACTCGATCACGGCGAAGGCCTACGACAACAAGGGCGCGTCGACGACGTCCAGCCCGGTCAGCGTGAAGGTCCTGTCCGGACCGACGATCGTGGCGAGCCCGGCGACCGCGCAGGTGAAGCAGGGCGGCACGACGACGTTCGCCGTCACCCTCGCCGGCGCGCCCACCTCGCCGGTCACCGTCGCCGTCGCGAGGACGGCGGGCAGCACGGACCTGACCGCGAGCCCGGCGAGCCTCACCTTCACCTCGGCGAACTGGAACGTGGCCCAGAACGTCACGGTCACCAGCGCCGACAATGGCGGAGACCTGGGCACCGCGACCTTCACCGCGAGCAGCAGCGGCTACACCGCGGCCACCGTGGCGGTCAACGAGATTTCGGCGTCCACTTCGGACTACCAGGTCGCGTTCCTCACGCAGTACAACAAGATCAAGGACCCGAACAACGGCTACTTCCGGAAGTTCGGGAACATCCTGGTGCCCTACCACTCCATCGAGACGCTGATGGTCGAGGCACCGGACTACGGCCACGAGACGACGTCGGAGGCGTTCAGCTACTACCTGTGGCTGGAGGCGTCCTACGGGCGGATCACCGGTGACTGGGCCCCGTTCAACCAGGCGTGGACGTCGATCGAGACCTACGCGATCCCGTCGGCGGCCGACCAGCCGGGCAACAGCGGCTACAACGCCAGCAAGCCGGCGACCTACGCGGCCGAGTACCCGACGCCGAAGTCCTACCCGTCGCCGCTGAACTCCGGCGTCTCCGTCGGCAGTGACCCGATCGCGGCCGAGCTCAAGGCGGCCTACGGCTCGGCGGACGTCTACGGCATGCACTGGCTGCTCGACGTGGACAACATCTACAAGTTCGGCCACTGCGAGGACGGCACCAACACCGCGCCCGCGTTCATCAACACCTTCCAGCGCGGTTCGCAGGAGTCGGTCTGGGAGACCGTCACCCAGCCCAGCTGCGACGTCCTCAAGTTCGGCGGCAAGAACGGGTACCTCGACCTGTTCACCGGCGACTCGTCGTACGCGAAGCAGTGGAAGTACACCGACGCGCCCGACGCGGACGCCCGCGCCGTGCAGGTGGCCTTCCAGGCCGAAAAGTGGGCCGCCGCGCAGGGCAAGAGCGCGGACGTCTCGGCCGTGGTGAAGAAGGCGTCGAAGATGGGCGACTACCTCCGGTATTCGCTGTTCGACAAGTACTTCAAGAAGATCGGCAACTGCGTCGGCGCGTCGAGCTGCGCCGCCGGCACCGGCAAGGACAGCGAGCACTACCTCATCTCGTGGTACTACGCGTGGGGTGGCTCGATGGACTCGTCCAGCGCCTGGGCCTGGCGGATCGGCGACGGCGCCGCCCACCAGGGCTACCAGAACCCGCTGGCCGCGTACGCGCTGTCGGCCGACCCGGGGCTGAAGGTCACTTCGGCGACCGGCGCGACCGACTGGGCGACCAGCCTCAACCGGCAGCTGGAGTTCCTGCAGTGGCTGCAGTCGTCCGAAGGCGCTCTCGCCGGCGGCGCGACGAACAGCTGGGAAGGCCAGTACGGCACCCCGCCGTCCGGCACGCCGACGTTCTACGGGATGTTCTACGACCAGCAGCCGGTCTGGCACGACCCGCCGAGCAACCAGTGGTTCGGCTTCCAGACCTGGGGCATGGAACGGATCGCCGAGTACTACCAGGCGACCGGCGACGCCCGGGCGAAGAAGATCCTCGACAAGTGGATTCCCTGGGCCATCGCGAACACGACGGTCGGTGCGGGCGGCAGCTTCCAGATCCCGTCCGACCTGACCTGGAGCGGCGCGCCGGACACCTGGAACGCCACCAGCCCGGGCTCGAACACCGGCCTGCACGTCGCGGTGAAGAACTACAGCCAGGACGTCGGGGTCGCGGGCTCACTGGCCAAGACGCTGCTGTACTACGCGTCGGGTTCGAGCAACGCCCAGGCCAAGACGGTCGGCGAGCAGCTCCTCACGGCGCTGTCGGCGAACGCGGACAGCAAGGGCATCGCGGTGCCGGAGACCCGGACGGACTACAACCGGTTCGACGACGCCTACAACGCCACGACGGACCAGGGGCTGTACGTGCCCCCGGGCTGGACCGGCACGATGCCGAACGGCGACCCGATCAACGCGAACTCCACGTTCCTGTCGATCCGCTCGTTCTACAAGAGCGACCCGCAGTGGCCGAAGGTGCAGGCCTACCTGGACGGCGGCGCCGCGCCGACGTTCACCTACCACCGGTTCTGGGCGCAGACGGAGATCGCCACGGCGTTCGCCGCGCACGTCGCCCTGTTCGGCTGAGAGGCACTTGATGAAGCGACTGCTCGCACTCGCGGTCGCCGCACTGGTCGGGGGCGCCGTTCTCACGGCGTCCCCGGCCGCCGCGGCCCCCGCTGCTTCGGGAACCGGCACCGGCTTCTGGCACGCCGTCGGTTCCCAGCTGGTCGACTCGACCGGGGCACCGGTCCGGATGACCGGCGTCAACTGGTTCGGCGCCGAAACCGGCAACTACTCGCCGCACGGCCTGTGGAGCCGCAACTACAAGGACATGCTCGACCAGATGGCCGGCCTCGGCTACAACACGCTGCGGCTGCCGTACTCCAACCAGCTGTTCGACCCCGGCGTCAAGCCCACCAGCATCGACGCCGTCCAGAACCCGGACCTGCAGGGCCTGTCCGGCCTGCAGGTGCTGGACAAGATCATCGCCTACGCCGGCGTCAAGGGCATGCGCGTGATCCTGGACCAGCACCGGCCGGACTCCGGCGCGCAGTCCCCGCTCTGGTACACCAGCGCCTACCCGGAAAGCCGGTGGCTGTCCGACTGGACCATGCTGGCCCAGCACTACAAGGGCAATCCGACGGTGATCGGCGCCGACCTGCACAACGAGCCGCACTCGATCCAGGGCGGCGGGGGAGCGTGCTGGGGCTGCGGCGACACCGCGACCGACTGGCGCCTGGCCGCCGAACGCGGCGGCAACGCGGTGCTCGCGGCCAACCCGGACTGGCTGGTCATCGTCGAAGGCGTCGACTGCGTCAGCGGCACCGGCGACCCGCAGTGCGGCTGGTGGGGCGGCAACCTCTCCGGGGCCAAGCAGTTCCCGGTGCGGCTGTCCAAGCCGGAGAAGCTGGTGTACTCGGCGCACGAGTACGCGACTTCGGTGTTCGCCCAGACGTGGTTCTCCGACCCGGCGTTCCCGGCGAACCTGCCGGCGTTGTGGGACCACTTCTTCGGCTACCTGCAGAAGCAGAGCATCGCACCGGTGCTGCTCGGCGAGTTCGGCTCCACGCTCGCCGACCCGCGGGACAAGGTGTGGCTGCAGGAACTGATGAAGTACACCGGCACGGGGCCGACCGGGATGAGCTTCACGTACTGGTCGTGGAACCCGAACTCCGGTGACACCGGCGGCATCCTCAACGACGACTGGACCACGGTCAACCAGACCAAGCAGGCGATCCTGCAGCCGTACCTGATCCCGCCGGTGGGTTCGGGCGGCGGCACGACCGATCCGCCGCCCGCGGCGAGCTGCGCGGTCACCTACCACGTCGACAACAGCTGGCCGGGCGGCTTCACCGCCTCGGTGACGCTGAAGAACACCGGCAGCTCGGCGCTGAAGAACTGGGCGCTCGGCTGGACCGTGCCGTCCGGGACGCAGATCACCGGCGGCTGGAACGCGACCGTCACGCAGACCGGGCAGCAGGCGAGCGCCAAGGCGCCCTCCTGGGCCCCCGACCTGGCCGGCGGCGCCTCGGTGTCGATCGGCATCCAGGCGTCCGGCGCCTCGACCGGCACGCCGAGCGGCTTCGCCGTCGGCGCGACCGCCTGCACCACCTGACCCACCCACCGAAGAACACGAAGGAGCGCACTCGATGAGGAGTGAATTCTGGTCCGCGAAGAGGAAGTCACGGTTCGCCGTGGCGTCCTCGGTGACCGCGGCCGCGGTCACGGCGGGACTGCTGGTGGCCGGGGGCAGCCCGGCGGGCGCCGCCACCGGCTGCAAGGTCACCTACACCGTCAACCAGTGGGACACCGGCTTCACGGCGAACATCGCCGTGACCAACCTGGGTGACGCCGTTTCGTCCTGGAACGTCGAATGGGACTTCGGCGGCAACCAGCAGGTCCAGCAGGGCTGGAGCGCCACGTTCAGCCAGAGCGGCAAGCACGTGAGCGCGAAGAACCCGTCGTGGGGCGGCTCGCTGGGCTCGAACGCCACGGCGAGCTTCGGCTTCAACGGCTCGTACTCGGGCACGAACGACATCCCGACGTCGTTCTCGCTCAACGGCGCCCACTGCGACGGCACCCCGGGCGGCACGCCGACGACCACGCCGACGACGCCGACGACCACCACCACGACCCCCACGACCACGACGACGACCCCGACCACGGTGACCACGACACCGCAGCCGGGGACCCACGTGGACAACCCGTACGCCGGCTCGAAGGGGTACGTGAACCCGGACTGGTCGGGCGAGGTGAGCGCGGCGGCCGCGGCCAAGGGCGGCACGCTCGGCGCGCAGATGGCCAAGGTGGCCAACACCTCGACGGCGGTCTGGCTGGACCGGATCGCCGCGATCGAGGGCACGTCGAGCGCGCGCGGCCTGCGCGGGCACCTCGACGCGGCGCTGGCCCAGGCGACCGGCGGTACGCCGGTGACCATCCAGGTCGTCGTCTACGACCTGCCCAACCGCGACTGCGCGGCGCTGGCGTCCAACGGCGAGCTGAAGGTCGCGCAGAACGGCCTGGCCCGGTACAAGAGCGAGTACATCGACCCGATCGCCTCGATCATGGCCGACCCGAAGTACGCGCCGCTGCGGATCGTCGCCATCGTGGAGCCGGACTCGCTGCCGAACCTGATCACGAACACCTCGATGTCCACCTGCGCCGAGGCGCAGTCCAGCGGGGCGTACGTGCAGGGCATCCAGTACGCGCTGAACAAGCTGCACGCGATCTCCAACGTCTACAACTACCTGGACATCGCGCACTCGGCGTGGCTGGGCTGGGACAGCAACTTCCAGCCGTTCGTCAACCTGGTCAAGCAGACGCTGCAGGGCACCACGGCCGGCGTCAACAGCATCGACGGCTTCATCAGCGACACGGCCAACTACACGCCGCTGACCGAGCCGAACCTGCCGGACCCGAACCTGACCGTCGGCGGGCAGCCGCTGAAGTCGGCGACGTTCTACCAGTACAACCCGTACTTCGCGGAAGTTCCCTTCGCCACCGCGATGTACAACGCGTTCGTGGCGGCGGGCCTGCCCAGCGGCATCGGCATGCTGGTCGACACCTCGCGCAACGGCTGGGGCGGCTCGGCCCGGCCCAGCGCGGCCTCCGGGTCCACTGTGGACGCCTACGTCAACTCGGGCCGGGTCGACCGGCGGCTGCACCGCGGCAACTGGTGCAACCAGAGCGGGGCGGGGCTGGGCGTGCGGCCCACCGCGTCCCCGGCGGCGCACTTCGACGCCTACGTCTGGATCAAGCCGCCGGGTGAGTCCGACGGCGCGAGCTCGCAGATCCCGAACGACGAAGGCAAGGGTTTCGACCAGATGTGCGACCCGACGTTCCACGGCACCCAGCAGGCCAACGGCGGCAACCTGACCGGCGCCCTGCCGGACGCCCCGCTGTCGGGCAAGTGGTTCGAGGCCCAGTTCGAGCAGCTGGTCCAGAACGCCTACCCGGCGGTCCAGTAGAAAGCCCCGGGCCGGGCGGTGCAGCGCAGCCGCCGCCCGGCCCGGACTCCACCACGGCGACCGCGGCCCGTCCCGCCGGACCCGGTCGCCGCGGTCCCGCCCGCACCGCCTGAGGCGGCCCGGACGGGACGGCGGGGTCCGGCCGAGGTCCACGGGGACCCCGGCCGGGCCTCGCGGCGCGCGCCGCCCGGCGCGTCAGCCGAGATCCTTGCGGAAGCTCAACCGGTCCAGGCCCGGCCCGTCGTAGTCGGGCTGGACCGGCAACCCCTCGAACTCCTTCGGCCCTGGTTCGGTGACGAACCCCATCCGGGTGTGGAACGCGTGCGAACCCTTGTTCTCCGGCGAAGTGATCGCCCGGACCACCGAGCGCCCATGGGCGGCGCTGTAGGCGAAGAAGCGCTCGTACAGCGCCGTGCCCAGCCCCCGGCCGCGTTCGGCCGGCTCGACGCCGACGAAGTGGATGTAGCTCTCGGCCGGCCGCGACGGCGAGAGGAACCCGATCAGGAACGCGACGATCCGTTCCTCGGACGTCACCAGGACGCTGCTGTGGGAGAAGTGCTGGAACATCAGCTTCGGCAGCAGCAGCGCCCGCTGGCGCGTGCCCGCTTCGCCGCCGAGACCGCCCCACCAGCGGTCGAGGACGGCCAGCACGGGCAGGTGGTCGTCCGGGCCGGGGTGCCGGATCGTGTGGTGCGGCCAGGGGTGCGGCAGAGGAGTGAGCATGCCCGTCACCCTGCCCGCTCCGGCGGGCTCCGACGAGCGGATTCCCGGTCAGGGGACCAGCCGGCGCACCCCGATCAGCACCTGGTCCCAGACGGCCACGGGATCGGCGCCCTGCTCGACCGCCTTGAGCCCCGGCGCGATCACCGTCTCCTGGATCTTGCCGTCGCCCGGCCCCTTGTACTGCGGTTTCCCGACCTTCCGGGCCTGTGCGACGAAGACCTGCCCGCTCAGCGCGCCGCCGAAGTAGCCGTTCATCTCGCTGAGCAGGTCCGGCGAGGTGAAGGCGTCGACCTGACTGGGGAAGTTGCCGCTGACGCGGAAGGCGTGCAGCTGCTGCTCCGGCGCGGTCAGCCAGGCGGCCAGTGCGGCGGCCTCCTTCTGGTGCGGGCTGGCGGCCGGCACGGTCAGGTAGGACCCGCCCCAGTTGCCGCCGCCGTCGGGGAAGGCGTCGGTGAGCGCCCACTTGCCCGCGTTGCCGACCCCGGCCTGCTGCTCGATGACGCCGAGCATCCACGACGGACAGACCTTCGTGGCGAAGGCGCCGGTGCGCAGGCCGTTGTTGCCGTCGTCGGCGAAGGCGGTCAGCCCGGCCGACTGGCCCTGCTTGACCGCGGTGGTGACCTGGTTCCAGGCGTCCTTCAGCGCGGTGTTCGTCTCCAGCGTCGAGTGGTCCTCGCGGTCGAGGTAGCCGACCGGCAGCTGGTTCACCATGGCGTTGAAGATCTGCGCCGAGGAGTCGAACCACGGCTTGCCGTGCGAGCGCTTGACGTACTTCTCGCCGGCTTTGAAAAAGCTGTCCCAGGTCGCGAACATCGTCTTGACCGAGCCCGGGTCGGTGGGCAGGCCGGCCGCTTCGAGCAGGTCCTTGCGGTAGCACATGGCCAGCGGGCCGATGTCGGTGCCGTAGCCGACGAGCTTGCCGTCCTTGCTGCGGCCCGCCTCGTACTTCCACTCGAGCCAGCGGCCCGGCTTCACGTCGGCGGGCCCGACCTTGGCCAGGTCGGCGAACTTCGCCGACTGCGCGAGCACGTCGGCGAGGTGACCCTCCTCGACGGCCTGGACGTCGGCGAGGCCCTGGCCGCTCTGCAGCTTGTTCAGCAGGTCCTGGTGGTACGGTCCGCCCTGCTCGGTCCGCACCTGGCGGATGGTGAGCCCGGGGTGGGTGAACTCGTAACCGGGGATGAGGTCGTCGTAGCCGAACTCGCCGAACGTCGCCACCGTGAGCGTGATCCGCTCGGGCGCGTCCGGTCCGCAGCCCCCGGTCAGCAGGAGCAGGACGACGGCCGCGGCGAAGGCCAGCTGGTTGCGGATCTGCCTCATGCGCGCGCACTCCCCGTTCGCGGCACGCTCCCGGCCCCCATTGGCTGGGAGCGCTCCCGGCAGGAGTCTCGTTTCCCGGTGCGGCGGGTGTCAAGTACGCGACGGCGGGTGTCCGCCCGGACACGGACCGCGGGCTCCCGCCCGGTCCGTGGTGCGAGGAAGGGGTGCGATGAAGCGTCCGACGATCACCGACATCGCGCGGGAGGCCGGCGTCTCGAAAGGCGCGGTCTCCTACGCCCTCAACGGCCGGCCCGGCGTCTCGGAGGCGACCCGGCGGCGGATCACCGAGATCGCCCGGGAGCTCGGGTGGACCCCGAGCAGCACCGCCCGGGCGCTGTCCGGCGGCCGGTCCGGGGCGATCGGCCTGGTGCTGGACCGGTCACTGGAGGCGTTCGTCCCGGCCTTGCTCGACGGCTTCGAGGGCGAACTGCTGCTGCAGGTCGCGCCCGGCCGCGACGCCGCGCTCGCCAGCTACCGCCGCTGGCGGGCCGAGCGGAAGGTGGACGGCGTGCTGCTCACCGAGCCGGGCTGCGCGGCCGAGCTGGTGCGGATCGGCCTGCCGGCGGTGGTG
This sequence comes from Amycolatopsis sp. lyj-23, assembly GCF_046549135.1. Taxonomy (NCBI): domain Bacteria; kingdom Bacillati; phylum Actinomycetota; class Actinomycetes; order Pseudonocardiales; family Pseudonocardiaceae; genus Amycolatopsis; species Amycolatopsis sp. lyj-23. The sequence continues at coordinate 279,924 of NZ_JAJPWN010000015.1, read as the reverse complement.
CTCGGCGGGCCGGGCGGGGTGCCGGGTGTCCCCTCGGTGCTCGTGGACGACGTCACCGGCGCCGCCGAGGCGCTGGCGTACCTGGCGGCGCTGGGTCACCGGCACGTGGTCCGCATCGCGGGCGCGGCGGTGTTCGCCGACCCCGGGGCGCGCGGCCGCGCGTTCACCACGGCGGCGACCGGCCTCCCGCACCCGGGCACGGTCCACCCGGAACCCTCGGCCGACGCGGTCCGCCGCGTGCTGACGGCCTGCCCCCGGCCCACGGCGCTGCTCTGCGACACCGACGACCTCGCGGTGGCCGCGCTGGTCGCCGCGCGCGAACTGGGGCTCGCGGTGCCGAAGGACCTGTCGGTGGTGTCGTGGGACGACACCCCGCTCTGCCGCCTGGTCCGCCCGGCCCTCACCGCGATCCGGCGCCCGCTGGCCGAACTGGGCACCCTGGCCGCGTCCGTGCTGCACGACGTGCTGGCGGGGGAGCGGCCGGGTGACGTGTACACCTCCCGGCCGCGGCTGCTCACCCGCGGGAGCACCGGCCCGGCGAACGGGTGAGGACGGCGGAACGCGGGAAGGCCGCTCCGGGCGGACCCGGAGCGGCCTTCCTCAACCGTCCACTCGGGACTTCTCAGGTGCCCTGACACGTCGGCGACGGAGCTGCGTTGCCGCCCGTCGTGTTGACGACCAGGCCGAACGTGGTCGTGCCGTCGGCGGCCACCGCGCCGTTCCAGTTGGCGTTGCGGACCGTGACCGCCGAGCCGGACTGGTTCAGCGTGCCGTTCCAGACGCTGCCGACCGTCTGGCCCGCCGGCAGCGTCCACTGCACCTGCCAGCTCGTGTACGCCGAGGTGCCGTGGTTCATCACCGTGACCGACGCCTGGTAACCGCCGCTCCAGGTGTTGGTGATCTCGTACATCGCCATGCACGAACCCGGCGGGGTGGTCGGGGTCGTCGGCGTGGTGGGCGTGGTGGGCGTGGTCGGGGTGGTGGGTGTCGTCGGCGTGGTGGGCGTGGTCGGGGTCGTGGGCGTGGTCGTCGTGCCCGTGCCCGGATCCTTCACGCCGGTCACCTCGCCGTGCCCGCCGTCGAACACGACGTCCGAGCAGCCGTAGAACGTTTCGCTGCTGTCGGAGCGCTTCCACACCGAGTAGATGATGTGCCGGCCCGACTTGTTGGACGGCAGCGCGCCGCTCCACTTGTACTGGCCGTCCACCGTGCCCACCTGGCCGGTCACCGGCGGGTGGTCCACCGTCAGGAACGGCTGGTCCTCCAGCGAGTCCCAGGTGAGCGGCTGGTTCGGGTTCCAGCCGTCCTTGGTGACGTAGGTGTAGAACCAGCCCGGGTGCGCGGCCCACGCGTTGTACGAGAAGTCGAACTGGGCGCCGGCGGTGAGGTGCGTCAGCGGCCACGCGCCGACCCCGTCGAAGCCCGCGTAGTTCGGGTTCCCGCCCGAGCACAGCTTGCCGTCGGGGATGAACCCGCGCGTGCGCCCGGCGCCGTCGGACCGCAGCACCCCGAACCAGTTGTACAGCGAGTTGGCGCCGCTGACGGCCACCGCGGCCGCGCAGGCCGGGTTCTGCGGCTTGATCTCGCCGGTCGAGCTGAGCCCGTCCTGCCAGCACAGGAAGGTCCGGCTGCCCGGTTTCATCATGGCGCCGTGCGCCTCGGCCGTGCCGGTGTTCAGCAGGATGGCGGTCAGGCTCGCCAGCAGCACGGTGACGGCGGCGAGGATCGTACTTCGTCTCCTGGTCACGTCAGTCCCTTCATTGGGTTGCGTGCGTCGAAGACTGGGAGCGCTTCCAAGGTCAGGATACGCGGTGGCGGCCACTTCCGGAACAGCCCGCGATGGCCGGGGCGGGTGCGTTGGCCTACCTTGGCGGGGGCCGTCGCACCGGGCGCGCCCCTCGAGAAAGGCAGAGAGTGGACAGTCCGTCTTCGGTTCCCGCCTGGGTGCGGGCCGAACCCGCCCGGCTGCTCGGTTTCGCCGGCGCCGCGGCCCACCCGGGCGGCGGGTTCGCCTGGCTCGACGACGCCGGGCGGCCGGTGCTCGACCGGCCCGTCGAAACCTGGATCACCTGCCGGATGACGCACGTCTTCGCGCTGGCGTCGCTGCGGGGAGCGGACACCGCCGCCCTGGTCGCCCACGGCGTCGCGGCGCTGACCGGCCCGCTGCGGGACGCCCGCCACGGCGGCTGGTACGCCTCGGCCGCCGTCGACGAGAAACGGGCGTACGAGCACGCGTTCGTCGTGCTGGCCGCGGCGAGCGCCACCGCGGCCGGGGCCGACGGCGCGCCGGCGTTGCTGGCCGAGGCCCTGGACACCGTCGAACGCCGGTTCTGGGAACCGGAGGCCGGGCTCGTCGCCGACGTCTGGGACCGCGGCTGGACCCACCTGGAGGACTACCGCGGCGCCAACGCCAACATGCACACCGTCGAAGCGTTCCTGGCCGCCGCCGACGTCACCGGCGACGCGGTGTGGGCGCGGCGCGCACTGTCCATTGTGGAGCGGCTGGTGCACGGCGAGGCCCGCGCGCACGGCTGGCTGCTCCCGGAGCACTACGACGCGGACTGGCACGTGCGGCTGGAGTTCAACCGCGGCGAACCGGCCCACCCGTTCCGCCCGTTCGGCGCGACGATCGGGCACCTCTTCGAGTGGGCGCGGCTGGCCGTCCACCTCGGACGGGCCCTCGGCGAAGACGCGCCGGCGTGGCTGGTGCCCGACGCGGCCGCGCTGTTCGAGGCGGGCGTGCGGTACGGCTGGGCCGTCGACGGACGGCCGGGCTTCGTCTACACGACCGACTTCGCCGGGACGCCGGTGGTGCGCACCCGGCTGCACTGGGTGGTCGCCGAGGCGCTGGCCGCGGCGTGGACGCTGCACCAGGAAACCGGCGACCCGGCCTACCTCGACCGGTTCCGGGACTGGTGCGACCACGCCGAACGCTGCTTCGTCGACCGGGAACTCGGTTCGTGGCACCACGAACTCGACCCGGACAACCGTCCCGCCGCGACGGTCTGGGCGGGCAAACCGGACGTCTACCACGCCTACCAGGCGACGCTGCTGCCGCAACTGCCGCCCGCGGCGTCGTTCGCCGGCGCGCTCCTCCCGCGCGACTAGACTGCGCTCGCCGTCCCTCATCTCCCAAGGAGCACCATGTCGCCTCACGTCGCGGCCGAAAACCGGTACGCGGACATGCCGTACCGGCGGGCCGGGCGCAGCGGGCTGAAGCTGCCCGCCGTGTCGCTCGGCCTCTGGCACAACTTCGGGGACGACAAGCCCCTCGACGTCCAGCGGGCGGTGCTGCGCCGGGCGTTCGACCTCGGGGTGACGCACTTCGACCTGGCCAACAACTACGGCCCGCCGCCCGGCTCGGCCGAGGCCAACTTCGGGCGCCACTTCGCCGCCGACTTCCGGCCCTACCGCGACGAGATCCTGGTGTCGTCCAAGGCGGGCTACCTGATGTGGGACGGCCCGTACGGCGAATGGGGTTCCCGGAAGAACCTCCTGGCCAGCCTCGACCGGAGCCTGGCCCGCACCGGACTGGACCACTTCGACGTCTTCTATTCGCACCGCCCCGACCCCGACACGCCGATCGAGGAAACGATGGGCGCGCTCGACACCGCCGTCCGATCGGGAAAGGCCCGGTACGCGGGCATCTCGAACTACTCGCCCGAACAGACCGAGGCCGCGCTCGCGGCGCTGAAGGAGCTCGGCACGCCGCTGCTGCTCCACCAGCCGCGGTATTCGATGCTGGACCGCTGGGTCGAGGACGGCCTGCTTGACACCCTCGAGGAGCACGGCGTCGGCTCGATCGCGTACTCCCCGCTGAGCCAGGGCCTGCTGACCGACCGCTACCTCGACGGCGTCCCGGCCGACTCGCGCGCGGCGGGCACCAGCCCGTTCCTCACGCGTGACCGGCTGACCGAGGACACGCTGACGACGATCCGCGCGCTGAACGACGTGGCGAAGGACCGCGGCCAGACACTGGCCCAGCTGGCGATCGCCTGGGTCCTGCGCCGCGGCCGCGTCACGTCGGCGCTGATCGGCGCGAGCAGTGTGGCCCAGCTGGAGAACACGGTGGCGGCGACCGCGAACCTCGAGTTCGCCGACGACGAGCTGGCTCGTATCGAGCGCATCTTGGGTGAGTAGCAGGCCGGCCGGGTGAGTGCCGCCGGTCGGGCGGTGCCTCGGCCCGCGGCGTGGTCTCGGCCGGTGACCGGCGCCGATCGAAGTGGCGGCCGGTCCGGCGGCCCGGCCGAACCCATGGCCGGCGCCGGTCGTGGTGGCCGCCTCGACCGGGCCGGCCTCCCGGTGACCGGCGCGGCTCGGGCGCCGCTGACCGAGCCGCACCGGTGAACAGGGGGCCTCCCGGTCAGCAGCCGATCCGGCTGCTGCCCAGGGCCACGTCGTCGAACCACAGCGTGTCCGCGTCGCCCGCGTAGCTCTCCCAGCCGAGGCGCAGGTCCGTCAGTGCCGGGTGCCACGCGCGGGCCAGCCACTGCTGGTCGATGTCGGGGGTCGGGACCCCGTCCACCACCAGGCCCGGTACTTCGGTCGAGTTGAGCCACGTCCGCAGCTGCCCGGCGGCGCCGTCGACCTCGAACTCGAAGCAGGACCACGTGCCGGTGGCCAGCGGGACGCTCTGGGCCACCCCCGCCGGGCTCTGCGCGGGCAGCGTCGCGTCGTCGGACTCGCGGTTCCACTGCAGGGCGCGGTTCTGACCGCCGGCGCGCAGGTCGCGGCCGCCGTCCGCGGTGTCGCGCAGCGCCATGAACGCCACGTGCCCGGTGGGCAGCGGGGTCGTGTGGCGGACCCAGAACCGGCCGAACAGCGGGCCCGAAATACCGGTGAGGCCGGTGCCGAGGAACGCGTGGTTGCAGTAGCCGCCCTGGCCGGTCACCTTGACCGAGCGGGTGCCCGAGTGCGCGACCGTCGGGTCGACGGCGACCGTGCCGGTGCCCTGGCAGTTCGCCGCGCCGACGGTCCAGCGGCCGGCCGGGGTGCTGCCGGTCTGCTGCTCGAAGTCGTCGCAGATCGTCGCGCTCGTGCAGCCGGCGGGCGGCGGGCCCGACGTCGTCGTGGTCGGCGTCGTGGTGGGAGTGGTGGGCGTGGTCGTCGGTGTCGTCGTCGTCGGTGTCGTGGACGACGGGGGAGCGGGGTCGCCGCACGAGACGCCGTTCAGCGCGAAGTCCGTGGGCGTCGCGTTCGTCCCGCTGTAGGTGCCCTGGAGCCCGAAGGAGGCCGTGCCGCCGGCGGGAAGGGCGCCGTTGTAGGAGAGGCTCTGCGCGGTGACCGCGGTCCCGGTCTGGCGGACGGTGGCGTTCCAGGCGGACGTCACCGACTGGGTGCCCGCGTAGTGCCAGGTGAGCGTCCAGGAGGAGACCGCGGCCGGGCCGTTGGTCACGGTGATGTCCGCGGTGAACCCGGACTGCCACTGGTTGACGCGGTAGTCGACCGAGCACGCGGGGGCCGCGGCGGCCGGAGCGGCCACGACGACCGCGGTGGTGCCCGCCGCGGCGAGGCAGAGCGCGGCGAGGGCGCCGGCGAACCTGTTCATGGGGTGGGCTCCTCCCGGGGACGCGGACAGGGGCGCCGTGGCCTGCACCACGGCGCCCCTGGGTGGTGGCCGCGTTCTGGCGAGGCGACCTGGCATGGGAGCGCTTCCAGCCGCCGGAAAGGTAACCCCGCTGTGTCGCGCTTGTAAAGAGCGACCCGGACGCGGCCCGATCCGGTGGTCCGTTTTCCGCAGCCGGTGCGCCCGTGCTCTCCACTGAACGCTCCTGAACGGCGGAAGCCGTTGGCGGGCAAAGCATCTCCCGGTCGCACTGCGCCACCGCCCCGACGGCCGGGACGCCGCCGTTGGGGTGGAATCCGAAATTCCGCCGCAAGATCACCGGACGAGCGTCCGGCCACGGAATTGGGAGCGCTCTCAGAAGGAATGACCGTTGCGTCCTCAACCTCTCGGAAACCGCACTGTTCCCGCTCCCGTGACGGCCTGGGCTCCCGCTGTCACGCTGCGGTACTGTCGTCGGGGTGCACCCGTACTCCGGAAATCGTTGGATGAACGATGAGTCGACAGGCCAAACCAGGGAGTAAGCCCTACCGTGCACAACTGCGCGAGCGGCTGACCGCCTTGGGCTTCCCCGAGGCGGCGATCCCGGCGCAGGTGGCGAAGAACCTCGTCGCCGAATGCCGGATCCCCCCGCGCACCGCGTGGCGGCTGGCGTCCGAGCTCTCGCTCGACGTCGCGGCGCACCAGTACAACGCCGTCACCGGAGACCCTCGCGCGGGCATGCGCGGCACGCGGATCTGGGAGTACGAGCAGTGGCCCGAGCGCGGGGTCCGGCCCACCGTCGCCGCCTTGCGGGTGCTGGCCCAGGTCTACGGCACCGACTGGAAGTGCCTGCTGGGCCTGCGCGACCTCGAGCAGCTGCCGGCCAAGGACCTCGCCGAGTACCACGCCGAGATGCAGCCGTCCCCCGAACCCGAAGCGCCACCCGCCGCCGCCGTCGCGGCCGTCGCGCGCACCGACGCCCGTGCGGACGAGGAGCTCGGCGGGAGCGCCCTCGAAGCCGCCATCCAGCTGACCAAGACCAACGTCGACACCGTCCAGCTCGAAGACCTCTGGGCCGATCTGGACTTCCTCGGCGGCGCCTACACCCGGACCAGTCCGGAGTCCATCCTCGGCCAGCTCGCGGTGATCGAATCGCGGACCTCGGCGCTGCTGAAGGGCAGGCAGCGGCCGAAGCAGACCCAGGAGCTGCTGCTCGTCGGGGCGAAGTCGACGGCGATGATGGCCTGGATCGCCGGCGACCTCGGCCGCTACCGGCTCTCGCGCGAGCTCAACTCCGCGGCCTGGCTCTACACCCAGTACGCCGACGACTTCCTCGCCCGCCGCTGGGTGCGCACGTCCCAGGCCCGGGTGGCGTTCTGGGCCGGCAACGGCATCGAGTCCGCGAAGCTCGCCGCCGACGGGCTCAACTACCAGGTGGGCGGGCGGCTCACCGACGCGCCGCTGATCCTGGCCGAGGCGCGCGGCTGGTCGTCGGTGCAGGCCGAGCCGCAGGTGCTGGACGCGATCGCGCGCTGGACCACGATCGAGGACCCGGACCTCGGGGCGGGTGGCGACGACAGCTTCTTCAACATCACCAAAGACCGGCGGCACTACATGGCGGGCACGTCGCTGCTCTCGGTCGGGCAGGCTTCGGCCGCGCTGCGCGAATTCACCACCGCCCGCGAGGCCTTCGAGCAGCTGTCGCTGGAGAACCGCTGGGAAGCCATGGATCCGATGATCCGGATCGACACGGGCCGCGCGCACCTGCGGCTCGACGATCTCGACGGCGCCGCCGCGCAGGTGGCCCCGCTGCTCGACGCGGGCGTGGGCAAACAACCGGACATGGTGCGTGCCATGCTGAAGGTGATGGCCACCGAGCTGTCCGGGCCGCGCTGGCGCTCGGCCGTGACCGCCCGCCACCTCGCCGAGGCACTGCTGGACGCCCACGCGTCGGCGCGGCCGTGACCCCAGACCCGAAGACGGAGGCGCCCGGAGTGGCACCACACGATTTCCCGTGCCCGGACGTGGAAACCGAGAGTGAGCAGGACTGGGGGTTCGCCGGGCACACGCGGCGGGACGTCGTCGTGGTCGCCGACCGCTTCGCGCAGTTCGCCCGGGGGGACCGGGTGTTCACGCTCTCGGGCCTGCTGGCCCTGCTGGACTCCGGCGGCCTGGCGGCGTCGGACGGCCACTGGATCGTCCACTTCGGCCAGGGCATCGACGCGACGGACGGCGACCTGCTCGAAGCCGCCTGCGACAAGAGCGAAGGCGCGGTCCGCCTGGCGGACCCGGCGGCGTTCCGGCAGCCGTGGGCGCCACCCGTGGTCGTCCACAAGAGCCGGCCGGAGAACGTGCTGCTGGCGGGCGTGCACAGCCCCCTGCCGCGGCACTGCCGGGCCGAGCTGCGGATCCACCGGGACAACGAGCTCGTCCTCGACCACCACACCGGTGAGCACGTGCAGGGCATCGTGATCGTCGAGGCGATGCGCCAGATCTGCATCGCCCAGTTCGAAACCGCGATCCGCCCCGGCCTGCCCCCGGCCCGGTACGCCGGCGTGTGGAAGCGGATCGACCTGTCCTTCGAGGACTTCCTGTTCCCCCTGCCGGCCACGGTCGAATCGCTGATCGTCGAGTCCGACCTCGGCCGGGAGACCAACCTGAAGTTCCGCGCCACGACGTCGGTGCGCCAGCAGGGGCGCACCGTGGCCACCGCGGTCATCGAGTACTCGATGGTCGTGCAGGGGCGCATCGACACCCTCGAACACCGCAAGGCCGACCAGGCCACGCGGGCCTACCTCGGCTGAGCCCACTTACGGAAGGGAACCACCCCACGATGTCCGACCTGCAGCAGCAGGACCGCTCCGCGTCCTTCGCCCAGGGCCTGAAACTCATCCAGCAGCTCGGCGGGGCGGACCGGCCCGCCGTGCTGGACCTGTTCGAAAGCATCGGGGAAGCCGAATTCGGGCAGCAGTGCGTCGGGTTCATCTACGGCGACGTCTACCACCGGCCCGGCCTGCCACTGCCGGAGCGGCAGCTGGTGACCGTCGCCGCGCTCACCGCCCTCGGCTACGCCGGCTCGCAGCTGCAGTTCCACGCCAAGGCCGCGCTCAACGTCGGCTGCACCCGCCACCAGCTGGTCGAGGCCGTCATCCACGTCAGCTCGTTCGCCGGGTTCCCGGCCACGCTCAACGCCCTGACGGCGCTCAAGGCGGTCTTCGACGGTCTGCCCGGCGAAGAGCAGGCACCGGCCGGCGAGGACAGCGGGGACACCGAAGTGCCGTGGGCGGGCATCGAGGACCGCTACGAGCGCGGCCTGGCCGCGATGAAGGCCGTCGACGGCGAGGCGGGGGAGCGGGTGGCCGAGGGCCTGCGCGACATCGCTCCGGACCTGGCCACGTACATCGTCGAGTTCACCTTCGGCGAGATCTACTCCCGCCCGCACCTGAGCCTGCGCCACCGCGAGATCGTCACGATCGCCGCGTGCGTCGCGCTCGGCACCGCGCTGCCGCAGCTGAAGGTGCACATCCACGGGCTGCTCAACGTCGGCGGCACCGAGCAGGAGGTCGTGGAAACCGTGCTGCACCTGGCGTTCTACTGCGGCTTCCCGGCCGCGCTGAACGCCGTCGCCGCCGCGCGCGAAGTGTTCGCGCAGCGGTGACCCGGTTCGAGAAGCTGCGCGTGGTCGCGCTCGACTGCGACGGCGTGCTCATCGACGACACCTACCTGGCCATGATCGCCCGGTTCGTCACCGAGCACGGCGGGGTGTACGACGCCGCGGCCGAGCGGGACGTCATCGGGCTGCGCGACATCGTCGTCGCCGAGAAGGTCACCCGGCTCTGCGGGCTCGACCAGCCGGCCGAAGAGACGCTGAAGCAGCTGTGGGCCGCGCGGCAGGACTACCTGGCCGAGCACCCCATCCGCGTCGCCGACGGCGCGCAGGACTGCCTGGAGGCGCTGGCGAAGCTGCCGGTGCGGGTCGTCTGCTACGGCGGCCGGACGCGCGAGCACACCTTCGACCGGTACCTGGGCGACTTCGTCCACCTGCTCGACCCCGAGGTGCCCTACGTGAGCATCAACGAGCACCGCCCGGGCGTCGACCACATCACCCGGTCCGTGCTCGGCGCCGGCTTCGACGAGATCGTGTTCGTCGACGACGTCAGCCGCGTCGCCGAGGACGCCCGCGCGCACGGCGCCGGCTTCGTCGGGTTCCCGTCGAGCCCGGCCCACGCACGGCAGCGCGAGTTCATGGCCGCCCTCGGCGTCCGCCACTTCGCCACGTCGCTCGCCGGGCTGACCCCGGAACTGCTGGCGATCGTCGACGGGGAGCTCGCGGCTTCGACACACTGGCCTCGTTGAGGAGTTCCCCGACCCCTTTGGAGCCGTTGTGAAGTTCTTTTCCCTGCCCCGCCCCGGCGCCGGGCTCGTCCTGGGCGAGCGCGACGTGCCCGAACCCGGGCCCGGACAGGTCCTCGTCCGGCTGCGCGGGTGGGCGGTCAACGCCCGCGACCTGATGATCCTCAAGGGTTTCTACCCGAAGCCGGTGAAGCCGGACGTGATCCCGCTGTCCGACGGTGCGGGCGAGGTCGTCGCCGTCGGCGCGGGGGTGCGGGCCTGGGCCGCGGGTGACCGGGTCGCGGCGACGTACTTCCCGGACTGGCTGGCCGGGCCCGGCACGCCGGAGAAGACCGCGGACGACCTGGCCGGCACGCTCGACGGCGTGCTCGCGGAGTACGCGGTCTTCGCCGAAGACGCCCTGGTCGCGGTGCCCGCGCACCTCGACTACGCCGAAGCGGCCACCCTCCCCAGCGCCGGGGTCACGGCGTGGCGGGCGGTCGTCGAAGAAGGCGGCCTGGCGCCGGGCCAGACGGTGCTCACCCTCGGCAGCGGCGGCCTGTCGACCTTCGCGCTGCAGTTCGCCGCGCTCGGCGGCGCCCACGTCGTCTCGACGTCGGGCTCGGAGGAGAAGCTGGAGCGGCTGCGCGAACTGGGCGCCGCCGAGACGCTCAACCACACGACCACCCCGGAGTGGGGTGCGGCGGTGGCCGAGCTGACCGGCGGCGGCGTCGACCACGTCGTCGACGTGGGCGGCGGCGGCACGATCGGCCAGTCGATGCTCGCCGCGCGGTACGGCGGCCGCGTCAGCGTCGCCGGCGTCCTGACCCACGAAGGCGGCGCCGACCCGATCCTGGTGCTGGTCAAGCAGCTGACCCTGCGCGGCCTCACCAACGCCTCCCGCGAGACGTTCCAGGCGATGAACACCGCGATCGAGCGGACCGGCCTGAAGCCGGTGATCGACCGCCGGTTCGCCTTCGACGAGGTCGCCGAGGCCCTCAAGCACCTGGAGTCGGGCAGCCACATCGGGAAGGTCGTGCTGGAGAGCGCCTGAGCGCGGGCTGCCCGCCGGGTAACTTTTGCGGGCCCGGCTGGGTATATCCGGTACCTGCGGATCGTGTTTTCGCTGGTCAGCAGGGGTGTGCGCGGCCGAAAAAGTCCCCTTTGGGCAGGAATGGCGGCTGCCGTCGGCAACGGGAAGAGTGGAGGTCACCGGGACAGCGCCCGAGCAGGCTGCGGCTGCTCGGGCGGAGTTCCCGCACTGGGGGCGCGGGGAGGGGGTTTCAACCGCCTGGGGGTGGGTTGAAACCCCCTTCGGTCCGCGCATCGGACGCTCCGGAAGCCACCTCGAGGAACCCCGACCTCCTCGAGGTGGCTTTCGGGGTTTCGGTCAGGCCGTCGTGCAGGCCCGGCCGTTGAGCGAGATCGAGTTCGGCCGGGAGTTCACCATCCCCGAACTCCCGGTGAACCCGAACTCCGCGCTCCCGCCCGCCGGGATGGTCCGGTTCCACCCGGCGTCGGCCGCCGTCACCGCCGCACCGCTCTGGGTGACCTGCGCGTTCCACGCCTGCGTGACCTTCTGGCCGTCGGCGAACGTCCACGTCACCGTCCACCCGGTGACCGCCGCCGCGCCGGTGTTGCCCACCTTCACCGAGGCCTGGAACCCGCCCTGCCACTGGTTGGTGACCGTGTAGGCCTCCGTGCAGGAACCGGACGGCACTGGGGTGGTGGTAGTCGTCGGGGTGGTGGTCGGGGTCGTGCTTGTCGTAGTGGTGGTGGTCGTCGTGGGGGTGGTGCTCGTCGGCGGCGGCGGCTGGCTGCCGCCGGACTCGCCCACGATCACCCCGCGGCCGTTGGTGCCCACGTAGACCCGGCCGTACACCCGCGGGTCGCCGGTCAGCGCCGCGCCGATGTTGCCGTACTGGTGCTGGTCGTCGTTGATCCGCGTCCAGGACCCGCCGGCGTCGTCGGACCGGAAGATCCCGCGCACCCCGCCGATCTTCGCGATCGCGTACAAGGCCGGGTACGTCCGGCCGGGTGCCGCCTTGCCGAACCCGATGTTGTCGGCTTCGGCGACGTTCGCCAGCTTCGTGAAGGATGTGCCCGAGTCGGTCGAATGCCAGAGGCCGTACGCCGTGCCGGAACCGCCGGCCAGCCAGACGTCCCCGGCGACGCCCGGCAGCGCCTTGAAGTGCGCCGAGCCGGTGGGCAGGCCGGTGGCCGCGGTCGCGGTGAACGTCGCGCCGCCGTCGGTGCTGACGTAGAACCGGCCCGCCGCGAACCCGTAGAACCGCTTCGGGTCGACCCGGTCGGCCTCGACCACCGCGCCGGCCGGGATGCCGGTCGACGTCGTCCACGACGACCCGAACCCGGTCGTGTAGCTGACGTTGGCGCCGTCCGGGCTCCAGACGAACCGGCTGCCGTCGGCGGCCGCGGCCACCGTGCCCCCGCTCGCGTTCCCGCCCGGCTCCGCACCCTGGAACCAGTTCTTGCCGCCGTCGGTGGAGAAGGCGATCCGGTTGTCGTTCGGCCGCGCGGACCGGTCCAGCGTGCCCACGCGCACGATGGTCGCCGGTGACAGCTCGGCGTAGTCGAGGCTGGTGGTCGTGGTGAACACCGGCTGCGTGTACATGGTGGCCGGGACCGCGTCGAGGCTGTCGTGCCGGAACCCGCCGATGTCGCCGAGGCCCGACAGCAGGGGAGCACCCGACGGCGGGCTGATCAGGTCGAGCACGGCGGTCTCCTCGAGGCCGCCGACGACCGGCTTGATCGTGATCTTCCCGCCGGTGTCCCACTTCGTGAGGTCGGACGTGCCGTAGACGGTCGCGCCCGTGCCGTAGAGCAGGTGGTCCGAGTCGAAGGGGTCGATCTCGACCGACTCGGTCATCCAGCCGAGCTTCGGCGACGGCACCGGGGGCGCGGGCTGCGTCCCGAAGGTCAGCCACGGCACCGAGGAGATGTCCTGGGTGTACCGCAGCGACCGGTCGGGGTAGCTGGAGAAGTCCCAGATCCGGGTCCAGGTGGCGCCGCCGTCGGTGCTGCGGAAGAAGATCACGTCCGGCCACCACGAGACCTGCGTGGCGACCATCAGCGTGCCGGGGTGCTGCCGGTCGATCGTCAGGCCGCTGTAGCCGAAGTAGTCGTCCGAGCTGTCGGAGGGGATCGGGCTGATCCGCGTCCAGGTGCCGGTCTTCGTGGCGTACTTCCAGACGTCGCCCTTCGCGCCGTCGTAGGGGCCGCCGGTGTCGCTGGTCGCGAGGTAGAGGTAGCCGCCAACGGGGTCGACCACGCCCTTGTGCGCCAGGTACCCGGTGGGCTGCCCGGCCAGCCGCGCCCACGTCGTGCCGCCGTCGGTGCTGCGGTAGACGGTGTTCTGCTTGTCCGCGACGCCGACGTAGATCGTCTGCGTGGTGCTGCCGCGGGTCCCGGTCGACGGGTCGAACGTCACCCAGGTGACACCCTCGTTGTCGCTCTGGTAGCCCGTCGTGTCGCTCGGGTCGGGTGCGTAGTTGCCGGCGTTCGGGAAGGCGGTCACCTTCGCCCACGTGACGCCGGAATCCGTGCTGCGCCACAGCCCGTTGCCGCTCGGCGCGCCGAGGTAGAGGACGCTGTTGCGGTTGGGGTCGATCGCCAGCCGCTCGCCCATGCCGCGGCCGGGCATGTTGCCGCCGAGCTTGAACGGCAGCGCGGCGGCCTGCCAGGTCGCGCCGCGGTCGGCCGACCGCAGGATCGCGCCGTTGCCGGGGTCCCAGCTGTTGGTGTACATCCCGGCCGCGACGTAGACCCGGTTCGGGTCGACCGCGTCGGTGGCCAGGCTGACGACGCCGTTGTGCCCCCAATCGGTCCAGCCGACCGAGTCCAGCAGGGGGAGCCAGCGCCCGGTGGCGGTGTTCCAGCGGTACGCCCCGCCGATGTCGGTGCGGGCGTAGACGAGCCCGGGTTCGGTCTGGTTGAAGACGATCCCGGGGACGAAGCCGCCGCCGTCGATCTCCGCGTTGCGCCACGTGGTGGCGGCGGCCGCCGGTGCGGCCGGGGAGGCCGGGGCGCCGACGGTGACCGCGAGGGCGGTGGGCAGCAGAACGGCGAGCGCGGACACGAACAGCCGTCTCGCTGAGCGGGACCTGGACGGGGAATGAGTTCTCGGCACGACGGTGTGCACCTCTGCCTCCACGGTCTGGGAGCGCTTCCAGAGCGAAGGTAAACCAGCGCTCGGACCGTTGTAAAGCATTCGACGATTTCGGCGATCCAGACTGTCCACAGTGGAATCGGCGGGTCGGCGGCCGGCCGTTCGCGAGCGGTGGACGCCGGTTTTGCCGGAGTCACATATCTGAACGGCAATCAGGTTTCTGAATTGTTACCTCGGACCTTCTTGCCCGCCATTTTGCGGCGTGTGAGTGTGGTGCCCGCTGGCTGGACTGGACCTACGAAAGAGGCGACCCGGCAATGACCGATCCGTCAAGGGCACTGACAGCCCCGGCGCGGCACATCAGCCGACCCACGTTGTACTTCTTCGGTGCACTGGGCGGCATCCTCTTCGGCTACGACCTCGGCGTGATCTCCGGGGTGCTCCCGTTCATCGGGAAACTGTGGGCGCTGACCAGCTGGGACAAGGGCGTGGTCACCGCCAGCCTGTCGGTCGGGGCCATCGTCGGCGCGCTGTTCTCCAGCCGCACCAACGAAGCTCTCGGCCGCCGCCGCACCATCATGGTCGCCGCGGGTGTGGTCATCGTGGGCACGCTGGCGGCGAGCTTTTCGCCGACGTTCGTGCTGTTGGTGCTCTCGCGCCTGATCATCGGGCTGGGGATCGGGCTTTCGTCGTCGACCGTCCCGACCTACCTGTCCGAGCTGGCCCCGGCGAAGTGGCGGGGCGCGATGGGCGCGCTCAACCAGATCTTCATCGTGCTGGGCATCCTGATCGCGTTCCTGGTCAGCTACTGGCTCGGCCCGGTTTCGGCGTGGCGCTGGATGTTCGCCGGCGCGATCGTGCCCGCGGTGGTCCTGCTGATCGGGCTGGTGTTCCTGCCGGAAACCCCTCGGTGGCTGGTCAAGAACGGCCGGGAGGACGAGGCCCGGCGCGTGCTGGCGAGCGCGCACGGCAGCACCGTCGACCTCGACGAGGAGATCGCGACCATCCACGAGGTCATCCGGCTCGACACGGAGGAGAAGCCGCGGATCCGCGACCTGTTCTCCGGGTTCGTGCGGCCGATGGTCGTCGTCGCGCTGCTGCTCGCGATCGGCCAGCAGTTCAGCGGCGTCAACGCGATCAACGCGTACTTCCCGACGATGCTGATCGGCCTCGGCTTCGCCACGCAGGCCGCCCTGCTTTCGGGCGTGCTGCTGGGCGTGACGAAGTTCCTGTTCACCGCGTGGGTCGTGTTCGTGGTGGACCGCTGGGGCCGCAAGCCGCTGCTGCTCATCGGCAACGTGATCATGGTGGTGACGCTGGTGGCGGCCGGGCTGGTGGTGCTGAACGTCCACGACACCGGCACGCGCGGCCTGCTGATGCTGGTGATGATGGTGCTGTACCTGGTGGGCTACGAACTCGGCTGGGGCGCGGTCGTCTGGGTGATGATGTCCGAGGTGTTCCCGCTGAAGTACCGGGCGACGGGCATGGGCGTCAGCAGCGTGGTCCTCTGGGCGGCGACGGGCATCGTGAGCGCGGTGTTCCCGATCATCTCCGACCCGAAGTCCCTCGGCATCGGCGGCTCGATGTTCCTGTTCGCCGGGGTGAACGTGGTGCTGTTCGGGCTGACCAAGTGGCTGGTTCCGGAGACCAAGGGTCGTTCCCTGGAGCAGATCGAACTCGACCTGCGGGCGCGCCAGGGCGTCGCGGCCGAGAGCTGACCCCCGGGGGGTGCTCCCGGTGTGTGGCGGCCGGCCGCACACCGGGAGTTGCGGCGGATCGTCTCCCGGGTGCCGGCCGGGAGACCCGTCACGACGCCGGGACGCCGGCGAGGGCGAGTTTCCCGGCCAACCGCCCGATCCACTCCTCGACTTCTTCGGGCGAACGGTCGGGGAGCCCGAAGATCGTCTCGGTCACGCCCAGGGAAGCCAAGTGCGCCAGGCGCCGCGGATCCGGCCGCTCGCCGAGCGCGCAGATCCGCGGCGCACCGACGCGCCCTTCGGAACGCCAGATTTCCTTCAGCAGTGCCACGTGCCCGTCGAGGTCGGTGTCGGCCGGGGTGGTGAGCCAGCCGTCGGCGTGGCGGGCGATCCAGCGGAACGTCTTCTCCGCCGGGCCCGCGCCGAGCAGCACCGGGATGTGGGCCTGCACCGGCTTCGGCCACGCCCAGCTCGGTCCGAAGGAGACGAACTCCCCGTCGTAGGCGGCCTCTTCCTGTGTCCACAGTGCACTCATCGCTTCGAGGTACTCGCGCAGCGCGGTGCGGCGGCGGTTCCCGGGCACGCCGTGGTCGGTGAGCTCGTCGACGTTCCAGCCGAAGCCGGCGCCGAGCGTGACGCGGCCGCCGGAGAGGTGGTCGAGGCTGGCGATCGTCTTGGCCAGGGTGATCGGGTCGCTCTCCACGGGCAGCGCCACGGCGGTCGACAGCCGGATGCGGGAGGTGACCGCGGCCGCCGTCGCCAGCGCGACCCACGGGTCGAGGGTCCGGCTGTAGCGGTCGTCGGGCAGGGAGGCGTCGCCGGTGCGCGGGTGGGGTGACTCGCGCTTGACCGGGATGTGGGTGTGCTCGGGGACGTAGAAGGTCGAGAACCCCGCGGCCTCCGCGGCGCGCGCGGCGGCCGCCGGGGTGATCCCCCGGTCGCTGGTGAACAGCACGATTCCGTAGTCCACCCGCGGAGTGTATTAGAACGTGTTTCAGTTTTCAAGACGGCCGGGCGGTCGCGCTGCGTGAGTGCAGCGCCACGCGAAGTGGCCTTGAGGGGTGTTCGATGGCGGGCTGGGACACTGGGGGCCGGCAGTCGCGGGCACGACCGGAGGTGCAGGGTGGACCAGACGCTCCACTGTGGACGATCAAGGACGGTGTCCCACTCCGTGGGCACGAGGGCGGGGCGGGATGGCGTGCGCGGGCCCGGATCCGATACCGTGGACCACAGGTCGAGAGGCGCTGCAACGGACCACGGGGTCCGCCACGCTCGACCGGGACTGACCACGCAAGGGCGCCTCCCGACCGAGGGAGGCTGCCGGTGAACACCCCGCACGAGTCCGAAGCCAGGTTGCGCGCGCTGCTGGACCAGCGGGTGGCCGTCCTCGACGGCGCCTGGGGCACCATGCTGCAGGGCGCCGGGCTGACCCCGGCCGACTACCGCGGCGACCGCTTCGGCGAGCACACCCACGACGTCACCGGCGACCCCGACCTGCTGAACCTCACCCGCCCGGACGTCATCCTCGACGTCCACCGCCAGTACCTGGCCGCGGGCGCGGACATCACCACGACCAACACCTTCACCGCGACCAGCATCGGCCAGGCCGACTACGGCCTGCAGGCCTACGTCCACGAGATGAACGTCCGTGGCGCGCAGCTGGCCCGCCAGGCCGCCGACGAAGCGGGCGGCAGGTTCGTTGCCGGGTCGATCGGCCCGCTCAACGTCACCCTCAGCCTCTCGCCCAAGGTCGACGACCCCGCGTACCGGGCGGTCACGTTCGAGCAGGTCAAGGCGGCCTACGCGGAGCAGATCGCCGGCCTCGCCGAGGGCGGCGTAGACCTGCTGCTGGTCGAGACGATCTTCGACACGCTCAACTGCAAGGCCGCGATCGCCGCCGCGCGGGAGGTCGCGCCGCAGCTGCCGCTGTGGATCTCGGTGACGATCGTGGACCTGAGCGGCCGGACGCTGTCAGGGCAGACCGTCGAGGCGTTCTGGAGCTCGATCGAGCACGCGAAACCGCTGGTCGTCGGCGTGAACTGCTCGCTCGGGGCCGCCGAGATGCGCCCGCACGTCGAGGAGCTCTCCCGGCTCGCCGACACCTACGTCGCCTGCCACCCCAACGCCGGCCTGCCGAACGCGTTCGGCGGCTACGACGAGACCCCGGAGGAGACGGCCGGGCTGGTCGGCGGGTTCGCCCGCGAAGGCCTGGTCAACCTGGTCGGCGGCTGCTGCGGCACGAGCCCGGCGCACATCGCGAAGATCGCTGCGGCCGCCAAGAGCGTCACGCCGCGGGAGGTGCCGGCCCCGCGCACGCACACGCGCGTCAGCGGCCTCGAGCCGTTCGGCATCGGCGCCGATACCGGCTTCGTGATGATCGGCGAGCGGACGAACGTCACCGGCTCGAAGCGGTTCCGGCGGCTCATCGAGTCCGGCGACCACGCCGGCGCCGTCGACGTCGCGCTGGAGCAGGTCCGCGGCGGGGCCAACCTGCTCGACGTCAACATGGACGCCGACCTGCTCGAATCCGAGCAGGCGATGACGACGTTCCTCAACCTGATCGCCACCGAGCCCGAGGTGGCCCGGATCCCGGTGATGGTCGACAGCTCCAAGTGGAGCGTGCTCGAAGCGGGCCTGCGCTGCCTGCAGGGCAAGGGCGTGGTCAACTCGATCAGCCTCAAGGAGGGCGAGGAGCCGTTCCTCGCCCAGGCCCGCACCATCCGGAACTACGGCGCCGGCGTCGTCGTGATGGCCTTCGACGAGCAGGGGCAGGCCGACACCGCCGACCGCAAGGTCGAGATCTGCGGCCGCGCGTACGACCTGCTGACGCAGAAGGCGGGCTTCGCCGGCGAGGACATCATCTTCGACCCGAACGTCCTCGCCGTCGCCACCGGCATCGCCGAGCACAACGGCTACGCGAAGGCGTTCATCGACGCCCTGCCCCGGATCAAGCAGCGCTGTCCCGGTGCCCGGACCAGCGGCGGCATCTCGAACCTGTCGTTCTCCTTCCGCGGCAACGACGTGGTGCGCGAGGCGATGCACTCGGCGTTCCTGTTCCACGCCGTCAAGGCCGGGCTGGACATGGGCATCGTCAACGCCGGCCAGCTCGCGGTCTACGAGGACATCCCGAAGGACCTGCTGGAACTGGTCGAGGACGTGCTCTTCGACCGCCGCGAAGACGCCACCGACCGGCTGGTGAGCTTCGCCGAGAACGTCAAGGGCAGCGGCACCAAGCGCGTCGTGGACCTCTCCTGGCGCGAAGGCACGGTCGGCGAGCGCCTGTCCCACGCCCTGGTCCACGGCATCGTCGACTACATCGAGGCAGACACCGAAGAGGCGCGGCAGCAGCTGGCGCGGCCCCTCGACGTCATCGAGGGCCCGCTGATGGACGGCATGAAGATCGTCGGCGACCTGTTCGGCTCCGGCAAGATGTTCCTGCCGCAGGTGGTCAAGAGCGCGCGCGTGATGAAGCGGTCCGTCGCCTACCTCGAGCCGTACATGGAGGCGGAGAAGGAGAAGGCGCGCCAGGAGGGCCGGCTGGCCTCGACCGGTGGCCAGGGCAAAGTCGTGCTGGCCACGGTCAAGGGCGACGTCCACGACATCGGCAAGAACATCGTCGGCGTCGTGCTCGGCTGCAACAACTACGAGGTCATCGACCTCGGCGTGATGGTGCCGGCGGGCAAGATCCTCGACACCGCGGTGACCGAAGGCGCCGACGCCGTCGGGCTCTCCGGGCTGATCACGCCGTCCCTGGACGAGATGGTCGCCGTCGCCACCGAGATGCAGCGGCGCGGCCTGAAGATGCCGCTGCTCATCGGCGGCGCGACGACGTCCAAGCAGCACACCGCGGTCAAGATCGCCCCGGTCTACGACAACGCGACCGTCCACGTCCTGGACGCCTCGCGCGTGGTCGGCGTCGTGTCCGACCTGCTCGACCCGGACCGCTCGATCGCGCTGGCCGAGAAGAACCGGGCGGACCAGGAAGTGCTGCGCGAGCAGCACGCGAGCAAGCAGCGCCGTCCGATGCTCACCCTCGAACAGGCCCGCGCGAACCCCGAGAAGGTCGCGTTCGACGGCCTGCCGGCCCCGGCGTTCACCGGCGTCCGCGTGGTCGAGCCGGGCATCGCGGAACTGCGTGAGATGGTCGACTGGCAGTTCCTCTTCCTGGCCTGGGAGCTCAAGGGCAAGTACCCGGCGATCCTGGAGCAGCCGGTCGCCCGCGAGCTGTTCGACGACGCGAACACCCTGCTGGACCAGATCATCGCCGACGGCAGCTTCACCGCGAAGGGCGCGTACGCGTTCTGGCCGGCGCACAGCGAAGGCGACGACATCCTGCTGGACGGCGACTACGCGCACGTCAAGTTCCCGATGCTGCGGCAGCAGACGGCCAAGCCCGAAGACCGGGCGAACCGCTGTCTGGCCGACTACATCGCGCCGGTCGGCGACCACCTCGGCGGTTTCGCGGTGGCCATCCACGGTGCCGACGAGCTGGCCAAGCGGTTCGAGGCCGAACACGACGACTACCGCGCGATCATGGTCAAGGCGCTGGCCGACCGGCTCGCCGAGGCCTTCGCCGAGCACATCCACCTGCGTGCCCGCCGCGACTGGTTCGAGCCGGACGCGCAGCCGGAGCTGGCGGACCTGCACGCCGAGCGGTTCCGCGGCATCCGCCCGGCACTGGGCTACCCGGCCAGCCCCGACCACAGCCAGAAGCGCGAGCTGTTCGACCTGCTGGCCGCGGACGAACTCGGGATGGCCCTGACCGAGTCGTTCGCGATGACGCCGGCGGCGAGCGTGTCCGGGCTGATCTTCGCCCACCCGGACTCCCGCTACTTCACCGTCGGACGGCTCGGCCGCGACCAGGTCGAGGACTACGCCCGCCGCAAGGGTGTCGAGGTCGCCGAGGTCGAGCAGTGGCTGCGGCCGAACCTCGCCTACGACCCCGAGGCGTAGTCCGGCAGTTCGATGCCGGTGGCGAACCCGTCGGTCGCCTTGAGCAGCAGGCCGAGCAGGAAGCGGGACTTGAACGTCCAGTCCCGCAGCTTGATCCGGAGCGGGGACGGCGGCGCCAGGAACGGCCCGGCGCTGCCGCGCTGCGAGACCTTCGCGTAGTCCCGCATAAGCTCCTCGTAGCGGGCGAAGGCGATCCGGTGGTCGCCGTCCGCGGCGAGGAGCTCGCCTGCGAGCACGTACGCGCCGACGACCGCCAGGCCGGTGCCGAAGCCGCCGAGGGTGTTGCCGTAAGCGGCGTCGCCGAGCAGCACGACCCGGCCGCGGGAGTACCGGTCGATCGTGACCCGGCTGAGCGAGTCCAGGTGGAATTCGCGGGCCTGCGGGATCCGGGCCATCAGCTCCGGCACCCGCCAGCCGGCGCCCCGGTAGGCGTCCACCAGCAGCTGCCGCTGCCGGGCGGTGTCGGTGCGGTCGTAGTCGAGCTCGGGCGAGGCGAAGACGAAGAACGCCGACGCCTTCGGGCCGCCGACCGCGGCCATCCGGCCCGGCTCGTTGTACATCTCCGCTTCGCCGCGGGCGAGGTCCTCGCCGAGTTCGGCGAGGGCGTAGTGGTGGCCGAGGTACTGCACGTAGCCGCGTTCCGGGCCGAACGCCAGCCGCCGGACGTTCGAGTGGATGCCGTCGGCGCCGGCGACGAGGTCGAACCGCCGCGGCGCCGCGTGCGCGAAGGTGACGTCGACACCGCCGGCCGTCTCGGTCAGCGACGTGATGGTGTCGCCGAACAGGTACTCGCAGCCGGAGCGCTCGTACAGGAGCTCCGCCAGGTCGCCGCGGCGGATCTCGATCTCGCCGCCGGTGAACTCGCCGGGGATCACCGCCCGCGGGCGCCCGGCGGCGTCGACGATCGTCTGGTCCTGCCCGCCGGTCTGCCGGCGCAGGACCTCGTCGAGGAGGCCCATGCGCGCCAGGACGGTCCGGTGGGTGGCGCCTTTGAAGTCGACGGCCTGCCCGCCGGACCGCAGCGCCGGAGCGCGTTCGACGACGGTGACGGTGCAGCCGGCGCGGGTCAGCAGACCGGCGAGGGCGGGGCCGGCGATGCTCGCGCCGGAGATCAGGACGTGCAGGTTCTTCATGCCGCCGAGCTTCGCGGGGACGGCTTACCGGTTCCTGGCGAAGCGCTGACGGTCGCCGTCAGCCGTCCTCGGATCCGGCGCTGTCGACCGGGCGCGCCCCGGCGAAGCGCCGCCGCCGGCCGCGGGGGCGCCCCCCCGTTTTCCACGCTACCGGAGACCACCGACAGTTCCGGGCCGTCGCCCGTGGTCCGCTACTCGACCGCGCCGTTCTGCGTGACCAGGTTCTGGTACCAAGCGTCGTACGGGTGGTTGGTCGCCGGGTAGTTCGCCAGGGGAGTGGTCGCCTGGCTGGCGGAGTCGAAGTCCCAGCCGCGGACCAGTTTCCCCGCCTGCCGCGCGGAGGTGATGAACGCCGACTCCGTCGCCGGTGCGCCGTAGAACAGCGCGCCCTGGCGGAGTTCGGCGCTGTCGCCCTGCTGGAACTCGTCGAAGGCCACCTGCCGGTAGCGGATCCGGTCGCCGGTGGTGCCGGCGGTGTCCACGCGCAGGGTGTTCGACGGCGTCGGGCCGTCCGCGCCGGTCCACACCGACACCGTGCGGCCGGCGCTCGTGGCGGTGGCCTTGGCGAACCGCGCGTCGGACGTCTTCGCGTTGCCGGTCCATGACACCGTGGCGCCCGCGAGCACGCCGTTCCAGGTCCAGTTCTGGCTGCTGCTCTGGCTCTGGTGGATCTCCCGCAGGTGCGTCGCGTCGGTGAAGGCGACCGTCGGCAGGACGCCGTTGTCGTACTGGTGGGACGCCTGCCAGGTGATCTCGCCGTCCGCGCCGAGCTTGCCGACGTGGTACCAGAGCGTGGCGGCGGTCTGCGACTGGTGCACCTCGACGAGGTCGCCGTTGTCGTTCAACGCGACGGCGGGCGTCTGCCCGCTGTCGTACTTGCCGTGCCGCAGCCAGGTGATGCGCCCGTCGGCGCCGTAGGTCCCGGTCCAGTACCAGAGCGCGCCCGCGCCAGAGTCGTGCACCTCGACGACCTGGCCGCGGCCGTTGAGCGCGACCGCCGGGTGGTAGCCGACGTCGCGCTTGTACTCGGTGCGGGAGCCGGCGTCGCCGGACAGCAGCGGCAGCACGCGCCCGCGCAGCGCGTCGACGTCCGGCTGCGCCGCCGGGTAGTCCTGCGCGCGCAGCAGCCGAGCGCCGAACACCGACTCCAGCTCCTGGTTGAGCGCGGTCAGGTTGCCGTCCGCGAACGAGGGGTTGTCGGTCAGGTCGTCCTTGAGGTCGAGCATGACGACGATCGGCGCGGCGGCCGGGTGCTGCGCCGACCACGTGTTCACCACGGCCAGCCAGTCGCGCAGGTTGTTCGACGCCGGGTTGCCGCCGCTGTGGTCCACGAGGTTGCCGGGGGAGTCGTGCCCGACGCCGTAGTCGTGCGCGGTCGCGTAGCCGTTGTCGTGCACGTCGAGTTCCAGGAACCGCACGCCGTGGTCGAGCTGGTAGGCGAGGGAGTTCTTGGCCCCGTCGACGTTGCCCGAGTAGCTGTTGTGGGTCGCTTCGAAGACCGAGGAGGTGAACGGCGGGCTCGCGGCGTGGGCGGTGGCGGGGGTCAGGACCGCGGCGGTCACCAGTGCGGCGACGGCCATGGCGGACGAGCGGCTCATCCTCGGATCCTCACGTCGGGGAACGGGGCGCCGCCCATCCTGGCCGCCGGGTGGTTGCGGTGTCTCGAATTCCGGATGAATCCGCGTCCGCGATGTGGGAGGTTTTCCAGCCCAAGGTGTGACGCGGTGGCGGCCGCCGTTGACTCCGGCGCCGCGGTGCTCGCAAGTGGAGTGCGTGATCATCCTCCGGCCGGTGGCGGGCGGGCGGCAGCTCGGGCTGCTCGCCGTGGTGCAGGTGTGCGCGATGAGCGTGTGGTTCTCCGCGTCGGCGGTCCTGCCCGCGCTGCGCGCCGAATGGGGCCTGGCGGGCGAACCCGCGATCCTGCTGGCGGCGGCCGTCCAGCTCGGCTTCGCCTGCGGCGCGGTCGTTTCGGCCGCCCTCAACCTCGCCGACCGGGTGCGGCCACCGCTGCTGATGGCCGTCAGCGCCCTGCTGGCGGCGGCCGCCACGGCGGCCCTGCCGTGGTGCGCCGGGCTCGTCGTGCCGCTGCGGTTCGCGACCGGCTTCGCGCTCGCCGGGGTGTACCCGGTCGGGATGAAGGTCGTGGTGTCGTGGTTCCCGCGGCGGCGCGGACTCGCCCTCGGTGTCCTGCTCGCGGCGCTGACCTTCGGCTCGGCCCTGCCGAGCTTGCTGGTGACACTCGAACCCGGGCGCTGGCAAGCGGTCCTGCGCTGGTCGGCCGGGCTGGCGGCGGTCGGCGCGGTGGTCTCGGCGGCCTTCGTCCGGCCGGGTCCCGGCCTGGCGCCCGCCCCGCCGTGGCAGCCGCGGTACCTGCTGCGGATGGCGGCCGACCGCCGCCAGCGCCTGGTGTGCCTCGGGTACTTCGGGCACATGTGGGAGCTGTACGCGCTGTGGGCGTGGCTGCCCGCCTACCTGGCGGCGACCGGCGGCCCGGGCGGCCCGACGGCGTTCGCGGTCATCGGCCTCGGCGGCGCGGCGGGCTGCCTGCTGGGCGGCGCGCTTTCGGACCGCTGCGGCCGCGCGGTCGTGGCGACGACGGCCATGCTGGTCAGCGGCGCCTGCGCGCTGCTGTCGGTCCCGGCGTCCGGCACGGCCGCGCTGCTGCCCCTGCTGCTGGTCTGGGGAGTGGCGGTGATCGCCGACTCCGGCCAGTTTTCCGCAGCCCTCACGGAAACGGCGGACCCCCGGTACGTCGGCACGGCCCTCACGGCCATGACGGCGGCGGGGTTCCTGCTGAGCGCGGGCACGATCCAGCTGCTCCCGCTCCTGGCAGGCGCGGTCGGCTGGCGAGCGGCGGTGCCGTTGCTGTCGGTCGGGCCGCTGTTGGGGGCGGTCGCGATGGCGCGGTTGGGCCGATAGTGGGCGGGGGTGCTCGGATCCGGGTGCTCGCTCGGAATGCACTGGCGGCCGCAGCGCTGCTGGTGGCGGTCGGGCCGCTGTTGGGGGGCGGCCGCGATGGCCCGCCTGGGCCGGTAGCGGGCGTGGCTGCGGAAGATCGGGCGCGTTCCTGGGACTGGGATTCGGGGTGCCCGCGCGGAACGCTGCGGCGGCCGGTCGCGGTCGGCTGGCGAGCGGCGGTGCCGTTGCTGGCGATCGGGCCGCTGTTCGGGGCGGCCGCGATGGCTGGGTCGGGCCGATAGCCGGGCCGCTGCCGGCGGTCGGGCCGCCGCTCGGGACAGCCGTGACCACCCGCCCGGGCCGGTAACCTCGCCGCATGGTGGCAGAACACGTGATCGTCACGTCCACGACCGACTCGGAAGCCTCCGCACGGGAGCTGGCCACGCAGGCGGTCGAAGCCCGGCTCGGGGCCTGCGCCCAGATCGCCGGGCCGATCACCAGCGTCTACCGGTGGGACGGCGCCGTGCGGACGGACCAGGAGTGGCGGGTCGAGATCAAGACCACCGCCGAGCGGGTGCCCGCGCTCACCGAACGGCTCCGGCAGCTGCACGGGTACGACCTGCCCGAGGTGATCGCCACGCCGATCGTCGGCGGGAGCGCCGGGTACCTGGCCTGGCTGAGCGAGGAGACCGCTGGCTAGATTCGGCGCATGGAGCACGAAGGACTCAAACAGCGCTTCGCGACGCTGACCACCGCCCACCTCGCCGACGCGTGCATCCGCGCCGGGCTGCCGGTGCGCTGCGCGCCCGCGCCGACGCGGGCGGTCGTGGCGGGCAGCCGGCTGTTCGGCCCGGCCGTCCCGGCCCGGCACGTCGGCAGCGTCGACGTTTTCCTCGAAGCGTTCGAGGACGCGCCCGAAGGCGGCGTCCTGGTGGTCGACAACGGCGGGCGGCTCGACGAAAGCTGCGTCGGGGACCTCGTCGTCCTCGAGGCGCGCGCCGCCGGGCTCTCCGGGGTGGTGATCTGGGGCCTGCACCGCGACACCGCGGACATCCGCGCCATCGGGCTGCCGGTGTTCAGCCTCGGGTCGCTGCCCACCGGGCCGCTCAGCCTGGGCCCGCGCGTCGACGGCGGGCTGGCGGAGGCGATCGTCGGGACCTGGCGGATCGGGCCGGCGGACCTCGTGCTGGGCGACGACGACGGCGTCCTCTTCGTCCCGCTCGCCCGGGCGGGTGAATTGTTCACCCTCGCCGAAGGAATCCGCGACACCGAACGCCGCCAGGCCGACCGGATCCGCGGCGGCGAACCGTTGCGCAGCCAAGTGCGTTTCGGTGAATTCCTGGCGGCCCGGGAAACGAATCCGGGCTTGACTTTCCGGGCGCACCTCAGGGCCGTGGGCGGCGCCATCGAAGAATGACCACGAAAGTGTGATCGCTGCCCGAATCGGGTATTCCGGTCTCCAGCGGGTGTGGGAGGCGGAACCATGAACACGCTCATCGGATTCGGCAGGGACATCGAATACCACTTCGCCCGGGGGCTGCGCGCCTACCTCGGCCGGGTCGCCCGGGCGGTCGGCGTCGGGTACGAATCGTGTTCGCTCGACCTCGACGTGCCCGCCTCCGGGTACGTCGCGCTCGACCGGACGCTCCCGGACCTGCCGGGGCACGACGTGGCCCTGATCTGGGACGAGGTGCACGGCTGGTCGGCGGTCGTCGAGCCCGCGGGCGGCGGCGCCGTGCGGCTGCTCGCCTACCTCGGGGGCTCGCAGATCCTGCCCGAGCCGTGCGCGGTCGCCCGGTTCCTGGAGGTGCTGCGGGTCGCGGGGCCGCCCGCCGGCTCGTTCCGCCCGCCGGTGTTCCGCGCGCCGGGTCACCACGAGGACCTCGTCGACTGGCTGCCGGTCAGCGGACCCGAGGGACTGCTGCGGCCGAGCTCCCCGGCCTGGTGACCCGCGGCAGCCGCGGGCCCGTGCGCCTAGGATATGCGGGCCGACACCGCCGGAGTGAGGGAACGCCGTGAGCCGCGCCGAGGAACCTCGCCCCGTCCGCGTCCTGCTCGT
Source organism: Amycolatopsis sp. lyj-23 (assembly GCF_046549135.1). Taxonomy (NCBI): domain Bacteria; kingdom Bacillati; phylum Actinomycetota; class Actinomycetes; order Pseudonocardiales; family Pseudonocardiaceae; genus Amycolatopsis; species Amycolatopsis sp. lyj-23. The sequence continues at coordinate 253,181 of NZ_JAJPWN010000015.1, read as the reverse complement.
GGAGGACCACGACATGGTCGCCGAGGCGCTGCAGCTGGCCCTCGACCGCGCCGACGGCCTCACCGTCGTCGGCCGGGCGCGGTCCCGGGCGGAGGCGATCGCCGACGTGCGCGAGCACGCGCCCGACGTCGTGGTGCTGGACCGGCGGCTCGCCGACGGCGACGCGCTCGACGTCATCGCGCAGCTCGGTGCGGGTGGCGCGCGCGTACTGGTGCTGACCGGCGACGCGACTCCCGCGGTCGCCGTGCAGGTCGCCAAGGCGGGCGGCGCGGGGCTGCTGCTCAAGTCCGCCCAGCTCGGCGTGCTGGAAACCGCCGTGCGGGACGTGGCCGCCGGCGCCGTGGTCTTCGACCCCGAGCTGCTGCCCGGCCTCTTCGACCGGCTCGCCGGCCGCAGCCCGGGTGCCGCCCTGACCGCGCGGGAACGCGAAACCCTCGACCTGCTCGCCGAAGGCGCGACCACCGACGAAATCGGACGGCGGCTGGGCGTGTCCCGCAACACCACCCGCAACCACGTCCAGCGCGTGCTGGAGAAGCTCGGCGCGCGGTCGAAGCTCGAAGCCGTCGCGGTGGCCCGCCGCGAGGGCCTCATCGGCTGATGCACCTGCACCAGCCGGGGCAGGGCGGTTTGCATCTCGCGCCGCCCGGTGCTCTTCGCGCAGGCTTGCGGGGTGGACACCCCTGCCCCGCTCGCCGCGGAGTGCGTGCTGACCGGCTCCGCCGGCGCCCTCGCCCTCGCCCGCCGGTTCACCCGCCTGATCCTGCTGGCCTGGACCGACGGCGCCGCGGTGGACGACGCCCTGCTGGTCGTCACCGAGCTGGCGGCGAACGCGCTGCGCCACGGCGCCGGTAACCCGGTGCTGCGGCTGACCGTGGCCGCCGCGGACCTGCGCGTCGAGGTCTTCGACGACAACCCGGCGCCCCCGGTGCGCCGCCCCGCCGGGGCCGACGGCGGCTGGGGCCTCGCGCTCGTCGACCGCCTGTCCTCGGTGCGGGGGACCGAGCGCCACGGCCGCGGCAAGGTCGTCTGGTGCATCCTGCCCGCCTCGCCCGCCGTGGTCGCGGGCTGAGCCGGCGGCTCGTGGCCGTGCCGGGCGCGCGGGGATCCGGCAGAGTTGCCGCATGGACGACGACCGGTTCCGGCTGCTGGTGCAGGGCGTGCTGGACTACGGGATCTTCATGCTCGACACCGGCGGGCACATTTCGAGCTGGAACACGGGCGCCGAGCGGATCAAGGGCTACACCGCCGAGGAGATCATCGGGCAGCACTTTTCGGTGTTCTACCCGGCCGAGGACGTGGCGGCGGGCAAGCCCGCCCGTGAACTGGAAATCGCCGTCGCGGAGGGACGGCTGGAGGACGAGGGGTGGCGGGTGCGCAAGGACGGCACGCGCTTCTGGGCGAACGTGGTGATCACCGCGTTGTACGACGAACAGGGCAGGCTGCACGGGTTCGGGAAGGTCACCCGGGACGTCACCGAGCGCCGCGCGGCCGAACTGGCGTTGCGGGAAAGCGAAGAACGGTTCCGCCTGCTCGTCCAGAGCGTCCAGGACTACGGCATCTTCATGCTCGACACCGGCGGGCACATTTCGAGCTGGAACACGGGCGCCGAGCGGATCAAGGGCTACACCGCCGAGGAGATCATCGGGCAGCACTTTTCGGTGTTCTACCCGGCCGAGGACGTGGCGGCGGGCAAGCCCGCCCGTGAACTCGAGACCGCCGTCGCCGAAGGGCGGCTGGAGGACGAAGGCTGGCGGGTGCGCAAGGACGGCACCCGGTTCTGGGCGAACGTGGTCATCACGGCGCTGTTCGACGAGCACGGGCGGCTGCACGGCTTCGGCAAGGTCACCCGGGACATGACCGAGCGCCGCAACGCCGAGCAGGCCCTGCGCGAACGCCGTCGGCTGGTCGGGCACCTCGTCGAGGCCCAGGAGGTGGAGCGGCGCCGGATCGCCTGGGACGTCCACGACGAGTCGATCCAGTCCATGGTCGCCGTCGGCATGCGCCTGCAGCTGCTGGCCTCCCGGCTGCCGGAGCCGCACGCCGCCGCCGTCGGCAGCCTCGACGAGTCGGTCGCCGCCGCGATCGCCCGGCTGCGCGGGCTGGTGTCCCGGTTGCGGCCCCCGGAGCTCGACCGGCACGGCCTCGTGGAGGCGGTCTCGGCCTACGTCGACGACGTCGCGAGCCGCTGGGGGCTGGCGCACGAGGTGCGGGACGAGCTCACCGCCGAGCCGTCCCCCGAAGCGGCGATTACCGTCTACCGGATCTGCCAGGAGGCGCTCAGCAACGTCCACCGGCACGCGCGCGCGACCCGGGTCGTGGTCACGCTGTCCACTGTGGACCGCGGAACCCGGGTGCGGATCACCGACGACGGCGTCGGCACGGCCGGGGGCGACGCCGGCTCGGGCCACTTCGGGCTGGTCGAGATGCACGAACGCGCCGAAGCGGCGCACGGCTGGCTCTCGGTGGACAGCACGCCCGGCGAGGGCACCGTCGTCGAGTTCTGGCTGCCGCTGCTGCCCGACGCGACGGAGCCCGCGCCGTGACCGAGCTGAGCGTGCTGATCTCCGACGACGACGTGATGATCCGCGAGGTGCTGAAGGAGGTCCTGGACTCCGAGGCCGACATCGCGGTGGTCGCGGTCGCCGGCGACGCCGACGAGGCGATCCGGCTCGCCGAGCGGCACCGGCCCGCGGTCGCCGTCCTCGACGTCCGGATGCCCGGCGGCGGCGGGGCGCGGGCCGCGCGCGAGATCGCCCGGTGCAGCCCGGACACGGCCATCCTGGCGTTTTCCGCCTACGCCGACCGGGCCTCGATCGCCGGGCTGGCGGCGGCCGGCGTCACCGAATACCTGGTGAAGGGTGTGCCGAACGCGGCGATCGTCGAAGCCGTCCGGCGGCTGGGCCGTCAGGCGGCCGGGTGAGCGGTCAGGGGATCGGGCGGACGTCGGCGACGCAGTCGAAGTCGGTCGGCAGCAGCGTGAACAGCCGCCGCACCGCGCGGGACCCCCCGGCGTCCACCGTGAGGCGCGCCCCGGCCGAGTCGGCGAGCAGCTGCGCGCGCAGCAGCGAGTTCAGCCCGGCGACGGAGAAGAACGTGACGCCGGCCAGGTCGACGACGACCTCCCCGAGGTCGCCGCGGACGTGGTCCTGCAGCACTTCGTCCAGGCGGCGGGCGGTGCCCAGGTCGACCTCGCCGGTCACCTCGACGAGCAGCGTGCGGGCGCCGGGGCGGAGCACGCGCAGCGCCATGTGGCCGTCGGCGGTCAGCCGGCCGGGGCGGGTGAGCTGGTGGTCGGCCGAGCGCGGTTCGGGAACCATCGCGACACACCTTTCGTCGGGCAGCGGGGCGGACCGGACGGTGCGGGACGGGATGCCGGCGGAGGGCGGCCTGCCGGCCCGGGCGCGGAACGTCCGGCAGCGGCTGACGGCTCAACCGTGAAGCCTCAGCATAGTGCATCTGCACTAGGTGGACCAACGGGCGCAACCGGATGGAGAGCGGAAACCGGGGCTGCACGGTCGAAGGTTCGAGTGCTGGTACGTCCCCGAATCGGGGCACACCCGGTGATCGCCGGGCCCGCGGATGACGGGCCGTAACGAAACGCACCCCTCCGCGAGTACTCTGGCACGAGGGGGTGAGTGATGGTGCACGCACGGCGACTCGGCGGCTTCGACCAGGCCGAACTCCCCGCGGCTCACCGGATCAGGTGGTGGCTGGCGGCGGTGGCGGCCGGGCTCGTCGCGGCGGGCTTCGCGATCGTGCCCTACCTGCCGTTCTTCCAGGCCTGGACGTTCGTGCGCGACCCGAAGGTCGCCACCGTGATCACCTGGACCGTGCTGCAGACGTCCGTCGTGCTCGTCTCCGCCGTCCTGGCGCTGTACTTCGTCGGCAAGGCCCGGCTGGAAGCCGCTGCCTACCGGGCCAACCAGATCGACATCCGGGTGTTCGTCGACGAACGGCCCGAAGGCAGCCACGACCGCGAGATCGACTCCGCCGTCGAGCTGACCGCCACCTTCAAGCGGTTCCTCAACGACTCCCGGCTCTACACCCCGACACCGGTCCCGGGCGCCGGCAGCTCGTACGACTTCCTGCAGATCGTCGAGCACGCCGGCGATGCCGCGGAAGGCTGGTGGAAGGCCGTCACCAAGCTGATCCGGCTCGCCCAGCCGCCGGCCGCGTTCACCGTCACCGGCACCGTGCGGCCCGGCAACACCCCCGGCCGCCACCAGCTGATCCTGGAACTCGTCCGCGTCCCGCGGTTCGCCGCGAGCCCGCTGGTGCTCGAGGACACGAACTGGCCGCGCGTGCTGCACCGGGCGGCGAACTCCGTGGCCGCGCTGGTCATCCCGCGCAGCGCGTACGTCCGCACGAACATCCACTGGGCCGCGTGGCGCGGCGCGAAGATCCCGTGCGAGCTGTTCGACGCCTACCAGCGCGCCAACCACTTCATCACCAACCGCCGCTACGACGAGGCCCTTGCCGAGTACTACCGCGCGGTCAGCCTCGACCCGGCCAACGTCTACATCAGACTTGAGATCGCCGCCCTGCAGGAGCAGCTCGACCTGCACCTCGACGCGCTCGCCACCTACGACGACGTGATCACCGTCTGCAGCCGCGGCCACCCGCGGCTGGCCCGCTGGTGGATCGGCCCCGACTTCGCGCGCCAGCCCCGCCACGCCGGCCGCGGCCGCGACGTCGCTCTGCTCATCGCCCGGTACCGGCACGCGCTCGTCCTCGGCCACGGCGACTCCGTGGCCGGGTCCTGGTGGGTGCGGCGGACGACGGCGGGCGTGCCCGGCGACGCGCGCGCCCGGCGCCGCGCCGAACTGCGGGAAGCGATCGAGCTGCGCTTCCGCCGGTACGTCGACCTCGACGTCCGGACCCGGCCGTACGCGATCCCGCGCGAGAAGCGGCTGGAGCTGCACCGGCGCGTGCTGCGCGTGCCGGTGGCGGAGCTGCTGGTCAGCGAGGCGACCCCGGCGCAGCTGGCCGAGTACAACCAGCGCGCGGCGGAGATGCGCTCGTACTTCTGCGCGCTCTCGCAGTACGAGATCGAGCGGCTCATCGCGGACTACCGCCGGTTCGGCCGCCGCTGGCGGCGCAGCTGGCACCAGCTGACCAACCGCGCGCTCGACCTGTCCCTGGTCTGGGCGGTGGTGCGGCGCGCGATGGCGGACGTCGAGCCGGTCACCGGCGCGGTGCCCGAACCCCAGCCCGCCTACCCCGGCAGCCGCGTCCGGCTGGCCGACGTCTGCCCGGACCGGCGCTGGCCGCCGTCCCCCGCCGCGCTCGACACGACCGTGGAAGCCGCCGGGCCCCGCCGGTCGTGGGAGGAGTGCTACAACGCGGCGAGCGTGTACGCGGTCTCGCTGCTCGAAGTCGGGCCCCGCGGCGAGCGCGACCTGCGCGACCGCGCGCGCAACCCGCGTCTGGTCGGCGAAGCCCGGGACGAGGTGGCCCGCCGTGCGGTCCGGGAGCTCTACCACGCGGCGACGATCAGCCACAGCGGACGGCTGCCGGAGCGGCGGTCCTGGGTGATGGGGGAGGACCCGGACCTGGCGGCCCTGCGCGGCCACGAACTGTTCCGCGTCTTCGAGATGGTGACGTTCTCCCCGGACCGCGCGGCCCCGCTGCGGCCGCAGCGCGCCCACGTCTGGGAACAGGTCAGCTACGTGCGCGAGCTCGTCGCCGAGATGGCCGGCTGCCGCGCGCACTTCTGGCGCGCCCACGCGCTCGACGAGGGTCCTCCGCCGGACGGCCGCACCCGTGACCGCTGGCGCTCGGCCGATCGCGACGCCTGGCGGACACTGGCGAGCCTGGCGGCGGGGAAGCAGGACTGGTACACGCGGTACCAGGCGATCTGCGCGTTCCGCGCGTGGTCGGCCGAGTGCGGCTACCCGGGCTCGATCCCGGGATTCCCGCTGTACTGCGAAGAACGGCTGCACGCCCAGCTGCGCGGAGCCGCGGGCCCGCGCGCGAAGACGAACCTGGACGCGAACGTCGTCGTCCGCGAGTACGTCCGCCTGTGCGACCGCCGCCTCGACCACCTGGTGGCCGACATCGCCGAGCTGGCCGAGCAGTCCGTGATCGACGACTTCGCCGGCTGCGCCGAACTCTGGGCCGCGCTCGGTTCGTGGTTCGACGACGCCATCGCCGACGGCTCGTCGGCGGACGACCGGCGCGAGCGGTTCCGCAAACTCGCCCACCCCTAGGAAGGCCGCGTGTAGCGGTGCTTCACCCCGATCGGGAAGTACTCCGGGTCGCCCGCCGGGCGCAGGACCACGTCCGGCAGCTGCCGCTCCGCCGGGACGTAGTGCGCGAACTCGCTGTTCAGCCGGACCAGCTGACTGCGCACGGCCTCCGCGATCCGGCCGGCGTCGGCCGAGGCACCGGAGGCCGTCTCGACCGTGATGCGCAGCCGGCGGTCGCGGTCGGCGTCCTCCACCGACTCGACCACGAACTTGCCCGTCACCGTGTCGCTGATGCCGGGCTGCTCCAGGCCCACCGTCACGTTCTCCGGGTAGACGTTCGCGCCGAAGAACGACACCGTGAACAGCGAGCGGCCGAACACGTAGACGAACGGCAGGTCCGGGCCGGGCGGCGGCGTGAAGCCGTGCCGGGCGCAGAAGGCGAGCAGCTCGGCGTGCGGCAGGAGCCCGCCGTCGTCGGCGATGTGGTAGCGGATCAGCGGGATGCCGCCGTCCGCGGTGAACACCAGCGTGCCCTCGTGCACCTCGAAGAAGCGGCTCGCCGGGTCGTACTGGACCAGCGTCGGCAGCCGCGCGTCGCCGAAGACCTCGCGCGCCAGGTCGGGACGGCCGGCGAGGAACCGGCGGATGCCCGCCGACACCGGGGTTTCCGTGCCGAGCACCCCCGCGTCGGCCGTGCCGTACAGCGACGCGACGTCTCGGACGGGATCGGCGATCCCCGCCCGCCCGGCCACCAGCTCGCGCCACTGCTCGCTGAACACCTCGCCCGCCAGCACGAGCTTGATCGCGTACGCGGGCCAGTCGACGCCCGCGGCCAGGCCGGTGTCGACGACGTCCTTGACGAACGGCGGGTAGCCCAGCAGCACCACCTGCTCGAAGTGCGGCGCGAGCTCGGGCAGCACCCGCAGGATCTCCGCCTTGTTGTTGCCCGGCGCCACGACGGTGATCGGGCAGCCCTTGGCGGCGAGGTGGCGCACGCACGCCGTGGTGAACAGGCCGCCCACCCAGGTGCCGAGCGGAAAGCAGACGACGGCGAGCGTGCGACGCCGATCGGCGCCGAAGGCGTCCACCAGCACCTGCTCGAACCGCCGTGCGACGTGCAGTTCGTCTTCGAGCGCGCGCGGCCAGACCGTCGGGTGGCCGCTCGAGCCGGAGGAGACGGCGATCATGTCGAGCCCGTCGAACGTGCCGCCGCGGCACAGCTCGGGCAGCGGGTACCGCCGGTGGTAGCCGGCCTTGTCGACCAGCGGAAGCCGCCGGAAGTCGGCCATCGTCGCGACGCTCGCCGGATCGATCCCGTGCTCCCGCAGGAACTTCCGGTACGCGGGCACGGTTTCCGCGGTGCGGCGGAAGAGGTCGAGGACAGCGGTTTCCGACGGCGGTTCCGGAGCCCCGAAGAAGGTGTCGAACGCCTGCCGCACGCGGGTCTGCCGACCGAGGTCCATGATCGGAGCATAGCGGCGCCCGCGTGTCATGATGGGCGCCGTGAGCACCTCGGCCCAGGAGCAGCCCGCCGGCGCGCCGTTGACCCTCTACCTGGTCAAACGGCTCGAGCTGGTGATCAGGGCGCTGCTCGACGACGCCCTGCGGCCGCTCGGGCTCACCACGCTGCAGTACACGGCGCTGACGGTGCTCGAAGCCAGCGGCGCGCTGTCGTCGGCGCAGCTGGCCCGCCGTTCCTTCCTGCGGCCGCAGACCATGCACGAAATGGTGCTGGCGCTGGAAAAACGCGGCCTGATCGCGCGAACCCCGAAAGCGGACAACAAGCGCGTGCTGCTCGCGGGCCTCACCGACGCCGGACGCGCGCTGCTCGCCGGGTGCGCGCCCGCGGTCGCCGAGGTGGAGAACGCGCTCTTGGCCGACCTGAGCCCGGGCCAGCGGGCGACGTTCCGCGAAGGGCTGCAGCACGGTGTCACGGCGCTGGGTGCGCTCGCCGGGCAACGGCGTGCGCAGGAAACGTGAAGTAAGCGGACGTACACACGGCCCGACACCCGGTCCATCGCGCTCACCCGACCGGAGTCCGGAACCGGCCCCGCCCCGGCGGAAACGCTAGTCCGGAAGAGTGGAAGCGCCAGGTGGCGCGCAGCGGGAGTGTGGCCGGAGGCGTTGGGGGGTAAGTCCCAGGCCTGCACTCACCGTGGAGGTTCGCCGACGTGACCCGGGCTCGCAAGGTGGGCGGCGCGTCCGTCACCGCGCGACGGCTGCTGGTGCTGGCGGGGGCCGTAGCCGGCCTCTGGCTAGTGTCGTGGCTGACGTCCGCCCACGCCGACGCAGCGACCCGGGTGGATGGTGCGGTGGGCACGGTGGTGACTGCGCCGGGTGATGTCGCGGGAGCCGCCCGGCCGGTGCTCGCGGCGGCGCCGGTCTCGCGGGTGGTGAAGGCGGAAGGCTCTCCGGTGGCTGCCGCGGCCGGGACGTCGGCTGGTCAGGTGGTTCGTGCGGCGGCTAGTCCGGTGGGCGAGCGTGCTGCGGTGGCCGGTAGGTCGGCTGGGCCGGTGGTTCGTGCGGTGGTCGCGCCGGTGGGCGCGGGTGCTTCGGTGGCCGGGACGTCGGCCGGGCAGGTGGTTCGCGCGGCGGTCGCTCCGGTGAGCGAGAGCGCTGCGGCCGCGGCGCAGCCAATGGCGCGTTCTGTGGACCGGGCGGCGCGCAGTCTGGGGGCTGTGGTTTCGCCGGTGAGCGACGGCGTTGCGGCGGTAGCGCAGCCGGTGGCGGGTTCGGTGCGGCCGGTTGCTCGCGATGTCGGGGTCCTAATTTCGCCGGTGGGCGAGGGCGCCGCGGCCGTTGTGGAGCCGGTGGCGGGCGCCGTCCGGCCGGTTGTTCGCGGTGTCGGAGCTGTGGTTTCGCCCGTGCGCCAGGGCACCGCGGCGATCGTGGAGCCTGTCGTGCGTGCTGCGGAACCCGTTCTGTCGCCAGTGCGCCGATCCGCTGCCGCCGTCCTGGCGCCGGTGGGGGAGGTGCTGGGCTCCGTCGAGCCGATCACGCGTTCCGTCTCGCCGGTCGCGACCCCTCTCGACCCGGTTCTGCCCACTGCCGCGCCCACGGTCAAGCCAGTGAGCCCGGTTGCCGACAGAGTCGAGCCCCTCGCCACTCCGACGGGCGAGGAACCACCCGCCGACGCCTCCCGAGCTCTCCTGCTCCGGACCCCGACCCTCCCGTCGCCGCCCCGGCAACTCACCCCGGCCCCGGAAACGGCCGCCGTCGGCGCGAACGACCGGACCTGCGTCACCACCCGTCCCGACGCAAGCGCACCCGGCAGAAAACCCTCCCGTGCGCAGCGCGGCAGTCATCGGCCCGAGGACGTCCCCGCACCGCGGCGTCCGAATGGGCCCGTGCCCTCCGATGCCGCCTCCGGGACCGGCTCCACCATCCCGCCCGCCTTCCTGGCCGCGGGCCACTTCCCGCACCGCTTCCGGGCGTCCCCCTGGGCGCACGGCGAATTCGTGCCGCTGTGGCGGCCGTGCGAACCGGGCACCGGGCCCGGCTAGTCCCGTTCCGATCTTCCGCCCGTCGTGTGCCGCGCGGCGCGATCCGCGCTGCCCGCGACGGCCGAACCCGAACCGAAATACCACGCGTGGAAGAGGGACGAAAATGGAAGCGAGCGTATTCGACCTGGGGAAGGTGCGAAGAGACGCGGTGGTCACCGTGCGCCTGGCCGCGATGGCCAACATCCGGCTGCTGACCGCGGTCAACTTCCAGGCCTACCAGCGCCGGCAGTACTACCGCATGCACGGCGGGGTGGCCACCGCACCGATGTTCAAGATCCACATCCCGGCCAACGCCCACTGGTTCCTGGTGATCGACGTCGAGGGCCTCGAAGCCCGGCCCCTGCGCCCGCGGGTGAGCGTCGAACCGGAAGCGGCCGTCGCGGCGCGGGGACGCAGCGGCCCGCGGTGACCATCGCCCCTCCGGTGGCCGATCCGGCCACAGGAGGGGCGTCGCCGGGCGAAAGGCGGGTACCCGGCCGGGATGCAGACGTTCCTGCCGTGCGCCGACTTCACCGCCAGCGCCCGCGTCCTCGACCGCCGCCGTCTCGGGAAGCAGCGCGTCGAGGCGCTGCAGGTGCTGCGGGCGCTCGTGGTCCCCGGCTACGGCTGGCGCCACCACCCGGCGGCGAAGATGTGGACCGGGTACGAAGAAGCGCTGACGCGCTACGGCCTCGAGGTCTGCCGGGTGTGGTGCGAGCTGGGCGCGGCCGACACCTGCGCGGGCAAGCTGGGGGAGGAGTTCACCCGGGCGGTGGGCAAGCCCGAGGTCCGCACCCAGGACGAACTCACGGCGGCGGGGGACGTCCCGCCGTGGCTGGGCGACGAAGCGCTCCACCGCAGCCACCAGTCGGCCCTGGTCCGCAAGGACCCGGAGCACTACGGCGCGCGGTTCCCCGGGGTGCCGGCGGACCTGCCGTACGTGTGGCCGCCCTCGGACCGGCCGAGCCGGACGGCTTGACCGAACCGCCCCACGCTGCCTGGCGCCGAACCGCGCCGGAGGCCTGACGCAACCGCATCGCGCGCCCTGGCGCCGACCGCGCGCCGGAGGCCTGGCCGAACCGAGCCTGTCGTCGGATCGACCGGGCCGGAGAGCCGGACCGCAGTCGCATCGCGTGGCCTGGCGCCGACCGCGCGCCGAAGGCCTGGCCGAACCGAGCCTGTCGTCGAACCGGCCGGGCCGGAGAGCCGGACCGCAACCCCACCGCGCGGCCTGGCATCGATCCGCGCTGGATGCCTGGCCGAACCGAGCCTGCCGTGGGACCGGCCGGGCTGGAGGGGCTGACGGCATCCGCATCGCGTGGCCTGGCGCCGACCGCGCGCTGGATGCCTGGCCGAACCGAGCCTGCCGTGGGACCGGCCGGGCTGGAGGGGCTGACGGCATCCGCATCGCGTGGCCTGGCGCCGACCGCGCGCCGGAGGCCTGGCCGAACCGAGCCTGCCGTGGGACCGGCCGGGCTGGAGGGGCTGACGGCATCCGCATCGCGTGGCCTGGCGCCGACCACGCGCCGGAGGCCTGGCCGAACCGAGCCTGCCGTGGGACCGGCCGGGCTGGAGGGGCTGACGGCATCCGCATCGCGTGGCCTGGCGCCGACCACGCGCTGGATGCCTGGCCGAACCGAGCCTGCCGTCGGACCGGCCGGGCCGGAGAGCCGGACCGCAACCCCACCGCGCGGCCTGGCACCGATCCGCACCGGAGGCCTGACCGAGCCGCACCCGACCTCCTGCCCGGAATCGGCACCGGACCTGCGGCCCCACTGGTCCACCCCGCACCCCAACGCCGACCTTCGGCGGATTTACAACGTTGTACCAACGATGTAAAAAAGTCCCTGCCCGGCTCGTGCGCCGCTGGAAGGGGCCACCGATGTCCTCTCGAGAACACGACCACCTCACCCGCCGCGATCTGCTCCGGCTCGCCGGCGGAACCGCCGCCGCCGTTGCCGCGGCCCTCTGGCTGCCCGGGACCGCCGTCGCCGGGACCTTCAGCCCGATCCGGCCGCCCGCGACCCCGCTGATCGTCCGCTCGCCCTACCTGTCCACCTGGCAGCCCGCCGACAACCTCGCCGGCACCTGGGCCGGCTTCTGGACCGGGCACATCACCGCGCTCTGCGGGCTCGCGCGCATCGACGGGACCGCCTACCTCTTCGCCGGCGCGCCCGGCAGCCCGGCCGCGACGCCGATGACGCAGGTCAGCCTGCAGGTCACCGGCACCCGGTCGATCTTCGTCCTCACCGGCGGCGGGGTGAACCTCACCGTCACGTTCTTCTCCCCGGTCGACCCGGCGAACCTGCAGCGCCAGTGCGTGCCGTTCGGGTACGTCACCATCCAGGCCGCCAGCGCCGACGGCCGCGCGCACACCGTCGACCTGCACTTCGACACCTCCGCCGAGTGGGTGCACGGCGACACCGCCACGCCCGTCACCTGGACGCAGCAGCAGGCCGGCGGCTACACGCTGCTCAGCTGCAGCCCGGCGAGCCCCGGCGTGCTGCAGGAGAACGGCGACCAGGCGAGCTGGGGCTCGCTCGTCCTCGCCGCGCCCGCGTCCGGGACCACCTGGCAGATCGGGCAGGACACCGTCGTGCGCGGTGCGTCGGCGGCACAGGGCACGCTGAACAACTCCAGCGACAGCGCCCAGCCCCGTGCCATCAACGACCGGTGGCCGGTCCTCGCGTTCAACAAGGACCTCGGCACCGTTCCCGCCGGCGGCACGGCCGCCCCGTTCACCCTGGCGATCGGGCACGTGCGCACGCCCGCCGCCCGCTACCTCGGCACCGAGCTGCGGCCCTGGTGGACGCACTACTGGGGCAGCTGGCCGGACATGGCGGTGTGGTTCGCGAACGACTACGCCGCCGCGCTGGCCGCCGCGACCGCCATCGACCAGCGCCTGCACGACGACGCCGTCGCCGCGGCCGGTGGCGGCACCACCGGCGAGCACTACGCCGGGATCTGCGCGCTCGCGCTGCGCCAGGCGTTCGGCGGGACGGAGCTGGTGGACCGGGGCGGCGCGCCCTGGGCGTTCCTCAAGGAGATCTCCTCCGACGGCAACATGTCCACAGTGGACGTCACGTACCCGGCGTTCCCGGCCTACCTCTACCTGTCGCCGGCCTACCTGCGGCTGCTGCTGGAACCCCTGCTCGACTACGCCGAACGCGGCGGCTGGCCGAACCAGTTCGCCGAGCACGACCTCGGGTCGCACTACCCGGACGCGACCGGGCACAACGACGGCAACGAAGAAAGCATGCCCGTCGAGGAGTCGGCGAACCTGCTGATCATGGCGGCGGCGCTGGTGCAGCGGCTGCCGTCGGCCGACGCCGTGGCGTTCGCGAACACCCACTACCGGATCCTGCGGCAGTGGGCCGAATACCTCGTGGCCAACACCCTCGACCCCGGCTTCCAGAACCAGACCGACGACTTCACCGGCTTCATCGCCCACAGTGCGAACCTCGCGCTGAAGGGCATCATCGGCGTCGGCGCCATGGGGATCATCGCCGCCGCCGTCGGCAACACCGCCGACGTGCAGCGGTACCGCTCGACGTCCCGCAGCTACGTCAGCCAGTGGGTGACGCTCGCAGAGGACGGCCAGCACCTGCGGCTCGCCTACGACCAGCCGGGCACGTGGAGCCTGAAGTACAACGGCTTCGCCGACCGCGTGCTCGGCCTCGACCTCGTCCCCTTCGGCGTCGCGACGCAGGAGGCCGCCTGGTACCAGGCCCGCGCGGGCGCCCACGGCGTCCTGCTCGACCCGCGCAACAACTACACGAAGGCCGACTGGGAACTGTGGACCGCGGCCTGGCTCACCGACCAGCCGAACATCCGCACGACGCTGGTCGAAGGCGTCTACAGCTACGCGAACACCACGCCCCAGCGGGTCCCGTTCAGCGACTGGTACGTCGTCGCCGACGCCACCCAGCGCGGCTTCCAGGCCCGGCCGGTCGCCGGCGGCTACCTGGCCCTGCTGACCCGCCCGGCCGCGTCGGCGACGGTGTGGCGGAAGCTGCAGAACCAGCGGTCCGGGAAGGTCCTCGCCGTGTCGGACATGTCGCTGGCCGACACCGCCGAGGTCACCCAGTGGACGGACAACGGCACCGCCGACCACCTCTGGGCCGTGGTCGACAACGGCGACGGCACCGTCCGGATCGTCAACCGCAACAGCGGGAAGGTCCTGGCGGTGCACGACCAGAGCCTCGACAACGGCGCCCACGTGCAGCAGTACCGCGACAACGGCACGCCCGACCACAACTGGCGGATCGTCGACGCCGGCGGCGGCTGGTCCAAGCTGGTGAACGTCCGCAGCGGCAAGGTGATGGCGGTCGACCAGCAGTCCACGGCGGACGGTGCCCAGGTCACCCAGTGGGACGACAACGGCACCCCGGACCACCTGTGGCGGTTCGTCTGACGCCGGTTTGCGACACTGGCGGCCGTGCCCGCCGACTTCACCCGGATCCGCCGCTTCCTCGAGGAGCGGGACCCGCCGACGCCGTGCCTGGTCGTCGACACCGACGTCGTCGCCGACCGGGCGCGCGAGTTCGGCGCGGCGTTCCCCGGCGCGCTGATCCGCTACGCGGTCAAGGCCAACCCGGCCCCACCGGTGCTCGACGCGCTGGTGGCGGCCGGGATCGGCTTCGACGTCGCCGGGCCGGGGGAGATCGAGCTGTGCCTCGGCCGCGGCGCCGATCCCGCGGACCTCGCCTACGGCAACCCGATCAAGAAGGCGCGGGACATCGCCTTCGCGTTCGACCGCGGGGTCCGGGAGTTCACTTCGGACGCCCCGGCCGACGTCGACCACCTGGGCCGGTACGCGCCGGGTGCGGCGGTGTCGATCCGCGTCCTGCTCGACGCACCGGACTCGGCGACGCCGTTCGGCCGGAAGTTCGGCTGCGCCCCGGCCGAGGCGCTCGACCTGGTGCTGCGCGCGGCCGAGCGGGGCCTGCGGCCCGGCCTCGCCTTCCACGTCGGCTCGCAGCAGCCGGACGTCATCGCCTGGGAGATCGGCATCGCCACCGCGGCGAAGCTGTTCGAGGAGGCCGCGGCGCACGGCGTCACGATGACGCGGCTCAACCTCGGCGGCGGCTTCGCGACGCCCCACCGCACCGCCGTCCCGCCCCTGGCCGCGTACGCGTCGGCGATCGCGGCGGCCCTGGAGACGTCCTTCCCCGGCGAGCGGCCGGAGCTGCTGCTCGAGCCCGGCCGGGTGCTCGTCGCGGACGCCGGCCTGCTGCGCACCGAGGTCGTCCTGGTCGCGCACCGGGACGAGCGGCGCTGGGTGTACCTCGACATCGGCCGCTACAACGGGCTCGCCGAGGCCGAGAACGAAGCGATCGCCTACCGGTTCGAGCCGGTGGGCGCGCGCGGCGGCCCGGACGGCCCGGTGGTGCTCGCCGGGCCCACCTGCGACGGTGACGACGTGCTCTACCAGCGGACGCCGTACGCGCTGCCGCTCGGCCTGCGGGCCGGCGACCGGCTCGACCTGCCGGGCACCGGGGCCTACACCGCGAGCTACGCGTCGGTGGGGTTCAACGGGATCGAGCCGCTGCGCACGCACTGCCTCGGGCGGTGGGGCGATGCCTGACGTCGGCCGGTTCACCGGGCGGCACGTGCTCGCGGAGCTGCACGGCGTCGACCCCGTCCTGCTCGACGACCCGGTCCGCCTCGGGGAACTGCTGCGGGCGGCGGTGACGGCGGCGGGCGCGACGGTCCTCGACGTCGTGGCGCAGCGGTTCGCGCCGCAGGGTGCCACGGTGGTCGCGCTGCTGGCCGAGTCGCACGCGTCCGTGCACACCTACCCGGAGCACGGGTCGCTCTTCGCCGACGTGTTCACCTGCGGGGAACGCGCCGATCCCGAGCACGCGCTGCGGCTGCTGGCGGACTCGCTGCACGCCGCCGCGGTCCACCTGTCCGTCCTGCACCGCGGAGAACGCCGATGCCCCTGATCCACGAGCCGGTCGGTGCCGGCCTCACCCGCGTCTGGGAGGTCGGCGACGTCCGGTACCACGAGCGCACGCCGTACCAGGAGGTGCTGATCGGGACGACCGCGCAAGGGGTTTCGCTGTTCTGCGACGGCGAGCGCCAGAGCACCGAGGCGAGCCAGCTGGTGTACCACGAAGCTCTGATGGTGCCCGCCCTGCTGCTGGCCGAGCGGGTGCGGCGGGTGCTCGTCATCGGCTCGAGCGAAGGGGTGGCCAGCCGGCTGGCGGTCGATGCGGGCGCCGCGCTGGTCGACCACGTCGACATCGACGCCGACGCCGTGCGCGCCTGCGCCGAGCACCTGCCCTACGGCTACACCCCGGCGGAGCTCGCGCGGGCCGAGCGCGGGGACGGGCCGATCCGGGTGTCCTATGTGGACGGCTGGGCGTTCCTGGGCGGTGCGGAAAGCCGGGGCGCGACCTACGACGTGGTCGTGATCGACCTGCCGGACGAGAACACCGATCCGGCCGCGCAGCGCAACCGCTTGTACGGCAGGGATTTCCTCGCCCGCTGCGCGCGCCTGCTGGCACCCGGCGGGGTGGTGACCTGCCAGGCGGGCTGCCCGACGCTGTGGCGCAACGAGACGCTGCGCGTGTCCTGGCGGCGGTTCCGCGAGGTGTTCGGTGCCGTGCTGTACTTCGGTTCCGACGAGCACGAGTGGGCCTTCCTGACCGGCCGCGCGGACCCGGTCGAGGAGCCCGGCGCGCTGGTGGCGCGGCGGTTCGCGCAGCGGGGGAGCGGGGCGGTGACGCTGGACGCCGAAGCGCTGCTCGGCGGCAGCACGCCGCCGTATTCGCTCCGGCACGACAGCGGCCCGGACCGCCGCTCTTGACCTTCGATTCCGCGAATATCCGGCCCGTCGAAAGGTGAAATGGCGGGAAATGGTTTTCCCGTGTCGGTGGGCCGGATCGTGTTACTCCGTTCAGTGGCCGTCGAAAAGGTTGCGATCGCGCTACGATCCTCTCCGCGCGCGATCATCATGACACCAGGCACCGTGGCCCAATTGGAGGAGCGTCATGCTCGGTACGTCGGTCGTTGCCGCATTGGTTCTGTCCGCCTTCACCGCCCCTCTCGCTTCCGGGGCGGACTCGGTTCCGGCCGAAAAGATCACCCTCGACATCAAGACGATCAACGGTTCCGGCTGCCCGGCGGGCACGGCCACCGCGTCGGCCGACGTTGCCTCGGACAACACGGCGTTCACGGTGCACTACACGAACTTCACCGCCAAGGCGGGTGGCGGCGCGTCGGCGCTCGAAGCCCGGAAGAACTGCCAGATCAACGTGCTCGTCCATGTCCCGCAAGGGTTCACGTACGCGATCGCGGAGGCGGATTACCGCGGCTTCGCCCACATCGAGAGCGGCGCGAGCGCCCTCGAACAGGCCAATTACTACTTCACCGGGACGGCGCCGACCGCCCGCGTGCGGCACACGTTCCCCGGTCCGTTCCACGGCGTGTGGCGCGCCACCGACACGACCGACGTGACCGACCTGGTGTTCGCACCGTGCGGGGAAAGCCGCAATCTGAACATCAATGCGGAACTGCGTGCGGACGCGGGTTCCGCCACCGCGGGCAGTTTCATCGAAATGGATTCCGAACACGCGAGCGTGGACACGATTTACCACTTCGCGTGGAAGACCTGCTGAATCGCCGAAGCCGCCGAAGCCCGCCGAAGCCCGCCGAAGCCATTGTCAAGGCGCCCGCTCACCGGAAACCCCTCGGCCGGTGAGCGGGTTTGCCGTACCCGCTCGCGAACCGGGGAATCCGTTGAACGCGGATCAACGGATCGGCGTCAGCTCCGGATCGGCGCGCGCTCGGTTTCGGAGCCGGGTGCCAGCCGGCACCGGCGTTCGAACCGCTCCATCAGGACGGTAGCGATCAGGACGGCCACTGGGGTGCTCACCGCGATCCACATGTAGGAAGAGCTACCCAGCCTCGCACGCGGTCAATCACCCCGCGGACAGCCGGGTGACGAGGTCCAGGAGGCCGGCGCGGAACGCGGCGTCGTCGCCGAGGCCGCCGAGCAGGGCCGGTTCGGCCCGCACGGCCCGCTCGTGCACCGCCCGGCCGCGGTCGGTCAGCCGGGTCAGGTGGCGGCGGGCGTCGGCCGGGTCCGGCGTGCGGGTGACGAACCCGGCCTTGGCCAGCCGGTCGAGCGTGCGGCTCATCGTCTGGTCGGTGACCTGGCAGCGCCGGGCGAGCGTCCGCTGGGGGAGCGGCCCGTCGCGCAGGGTGTGCAGCGCGATGAGACCCGCGTGGGTGAGCCCCATGCCGTCGAGCACGGCCACCCAGCGTTGTTCGACCAGCCGCGCGGCCACGGCCAGCAGCCGGCCGGTCGGCCACGTGCTCAGGTCGGGTTCGGGGGTTGTGCTCACCGTCACTCCGGGTTGTCGTGCAGAATGTTCAGCTTGCTGAACAATTGGGCGTGTCCGCCCTCGAAAGGACCTTAGCGACCATGAACGACAAGCCGCGCCGCCTCCGCTGGCTGATCCCGGCCCTCCTGGTGATCGCCTGGCTCGGGCTGGGCGGCTTCGGCGGCCCGTTCGCCGGGAAGCTCAGCGAGGTCGCTAAAAACGACAACGCCGCCTTCCTGCCCCGCGCCGCCGAAGCCACCGAAGTCTCCGACGAGGCGAAGGCGTTCAGCCCGCGTCAGGTGCTGCCCGCGACGGTGGTCGCCGAGCGCCCGAGCGGCCTGACCGGCGAAGACCGGCGGTTCCTGGCGGCCAAGGCGCAGGAGCTGGCCCGCGTGCCCGGCGTGGCCGGGCCGCTCGGGAAGCCGCAGCCGGCGCCCCGGGACAACCAGGCCGAGCAGCTGGCCGTGCCGGTCTTCGCCGACGGCAACCCCGCGGACGTCGTCAAGGAGGTCCGGGCCCGGCTCGGCGGCGCGCCGGCCGGGCTCACCGTGCTCGTCACCGGGCCGGCCGGGCAGATCGCCGACCTGGTCAAGGCGTTCGGCGGCATCGACGGCATCCTGCTGCTCGTCGCGGGCGGCGTCGTGGCGCTCATCCTCGTCGTGGTCTACCGCAGCCCGCTGCTGCCGTTCCTGGTGCTGCTGTCGGCGGTGTTCGCGCTCGGCCTGGCCAGCCTCGTCGTGTACCTGCTGGCGAAGCACGACGTCCTCGCGCTCAACGGCCAGAGCCAGGGCATCCTCTCGATCCTCGTCTTCGGCGCGGCGACCGACTACGCACTCCTGCTGGTCGCCCGGTTCCGCGAGCAGCTGCGCGACACGCCGAGCCGGTTCGACGCCCTCAAGCTCGCTTGGCGGGCGACCCTCGAGCCGATCGCGGCGTCGGCGGGCACCGTCGTGCTCGGTGTGCTGTGCCTGCTGTTCAGCGACCTCAACTCGAACAAGGGCCTCGGCCCGGTCGCGGCGATCGGCATCGGCGCCGCGCTGCTGGCGTCGACGACGTTCCTGCCCGCCGCGCTGGCCCTGTGCGGCCGCGGCGCGTTCTGGCCCTTCAAGCCGGCGCTGGGGTCGGCGCACCCGGAGACGTCCGGGATCTGGGGCCGGGTCGCCCGCGTGGTCGGCCGCCGCCCGCGCGCGGTCTGGGTGGTGACGGCGCTGGTGCTCGGCGTCGGCGTGGCGTTCCTGCCGCAGCTCAAGGCGTCCGGGACCGCGCAGTCGGACGTCTTCCTGACCCAGGTGGAATCCGGGACGGGCCAGGAGGTCCTCGGGCGGCACTTCCCGGGCGGCCTGGGCGCCCCGGCGATCACGATCGCCGGGGCCGGCGCGCTGCCCGCCGTCCTCGCGGCGGCCAAGACGGACGGCGTGGCGCAGTCCTTCCCGGTGCCCGGCGACGACGGCCGTCCGAAGGTGGTCGGCGGCCGCGTGCAGATCCTGTCGGTGCTCACCGACCCGGCCGATTCGGAAGCGGCGGTCGCCACGGTCGGCCGGCTGCGCGACGCCGTGCACGCTGTCCCGGACGCTAACGCGAAGGTGGGCGGCCCGACGGCGATCCAGCTGGACACGCAGCAGACGTCGAAGCGCGACCGCGCGCTGATCATCCCGATCGTGTTGCTGGTGATCTTCCTGGTGCTGGCGTTGCTGCTGCGGTCGCTGCTGGCGCCCCTGCTGCTGATCGCGACGGTGGTGCTGTCCTTCGCGGCGACGATGGGCGTCTCGGCGCTGGTGTTCAACCACGTCCTGGACTTCCCGGGCGCGGACCCGGTGGTGCCGCTGTTCGGGTTCGTCTTCCTGGTGGCGCTGGGCATCGACTACAACATCTTCCTGATGACCCGAGTGCGCGAAGAGGCGGCGGCCCGTGGCACGCGCGAGGGCACGCTGCGCGGCCTGTCGTTGACGGGCGGGGTGATCACTTCGGCCGGCGTCGTGCTGGCGGCGACGTTCTCGGCACTGGCGGTGATCCCGATCCTGTTCCTGGCCCAGATCGCGTTCATCGTGGCGTTCGGCGTGCTCCTGGACACGCTGCTGGTGCGCTCCCTGCTGGTACCGGCCCTGACGGTCGACGTCGGGCGGCGCATCTGGTGGCCGTCGAAGCTGGCGCGCCCGGAACCACGGCCCGAGTAGCGGCCCGAGTAGCGACGCGGCGGCGGGTCCCGAGCGCCCCCAATGTGGCCTTCGGTGCGTCAGACGCACCGAAGGCCGCCTTGGGTGCGTCTGACGCAACCAAGGCCACATTGGGGCGCTCGAGGCGGGCGGGTCAGGAGTCGCGGCGGACGCGGGCGTCCACGGCGTCGCCGGTCAGGTACGCGGCCGTGCCGGTGCGGGTCAGCAGGCGGTGCAGCGAGGGCCGGCGGTTGTCCAGGTGCAGGCGGGCGCCCGCCGCCGCGACCACGCGGTGGATCTTCATCAGCTCGGACAGCCCGGAGGAGTCGCAGAAGCCGATCTCCGCGCAGTCCAAGCGGACGTCGCGGATGCCCGGGTGGCCGGCCAGGCGGTCGGTGATCAGCCGCAGCAGCCTGCCGGTCGTGGCGAACTCGAGGTCGCCCACGACCGTCACGCGCGCCGTGCCCGCCTCCGGGGCGGTCCAGGTGCAGGTCAACCCGGTGGTCATGCGGGCAGCTCCGATCCGGCGGCCGGCTCCGCCAAGTGCGTGCGTGTGGCGCGGAGCATGCCGGTGGCGCGCGGGAAGTCGCGCAACTCCGCTTCGAGCAGTTCCAGGGCCGGCACCAGCGACGACGCCGGGACGCCGCGCGCGGTCAGGATGCCGGCCGTCCAGCCCAGGAACCCGGTGAGCAGCTCTTCGTCGCCGACGTAGAGGGCGGTCGCCAGGAACTCGACGATGTGGGCGAGGTCCTCGGCGGTGTGCTGGCGCTGCTGGTCGGTGTAGGCCCGGACCGCCGGGATGCGCTCCGCCAGGCCGGCCAGCACCGTCTTCACCAGCGCCGCCGAGCTGCGCGTGACCAGCGTGTACTCCTGGTCGGCCAGGTGCGGCAGGTCGTCGAGCGGCTGGTGGGCGGCGAGCGGGCGGGGGAGCGGTTCGGCCAGCCGGTCGGCGGCCGCCCGCGCGTCCGGGGCCCACGCTTCGGCACCCAGCAGCCGGGCGTACCGGCCGTCGGGGCCGAAGGCGGCGCCGCCCGCGATGACCGGGGTGGCCGCCGCCTGGCACGCCGTGATCGTCGCGTGCGCCGTCGGCAGCCGGGTCGCCAGCGAACCGGACAGCGCGACCGCGTCCGGGCCGGTGCGGTGCAGGTGGGCCACCAGGTGCGGGGCCGGCACCTGCGCGCCGAGGTAGTCGACGTGGAACCCGCGCAGCCGCAGCACCTCCGACAGCAGCCGGGCCGGCATCGCGTGCCACTCGCCGTCGACGCAGGCGACGGTGATCCGGCCCAGGTGCGGCTCGGGACGGCGCAGGACGTACCCGAACGTGGCGATGACGCGGTCGTTGATCGCGGTCGCCGCGTGCTCCTGGGCGACGGTCAGGCGGTTCGCCGCCCACTCCCGGCCGACCCGCCGCTGCACCGCGGCGATCACGTCGAGCAGCACGCTCTCCGGGTCGGTCCCGTCACCCAGGGCCCGGACAACGATGTCGCCCGCCGCGTACTCGTCACCGGCCGTGACGGCGTCCCAGAGCCGCTCGGCGTGTTCGGCCACCCGGGCGCCACTGGTCACGGTGCTCATGCGGTGTACCTCCCGCGCCCGTGGCCGCCGACCGCGGCCAGGTGCTGCCCGCGCGGCGCGGTGATCGCCAGCACGGCCATGTCGTCGTGGGCGCGGCGGCCGATCCACTGCGACGCGAGCATGTGCACCCGCTCGACCACGGCGTCGGCCGGCATGTTCGCGCACTCGGCCACCGCCTGCTTGAGCCGCTCTTCGCCGAACATGGCGTCCCCGAGCGGGCCGCCCTTGGCCTCGACGATCCCGTCGGTGTAGAGCAGGCACGTCTCCCCGGGCTGCAGCGTGATGTCCGCGCTCTCCGATTCGATTTCGGGCAGCACGCCGATCAGGCTGCCCCGGCTGTCGGCCTCTTCGACCCGGCCGCCGGCCCGCACGACCAGCGGCGGCGGGTGTCCCGCGCAGGTGACGCGCAGCTGCACGGTGGCGCCTTCGCGCCGCGCGGAGGCCAGCACGAGGGTGACGTACCGGGCGTCGTCGGTGTCGCAGAGCGTGCGGTTCAGCAGGTCGAGCAGCCGGTGGTGGTCGCCGGCCATCGGCAGCAGGGCCCGCAGGGTGGTGCGGATCTTGCCGGTCAGCACGGCCGCGTCCAGCCCCTTGCCGCAGACGTCGCCGAGCACGGCCAGGGACTCGTCGCCCTCGGCGGTGATCGCCGAGTGGACGTCGTAGAAGTCGCCGCCGATCCGCTCGCCGTCGCGGGCCGGGCGGTAGCGGCCGGCGAACTCGACGCCGCCGAGCTGCTCGAGGGTCGGCGGGAGCAGCTCGCGCATCAGCGTGTCGGTGATCGACGCCTGCAGCGCGAACACGCGCGCCGCCGACATGGCCGCGCCCGCCCGCGCCGCGAACAGCCGCGCGAAGAGCTCTTCGGACTCGGTGAACGACGCGCGGTCGCCGCGGCGGAGCAGGACCAGGGCACCCGCGGGGACGCCGTGGCCGGGCAGGGGCGTCACGACGACCGAGCCGACCGGCCCGAAGTCCGCCGGCAGCACCCACGACGGCGCCGCGTCCGGGTCGAGCCAGCGCGACGGCACCGGCGGGAAGCCCTGCAGCGCTTCGCCGAGCCCGGGCAGCTCCTCCGGGTCGATCTCCAGCCGGGTCCGGGCCGGTTCGCCGCCGCGCACGCAGGTCACGGCCGGGAAGGTCCCGCTGGTGGTCGGGGCCAGGACGAGCGCGGCGTCGGCCAGGTGCTGGGCGGCCAGCCGGGCGGCGACCTCCATGCAGCGGTCGAGGTTCAGCGAGCCGAGCAGGGCCGCCGAGGCGTCGCTGAGGAACGTGGTCCGCTCCTGCTCGCGGGCCAGCGCGTCGCGGGCGGAACGGGTTTCGGTCTCGTCGAGCAGCCACCACGTCACGGCGTCGCCGTGCGGGATCGGGTGCGCCGCGAAGAACCGCTCGCCGGCCTCGCCGCGGACGATCCCGTCCGAGCCGCTGGCGTGGGCCGTGACCAGCCAGTCCGCGACCGTGCCCGCCAGCGGGTGGCCGGGGGCGGCCGCCGGGAACAGCCGGCGGGCCGCGTCGTTGAGCGAGCGGATCACCCCGGAGCCGTCGGCCACCAGGGCGGCGACGGGCGCGGCGGCCCAGCCGGGTGTGCTGCCGGCCGGGACGGCCGGCGTCGTGCGCGCCGGGTCAGCCACGGGCTCCGGCCGGGTCCGGGTCGGTGGCCAGCTCGGCCCAGAGGGTCTTGCCGCCGGCCCGGCGCAGCTGACCCCACGCGGCCGCGCAGCGCTCGACCAGCAGGAGCCCGCGGCCGCCGTGGTCGGACGGCGCCCGGCGGCGGGCGGGCTCGCCGCCGCTGTCGTCGACCTCGATCCGCAGCTTGGCGGCGCCGGGCAGCAGGCGGACGTGGTAGGGCGCGCGGCCGTGGCGCAGCGCGTTCGACGTCAGTTCGTCCACCACCATGACCGCCGTGCCGACGACCTGCGCCGGGAATCCGCGCAGGACCGTCCGGACCCAGTGGCGGACCCGCGCCAGTTCGGAGAGCTCGGGGGAGATGCCGAGTTCGTGCCGGACAGATCGGAGTTTCACATCCGCCTCCTTCGCCGTGCCGGCCTCCGCGGGGAGGCCCTCCCCTTCTTCATGCCCGGAACCGGGCTCGCCGACACGGGTGTCCGAGGTTGTCATGCCGCACTCCACGAAGCTTCGAGCGCTTCGACAGCGGGGTGCCCGGGCCGGGCGTCACCGAGGCGGAGCGGGGCGACGGGCAGCCGCCTCGGCACCTGCGACCAGCCGACGCCCGGGTACCGCTGCCGCGGCCGCGCTGAATCGGTGGTCATCGGAAAACTCCAGGACGGGGAGGGGGGACACGGGCTGGCGGCTCAACCCGCTCCGGTCGCAATCTACCAGCGCTGTCGACCCCGGGCAGCCCGGTGCCCCCTCACCGTCCTTTGAGGACTTCCTCCGGCCGGGCCGGCACCGGCACCGGTCCGGCGGCCTGCGGCGGCACCACGGCGACGTTCACGGTGCGGGTCAGCCGCTCGTAGGGCGCCCGGTGCTCGTCGTCGAGCAGCACCGCCAGCGGCGTCCAGACGCCGACGACGAACACCGACGCGGCCAGCGCCACGGGCAGGAGCAGCTGCTCGGGGTGGTGGGCCAGGTCCCAGCGGTCCAGGTCCAGCAGCAGCCAGGTCAGCCACAGCGGCGAGAGCAGCACGCCGTTGCGGACCAGCAGCGCGACCGGTCCGGCCCGGCGGCCGCCCCGGCGGGTCACCCGCAGCAGCATCGCGCGCTTGCCGGGCGTCGAGCCGGTCACGGCGGGCAGCACCACGAACCACACGAGGGCCAGGATGACGATCGGCGTGTCGCGGTGGCTGAGGTCCTCGCCGAACAGCGTCAGCAGGCCGAAGAGGAACCCGAGCAGCGCGGCGAACCCGAGCAGGTCGGTGGCCAGCGCGAACAGCCGCCGCGTGAAGGTGACCTTCGCGGCGTAGCGGTGCCGGTCGCGCTCGGGTTCCGGCGACGGCAGCAGGCGCCCGAGCGGGCCGGCCAGCAGCCAGCCGGCCACCACGCCCGCGGTGTTGAGGATCAGGTCGTCGACGCTGAACAGCCGGTACGGGCACGGGTAGACGAACCAGAGCCCGGTCAGCTGCGTCAGCTCGAAGAACAGCGAGACGCCGAAGCCGACGAGGGTCGCCGGCAGCAGCCGCATCCGCTGGGCGTACCGGGCGTAGAACCCCAGCGGCGCCAGCATCACGACGTTGAGCGCGGTGGTCCAGACCGCCGGGTTGTGCAGCAGCGCGCCCGGGCTCCAGTGCCCGCGGGCCCGCTGGGAAACCACCTCGACGAAGTAGAACGGGCGCAGCTGCGGCGAACTCGCGTAGGTGTGCCCGGTGCAGTAGGAGGGGTCGGCCGGCAGCGGCAGGACCGTCTGCATCGCGATCGCCAGCAGGTAGAACAGGAACGTGTAGAAGACGAACGTCGGCCACCCGCCGGCCCGGCCTCGGCGGCGGTAGCTGACGAAGGCGGCCGGGAGCATCACGGCCAGCGCGAGGAACGGGAAGAGCAGCAGGGCGGTCCGGACGGGGACGAGGTAGGTGGCAACCACGGAGCCGGTGGTACCCAGCCGCGGGGGCGGCGAAGCGCGCTTCCCCCGGACGGCTGGGGATCACCGGCGGCGGCTCACTGCGGCGGGGCGTCCTGCCCGCCGCCGCCCTGCTTGCGCAGGAACTCCTTCGCCTTCTCCGAGCCCTGGTCGATCTGGTCGGCGTGGTCGCCGAAGCGCTGCTTGGCGGCCTCGGCGGCCTTGTCGACACCCTGGTCGGCCTGGTCCGGGTGCTTGCCGAGTGCTTCCTTCGCCTTGTCGAACAGGTTCATGGTGGACCTCCGCTCCGGAACCGATCTTCGGACCACCCGAGGTAAACACCGGTGGCGTGGGCCCGCAACGCTCCTTCCCCCGACCCGGGGAATCCGGGCGGTTCCGCGGGTGAAAGGCCGCGGGTGGCGTTTCGGGCCGGGCGGATCCGGGAACGGGGCGCGGACCGCGAAGAGGGCCTCGCCTGAACCGCGGGGGGCCGCAGCCCGTATACCGGGTGAGGATCGCCGGCCCCGCCGCACGGGCCGCGCGGTCACCGCCGCGAACGACGACGTGAGGCCCCCGCATGCTCCGACGAACCGGTCCGACGACCCCGGCCGTGTCCCTGCCCGATTTCGGCCTGCCGCGGCTCGCCCGGCGCCACGACGTCGCGGGCGGGGTCCTCACCGCGCTGGCCGCGCTGCTCGTGCTGTTCGGGCTGCTGGCCCCGGACGACCTGACCTCGTTCTCGGCCGCGGCCCTCGTGCGCGTGCCGGTCGAAGGGCTGGTCATCGGCGCGGTCCTGCTGGTCCTGCCGCCGCGGGCGCGCCGCGTCGGAGCCGTGCTCGCCGGGCTGGGACTCGGGCTGCTCACCCTGGTCAAGGCGCTCGACACCGGGTTCTACGCGACCCTCGAGAAGCCGTTCGACCCGATCTACGACTGGAGCTTCTTCCACGCCGGGGTGGAGTTCCTCGCCGGGCAGATCGGCGACGCGGCCACGGTCGCCGCGCTGATCGGCGCCGGCCTGCTCGCGGTGGCCGTGATGGTGCTGATGGTGCTCGCGGTGCTGCGGCTCAGCCGCGTCGCGGCCGGGCGCCGGACCGGCGCGACGCGGGTCGTGGCCGTCCTCGCGGTGGTCTGGATCGGGTGTTCGGTGTTCGGCGTCGAGATCGCGCCGGGGCAGCCGGTGGCCGCGCAGAGCGCCGCCGCGCTGGCCTACGGCGACCTGCGCCAGGTCGGCGCGGACCTGCGGGACCAGCGGCCGTTCGGCGAGGTGGCCGCCGACGACGCTTTCCGGTCCACCCCGGGCGCGCAGCTGCTGACCGGCCTGCGCGGCAAGAACGTCGTGCTCACCTTCGTGGAAAGCTACGGGCGGATCGCGCTGGACGACCCGGTCATCGGGGCGAAGATCGGCCCGACGCTGGACGCGGGCACGGCCGAGCTGCGCGTCGCGGGCATCGGCGCGAAGAGCGCGTTCCTGTCCTCCTCGACGTTCGGCGGCGGCAGCTGGCTGGCGCACTCGACCGTGCAGTCGGGCCTGTGGATCGACAACCAGCAGCGGTACAACGACCTCCTCGCCAGCGACCGGCTGACCCTCGGCGGGGCGTTCCAGCGGGCCGGCTGGCGAACGGTCTGGGACGTCCCAGCGCACACGAAGGACTGGCCGGAGGGACAGCGGTTCTACCACCCGGACGCCTACTACGACGCCCGGTCCATCGGCTACCACGGGCCGGGTTACGCCTACGCCACCATGCCGGACCAGTTCTCGCTGTCGATGCTGCAGCGCAAGGAACTCGCTAATGGCGCACAGCGCCCGGTGATGGCCGAGGTCGACCTCGTCTCCAGCCACGCGCCCTGGTCGCCGCGGCCCTGGCTGGTCGACTGGAACCAGGTCGGGGACGGCTCGGTCTTCACCCCCCAGCCCGCGGCGGGCGAAGCGCCGGAATCGGTCTGGAAGGACCCGGAGAAGATCCGCGAGGCCTACCGCGACGCGACCGACTACTCCCTGAAGACCGTGATCTCGTTCGTCCGGCACTACGGCGGCGACGACCTCGTGCTCGTGTTCCTCGGCGACCACCAGCCGCCGGTGGTCACGCCGCAGGGCGCGGTCCACGACGTGCCGATCACCATCGTGGCCAAGGACCCGAAGGTCCTCGACCGGATCGCCGGCTGGGGCTGGCAGGACGGCCTCCACCCGGGCGCGCAGGCCCCGATCTGGAAGATGGACTCCTTCCGCGACCGCTTCCTCAACGCCTTCGCGCGCTGACCGTCCTCTTAGGACCGCCATCGGGTCCCGCCCGGTCTGCCGGACGGGCCCCGGCGGCCGGGCGGGGACGGCCGGGCACGTCCGGTGCCCGGCAGACTCCCGTCCGGGCCGCTGCCCGTCCCGGCGTGTTCTACTTGGTTCAGACCTTTTTTCAACGCCGCGACGAAGGGGTGGCGGCACGGCGCGGACGAGCCGGCGGCCGATCCGCGCTTCAGTCGTGCGCACGAAAAAGCTTTGCTTTGCAACGAATTCTGGTGTCCATAATGGACTGATAGGCTGAAATCCGGACAGAAGACCGGACAAATCTGGACCCGGTGCGAGCGCTGCCCGCACACTCTGCGGACGGTGTGTTTCTTTCCCCCGGCCTTGGAGGAGTTCCCATGCGTCGAAGAATCGCCCTGGCCCTCGGCGGTGTCGCCGTCCTCACCGCGTCCCTCGCCTCCGCCACGTTCACCCCGGCGGTCGCCCAGGCGTCACCGGGCCTGATCGCCGCCATGCAGCGGGACCTCGGGCTCACCGCCGCGCAGGCGTCGGCCCGGCTCACGCAGGAAATGACCGCCAGCCGGGTGCTGCCCGCCGCGCAGCAGGCCGCGGGCAGCGCGTTCGGCGGCGCGTGGTTCGACCCGGCGCGGGGCAAGCTCGTCGTCGACGTGACCGATCCGGCCGCGGCCGCCGCCGTCCGGCAGGCCGGCGCCGAACCCGTGGCCGCCCGGACCAGCGCGGCGAAGCTCGACGCCGCCAAGGCCGCGATCGACGCCGCCGCCAAGGCGCGGCCGGCTCCGGCCGCCGTCACCGGCTGGCGCACCGACCCGCGGGCCGGCAGCGTCGTGGTCACCGTGCGGCCGGGTGCGCGCGGCGCCGACGTCGACGCCTTCCTGGCCCGGGCGGCCGGAGCCGGCCCGGTCACCGTGGCGACCGCGCCGGCCGCCGAGCCGTTCTCGGCCGGCACGGTCGGCGGGGACCCGTACTACATCAACGGCAACACCCGCTGCTCGATCGGCTTCTCCGTGCAGGGCGGGTTCGTCAGCGCCGGGCACTGCGGCGGCGCGGGCAGCTCGGTCGTCGGTTGGGACGGCTCGTGGATGGGCACGTTCGCCGGCTCGTCCTTCCCCGGCAACGACTATTCGTTCATCCGCATCGGCGGCGGCTGGTGGACCGCGCCGGTCGTGCTCGGCTGGGGCACGGTCAGCGATGCGCTCGTCCGCGGGTCCTGGGTCGCGCCGGTGGGCACGTCGGTGTGCCGCTCGGGCTCGACGACGCACTGGCACTGCGGCGTCGTCGAAGGGCTGAACGAGACGGTCAACTACTCCCAGGGTGCGGTCTACCAGGTGACCCGCACCAACGTCTGCGCCGAGCCCGGCGACTCCGGCGGCTCGTTCATCACCGGTGACCAGGCCCAGGGGGTGACCTCCGGGGGCTGGGGCAACTGCAGCTCCGGCGGCGAGACGTGGTTCCAGCCGGTCAACGAGATCCTGCAGACCTACGGCGTGTCGCTGGTGACGGCGTAGGAACTCCGCCGGCGGCGGCCGATGAATCCGGCGGCCGCCGCCGGTAGGTACCGGTGCCGCCGCGCCACCGGGGCCCGGCGGGTCAGGCACCGGGAGCAGCGATGAGCGTGATCGTGGTCGAGTTCACCACCCTGGACGGCGTCGTCGAGGACCCGGACGGGTCCGGCGGCACGGCCTTCGGCGGCTGGGCGTTCCGGCACGGGCCGGAGGCGGTGGCCGGCGACAAGTTCCGGCTCGGTGCCCTGCTGGACACCGGCGTCCTGCTGTTCGGCCGGACCACCTGGGAGCTGTTCGCGAAGCTCTGGCCCGGCCGCTCGGGCGAGTTCCCCGACCGGCTCAACGCCGCGGCCAAGCTGGTCGCCTCGCGCACCCTCCACGACGTGTCGGCGTGGCAGAACTCCGTGCTGCTGCAGGGAGACCTCGCCGAGGCGATCGCGCGGGAGGAGCGTGACGTCGTGGTGATCGGCTCAGTCGGGATCGCGCAGGAACTCGCCCGCCACGACCTCGTGGACGAGTACCGCCTGCTCGTCTTCCCGAGCGTGGCGGGCACGGGCAGGCGGCTCTTCGGCGACCCCGCCGACTTCTCCTTGGTCTCCACGACCCGGGTCGGGCCCGCGATCCTCAGCACCTACCGGACGCGCTAGCGCCGGCCGGCTCTCCGCCTGGAAGTCGATGCGGTGGTGCCCCGGGACTTGGCTTCGGGGAAAGGTCGGCTCCGGGGGCACCACCGCCCGCGGGACGGCTGACTCTGTCCTGCGGTGGTCCCACCCTACGAACCGCCGGGCACCCTGACCAGGGCCTCGATGCGGTGTCGAAGGTTTGTCGCCCGGTCGGGCACCGGGCGTACCGAGAGTGGGTCCCGGCGAGCGGGTTGACCGGCCGTGGGCGGGCGCTTAACCTCAAGTTGAAACTTCAACCGATTCGCGCGCCGTGGAGCACCGATGTCGATCTTCCGCCTGAACCACGCCGTGCTCTACGTCCGGGACCTGGCCGAAAGCGTGGCGTTCTACCGGGACGTGCTCGGCTTCGGGTACATCGACGGCGGGGACGCCCACCGCGGCGCCGCGTTCCTGCGGGCGCCCGGGTCGGTGAACGACCACGACCTCGGCCTCTTCCAGATCGGTCCGGACGCCGCCGACTCCGGGGCCGGCCGGACCTCGGTGGGGCTGTACCACCTGGCGTGGGAAGTGGACACCCTCGGCGACCTCGACCGCCTCGCCACCCGGCTCACCGAAGCGGGCGCGCTGGTCGGCTCCTCCGACCACGGGACCACGAAGTCGCTGTACGCCAAGGACCCCAGCGGGCTCGAGTTCGAGGTCGTCTGGATCATCCCCCGCGAGCTGCTGACCGACGAGGACCGGGCCAAGAGCGCGTCCACCCGGCGGCTCGACCTCGCGGCGGAGCTGGCGAAGTACGGTCCCGACGCGCGCAGCGGCGTCGGGATCTCGCGTCCCGCTTAGACCGTGGCGCTCGCGCGCGTCGGCTCGGACGTGCGCTGCCGGATGGGCAGGTTGCCGAGGGCGAAGCGGCCCGGGCCGACGAACGCGACCAGGAGCAGGGCCCAGCAGAACAGCGCGGCCGCCTCGCCGCCGTTCTGGATCGGGAACAGGCCCGTCGGCAGGTGGACGAAGAAGTACGCGTAGGCCATCGAGCCGGAGCCCAGGACGGCGGCGACCCGCGTGCCGAGGCCGACGCAGACGAGCACGCCGCAGACGAGCTGGATGACCGCGGCCCACCAGCCGGGCCAGGTTCCGACGGGGATGGTCGACTTCGCGCCGAACAGGCCGAAGAGCGACTTGAGGCCGTGGCAGGCGAAGAGGAACCCGATGACGATGCGGTAGAGCCCGATGACGTGGTCGCGGGCGGGGTCCAGGCGATGCATGGTGCCTCCGGGGAGCGGGGGAGAGGGCGGCATCGAACCGGCCGGCGGTGTGGCCGGCCGCGTGCGAATTCAGGTCAC
The DNA here is from genome assembly GCF_046549135.1 of Amycolatopsis sp. lyj-23. NCBI lineage: Bacteria > Bacillati > Actinomycetota > Actinomycetes > Pseudonocardiales > Pseudonocardiaceae > Amycolatopsis > Amycolatopsis sp. lyj-23. Next base: position 222,217 of record NZ_JAJPWN010000015.1, on the reverse strand, counting down.
CCAGATATACCGCTCGTGGAGAGTTGCCACAAGCACCAAACGTCGTGTAAGCGCCTTTCGAAAACCATTACCCGGTGTTCGCGTCGGTGCGGCAGCCTTGCGGGGCAACGGAAAGCCGCCGTACGGGTGATCTTCACCGCTGTGGTCCAGACCAGTGAATAATCAGGTCCGCTCTTTCGCGATTATTTTCGAGTCTTTCGAGGTGTCTGCTTAACGAAGGACTTAACAAAATGGTGATCCGAATGACGCATTCCACGCACCCGAATGAGGTGTTGATTCCGCGGGGGCCGCCTCGAGGTCGAACATGTTCGCCCCGAACGTGCTCGTGACGAACATGTTCGCTACACTGGCGTCATGACTCCGGGAAGCACGTACAACCGCCGGGAGCGGCCGGCGAAGCCCGCGTTGACGCGGGAAGGGATCGTGGCGGCGGCCGTCGCGGTGATGCGCGCCGAAGGTGTCGAGCGCGTCACCATGCGGCGGCTCGCCGAGGAGCTCGACACCGGCGCGGCGTCGCTCTACGTCTACGTCGCCGACACCGAAGAACTCCACGCCGCCGTGCTCGACGAACTGCTCGCCGAGGTCACCCTCGACGGCGAAGGCGACTGGCGCGAACGCCTGTGGGCGGTGCTGGACTCCTACCGGTCCGTCCTGTTCGCGCACCCGAGCCTCGCCGGGGTCGCGCTGGTGACCCGGCTGAGCGGCCCGCACTACCTGGCGCTCGTCGAGGCGGTGCTGGCCCTGCTCGACGAAGGCGGGATGGCACCGGGGCAGGCCGCGTGGGCGGTCGACGTCCTGTTGCTGACCGCCACCGCCACGGCCGTCGAACACGGCACCCGCCGCGAGCGCCCCGGGGCCGCCCGCGAACACGAGGTGATGACCGAATCCCTGGCCGGCGTCTCGCCGGGGACGCACCCGCACATCGCCGCACTGGGCGGCGACCTGGTGTCCGGACCCGGCCCCGCCCGCGCCCGGTGGGCGTTCGACGCACTGTTGAACGGCGCGCTCGCGACCCCGCGCCCCGGGGAGGGCCGGTGACCCCGTCCGTCGCGATCGTCGGCGGCGGCCTCGGCGGCCTCACGCTCGCCCGGGTCCTGCACACCCGCGGAATCCCCTCGGCCGTCTACGAACTCGAAGCCTCGCCGGCCGCCCGTGACCAGGGCGGCACCCTCGACCTGCACGAGGAGTCGGGGCAGCGGGCACTGGCCGAAGCCGGGCTGATGCCGCAGTTCCGGGCCGTCGTCCGCGAGGAAGGGGAGGCGCTGCGCATCCTCGACCGGCACGGCACCGTCCGGTTCGAAGAAACCGCCGTCGCGAGCGGCGGCACCCGGCCGGAGGTGGACCGCGGCGACCTCAAGCGGATCCTGGCCGGCTCACTGCCGTCCGGGGTGGTCCGCTGGGGTGCCAAGGTGACCGCGGTGTCGCCGGGACGGCTCACCCTGGCCACCGGCGACGTCGTCGAAGCGGACCTGGTGGTCGGCGCCGACGGTGCCTGGTCGAAGGTCCGGACGCGGCTTTCCGGTGCGGTGCCGCACTATTCCGGACTGTCCTTCGCGGAGATCCACCTGTCTGATGTGGACGATCGGCACCCGGCGGCGGCGGCGTTGGTCGGCGCCGGTTCGATGTTCGCGCTCGCCGAAGGCAAGGGGCTGATCGCCCAGCGCACCGGCGGTGGTCGGATCCGGGTCTACGCCGCGGTCCGGACCGCCGACCCGGCCGCCGTCGCCGGACTGGCTGACCGGGATCGGCTGCTCGAGGTCTTCGCGGACTTCGCTCCCGCGCTCCGGGCGCTCATCGCCGACAGTGGAGGAGCCGTGATCCCGCGGCCGATCCACGCCCTGCCGACCGGCCACCGCTGGCCGCGGGTGCCGGGGGTGACGCTGCTCGGCGACGCCGCGCACGTCATGTCGCCCTTCGCCGGCGAGGGCGCCAACCTCGCGATGCTCGACGCGACCGAGCTGGCGCTGGCGCTGGCGGACCACGACGACGTCGAAAGCGCTCTCTCCGCCTACGAAACCGCGATGTTCCCCCGCGCCGAAGCCGCCGCGCGAGCTTCGGCGGAAGGCCTCGAAGCCTGCTTCGCCCCCGGCGCGCCCGCCGCGATGGTCGAGCAGATGACGCGGTTCGCCGCGCACCACCACTGACGGAAGGAAGACCCGTGGACTTCGACCTCATCGACACCGGCCGCGGCGACCGTGCCGTGCTCGTCCTGCACGGCGGCGCCGGACCGCGCAGCGTCACCCCGGTCATCGAGCACTTCGCGCCGCGCGCCCGCGTGCTGGCGCCGACGCACCCGGGCTGGTCGGGCACCCCGCGCCCGGCCGCGTTCACCGGCGTCGACGACCTCGCGCTCGCCTACCTCGACCTCCTCGACGACGAAGACCTGACCGGCGTCGTCGTGGTGGGCAGCTCGTTCGGCGGCTGGGTCGCGGCCGAACTGGCGGTGCGGGACCGCGGCCGCCGCCTCGGCCGGCTCGTCCTGCTCGACGCCATCGGCCCGGAGATCGAGGGCCACCCGGTGCGGCTGCCGCAGCCGCCGCCGGGCGCGTCCGGGCCGGACCCGGCCGACCTGGCCGCCATGCGGGCGTACGCCGGGCCCGGTCTGGCCGACCCGAAACTGCTGCGCCGCCTCGCGCGGGTCCGGGTCCCGGCCCTGCTGGTCTGGGGCGAGGAGGACACCGTCGTCCCGCCGGCGTTCGGCCGGGCGTACGCGGGCGCGTTCCCCGACGCGCGGTTCGAGGTGGTGGCGGGCGCGGGCCACCAGCCGGCCCTGCAGGCTCCGGCGGCGACGTTCGACTTGATCGACGAGTTCCTCGACTAGCCTGAAGGGCCACCCCGTAAGGTGGCTCCATGGTGGACGAAGAAGCCGTCTCGGAGCGCATCCGGCAGATCGCCGCCACGCTCGAGGGCCGCGCGGGTGAACTCACCGGCGAGCTGGTCCAGCTGTACGCCACCGACCTGCCGCAGCTGGTCAACGACGACGAGCGCATGGTCAGCCTGCTGTCGGCGAGCGTCTACCAGAACATCGAGACCGCGCTGCAGATCTTCCGGCACGGCATCGACCCGGCCGGGATCGAGCCGCCGGCCGCGGCGATCGAGTACGCGCGCCGGCTCGCCCAGCGCGGCACCCCGGTGTTCGACCTCATCCGCGCCTACGACCTCGGGCAGGCCGCGATGCTCGACTTCGGGTTCCAGGAGTGCACCCGGCTCGTCGACGACGCCGCCCTGCTCGGGGCCATGATGCGCCGGCTGCTGCGGGTCGCCTACGAGTTCATCACCCGGGTCGTCCGCCAGCTCGTCGGCGTCTACCAGGACGAACGCGACCGGTGGCTGCTCAACCGCAGTGCCGCGCGGGCGGCGAAGGTGGCGGACCTGCTCGACGGGAACGGCGGCCCGCCCGACGTCGACGCCGCCGAAGCGGTGATCGGCTACCGCCTGCGCGGCACGCACGTGGGGATGATCGTCTGGCACGCGTCGGCCGCCTTCGTCGACGACGCGCTGTCGCTGCTGGAGTCGGTCGCGGGAGCGGTGTTCGAGCGCGTCCGCGGGCAGGGGCGCCCCCTGTTCGTACCGCGCGACGAGGCCAGCGCCTGGGTGTGGCTGCCGCTCGTCCCGGGCGCGACCGTCGGCCGCGAGCACCTCGACGCGGTCCTCGCCGAGGCCGAGGCCGGCGTGCGGGTGACCGTCGGCGACCCGGGCACCGGCGTCGGCGGCTTCCGCGACACCCACCAGCAGGCCCGCCGGGTGCACGCGCTGGCGCTGGCCGCCGGCGAGCACTGCGACCGCGTGCTGACCTTCCGGGAGGTCGGCACGGTGGCGCTGATGACGAGCGACCTCAACGCGGCCCGGCTGTGGGTGGCGAGCACGCTCGGGCCGCTGGCCGCCGACGACGAGAACTGCGGGCGGCTGCGCGAGACGCTGCAGGTGTTCCTCGCCTCCGGCGGCAGCTACACGGCGGCGGCCGCCGAGCTGACGATGCACAAGAACTCCGTGCAGTACCGGATCCGCAAGGCGCAGGAGCTGCTGCCGCGCGGCCTCGGCGAGGGACGGCTGGACGTCGAGCTGGCGCTGGTCCTGTGCCGCCGGCTGGGCGCGGCGGTGCTCTCGCCGGCGTGACTTTGGTGTCCCGGACCACGGGCGCCCAAGATCGTTGGGTCGCCGGCACGAAGGCACGGCGTCGATCTTCGCCTACTGTGCTCGCATGGGTGAGAACGGTGGGATGCTCGCGCTGGTGCGGCTACGCCGAGGCGTCGTCGGCGAGAGCAGACGCGTCTGCCACCTGATCCCCGTCCCGGACGTCCCGTTCTCCGGGGCGCTGACGGCGCTGTGCGGCGAGCCCATCCGCCCCGCCGACGCCGAGGTGCTGGACGGCCTGCGCGGCATGCCGTGCCACCCGTGTTTGCTGCGGAGTACGGCGCCGGAACCGGGCCTGCTCGCCAACGCGGGCTGAGCGGATCCGGCCGAGCGGATTCGACGGGTCCGGCACTCGCGCGCGCCCGAGGCTGAATCGATTTCGTTAAATTGCCACCCGCCCGGCCGCCGAACCGAGCCGTCGAAATGGTGGTCGGTGAATATCCGACGGGACCCGCGGTATTCCCGCATTGTGACGATCGGTAGCCGAGCGATCGTCCGCAGTGGCGATTCGGGCCGCGCGGGCTGTGGAAGGCGTGGGAAACTGCGGCGACTGGTCCAGGTTCGATAGGTCATTCGGCTGAACTCTGCGGATTGCGTATCCCCAGACGGTGTCCTGCCCCTTAGCCTTGCGTGATTCTTCGTCATATCGCACTGGGGAGTGAGATGAAGTCCACGTCACCGCCTTGGTTTCCGCGCGCCCATTCGCCGTCGGGAGCCGACACCGGGCGATGACGCAAGCCGGTTGTCTCAGACGTTTCGCGGAACTCGCCCGGCACGCACCCGACCGGATCGCGGTCCTCGAGGCCGGCTCGGCGGTGAGCTACGGCCGGCTGGCCGCGCTGGCCGGCGGGCACGCCGCCCGGCTGCTCGACGCCGGGGTCCGGCCCGGGGAGTTCGTCGGCCTGGTCACCGGGCACGGCACGCCCGCCATCGCCGCGATCCTCGGCACCCTGGCCGCCGGGTGCGCCTACGTCCCGCTGGACCCGACGTTCCCACCCGGCCGGCTCGCCCACCAGGTCGCGGCGGCCCGGGTGTCGGCCGTGCTCGCCGACCCCGAGCACGTCGAGCCGGCGGAGACGCTGTGCCGCACCGGGTCCGCCCGGGTCGTGCGGTCCGGAATGGACACCGCGCCGCTGCCGGTGCCCGACCCGGACCCGGACGCGCGTGCCTACGTGCTGTTCACCTCCGGCTCCACCGGGACGCCCAAGGCGGTCGCGCAGACCCACCGCAACCTGGCGCACGTGGTGGACAACCAGATCGCGACGCTCGGCATCACCGCGGCGGACCGGGTCAGCCTGCTGGCCTCCTTCGGCTTCGACGCGGCGATCCCCGACCTCTACCCGGCGCTGCTGACCGGCGCCGCCGTGGTGCCGGTCGACGTCCGCGCCCACGGCGTGGCCCACGCGGCGCGTGAGCTGGCGCGGCACGAGGTGACCGTCTACCACTCGACGCCCACGGTCTACCGCTACCTGCTCGACGCCCTCGACGGCGACCTGCCGTCGGTGCGGACGGTCCTGCTGGGCGGCGAGCAGGCGACCTACGCCGACGTCCGCCGCGGCCGGTTCGCGCCCGGGTGCGTGTACGTCAACGGGTACGGCGCGACCGAGGTGACCTTCGCCGCGCAGTACCGGCTGACCGCCGCGGACGTCGGCGACGACGACACCGGCCCGCTGCCCATCGGGACCGCGCTGCCCGGCTACACGCTCGCCGTGCTCGACGGCGGCGAGCTCGAAGTCAGCGGCGAATACCTGGTCGACGGCTACTTCGACCAGCCGAGCCCGGCGTTCGGGACCACCGCCGGAGGCCTCCGCAGCTACCGCACCGGCGACCTCGGCCGAGTTCTTCCGGACGGGAACGTCGTCTGCCTCGGCCGGCTGGACCGGCAGGTGAAGGTGCGCGGCTTCCGGATCGAGCTGACCGAGGTGGAGGCCCGGCTCGGCGAACAGCCCGGCGTGGCCGAGGCGCGCGCGATCGTGCGTGACGGCGAGCTGCTCGCGTACGTCGTCCCGGTGCCGGGGTCCCGGCCGGACGGGACCGCGCTGCGGGCCGCCCTGGCCGAGGTGCTGCCCGGGCACGCGGTGCCCGGCGCGGTGACCGTGGTGGCGGCGTTCCCGCTCACCGTCAGCGGCAAGCTCGACGAGGAAGCGCTTCCGGAACCGCGCCCGCCGGCGCCCGTGCCCGCCGGGCCGATGACCCCGGCGCAGCGCCGGGTGCACGAGATCTGGTGCGCGGTGCTCGGGCACGACCGGATCGGCACTACGGACGCCTTCTTCGACGTCGGCGGGCACTCCCTGCTGCTGGGCCGGGTCCAGCAGCGGCTGGCCGCGGAGTTCGGCGCGGAGGTGCCGCTGCTGAGCCTGCTGGAGCACCCGACGGTGGCGGCGCAGGCCGCATACCTGGAGGAGTCCACTTCGGACTCGCCGCGCTCCGGTGCGGACGAGTCCCGTGCGGACGAACCCGGCAGCGACCTGATCGCCGTCGTCGGGCTGGCCTGCCGGTTCCCCGGTGCGCCGGACGCCGGTGCGTTCTGGTGGAACCTCTGCGCCGGGACGGATTCGATCCACGACTACACCGACGACGAGCTGGCCGCCCTGGGCATCGGCCCCGGCCTGCGCGCCGACCCGGCGCACGTGCGCGCCGGCGGCCGGCTCGACGGCGTCGAGGACTTCGACGCGGGGTTCTTCGGGTTCACCGCCGAGGAGGCCGCCCGCACCGACCCGCAGCACCGGCTGTTCCTGGAGACGGCGTGGCGGGCCCTGGAAGACGCGGGCCGCGACCCGGCGCGGGAAGCCGGCCCGGTCGGCGTGTTCACCTCCGCCGGGGTCAACCGGTACTTCCTGTTCCACCTGTTCGGGAACCCGGCCGTGACCGGTGCCGTCGACCCGGACGACTGGGAGGGCCGGCTGCTGGGCCGCCAGCTGACCGACCACCTGCCCGGCCAGGTCGCCTACCGGTTCGGCCTGACCGGGCCCGCGGTGGCCGTCCAAAGTGCCTGTTCGAGTTCGCTCGCCGCGGTGGGACTGGCCGCGCAGAGCCTCGCCGAGTACCGCTGCGACCTCGCGATCGCCGGGGGAGTCAGCGTCACGTGGCCGCGGTACCGCGCCGGCGGCCTGGCGTCCCCGGACGGCCGCTGCCGCTCGTTCGACGCGGCGGCCGCCGGCGCCGGGTTCGGTTCGGGCGCCGGGGTGGTGGTGCTGCGGCGGCTGTCCGACGCGCTCGCCGACCGCGACCACATCCACGCGGTGCTGCCCGGCTGGGCGATGACCAACGACGGCGGCGACCGCGCCGGCTACGCGGTGCCGAGCCCGGCCGGGCAGGCCGCCGCGATCGCCGAAGCCCTCGCGGTGGCCGAAGTGGACCCGGCGGAGGTCCGGCTGGTCGAGGCGCACGGCAGCGGCACCCCGCTGGGCGACGCGATCGAGGTCGCGGCGCTCAACCGGGTGTACCGGGACCTCCCGCCCGGCACCTGCGCGCTCGGCTCGGTGAAGACGAACATCGGCCACCTCGACGCGGCGGCCGGGGTGGCCGGGCTGATCAAGGCCGTGCTGTCGGTGCGTCACGGCGTGATCCCGCCGAACCTGCACTTCACCGCCCCGCACCCGGAGGTCGACCTGGCGGGCGGGCCGTGTTACGTGCCGGTCAAGGCCACCGGCTGGCCGGAGGTACCGCGGCGGGTGGCGGGGGTCAGCGCGTTCGGCATGGGCGGGACCAACGTCCACGTGATCGTCGAAGAGCCACCGGTGCCCGGGCCGCGGGTGACGGCCGACGGACCGTACGTCCTGCCGGTGTCCGCCCACGACGGGACCGCCCTGCGCGAGGCGTTGTCGGCGTTGCGGGACCGGCTCGCGGCCGACCCGCCGGACCTGGCCGACGTGGCGTACACCCTCGCGGTGGGACGCCGGGAGTTCGCTGTCCGCGCGGCCGTGGTGGCGACGACGGCGGCCGAGGCGGTCGAGGCGCTGGAGAAGCTGCTGACCGAGGGCGGCGACGTCGCCGGACCGCCGGGCGCGGCCCGCGAACTGGCCGGCCGCTGGACCGGCGGCGCGGGTGTCGACTGGGCCGCCCGTCACGCCGGCGCCCGTCCTGGCCGGGTGCCGTTGCCGGGTTACCCGTTCCAGCGCACCCGCTGCTGGATCGACCCGCCGGTTCCGGGTGAGCACCGGTGACCGGCGAGTTCGGCTGCGCGGCTGCGGCGGTTCGCGCATGGCCTGGCTGCACGCCGTCGCCGGCGTCGCTCGGCGGATCTGCTTGGGCCGGGGCACCACCTGTGGTCGGCGCGCACGACCACGCGGCCGCCGCCGCGTTCGGCTGCGCGGCTGGGGCGGTTCGCGCCCGGCCTGGCTGCACGCCGTCGCCGGCATCGCTCGGCCGGTCTGCCTGGCCCAGGACACCACCCGTGGTCGGCACGCACAACCGCACGGCCGCCGCCGAGCCCGGTCACCCGGGCCGAGGCGGTTCGCGCCCGGCCCGGCCGCACACCGTCGTCGGCACCGCTCGACCGATCCGCCCGGCCCGGGACACACCCGTGACCGGCACGCACGACCACACGGCCGCCACCGCGGCCGTGCCGAACTGGGGAGTTCACCTTGACCGACACGTTGGCCGGCACCGGCATCGACGGCCCGGCACTGTCCTATCCGGACACGACGGTCGCCGCGCTGGTCCTGGCGCAGGCGCGGCGGACGCCGGCCGCGGTCGCCGTGCGGCAGGGCGCCACCGAGCTCACCTACGCTGAGCTCGTCGCCGCCGCCTGGGGCGTGGCCGCCGCCCTGCGGGAGCGTGGCGCCGGGCCGGAGACCCGGGTCGGGGTGTGCGCGCACCGGACACCCGCCCTCGTCGCCACCGTGCTCGGGGTGCTGCTGTCCGGCGCCTGCTACGTCCCGCTCGAACCCGGCGGCCCGCGGGCCCGGCTGACCGGCATCGCCGCGGACGCCGGGGTGACCCTGGTCGTCGGGGACGCGGCCGTGGCCGAATTCGGGCCCGGGCGGGGGCTCGACATCCCGCCGCCCGGTGCGCCGGGCACCTGCCCCGCGACGCCGGACAACACCGCGCACGTCCTCTACACCTCCGGCTCGACCGGGCGGCCGAAGGGCGTGCTGACCAGCCACCGCAACATCGTCGCCTTCGTCACCGGGTTCGCCGCCCGGCTCGGCGCCGGCGCGGGCACCCGCACGCTCGGCGTCTCCTCGCTCGGGTTCGACGCCTTCACCATGGACGTCTTCGTCCCGCTCGCCGTCGGCGGCTCGGTGCAGCTCGCCGGTACCGCCGACCGCGCCGACCCGGAACGGCTGCGCCGGTTCGTCGTCGAGCACGACGTCAACTTCGGGTTCGTCACGCCGACCCTGCTGTCGCTGCTCGACCCCGCGGACGTGCCCGGCTGGCGGACCGTGGCGTGCGGCGGCGAGCCGGTGCCGGCCGAGCTGGCCGCCCGCTGGCTGCCCGGCCGCCGGTTCTTCCACGTCTACGGCCCGACCGAGACGACCGTCGTCGTGGTCACCGACGAGGTGACCGGCATCCCGGCCGATCCGCTGCCGCTGGGCACGCCGACGCCGAACCACCGCGCGAGCGTCGTCGACGCCGAGCTGCGGCCGGTCCTGCCGGGCGAGGTGGGCGAGCTGGTCATCGGCGGCCCGGGGGTCGCCGCGGGGTACCTGAACCGCCCGGAGCTGACCGCGCGGAAGTTCGTCGACGACCCGTGGACGCCGGGGGAGCGGCTCTACCGCACCGGTGACCTGGCCCGCCTGCGCCCCGACGGCCGGCTCGAGTTCGCCGGCCGCGCCGACCGGCAGGTGAAGGTCCGCGGCCAGCGGATCGAGCTCGGCGAGGTCGAGGCGGCCCTCGGCGCCCACCCGGCCGTCGACGCCGTCGCGGTCGAGGCCGTACCCGGTCCCGGCGGCACCCGGCTGGTCGCGTTCCTGAGCCCGGCTTCGGCGCCGTCCGACGCCGACATCCACGCGTACGCCGGGGATCGGCTGACCGAGGCGATGCGCCCGGCCGCGATCCGGCGGCTGGACGCGCTGCCCGTCAACGCCGTCACCGGCAAGATCGACCGGGCCGCCCTGCGCGCACTGGCCGAGACCGAGTCGGCGGCGGCCGCTGAACCCGCGTCACCGGTGGAAGCGGTGTGGCGCCGGGTGCTCGGCCCGGGCGCCGGAGCCGACTTCCTGCTCTCCGGCGGCGATTCGATCTCCGCGATGCGGCTGGTCGCGGCGCTGCGCGCGGACCTGGCCGCCGACGTCTCGGTCGAGGACGTCTTCGCCGGCCGGACCCTGGAGGAGCTCACCCGGCGGGTGGCCGCGGCCGCTCCGCTCACCGGGGCCGGCCTGACGACCGGGCACGCGCCCGCGTTGTCCCCGCCGCAGCGGCGGCTGTGGTTCCTCGACCAGCTCGCCCCGGACGCGGCGCCGTACAACATCGCGATGGCGTTCCGCCTGACCGGGCCCCTGGACGTGACCGCACTGCGGGCCGCGCTGCGGGCGGTGGCCGAGCGGCACGCCGTGCTGCGCTGGCGCATCCGCCCGGTCGACGGGGTCCCGCGGGCCGAGTGCCTGCCGCCGTCGGACGTGGCCCTGCCGGTCGTCGCGGTGCCCGCGGACGCCGTGCGCGACCGGCTGGCCGCCGACGCGGCGGCACCTCTGCGGCTCGACCGCGAGCCGCCCTGGCGCGTGCGGCTCCACCGGCTGGGGCCCGATGAACACGTCCTCGGGTTCACCCTGCACCACGCGGTGTTCGACGGCTGGTCGCAGGAACTGCTGTGCGCCGACCTCGCCGCGGCCTACCGCGGCGAGGCGCTGCCGCCGCTGCCGGTGTCCTATGCGGACTACGCGGTCTGGCGCGCGGACCGCGACCGTCGCCGCGAAGCCGTCGACCTCGCCTGGTGGAGCGGACACCTCGCCGGTGCACCGTCCATTGTGGATCTACCGCGGGACCGTCCGCGCCCGGCCGTGCAGACCTACCGCGGCGCGAGCCGGTACCAGGCGTTCCCCGCCGGCGTGGCCGAGGCCGCCGGGGAGCTGGCCCGGCGCACCGGGACCACCCGCGCCGGCGTGGTGCTGGCGGCGTTCGGGCAGCTGCTGCGCCGCCTCACCGGCGGGGACGACCACCTGGTCGCGACCGTGGTCGCGGACCGGCAGCTGGCCGAAACCCAGTCCGTCGCCGGGTTCTTCGTGGACATCGTCCCGGTGCGGCTGCGCGCGCCGGACGCGGACTTCACGACGCTGGTGCGGAGCAGCGGCGAAGAACTCCTGGCCGCCACCGCCCACCCGGCGGCACCGATCGACCGGCTCGTCGACGCCCTCGGCGTGCCGCGCGACCCGTCGCGGGCGCCGCTGGTGCAGGTGATGGTCAACGTCCTGAACTTCACCGAACCCCGGCTCGACCTGCCGGGCGTGCGGGAGGCGTGGCTGCCGGTCGAGAAGCCCGGCTCGCCGTTCGACCTGACCGTCTACGTCCTCGAACACGGCGTCGAGCTGCTCTACAACCCGGACCTGTTCGACGCGGTCCGGATGGCCGCGCTGGCCGAAGACTTCACCGCGCTGCTCGCCGCGCTGGTCGCCGAGCCGGACCGGCCCGCCGCGGCGTGCGCACCGGAGCTCCCGCGGGCCGCCGTCCGGACCGCTGCACCGGCGGCGGCCGCACGATCCCGGCCCGAGCGGGCAGCCGTCGCCGACGTCGCCGCACTGGCCGCCACCGAGGCGGTCATCGCGGCCGTCTGGCGGGAGGTGCTGGCGCGCGACGCGGTGGGCGTGACCGACAACTTCTTCGACATCGGCGGGCATTCGCTGGCCCTGGCCCGCGTCCACGCCGAGGTCACCACCCGGCTCGGCCGCCGCATCCCGATGGTGGACCTGTTCACCCACCCCACCGTCCGCGCCCTCGCCGCCCACCTGCACGCGGGGGCCGCACCCGGCCCGGAGCTCGCCCGCGCCGCCGAGCGGGTCGCCGCCCGCCGGGGGCGCACCCCGTCCAGAAGACCCCACCGCAGTGCCGGCACGACCGGCCAGGAACAGGAGCGACCGCTGTGACCCACGACCTCGAACCCGGACCGAGCGCCGACCCGATCGCGATCGTCGGCATGGCCGCCCGCGTGCCCGGCGCCGGCGACCTGCGCCAGTTCTGGCGCAACCTCGTCGACGGCGTCGAGTCCATCAGGCCCGCCACCCGCGAGGAACTGCTCGCCCGCGGCGCGGATCCGGCCACCCTGGCCGATCCGAGCTGGGTCAACGCCACCACGGTGGTCGAGGGCTTCGACGAGTTCGACGCCGACCTGTTCGGCATGACCAGCCGCGAGGCCGAGATCACCGACCCGCAGCACCGCGTGTTCCTCGAAGCGTGCCACTCGGCGCTGACCGATGGCGGCTACGACCCTGCCCGCTACGGCGGGGCGATCGGCGTCTACGGCGGTACCGGCCGGACCGGCTACCTGATCGAGAACCTCCTGCGCAACGAGCGGGTGATGGCGTCGCAGCACGGCGGCATCGGGATGTCGACCGGCAACCAGCCGAGCTACCTGACGACGTCGGTGTCCTACAAGCTGAACCTGCGCGGCCCGAGCCTGGCCGTCCACACGGCGTGCTCGACGTCGCTGGTCGCGGTGCACCTGGCCTGCGAGGCCCTGCGCAACGGCGAATGCGACATGGCGCTGGCCGGCGGCGTGAACCTGGAGATGCCGCACGGCATCGGCTACATGGGCGTCGACGGCTTCACCTCACCGGACGGGCACGTCCGCGCGTTCGACGCCGGCGCCAACGGCACGGTTTGGAGCAGCGGCGTCGGTGTCGTCCTGCTCAAGCGGCTTTCGCAGGCCCTGGAGGACGGTGACCACATCCGCGCGGTCGTGCTCGGCAACGCGATCAACAACGACGGCGCCACGAAGGTCGGCTTCTCCGCGCCGAGCGTCTCGGGCCAGACCGAGGCCATCGCGCAGGCGGTCGGCATGGCCGGGGTGAGCCCGCGCACGATCGGGTACGTCGAGGCGCACGGCACCGGAACGGCGCTGGGCGACCCGATCGAGATCACCTCCCTGTCCACTGTGTACGGACACGGCGTGCCGGACACCGGCTGGTGCGCCATCGGCTCGGTGAAGTCGAACATCGGCCACCTGTCCCAGGCGGCCGGCGTGGTCGCGCTGATCAAGACCGTGCTGGCGATGGAGCACGGCCTCATCCCGCCGACCATCAACTACGACGAGCCCAACCCGGGCATCGACTTCCCGCGCAGCCCGTTCTACCCGGCGCGGACGGTGACCAAGTGGGAGGCGGCCGACACCCCGCGCCGGGCCGGCGTCAGCTCGTTCGGCGTCGGCGGCACCAACGCCCACCTGGTGCTGGAGGAGGCCCCGGCGCCGCGGCGGCACCGCCGTCCGCACCCGGCGCACCTGCTGCGGATTTCGGCGAAGACGCCGGAAACCCTGGCCGCCGCGGTCGAGCGGCTCGCCGACCGGCTGGCCGGCGACATCGACCTCGACCTCGCCGACGTCGCCCACACCCTCGCGGCCGGGCGCACCGAATACCCGCAGCGCGCGGTCGTCGTCGCCCGCGACTCCGAAGACGCGGTGGACGGCCTGCGCGACCCGCGGCGGCTGCTGACCGCCCAGGCGGGCGAGCTCAAGGTGGCGTTCCTGTTTTCCGGGCAGGGTGCGCAGTACGCCGGGATGGGCGCCGAGCTGTACCGCAGCGAGCCGGTGTTCGCCGCGGCCGTCGACGAGTGCTGCGACCTGGCCGGGCTGCCGGGCCTGAAGGAGCTGATCTTCGACCGCGGCGGGGACGCGCGGCTGCGGGAGACCCGGTACACCCAGCCCGCGCTGTTCGTCGTCGAGTACGCGCTCGCGATGCTGTGGCGCAGCTGGGGCGTGCGGCCCGGCGCGATGATCGGCCACTCCGTCGGCGAGTACGTCGCCGCGACCGTCGCCGGGGTGTTCAGCCTGGCCGACGCGCTGCGGCTGGTCGTCCGGCGCGGGGAGCTGATGCAGGCCATGCCCGCCGGTGCGATGCTCGCCGTCCAGCTCGACGAAGAGACCGTGGCGAACCGGCTGCCCGAAGGCCTGGCGATCGCGGGTGTCAACGGCCCGGGCACCTGCGTCGTGGCCGGGCCGTCCGACGCCGTCGCCGACTTCGCCGCGCGGCTCAGGTCGAGTGACGTGCAGTGCCGCGAACTGGTGACCTCGCACGCCTTCCACTCGCCGATGATGGACCCGATCCTGGCCGGGTTCACCGAGGCCGTCGCCGCGGTGCCGCGGTCGGCGCCGTCGCTGCCGTTCCTCTCGAACCTCACCGGCGGCTGGATCACCGACGCGCAGGCCACCGACCCGGGTTACTGGGCCGCGCACCTGCGGCAGGCGGTCCGGTTCGGCGACTGCGTGCGGACGCTGTTCGCCGGCGGTGACCGCTGGGCGCTCGTCGAGTGCGGTCCGGGGCACCAGCTGGCCGGGCTCGCCCGCGGCCAGGTGCCGAAGGGCCTGCCCGCGCCGCAGCCGAGCCTGCCCGGCCGCACCGACCGCGAAGGCGACGTCGAAACGCTGTACGCCGCCGCCGGTCTCTTGTGGACACACGGGGTATCCGTCGAGTCCACGGTTTCCGCGCACCGCGTGCCCCTCCCGGGCTACCCGTACGCGCGCAAGCGCTACTGGGTGGATCCCGATCCGGCGGGGACGGTCGCCGAACCGGTGCGGCCGAGCGGGCCGTCGCCCCTCGACGAGTGGTTCGCCGTGCCGTCCTGGCGCCAGGCCGGGCCGGAGCTGCGACGCGAGCCGTTCGCCTCCTGCCTCGCGTTCGTCGACGACGACGTCCTGCCGGGCCTGCTGCGCGAGGCCGGGGTCACGGTCACCGAGGTCCGCCCGGGTGCGGAGTTCGCCGCCGTCGAGGGTGGCTTCACCGTGCGGCCGGGCGCCCGGCAGGACTACGACGAACTCGTCGCCGCGCTCGGCGTCCGCCCCGAGCGGGTCGTCCACGCGTGGGCGCTCGGCGGGACCGAGACCGGGCCGGCCGCGCAGGACCGCGGGTTCTTCAGCGTCCTCAACCTCGTCCAGGCGTGGGGCGAGCCGGTGCGGATCGACGTCCTGAGCGCCGGCACCGCCGACGTCACCGGCACCGACCTGACCCGGCCCGAGCACGCGACCCTGGCGGGCATCGCGCGGGTGGTCCCGCTGGAGGTCCCCGGCACGGTCGTGCGGCGGATCGACGTCGAGACCGTGTCCGGCGAGGTCGTCGCCGAGCTGTTCGGCCCGGCGGACACCGCCGAGGTGGCCCTGCGGCGCGGCCGTCGCTGGGTCCTGGAGCACACGCAGCTCACCGTGCCCGCGGTGACGCAGCCGGTGCTGCGCGAGGGCGGCCGGTACCTGATCACCGGCGGGACCGGCGGCATCGGCATCACCCTCGCCGAGGACTTCGCCCTGCGGGTCCGCGCGAAGCTGATCCTGCTGACCCGGTCCGGCCTGCCGCCCCGCGAGGACTGGGCCGTTCACGAAGGCGACGATCGGACGGGCCGCGCGATCCGTGCGATCCGGCGGATGGAAGCGGCCGGCTCGGTCGTGCACGTGGTCGCCGCCGACGTCACCGACCCGGCGGCGCTGCGGGAGGTCCGCGCGCTGGCCGAACGCGAGTTCGGCGGCCTCGACGGGATCGTGCACGCGGCCGGGCTGCCCGGTGGCGGCGTCGCCGAGGTCAAGGACCGGGCGGCCGCGGAGGCGGTCCTCGCCCCGAAGATCGGCGGCACCCTGGCGCTCGCCGAAGCCTTCGCCGACCTGCCGATGGACTTCGTCGCGCTGTGCTCGTCGGTCACCGCGGTCTCCGGCGACTTCGGCCAGGTCGACTACTGCGCCGCCAACAATTTCCTCGACGCCTACGCCCGCGGCGACCACGGCTGGCGCGCCCGGGTCGTCTCGCACGACTGGGGCGGCTGGGACGAGGTCGGTATGGCCGCCGAAGTCGCCGCGCCGACGACGATCCGCTCCACCCGGGCCAAGGCGGACGGCCCGGTCGCGCACCCGGTGCTCACCACCCGCACCGGCGGGAGCTGCCACGGACTCGTCTCGGCCAACGGGCACTGGCTGCTGGCCGAGCACCGGATCGCCGGCGTGCCGGTCGTCCCGGGCACCGGGCACCTGGAGACTGTGCGGGCCGCGGTCGAAGCGGCCCTGCCGCGCCCCGGCGACGGCCACGTCGTCGAACTCCAGGACGTCGCCTTCCTGGAGCCGTTCTCGGTGCCCGAAGGCACCGTCGCGGAGTACCGGGTGGCCTTCGACGGCGACGGCTTCGCGGTGACCAGCCGCGCGGGCGGGGTGACGAAGGTGCACGTCCGCGGGTCCGCGGGCTGGGCCCCGGCGCCGGTGACGTCCACTGTGGACCTCGAGGCGATCCGCGGCCGGACCCGGGTGCTCGACGACGGCAACGCCTTCGGCACCGGCCGGACCAGCATGGTCACCTTCGGCCCGCGCTGGGCCGCGCTGCGCAGCCACCGCGTCGGCGAGCACGAGGAACTGGCGTCGCTCGTCGCGCCGGAAGCGGCGGCCGGGGACACCGGCTGGGGCCTGCACCCGGCGCTGCTCGACGTCGCGACCGCGTTCGGCCGCGGCCGGGGGAGCGGCACCTACCTGCCGATGAGCTACGGGCGGGTCGTCGTGCACGCGCCGCTCCCGGCGAGCTTCCACAGCCACCTGCGCTACCGCGACTCCGGTGGCGACCAGGTGATCGCCGCCGACCTGACGCTGTGCGACGACACCGGCCGCGTGCTGGTCGAGATCGAGGACTTCGTGCTGCGGCAGGTCGACGAAGGCGCGGTCAGCGGCGGGCTGAGCGCCGTCCCGAAGTCCACTGTGGACTCGACCGGCATCCGGCCGGTCGACGGCGCGGAGGCGTTCCTGCGGGCCCTGACCCCCGGCCTCGGCGGGCAGGTGGTGATCAGCACCCGCCCGGTGCGCGACCTGTTCGACCGCCGGGTCACCGCGGAACGCCTGGAGGAGACCGAAGAGGTCGCCGAGGTGGTCTCGACGCAGGCGTCGGACGACTACCTCGCGCCGCGCACCGACCTCGAAGCGGAGATCGCCCGGCAGTGGGCCGAGGTGCTCGGCGTCGAGCGCGTCGGCGTGCACGACGACTTCTTCGCCCTCGGCGGCAACTCCCTGGTCGCCATCCAGCTGATCGCCCAGGTCCGCAAGACCACCGGCGCCCGGCTGGCCATGAAGACGCTGTTCGAATCCTCCACGGTGGCCGCACTGGCCGAGCGGATCGAGGAACTCCGCAGCGGGGCACTTTCACGTGAAAGTGCCCCCGAGCCCGCCGCCGCCACCACCATCCCCAAGCTCGAGCGCTGAAGCAGGAGACATGACCGACACGAAGGAATGGACGTTCCCGGCCTCGTTCGGGCAGGAGCGGATCTGGCTGTCCAACCAGCTCGACCCGGCGTCCCCGGTGTACAACCTCCCGTGCCAGGTGCGGCAGGACCTCCCGCTCACCGAAGGGCAGTGGCGGGCCGCGCTCGGCGTGGTCGTCGGGCGCCACGAAGCCCTGCGGACGACGTTCCGGATGGACGGCGGCGAGCTCGTCCAGGTGGTGCACCGGGACGTCCCGATCGGCTTCGAGGTGCACGACCTGCGTGCGCACCCGGAGAAGGAGGCGCGCGCGACCGAGCTGTCGGAAGCGATCGCCCGCCGCCCGATCCCGCTGGACACCGCCCCGCCGTGGCGCGCGCAGCTGTGCCGGCTGGCCGACACCGAGTGGCTGCTCACCTTCGTCGTACACCACACGGTATTCGACGCCGGCTCGGCGGTCGTGCTGGCGAAGGAGCTCGACGAAGCGTGCAACGCGGCCGCCGAAGGCCGGCTGCCGAAGCTGCCCGAGCTGGCCATCCAGTACCCCGACTACTCCGCCTGGCAACGCGGCCGGCTTCCGGAAGTCCGGTCACAGCTGGACTACTGGCGTGACCGGCTCGCCGGGCTGCCGCCCGTGCACGGCCTGCCCACCGACCGGCCGCGGCCCGCGGAGTTCGGGTTCGGCGGCGACCAGGTGGACTTCGTGCTGCCCGACGGCCTGCTCGACCGGGTCGGCGAGGTCGGCCGGGGCGCGTCGGCGTCGCCGTTCATGGTGCTGCTCGCCGCCTACACGGCGTTGCTGGCGCGGCTGTCCGGTTCGGCCGACGTCGTCGTCGGCGTTCCGGTCGCGGGCCGGGACCTGCCGGAGCTGGCGCCGCTGATCGGCATGTTCGTCAACCAGCTCGCCATCCGGGTGGACTGCGACGGCGACCTGTCGTTCGCCGAGCTGGTCGGCCGGGTCCGGACCGCGGTGCTGGACGCCATCGAGCACGGCCGGGTGCCGTTCCAGCTGGTCGCCGACGAGGTCCGCCCCGAGCGTGATCCGGCGGTGCAGGCGGTCTACCAGCTCGGGTTCAACTTCATCCCCGACTCCGGCATCGAGCCGGTCCGCTACGCGACGGCCAAGGACGACGTCGCCATCGACCTGACCGCGACCGGCGGCCGGCTGCTCTACCGCACCGACCTGTTCGACCGGGCCACCGCGGAGTCCATCGTGGATCGGTTCCTGCGGCTGCTGACGGCCGCGGTCGCGGACCCGGCGGTCACGGTGGCGGACCTGCCGCTGCTCTCGGACGCCGAGCGCGTGCAGGTCCTGGACGAGTGGAGTGGCTCGGCCGCCCAGGAGGCGCCGCTGGTCATCGCGTGCTTCGAAGAGCAGGTCCGGGCGACGCCGGACGCTGTCGCCGTCGACCTCGGCGGAGTCCGGCTCACCTACGCCGAGCTGAACGCGCGGGCCAACCGCGTCGCCCACCGCCTCGGCCGCGGGGGCGTGGTCGGGATCGGCGCGCCCAACTCGGCGGACCTGGTCGTGGGCATCCTCGGTGCGCTGAAGAGCGGCGCGGCCTACGTCCCGCTGGACCCGGCGAACCCGGCCCAGCGGCAGGCCCTGATCCTGGCCGACGCCGGGGCCCGGGTCGTGCTCACCGCCGGAGGTGTCACCCTCGACGGAGAAACGCTCGCGCTCGACGACCCGGCCGTCTGGGCCGAGGCGTCCGAGGAGAACCCCGCGCCGCCGGGCCCGGACGACCTCGCCTACGTCATCTACACGTCCGGTTCGACCGGGCGGCCGAAGGGCGTCCAGGTCGGGCACCGGGCCCTCGCCACCTACCTGGGCTGGGCGCGCGAGGCGTACCCGAGCCTGGCCGGCCGCGCGCTGCTGCACACGTCGGCGTCCTTCGACCTGACCGTGACGACCCTGCTCGGCCCGCTCACCGCCGGTGGGTCCATTGTGGACTCGGGGCGCCCGGACTTCGTCAAGGCCACTCCGACCCACCTCGCCGTGCTGCCGGAGGAGTCGTACCCCACCGGTGACCTGGTCGTCGGCGGCGAAGCACTGATGGGCGAAGCCGTGCGGCCGTTCGCCGGGATCGCCGTCACCAACGAGTACGGCCCCACCGAGGCGACGGTCGGCTGCGTCGCCCACCGGCTCGACGGGCCCGTCACCGGGCCAGTGCCGATCGGCCGCCCGATTCCCGGTACCCGCGCCTACGTCCTCGACGACCGGCTGCGGCCGGTGCCGCCCGGCGTGGCCGGGCAGCTCCACCTCGCCGGCGCGCAGCTCGCCCACGGCTACCTCGGCCTGCCCGAGCTGACCGCGCAGCGGTTCCCCGAAGGTCCCTTCGGGCGGGTGTACGCCACCGGCGACCTCGCACGCTGGCGTCGTGACGGCACCCTGGAGTACCTGGGCCGGACCGACGACCAGGTCAAGCTGCGCGGGTTCCGGATCGAGCCGGGCGAGGTCGAAGCCGCCCTGAAGCAGCTGCCGGAGGTCCGGGACGCGGCGGTCGCGGTCCGCGGAGGCACGCTCGTCGGGTACGTCGTCGGCACGGCGGACGGCGCGGCCGACGCCCTGCGGGCGACCCTGCCGGAGTACCTGGTGCCGACGGTGTTCGTCACCCTGGACGCGCTGCCGGTCGCGGCGAGCGGCAAGCTCGACCGGGCCGCGCTGCCGGACCCGCAGCTCGGCGGCGCGGCGGAGTACGTGGCTCCGAGCACCGCGGCCGAGGAGCTGGTCGCCGAGGTGCTCGGCGAGCTGCTGGGCGTGGAGAAGCTCGGCGTGCACGACGACTTCTTCGCCCACGGCGGCAACTCGCTGCTGGCGATCCGGGCGATGGTCCGGATCCGCAAGCAGGTCGGCGTCGACCTGCCGGTGCGCGGGCTGTTCTCGTTCACCACCGTGGCCGAGCTGGCCGCCGAGGTCGAGCGCCGCCTGGAAGCGGACCTCGACCAGCTCAGCGACGAAGAGGTCCGGGCCCAGCTGGCCGAAGGCGGTCCGGCGTGACGACGATCGACGAAACCGGCCGGGCGGCCGCGCGCCGCGCGTTGCTGGAACGGCGGCTCCGGCGGCGGGTGGAACCGGCCGCCACCATCACACCGCGGCCGGAAGGCGACCCCGTCCCGCTGTCCTACCAGCAGGAACGCGTCTGGTTCATGGAGCAGTTCGCTCCCGGCACGACGTCCTACCACATCCCGGTGCCGATCCGGCTCACCGGCCGCCTCGACCCCGCCGTGCTGCAGGCGGCGCTCGATGCCCTCCCGGCGCGGCACGAGGCCCTGCGGATGCGGTTCCCGGCGGGGGAGGACGGGCAGCCGTCCGTCCACCTCGAACCGGTCGTCGCGGTGCCGTTGTCTATCGTGGACGCGGGCAGCGAAGACGCGGCCCGGGCGGCGGTCGACGCCGCCGCGGCCGAACCGTTCGACCTGGCCACCGGGCCGCTGCTGCGCGCCACCCTGGCCCGCATCTCCGACGACGAGCACCTCCTGGCCGTGTGCACGCACCACATCGTCGGCGACGGCTGGTCGGTCGACCTGCTCCTGCGCGACCTCGCCGCGCACTACCACGGCACGGCGGCCGCGCTGCCCGCGCTGTCCATCGGCTACGGCGACTTCGCACACTGGCAACGCCGGACGCTCACCGGCGCCGAACTCGACCGGCAGCTCGACCACTGGCGGGCCGCGCTCGACGGCGTCGAACCCCTGGAGCTGCCGACGGACCACCCGCGGCCGGCGACCCAGGTGTTCGACGGCGCGATCCACGAGTTCTTCGTCGAGCAGGACCTCGCCCGCGCACTGGGTGCCTTGAGCCGCGAGCACGGCGTCACGCTGTTCATGACGCTGCTTGCGGCCTACCAGGTCCTCCTCTCCCGGTATTCCGGCCAGGACGACTTCGCGGTCGGGTCGTCGTCGGCCGGGCGCGGGCTGCCCGAGCTCGAAGGCGTGGTCGGCATGTTCATCAACATGCTGCCGCTGCGCGCGCAGCTCGACGGCGATCCGCCCTTCGCCGAGCTGCTGGCCCGGACCCGGCGGCACGTGCTCGACGCGTTCGAGCACGCCGACGTCCCGTTCGAGCGGCTGGTGAACGCGCTCGGCGTGCCGCGGGACGTCAGCCGCTCGCCGGTGTTCCAGGCGATGTTCGTGCTGCAGAACTACGAGATGGGCCGGATGGGGGCGGCGGGAACGTCCGAAGTGGACTTCCGCTGGCTGCCGATGGACCTGCCCGCCACCCGGTTCGACTTCGAGTTCCACGCGATCGAAGTCGAGTCCGGGATCATCGGCAAGTTCGTCCACAACACGGCGCTCTTCGGGGCCGAAACCGTCGCCGGCATGGCCGGGCGCCTGGTCACGCTGCTGCGCTCGATCGTCGCCGACCCCACCCGGCCACTGTCCGAACTGGACATCCTCGGTGAGCAGCGCGAGCTGGTCGTGCACCGGTGGAACGACACCGCGGGCGAGATCCCGCCGGGCACCCTGCACTCGCTGGTCGAAGCGCAGGTCGCCCGCACGCCGGACGCGCCCGCGCTGACCTTCCGCGGCGAGTCGCTGACCTACCGCGAGCTGGACGAGCGCGCCAACCGCGTCGCCCACCGCCTGCGCGAACTCGGCGTCGGCCCGGGAACCCTGGTGGGCGTCTTCGCGCAGCGGTCGTTCGAGCTGGTCGTCGCGCTGCTCGGCGTGCTCAAGGCCGGTGGCGCCTACGTGCCGCTCGACCCGGAGTACCCGGCCGACCGGCTCGCGTTCATGCTCGAAGACGCGGCCGCGCCCGTCGTGCTCACGCAGGCCGCTCTGCGCGACACGCTGCCCGCGAGCGACGCGACCGTGGTCGTCCTGGACGACCTGACCGGACCGGGCACGCCCGTGGCACCCCTGGCGAGCGCGGACGATCCGGCGTACGTCATCTACACCTCGGGTTCCACCGGGCGGCCGAAGGGCGTGCCGAACGGTCACCGCGGCATCGTCAACCGGCTCGACTGGATGCAGCGCGCCTACGGCCTCGACGGCTCGGACGCGGTGCTGCAGAAGACCCCGGCGAGCTTCGACGTGTCGGTGTGGGAGTTCTTCTGGCCGCTGATGACCGGCGCCCGGCTGGTGCTGGCCGAGCCCGGCGGGCACAAGGACGCGGCCTACCTGCGGGAAGTGCTCGCCGGCGAGAGCATCACGACCGCGCACTTCGTGCCGTCGATGCTGACGTTGTTCCTGGCGGAGCCGGGCGTCGAGTCGGTGACGGCGCTGCGGCGGGTCGTCTGCAGCGGGGAGGAACTGCCGCTGGACACCGCCCGGGAGTTCGTCCGGCGGCTGCCGCACTGCGAACTGCACAACCTCTACGGCCCGACCGAGGCCGCGATCGACGTCACCGCCTGGCACTGCACGCCCGAGGCGCTCGCCGAGGTGGCGGCCGTGCCGATCGGGGCGCCGATCCGCAACATCCGGATCCACGTCCTCGACCGGCGCGGCAACCCGTGCCCGGTCGGTGTCCCGGGCGAGCTGCACATCGCCGGTGTCGGGCTCGCTCTCGGCTACCACAACCGGCCCGAGCTGACGGCCGAACGGTTCGTCACCGATCCTTTTCACGGCGGCCGGATGTACCGCACGGGCGACCTCGCGCACTGGCGCCCGGACGGCACGATCGCCTTCCTCGGCCGGCTCGACCACCAGGTCAAGCTGCGCGGCCTGCGCATCGAGCTCGGCGAGATCGAGGCCCGGCTGCGGGAGCAGCCCGGGGTGGCCGACGCCGTCGTGCTCGTCCGGGAGGACACGCCGGGCGACAAGCGGCTGGTCGGGTACGTCGTCGGCGAGGCGGACGCGGGCGCGCTGCGGACCGCGTTGAAGGAGACGCTGCCGGACTACATGGTGCCGCCGTCGTTCGTCACCCTCGACGCCCTGCCGCTGACGCCGAACGGCAAGCTCGACCGCAAGGCGCTGCCCGCCCCGGTCGCGGCCCGCGACGCGAGCACGGCCCTGGTCGAGCCGACCACGGCGCTGGAGCTGCTGCTCGCCGACATCTGGCGGGACGTGCTCAAGGTCGACGAACTCGGCGTCGACGACGACTTCTTCGACCTCGGCGGCCACTCGATGCTCGCCACCCAGGTCGTCGCGCGGATCGCGAAGGCCGGGCACCAGGCCGGGGTGATGGACCTGTTCCAGCACCGCACGATCCGCGAGCTGGCGGTGTTCCTGGACGGCGACCGCGACGACTCCGGGCACCTGCTGTACGAGCTGACCAAGCCGGTCGCGAAGCCGACGCTCACCTACGTCTGCTTCCCGTACGGCGGCGGCAGCGCGATCGTCTACCAGCCCCTCGCCGACGCCCTGCCGAGCGGGTACTCGCTGTTCTCGGTGGCGATCCCCGGCCACGACGTCGGGCTGTCGGAGGAGGCCGTGCCGTTCGACGAACTGGTCGAGCGGCTGGCGGACGAGGTCTTCGAACGCATCGACGGACCGCTCGCCATCTACGGTCACTGCGGCGTCGGCAACGCGCTCGCCGTCGGCGTCGCCCGGCGCCTGGAAGAGCGCGGCCGGGAGCTCGAAGTCGTCCACATCGGCGCGATCTTCCCGTTCGCGCGGATCAAGGGCGCGGTCGGCACGCTGCGCACGCGGCTGGAGAAACTGCGCAGCAACCGGTACTACGCGAACTGGCTCAAGGGCATGGGCGTCGACACCGACGACCTCGACCCGGCCCAGGCCGACCGGATCATCAGCAACATGCGCGCCGACAGCCGCGCCGCCGAGGAGTACTTCAGCGGCCTGCTCGACGCCCGCGTGGCCAAGCTGCGCGCGCCGATCGTCTCGGTCGTCGGCTCGGAGGACCCGGTCACCGACTACTACGCCGAGCGCTACCGCGAATGGGAGTTCCTCACCGACCGCACCGCTCTGGTCGTCCTGGACCAGGCCGGGCACTTCTTCCTCCGCTACCGCGCGGAGGAACTCGCCGAAATCCTCACCCGGGTGTACCCGGCTCTCGACGAGCCCGGCGACCTGCACATCTCGGCCCGCGGTGCAGACGCGGGCTGGGCGGTGCACGACACGCACACGTCCAGAGTGGACGAAAAGCCGGTGGTGCGGCCGAGCATGGCCCGGTTCGTCACCGTCACCGTCGGCCAGCTGATCTCCTCGACCGGGTCCGCGCTGACGTCGTTCGCGGTGCCGATCTGGCTCTACACGAAGACCGGCTCGGTCACCGACCTCGGCCTGCTCTGGGCGTTGGCGCTGCTGTGCGGGGTGCTGGTCCTGCCCGTGGCGGGCGCGCTGGTCGACCGCGGCGACCGCCGCCGGATCATGATCGCGGCCAGCGCGATCGCCGGCGTCATCCAGCTCGCGCTGGCGTTGCTGCTGACGGCCGGGAACCTGCAGCTGTGGTTCCTCTACGTGCTGATCCCGCTCGGTTCGGTGGCCGGGTCGATCCAGCGGATCGCCTACCAGTCGTCGGTGGCGCAGCTGGTGCCGAAGCAGTACCTCGGCCACGCGATGGGGCTGGCGCAGCTGTCCAACGGCTTCGCGCAGCTGCTCATGCCGGTGATCGCCGCCGGCCTGCTCGCCGCCATCCAGCTGTCCGGGATCCTGGTCCTCGACATGGCCAGCTACGTCTTCGCCATCGTCAGCCTGCTGTTCGTCCGGTTCCCCGACCTGCTCGGCTGGCGCCCGCGCGAACCGCTGCTGACCGCGATCGCGGGCGGGCTGAAGTACTCGTGGAACCACCGCGGCTTCCGCACCATGCTGCTGTACTTCGCGCTGGCCAACGTGTTCCTGGCGCCCGCGCTGGTCCTCGTCTCGCCGCTGGTGCTGTCCTTCGGCACGGTGACCGATGTCGCCCAGGTCGCCCTCGCCGAAGCGATCGGCGCGGTGGCCGGCGGCATCGGCATGGCGCTGTGGGGCGGCCCGCGGCGGCGGCGCATGGTCGGGGTCCTGTTGGGCAACGTCGGCATCGCGCTCGGCAGCCTGGTGATGGGCCTGCGGCCGTCGCTGGTCGTCGTCGCGGCCGGGGTGTTCCTGCTGGCCGCCGCGATGGCCGTGTCCCAGGGCATCTACGCGACGCTCGTGCAGGTCAAGGTGCCGCAGCGCTACCACGGCCGGGTGTTCGCGATCAACCAGACGATCACGTGGTCGACGCTGCCGATCGGGTTCGCGGTGCTGGCGCCGCTGGCCGTCGGCTGGTTCTCGCCGCTGCTCGCGCCCGGCGGCGCCCTCGCCGGGTCGGTCGGCACCGTGCTGGGCACCGGCGAAGGCCGGGGTGTCGGGCTCGCCTACGTCGTCTACGCGCTGGTCCTGCTGCTGATCAACGCCGGCGGGTTCAGCGTGCGGCTGCTGCGCCGGTTCGACACCGAGGTCCCCGACTCGCTGCCGGACGACCTCGTCGGCGCGCAGGAACGGGAGCGGAAGCTCGCCGGGAAGGAGGCCGCGTGAACACCGTGGTCCTGATCAGGGAAGCCCGCGGGCACTGGGTCGGCGAGGTCGCCGCCGCCGTGCACGCGGCCGGGCACCGCGCGGTGCTGCTGGCCCCACCGGTCGACGCGCCCGAGCGGGCGTCACTGGCCGCGCTGGTGGACGAGGTGGTGGCGGTCGACGACGTTTACGACGCTGCGGCGGTCGCGGCGAAGATCCGGTCGCTCTACGGGACGCCTGCCGCCGTGCTGACCGGTTCGGACGGGGCCATCGCCAGCACGGCCCGGGTCGCCGAGCTGCTCGGCGTCGCCCGGTGCCCGGCCGCCGTGTTCGTCCGGTGCGCGAACAAGTTCGCGGTCCGGGAGGTACTGGGCGGGACGGCGTTCGCGTTGATCTCGTCGGCGGCGGAAGCCGCGGAGGTGGCCGCGCGGGTCGGGCTGCCGGCGATCGTCAAGCCGGTCAACGGGGCCGGGAGCAACCTGGTGCGTACAGTGTCCACTGTGGACGAGCTGGCGGCGGCGTACGAGCTGCTGGCCGCGCGGCTGCCCGAGTCGGCAGACCCGCGGTACCACCGCCCGCTGGGCGCACTCGACCCGGCCACGACCTTCCTCGTCGAAGGGTTCCTCGACGGGCCCGAGTACGCGGTGGACGTGCTCATCCGCGACGGCGTCGCCGAGCCGATCGAACTCCTCGACAAGCCGCTGATCGACGAGCGCAAGTTCGAGCTGGCCCTGTCCTGTCCGCCGGCGGGTCTTTCGCCGGAGCGGGCCGCGCTAATCACGTCGGCGGCGTCTTCCGCGGTGCTCGCTTTGGGCCTGGACAACACGGTCGCGCACGTCGAGGTGATCGACGACGTGCGGCGCGGCCCGACGATCGTCGAGGTCAACGCGGGCCGGCCGGCGGGCTCGATCATGCCGCTGCTGGCCAAGCTGCGCACCGGCATCGACGTCTTCGCCGAGCTGGCCGCCCTGGCGCTGGGGGCGCCGCCGCCCGCCCGGGAACCGGCGAAACTCCCGATTCCGCTGGCCATGCTGATCCTCTACGCGGCCGGCTCGGGCACCCTGCGGAGCATCGGCGGCCTCGACGAGGTCGCCGCGCTGCCGGAGGTCGTCGACGTCGTCACGACGGTCTCGCCCGGTCAGGTGCTCACCGACGAGCAGGAGACGTACGCGGTGAACCTGGTCGTCGCCGGGTTCGCCGACCACGAGGACCTCGCGGCCCTGCACGCCGAAGCGAGCAAGCTGATCCGGCTGGAGGTCGCGTGAAGACCGCGTTCATCGTCCGCGAGACGCGCGGGCACTGGATCGGGGACTTCGCCGCCGCCGTCCGGGCGTCGGGGTGGCGGGCCGAGCTCGTCACCGAGCCCCTGGACGAGGCCGAGCGGGCCGCGCTGGCTCCGCTCGTGGACGGGTTCGTCGTCGTCGACGACGTCCGCGACGTTCTCGCCGTCACCGACGCGTTGCGGACCCGGCAGCCCGACGCGGTGCTCACCGCGGCGGAAGGGATCATCGCGACGACCATCCAGGTGGCCGAACTGCTCGGCGTGGCCCGCTGCCCGGCGTCGGTGTTCACGCTGGCGCACAACAAGTTCGCCGTCCGCGAGAAGCTGGCGGAGGCCGGACTGCCGGGGCCGCGGGCGGCGTTGTTCGCCGACCCGGCCGAGGCGGCGGCGATCGCCGGGCGGGTCGGGCTGCCCGCGATCGTCAAGCCGGTCAACGGCGCCGCCAGCACCCTGGTCCGCACGGTGTCCACGGTGGACGAGATGGTCGCGGCCCACGAGCTGCTGGCCACCCGGCTGCCGGAGAACGCGGACGCCCGCTACCACCGCCCGCTGGCCGGGGGCCTCGACCCGCGGCGGGTGTTCCTCGTCGAGGGGCTGCTCGACGGGCCGGAGTACGCGGTGGACGTGCTGGTCCGCGGCGGGGCGGCGGAGACCGTCACCGTGGTCGGCAAACCGCTGATCGACGAGCGGAAGTTCGAGCTCGGCATGGTGTGCCCGCCGTTCGGGCTGTCCGGCGGGCGCGCGGCGGCGATCCGGTCGGCCGCGGCCGACGCCGTGCTCGCGCTGGGCCTGGACAACACCGTGGCGCACGTCGAGGTGATCGACGACGCCGAGCGCGGGCCGGTGGTCGTCGAGGTGAACGCCGGACGGCCCGCCGGGGGCGCCCAGCCCGCGCTGCTGAAGCTGGCCACCGGCATCGACGTCACCGCCGAAGCCGTTTCGCTCGCCCTCGGCACGCCGCCGCCCGCCCGGGGCACCGGGCTGCCGGTGCCGGTCGGGTACCTGATCGTCTACGCCGAAGGCTCGGGACGGCTGGTGCGTGTCGACGGGACCGGCGAGGTCGCGGACCTGCCCGAGGTGCTCGACGTCGTCACCATCGTTTCCCCCGGCCAGGTGCTCACCGACGACCAGGAGATCTACGCCGTCAACGTCCTCGTCGCCGGGTTCGCCGACGTCGACGACCTGGCCGCGCTGCACGCCGAGGCCACCAAGCTGATCCGTTTCGAACTGGAGGAAGTATGACCGCCGAGCTGGCGGCCCTGGAACTGCAGGGCAACGAGCACACCAGAATCGCCGTCTTCCCGGCGGCGGACTTCGCCGCGGTCGAGGCGCACCTGCCGCGGCTGCAGAACCACCTGCGCGAGCACGGCGCGGTCCTGCTGCGCGGCCTGCCCGCCGACCTCGAGCTGTTCAACCGCGTCACCGAGACGATCGGCGGCGCGCTGCTCACCTACACCGAGCGGTCGACGCCGCGGTCGGCGGTGGCGGGCAACATCTACACGTCGACGGAGTACCCGCCGGCCGAGTCGATCCCGATGCACAACGAGAACTCGTACTCGGCGAGCTGGCCGGCGCGGCTGTTCTTCCTGTGCGACACCGCCGCCGAAACCGGCGGCGCCACGCCGATCGCGGACAGCCGCGCGATGTTCCGCCTGCTGCCCGAAGACCTGCGCGAGCGGTTCGCGGGCGGCGTCACCTACACGCGCGCCTTCCGCGAAGGGCTGGGGCTGACCTGGCAGGAGGCGTTCCAGACCGAGGACCGCGCGGCCGTCGAGGACTACTGCGCGAGCCACGGCCAGACGCATCAATGGACCGAAGAAGGGCTGCGCACCCGGCACGTCCGGCCGTCGTTCGTGGTCGAACCGCACTCCGGGGACACCGTGTGGTTCAACCAGGCCAACCTCTTCCACGTCTCCAGCCTCGGCGAGGAGGTGAGCGAGGCGCTGCTGGAGCTGTACCCGGAGGAGGACCTGCCGCGTAACGCCTACTTCGCCGACGGCAGCCCGATCCCGCCCGCGGACCTCGAGAAGATCCGTGAGGTCTACGACGAAGTCAGCTTCGCGTTCCCGTGGCAGACTGGCGACATCATGGTGATCAACAACCTGCTGATGGCGCACGGCCGCGAGCCGTTCACCGGCAAGCGGCGCATCCTGGTGGCGATGACGGGATGACCGCGCCGGTGGTGGTGCTGGTCGCGCACCCGCGACCGGGCAGCTTCAACCACGCGCTCGCCTCCCGCGTGACCGGCACGCTGGCCCGGGCCGGGGTGCCGGTGCGGTTCCACGACCTGTACGCCGAGGGCTTCGACCCGGTGCTGACCGCGGAAGAGGCGTACACCAGCGGGACCCGGGCGGAGGACTTCCTCGCCGCCGAGCCGGATCCGCTGGTGCGGCAGCACCGCTCGGAACTGCGCGAGGCCGGCGGGCTCGTGGCGATTCACCCGAACTGGTGGGGCAAGCCGCCCGCCATCCTCAGCGGCTGGCTCGACCGGATCCTCGTGCCCGGGGTGGCCTACCGCCTCGACGACGCCGGCGGCGCACCGGAGTCGCTGCTGTCGCTGCGGCGGCTGCTGGTGGTGAACACGTCCGACACGACCCAGGAGCGTGAGCGGACGCTGTTCGGCGACCCCCTGGACGCCATCTGGCGGCGCTGCCTCGCGCCCTACCTCGGCGAACCGGAGATCAGCCGGCTGGTGCTGCGGGTGGTCGCCGACGCCGACGCGGCGCAGCGGGCCGCCTGGCTCGACGACGTTTCCGCGGAGGTGCAGCGGCTCTTCGGTTAGCGCTTCGTCAGGGCGTCGAAGACCAGCTTCGCCGCCTGCGCGATCAACCGGTCGTCGTGCTCGGCGTCCTGGCCCGGACGGCTGGACATGACGATCACGACGATCGGCGCGCGCCCGGGCGGCCAGACGACGGCGATGTCGTTGCGGGTGGCGTAGCTGCCGGTGCCGGTCTTGTCGGCGACGGCCCAGCCCGCCGGCGCCCCGGCCCGGATCAGGGCAGCGCCGGTGGTGTTGGCGCGCATCAAATCGGTGAGGACGGCCCGCTTGTCCGGCGGCAGCGCGGTGCCGAGGGTGAACGCGCGCAGGGTGGCGGCCATCGCGCGCGGCGTGCTCGTGTCCCGGACGTCGCCGGGTGCGAGGTCGTTGAGCCCGGGTTCGACCCGGTCGACGTGGGTGGTCGTGTCGCCGACCCGGCGCAGCGCCTCGGCCAGTCCCGCGGGACCGCCGAGCTCCCGGAACAGCAGGTTCGCGGCGGTGTTGTCGCTGTAGCGCAACGCGGCGTCGATCGCGTCGCGCAGCGGCAGCCCGGTGGCGACGTGCTGTTCGGTGACAGGCGAGTTCGGCTGCAGGTCGGCGCGGGTGTAGGTCAGGTTCTTGGCGAGCCCGTCGAGGCTGGTGCGCTGGAGGACGGCCGCGGCGGAGAACGCCTTGTGGGTAGAGGCGTAGCCGAAGCGTTCGTCGGCGCGGTGGGCGATCTCGCGGCCGGAGCCGGTATCGAGGGCGTAGACGCCGAGGCGGGCGTCGAAGTCGTGCTCGAGCGGGGCGAAGTCCGGCTGGGCGACGGCCGTTGCCGCCGGTGGTGTCTCCGGTGTCTGCCTTGTCTCCGGTGGTTTCGGCGGTTCGGCTGTGCAGGCGGTCAGCGGCACGAGGACCAGCGCGGCGAGCGCGGCCCATCGGGCGTGGGGGAACGGCACTGGAGCATTCCTTTCCGTGGTGATCTCCCGCAGTGTCACCGGTCGTCGTCATGCTGTCCAAGACGGAAACGTGCGGTTCGATGCCGAAAACGCATATAGTGCGGGAGTGGACCTGGTCGGCGGCTGCAGGGCGTTCGTGAGCGTGAGCGAAACGGGGAGTTTCACCGCGGGCGCGGCCCTGGCGCGCATCCCGCAGCCGGTGGCCAGCCGCCGCATCGCGGCGCTCGAGCGGCATTTCGGGGAGCGGCTGTTCGACCGGTCGACCCGCCGCGCCCGCCTGACCCCGTTCGGCCTCGAGCTCCTGCCGGCGGCCCGCAGGCTGGTCCGGCTGGCGGAGGAGATGGAGCACGACGCCAGGCAGGCCCGCCTGCGCCCGGTGCGGCTGGCGGTGCCGGCCACGTGCGGGGTCCGGGAGCTGGCCGAGCTGGCGGCGCAGGCCCGCGCCATGGAGGTCCACCTGGAGTTCCGCGCGGCCGGGCCGGGGGAGCGGGCGGAGCTGGTCCGCACGAGCGAGGTCCGGCTGGCCCTCACGGCGGTCCCGGCGGAGGAGGGCGTGTGGTCGGTGCCGCTGGGGGTGGCCGGGACGGCGTTGCCACCGGGCCGGGTGGTGTTCCTGGAGACGTTGCGCACGGGCCGCGCGGCGGGCACCCGGCGCCGGGTGTGGCTCCAGCCGGAGGACGACGTACCGCACGTCCGCGACCGGATGCTGCGCGTCCGCGACGCGGTGGGCTTGGCCCCGTCCCAGGTGGCGGTGGCCGCGTCCCTGCCCGGGGCGGCGGCGGAGGTGTTCGCCTCGAAGGACCTGCTGCTGTGTTCGGCGACCCAGGCCGAGGAGCTGGGCATCCTGTGGCGGCGGACGGGCGAGATCGAGGTGGCGAGGGGATACGCGGTGGCGGCGGTGGTCGAGGAGGACGCGGACCGGCTGCGGACGGGATTGTGGGAGGCGGTCGCCCGGTGCCTGGGAGCGGAGCGCTGATGATGGTCCGGTGGGGCGGATGGCTGGGACTTGGTGTTCCGAGTGGGTGTGGTGGCCGGGTTGAGGTGTCGGAGCCGGGGCGGCTGGTGGCGGGGGCGTGTCGTTCGGTTCAGGGCGTTGGCCGGGTGGGAGCGGCGGTGTCGGATTTGCAGCGGTCGTTCGCAGCTGCCTCTCGGTCGCCTCGGCGCGGTGCCCGGGTGGGAGCGGAGGTGTCGGAGTCGGGACGGCCGGTGGTGGGGGCGTGTCGTCCGGATCGGTGTGGTGGCCGGGTGGGGGTTGAGGTATCGGAGTTGCGGCGGTCGCTCGTAGCTGTTCCTCGGTCGCCTCGGCGCGGTGCCGGGGCGGGCGGGCGATGAGTGACTCGGCGTTGGTGCGGGACCTGCGGTCCGAGCTGGCCGCGGGTGGGCTGCGCGGGTCCTTCCTGGTCCGCGACCTGCGGTCCGGCGCCGAGGTCGGGATCGACCCCGATCGCGAGTACCCGATCGCCTCCCTGGTCAAGGTTCCGCTGGCCGCCGTCACGCTGGAGCGCGTCCGCCGCGGCGAGCTCGACCTGGCGGCGCAGCTCGAGGTGGCTCCCGGCGGTGTCACCACCCCCGGTCCGATCGGCCTGACCCGGTTCCGGCACCCGGCGCGCGTGGCCGTCGAGGACCTGCTGTACCTGAGCACGTCACTGAGCGACGGGACGGCCGCGGACGTCCTGTTCGGCCTGACCCCGCCGGCCGACGTCACGCGGATGCTCGGCGAGTGGGGCCTGGCCGGGATCGCGGTGCGCCACCCGATGCGGGACCTCGTCGAGACCCCGGCGGAGCGTTTCGACGCGGCCGAAGCGGACCTGGCCCAGTCCCTGGCGATCGGCGCGGCCACGGCCGGCCACGGCCACCGCCTCCCGCAGCTCGACATCACGCGCGCGAACGCCGCCTCGGCGCGGGCGCTGGCGGAGCTGCTGCAGGCGCTGTGGACGCCGTCGAGGATCGACCCGTCGGTGGCCGCGGGGGTGCGCGACCTGATGGCGAACAACGTCCTTCGCCACCGCTTGACACCCGACTTCGCTTCCGACGCGGCCCGCTGGTCGTCGAAGACGGGAACGTTGCTGAACCTGCGCCACGAGGCAGGCGTGGTCGAGCACGCGGACGGCGGCGTGTTCGCGGTGGTGGCGTTGACGGAGTCCAGCGTCCCGGCGGTGGTCCAGCCGGAGGCGGAGGTGCTGGCGGCCCGGGTGGCCCGGGCGCTGCGCGACCACCTGCGCGGCCGGTGAGAAAACCGGTTGGGGGCCCGGAGAAGGCGGCTTACGCTCCGGCGGTGTCGTTCACCAGACCCGAACCCCCGTACTACGCGGTGATCATCTCCAGCGCCCTCGACGAGGACAACCTCGACGGCTACGCGGCGATGGACGAGCGCATGGCCGAACTCGGCCGAGCCCAGCCGGGCTACCTGGGCCGCGAGTCGCGAACGGACGCGGAGGGCCGAGAGCTGACGGTGCTGTACTACCGCGACGCCGAGTCGATCTCGGCGTGGAAACAGCACCCGGAGCACCTGGAGGCCCAGCGCCGGGGCCGCGAGCAGTGGTACGCGAACTACCACATCGAGGTGGCGAAGGTGGAGCGCGCGTACGGCTTCGACCGGGGCGAGTAGCGGGAGAGGTGCACACCCGGCCGTCCGCGCCTGACGCCGCACGCCCGCCTCACGCGAGGCGGAATCGCACACCCGGAGGCGGCTGCAGCTCGCCGCCGGTTGATCCACCCGAGACTGCCGCTATCTCCGCCGGGCGCTGTCGTTCCACGCCTGCTCGCCTGGCCCATCCCCGCCGCCCGGACCCGGCCAACCCCGCCACCCGGGCCCGGTCAACTCTCGCCGCTTGGACGCGGCCGACTTACGCCGCCCGGACCCGGCCAACCCGCGCCCGGCCAACCCCTCAAACCGTCGCCTTCACCCCGAACTCCACCTCCGCGGTCTCCACCGTCCCGGCAGTACGCCCCGGCGCGGTCTGGTACTTCCAATACAGATTCGTGTGCGCGATGACCTGCCCCGGCGGCGGCGCACCATACGCCGTCAGGTCCTCGGTCGTGTGCGCGTCCGACACCAGCGTCGCGTCGTACCCCCGAGCCAGCGCGCCGTGCAAGGTCGACCGGATGCACTGGTCCGTCTGCGCGCCCGCCACCACCAGCGAACCGATACCCCGGGCGGCCAGCACCTCCTCGAGGTCGGTCGCCTCGAACGAGTCGCCGTACTCCTTGTGCACCAGCGGTTCCGCTTCCGCGCGCGTCAGCTCCGGCACGTACTCCCACGGCCGGCTGCCCCGGGGCAGCTCGTCGCTGGTGTGCTGGACCCACACCACCTCGGTGCCCGCCGCGCGGGCGCGCTCCACCAGCGAGACGATGTTGGCCAGGACGGATTCGCGGTCGTGGGCCGTCTCCATCACGCCGTTCTGGACGTCGACGACGAGCAGGGCGGTGTTCGGCCGGCCGGGCAAAGTGGTCATGGCGCCACCCTAGCCACCGGCACCGACAATTTCGGCGAACCCGTGGTCAGGGCGCTCCGCCGAGGTGCTTGGCGGACACCGCTTCCCACACCGCGTCGAAGTTCTCGTACCGGTCGCTGTCCGGCAGGCCGCCGAGCGAGCCCAGCACGCCGTCGCCGCCGCCGGCCGCCGCTGCCCGGCGCAAGAGCTCGTCGCGGCCGCAGGGGTACTCGGTGTCGGACAGGTGCTGCTCGAGGCTGGTCCGGTCCGGAGCGGGCATCGCACACCTCCTGATCGTTCTTGGCCCCTCGCGTACCCGCGGCGGCCGGGAAGAAAACTCAGCCCACGACGATCGTGTGCGCCGACCGCGGCTCCAGGGACCCGATCACCGGGTGGCCCGGCAGCTCGCCGGCGACCAGCAACCCACCCGAGGTCTGCGCGTCCGCCAGGAGCAACGCCTCGTCCTCGGAGACCCGGGACAGGTCGGCGTGCGGCCGCACCCAGTCCAGGTTGCGTCGCGTGCCGCCGC
Source organism: Amycolatopsis sp. lyj-23 (assembly GCF_046549135.1). NCBI lineage: Bacteria > Bacillati > Actinomycetota > Actinomycetes > Pseudonocardiales > Pseudonocardiaceae > Amycolatopsis > Amycolatopsis sp. lyj-23. The sequence goes on along the minus strand of NZ_JAJPWN010000015.1, from coordinate 187,460 downwards.
TGACGTACCCGTCGCGCAGCGCCTCCCGCGCGCCGTCGAGGTACGGCACCGCCGCCGGGTCCAGCCTGGCCGTGACGCCGCTCGCGCGCGCCAGCTTGTGGAGGTGCCCCAGCAGGCCGAACCCCGTCACGTCGGTGGCGCAGGTGGCCCCGGCGGCCAGCGCGGCTCGCGACGCCGGCCCGTTCAGCGTCGTCATCGCGGCGATCGCCTGCTCGAACCGCTCGCCGGTGGCCTTGTGCCGCGAGTTGAGCACGCCGGTGCCGAGCGGCTTGGTCAGCGTCAGCGGCACGCCCGCGCGGCCCGCGTCGTTGCGCAGCAGCCGGGCGGGATCGGCGACGCCGGTGACGGCGAGCCCGTACTTCGGCTCCGGGTCGTCGATGCTGTGGCCGCCGGCGAGGTGGCAGCCCGCCTCGCCGCAGACGTCGAGGCCACCGCGCAGGACCTCGGCGGCGAGCTCGAACGGCAGGGTCTCCCGCGGCCAGCCGAGCAGGTTGACCGCCACCACCGGCGTGCCGCCCATGGCGTAGACGTCGGAAAGCGCGTTCGCCGCGGCGATCCGGCCCCAGTCGTAGGCGTCGTCGACGACGGGGGTGAAGAAGTCCGTGGTGGCGATCAGCGCGGTGTCCCCGGAGATCCGGACCACGGCCGCGTCGTCGCCGGTGTCGAGCCCGACGAGCAGCTCGCCCGCGGGCGAGACGGGCGTGGCTCCGGTCAGGCCGGCCACGGCCGCTTCGAGTTCGCCGGGCGGGATCTTGCAGGCGCACCCGCCGCCGTGCGCGTACTGCGTCAGTCGGTAACCCACCTCCTCATCCTGCCCGCCGCCGTCATCCTTGGCAGGATGGCCTCCATGGTGCAGGGAGGCGTATCCGGCCTGGTGACCGGCGCGGTCTTCAAAACCGTCGAACGGCAGGTTCTGCCGCTGGCGGGTTCGATTCCCGTCCGCCTCCGCCATGCCTGACCCGCGCCGCGCGATCCCGCGGACCGACGCGGTCCTGGCCGAGCCCCGGATCGCCAAGGCCGCCGGGTCGCTCGGCCGGGACCTGGTGAAATCGGTGGTCAACGACGTCCAGCGAGCGGCTCGGGCCGGCGAAATCGCCCCGGGCGACGTCGCCGAAGCCGTGCTCGCGCGGCTCCCGGCGAGCGCGTCCTCGCTGCGGCCGGTGGTCAACGCGACCGGCGTCGTCGTGCACACCAACCTCGGCCGGGCCCCGCTTTCGCCCGCCGCGCTCGACGCCCTCGCCGCGGCCGGCGGTGCCACCGACGTCGAATTCGACCTCACGACCGGCGAGCGGGCCCGCCGCGGCCGCGGCGCGCTGGCGGCGCTGCGGGCGGCGGTGCCGGACGCCGGCGCGGTCCACGTCGTCAACAACAACGCGGCCGCCCTGCTGCTGTGCGCGCTCGCGCTGGCCCCGGGCCGGGAGATCGTCGTCAGCCGGGGCGAGCTGGTCGAGATCGGCGACGGCTTCCGCATCCCGGACCTGCTGGAATCGGCCGGGGCGCGGCTGCGCGAGGTCGGCACCACGAACCGGACGTCGATCCGGGACTACGCCGCGGCGATCGGCCCGGACACCGGGTTCGTGCTCAAGGTCCACCCCTCGAACTACCGCGTCACCGGGTTCACCGCGGAAGCGGCGCTCGGGGAGCTGGCCGGCCTCGGCGTGCCGCTCGTCGCCGACATCGGCTCCGGCCTGCTCGCGCCGCACCCGCTGCTGTCCGACGAGCCGGACGCGGCGAGCGCGCTGCGGGCGGGCGCCACGGTCGTCACCGCGAGCGGGGACAAGCTGCTCGGCGGCCCGCAGGCCGGCCTGCTGCTCGGGGACTCCGACGTCGTCGAACGGCTGCGGCGGCACCCGGCCGCGCGGGCGCTGCGTGTCGACAAGCTGACTCTTGCCGCTCTCGAAGCGACGCTGCGCGGGCCGCTGCCGCCGGTCCGCGCCGCCCTGGAAGCCGCTGCGGCGGAGCTGCGGGAACGGGCCGAAGCGCTGGTCGAGGTCCTCGGGGACGTCGATGCCTGCGTGGTCGAGTCGGTGGCGGCCGTCGGCGGCGGGGGTGCGCCCGGGGTCGAGCTGCCCAGCTTCGCGGTCAGCCTGCCCGCCCGGTACGCGGCCGCGTTGCGCACGGGCGAGCCCGCGGTGGCCGGCCGGGTGGTCAAGGACCGCTGCCTGCTCGACCTGCGGACCGTGCGGCCGGAAGAGGACGCGAAGCTGCGGGAAGCCGTCCGCCGATGCAGGTGATCGTCACCGCCGGGCACGTCGACCACGGGAAGTCCACGCTGGTGCGGCGGCTGACCGGGATGGAGCCGGACCGCTGGGCCGAGGAACGCCGCCGCGGCCTCACCATCGACCTCGGGTTCGCGTGGACCCGGATCGGCGACGAGGACGTCGCGTTCGTGGACGTGCCGGGCCACGAGCGGTTCGTGCCGAACATGCTCGCCGGGGCCGGGCCGGCCCCGGCGGTGCTGTTCGTCGTCGCCGCGGACGAAGGCTGGATGCCGCAGTCGGCCGAGCACCTCGCGGCGCTGGACGCGTTCGGTGCCGGCCGCGGTCTGCTGGTCGTGACCAAGGCCGACCGCGCCGACCCGGCCGCGGCGACGGCGCAAGCGCTGCGGGAGATCGCGGCGACGTCGCTGGGCGCGGTCCCGAGCGTCGCCGTCAGCGGCACCACGGGTGCGGGTCTCGGCCGCCTGCGCGCGGCGATCGCGGACCTGACCGGCGGGCTGCCCACACCGGACACCGGCGCCGACGTCCGGTTGTGGATCGACCGCGCCTTCACGGTTTCCGGCGCGGGCACGGTCGTCACGGGCACACTGGCCGCGGGCACGATCGCCGCGGGCGACGAGCTGCTGCTCGGGTCGTCGCGGGTGAAGGTCCGCGGCCTGCAGGCGCTGGGCGAGCCCCGCACCCGCGTCGGCGCCGTGGCCCGGGTCGCGGTGAACCTGCGCGGCACCGCGCGCGGCGACGTCGGCCGCGGTGACGTCCTGCTCACGCCGGGCCGGTGGCGCACGACGGCGGAGTTCGACGTCCGCCTGCGCGGCGCCGCGGCCGCGGACCTGCACCGCGAGCTGGTGCTGCACCTGGGCACGGCGGCCGTGCCGGTGCGCGTCCGTCCACTCGGGACGGACACCGCGCGGCTCGCCACCGCGGCCCCGCTGCCGCTGCGCACCGGCGACCGCGGCCTGCTGCGCGATCCGGGCGAGCACCGGATCGCCGCCGGGTTCGACGTCCTCGACGTCGACCCGCCCCCGCTGTCCCGCCGCGGCGCGGCGCGGGCCCGCGGCCGCGAGCTGGCCGATCCGGACCTCGCGCGGACATACCTGCTCCGCAAGGGTTTCGTGCGGGCCGGGGACTTCACGGCGATGGGCCTGAGCGCGACGGGGGAGCGGCTGGGCGAGTGGTACGCGGACGAGGAGCGGCTCGCGGCGCTGCGTGCGCGGGCGGCCGGAATCGTGACCGGGTGGGACCGCACGGCCGCGGGCGTGCCGGTCGAAGCGGTGCGGCAGCGGCTCGGGCTGCCCGCCCCCGAACTGGTCGTCCCCGTGGTGCGGGGCACCGGCTTCGAGGTGTCGGGCGGACTGGTCCGCCGCCCGGGCGCCGGGCTCGCGCCCGCCGTGGAGAAGGCACTGGACGTGGTGGCGGAACGGCTGGCCGAGCACCCGTTCCGCGCCCCGGAAGCGGACGAACTGCGCGCACTGGGCCTGGGCCGCCGCGAGCTGGCGGCGGCGGTCCGCCTCGGCAGGCTGACGGCGGTCGCCGAAGGGGTGGTCCTCGGCCCGGACGTGGCGGAACAGGCGGCGGACCGGCTGCGCGGGCTGCCGCAGCCGTTCACGGTGTCGGAGGCGCGCAAGGCCCTCGACAGCACCCGCCGGGTGATGATCCCGCTGCTGGAACGCCTGGACGCGGCCGGCCACACCGAGCCCCTCGGCGACGGCACCCGCCGCACGAGCGGCTAAGGCCGTTCCCCGGCCAGCGACTGCGTCCCGATCACCCCCAGCAGGGCCAGGCGGTCGGCCGCGTCGCTGCCCGGCTCCGCGGTGTAGACCATCATGCGCAGGTCGCTCCCCGCGACGCTCAGCACATCGCAGTCCAGCGTCAGCGTGCCGACGTCCGGGTGGTCGATCGTCTTGCGGGCCGATTCGTGCCGGCCGACCGTGCCCGACTCCCACAAGGCGGCGAAGCGGGGGCTGCGGCGGCGCAGGTCGGCGACCAGGGACCGCAGGGCCGGGTCGTCCGGGTACCGGCCGGCCGTGCGGTGCAGGTCGGCCACCAGCGCCGCCTGCAGGGCGGCCCGCGACTCGGGGGTGTCGCGCACGCGGGTGTTCGGGTTGAGGAAATTGCGCCACACCCCGTTCAGGTCGCTGCCGTGCCATTCACCCATCAGTGCCGTGTGGAGCGGGTTGGCCAGCAGCTGGTTCCACGCCGCGTCGAAGACGGCGACCGGGGTGCCCGCGAGGCGGTCCAGCATGCGGTGGACGCCCGGTGTGATGTGCCGCGGGACCGTGCCGGGGCCCGGGGGAGCGAGGCCGGCCAGGCGGAACAGGTGCGTGCGCTCGTCCGACGTCAGGCGCAGGGCCCGGGCGAGCGCCTCGACGACCTGGGCCGACGGGCTCGTCGCGCGGCCCTGTTCCAGCCGGACGACGTAGTCGGCGGAGATGCCGGCCAGCTGGGCCAGCTCTTCGCGGCGCAACCCCGCGGCCCGGCGGCGGCCACCCGCGGGCAGGCCGGCCGCCCGCGGCGAGACGCGGTCGCGCCAGTGGCGCAGGGCCGTGCCGAGTGCGGTGTTCGCCATCCCTCGATTGTGCGGGCCGGACGGCCGCTTGTCCTGGTACTGCCCGTCCCAGGAAAACCGGACACTTCCGGCCCGCGCGGTCCGGGCCGATCGTGTTGGTGACCCTCCCGGAAGGACTCGAACCCATGAAGCAGCTCGCCCTCGTCACCGGCGCCACGTCCGGCATCGGCCGCGCCTTCGCCGAACGCCTGGCCGCGGACGGCTACGACCTCATCGTCACCGGCCGCCGCGAGGACCGGCTCGCGGAGTTCGCCGCCGCTCACCCCGACGTCGAGGTCCGGACCGTGCCCGCCGATCTGGGCACCGACGACGGCGTCGCGGCGGTCGCCGCCCTCTGCGCCGCCGAGCCGCTGACCGTGCTCGTCAACAACGCCGGTGTCGCGCACTACATGCCGCTCGCGCAGCTGCCCGCCGCCAAGGCCGGGGAGCTCGTCCACGTCAAGGTGGCCGCACCCACCATGCTGACCCGGGCCGCGGTGGCGGGCATGCAGGAACGCGGCGAGGGGAAGATCGTCAACGTGGCCGGGATGATCGCGTTCAGCGGACCCGCCGATCCGTCCGTCCAGCCCCGCCGGGCCGTCTACGCCGGCTCGCTGGCCTACCTCGTCGCGCTGTCGCAGACGCTGAACGCCGAGCTGGACGGCACCGGCGTGCGGGTGCAGGTGCTGTGCCCCGGCGTGGTCGCGACCGAATTCCACGAGCGCCAGGGCCTCGACCTGAGCGCGGTGCCGCGGATGAGCGCCGCCGACGTCGTCACCGCGTCCCTGCGCGGGTTCGAGCTCGGCGAAGTCGTCACCGCCCCGGGGGTCGAGGACGCCGGCCTGCTGGAGGCCGTCTTCCGGGCCGATCTCGCCGCTTTCGGCGCGCAGCGCCCGGAACTCGCCTCCCGCTACCGCTGAATGCCGCCGAAGAACCCGGCCAGCGCGGCGGCGAGGGCCTCCGGGTTCTCTTCGGCCATGTGGTGCCCGGACTCGATCGCGTGCCCGCACAGCTCGGTCGTCCACGGCCGCCAGACGCCGAGGACGTCGCCGTAGAGGTCGGCCAGATCGTCCTGGCTGGACCAGAGGACCAGGGCGGGGCAGGTGATCCGCCGCCCGGCGGCGCGGTCGGCGTCGTCGTGGGCGCGGTCGACACCCAGGCCCGCGCGGTAGTCCTCGAGCATCGCGGTCACCGTCGCCGGGTCGTGGACGGCGCGGTGGAAGTCGGCGAAGTTCTCTTCGCCGAGGCGGTCGGGGGTGTTGCGCGTGCCGACGTCGTACCAGGCGTCGGGGTCGGCCGTGATCACCCGCTCGGGCTTTTCCGGCTGGGCGAAGAAGAACCAGTGGTACCACTCCCGCGCGAACCGCGCGTCGCAGCGGGCGAGGGCTTCGCCGATCGGGACGGCGTCGAGGATCGCCGCGCCGCGGACGACGTCCGGGTGGTCGAGCGCCAGGCGGGTCGCCACGTACGCGCCACGGTCGTGCCCGGCCACGAAGAACTGCTCGTGCCCGAGGTGCCGCATGAGCGCGACGCAGTCGGCCGCCATGACGCGTTTGCTGTAAGGCGTGTGGTGTTCGTCGGTCGGCGGTTTGCCGGATTCGCCGTAGCCGCGGGTGTCGGCGCACACGACGGTGAACCCGCCGGCCAGCAGCGGGGCGACCCGGTGCCACGTCGTGTGCGTGCGCGGGTGCCCGTGCACCAGCAGGACCGGCGGTCCGGAGCCGCCGTGGCGCACCCGCAGGGTCACCTCGCCGACGTCGACGCGGTCGAGCGTGAAGCCTTCGAACACGGGCAACCCCCGGAAGACAAAGACGCTGCCGCACCCCGGCGTCCGGGGTGCGGCAGCGGGAGAACCGGGGTCAGTCCTTGTTCGTGACGCCCTTGACGGCGTCCTTGACCTTCTCGCCGGCCTGCTTGAGCGAGCCCTTGGCCTGGTCGGTCTTGCCCTCGGCCTGCCACTGCTCGTTGCCCGTGGCGTCGCCGACGGCTTCCTTGGCCCGGCCCTTGAGCTCTTCGCCCTTGTTTTCCAGCTTGTCGTTCATCAGGTGCACCTTCCGTCGCGGCGACATTTCCGGATCGGCCAGTCGCCAAAAGGGCCTTGACATCTGTATACCCACTCGCTCCGGATCTACACATCGCCGTCTAGACATCGGCCGGCAGATGACCGCCCATCCGCTCGATCCGCTGGATCGCCGGTTCGGCGAGCACGCCGTGCACGACCACCGAGACGGCGATGGCCACCGCGCCCACGCGCCACAGCACGTCCTGGTGCGGGATCGGCTGCCGGTCGAGCGCGTAGGCGAGGTAGAACAGCGTCCCGATGCCCCGGACGCCGAAGAAGGCGATCGCCGCGCTCGCCGGCCGCCCGGGCGAGGACGCGCCGAGCAGCGACAGCCAGCCGACCACCGGCCGCACCACCAGCACCGCGACCACCGCCAGCACCACCTCCAGCGGCTGCAGGCCGCGCAGCAGGCCGTCGCCGATGGCCAGGCCGAGCCCCAGCAGCGCGATGGGGACGAACAGCCGCTCCAGCTGGTGGCCGAACGCGTGCAGGACGCCGTGGTACTCGTGCTCGCGCTCCTGCGTGCGCACCGCCACCGCGGCGGTGAACACGGCGACGAACCCGTTGCCGTGGCTCGCTTCGGCGAGCGCGTAGGGCACGAAGGCGAGGGCGAGCAGGACCAGCCCGTCGGCGTATTCGGCCAGCCGCAGCCGGTCCGACGGCACCCGGAAGATCGCCCAGCCGAGCACCCGGCCGGTGAGCAGGCCGGCGACGACGCCGATGACCAGCGGCAGCAGCAGGTCGACCAGCACCCAGGACAGGTCGAGGCGGGGTTCGCTGCTCGCCAGCGCCAGGCCGAGCAGGACGAACGGCATGGTGAGCCCGTCGTTGAGCCCGGCCTCCGTGGTCAGGGTGAAGCGGATCTCGTTGTCCCGCGCCAGTTCCGGCTCGGCGTCGGGGTGCGGGACGCCGATGTCGCCCGCCAGCACCGGGTCGGTCGGTGCCAGTGCCGCGGCGAGCAGCAGCGCGACCCCGGGGGCGAGCGCGAGCCACCAGGCTCCGAGCGCGGCGATCGCGACGATCGACACCGGCATGGCGATGGCGAGCAGCCGCCACGTCGAACCCCACCGGCGCAGGCCGAACGGGCGGTCGACGGCCAGGCCCGCGCCGGCGAGCGCGACCAGGATGCCCAGCTGGGTGAAGGATTCGACGCCGTGCAGGTGGGCGGCGGGGTCGCTCCAGCCGTCGCCGTAGGGTTCGGGCAGCGGCAGCAGCCCGAGCACGGTGCCGGCGAGGAGCATCACCAGCGGCACCGAGAACGGGCGGTCGGCCACCAGCTTCGGCACGATCGCGGCGGCGAGCGCGAGCAGGCCCGCCACTCCGAACAACACCGTCAACGACGACAACGATCTCCTCCTGCCCGCTCGTCCGCACGTCACCGCGGCCGGGAGGCCCGGCCGAGCGTGGAGTCCGGGTTCCGCGGGGCGCACCGCGATCGGCCGGCTACCCGGGTGCCGGGTAGCGTGGCCGGGGAAGGCGCGCCGCGGCCCGGATTCCCGGCGTGCGAGCGGCGAAACCGACGAGGAGGCCGCGGTGACGGCGATGAACGGGGCGGGCGGGCCGTGCCGGTTCTGCGGCAGGCGGCGCGACCCCCGGGTGCCCGGCCGGAAGGGGCCGATCTGCGTGGACTGCGTGCGGGCCGGCCTGCGGGTGGTCCGCGACGGCGCGGACCGCGAAAGCGGCTCGGGTGACGTGCTGGCGGCGGTGACGTCCCCGCTGGCGGCGGTCTGCGACTTCTGCGGCCGCCGCGAGCGCCGGACGTTCCTCGGGCTCCGGCGCCCGCTGCTGCGGGTGGACTGCGCCGCGCGCGACGCGGTGATCTGCGTGGACTGCCTGGACCACGCCGGCGATGTGCTGAACGTCGCCCTGCGCGGCTGACGGCGTTTCCGCCCCCGCGCCCGCGGGTAGCCGGACGGCATGACGTCCACTCGGGACCACCGCACGCAGCCGGAGACCGCTTCGGTGGCCGAAACCCTGCGTGTCGCGCTCGAGGTCGCGCTGCCCGCGCTGGCCGGCGGGGTCATCAAGCGCCGTCCCGCGGCGATGGCGCTGGCCGGGAAGCTGCAGTTCGACCGGTCCGCCGTCAAGCTGCTCCGGCGGCTGCGCGACCGCCACTACGGCCGTCCGCTGCGGCTGCGCGTCCCCGGCCGGTCGGTGGAGCTGGCACTGTCCGCCGCGGACGTCAAGCGCGTGCTGGCCGGCTCGCCGACCCCGTTCAGTCCGTCCACAGTGGAGAAGCGGGCCGCGCTGAGCCACTTCCAGCCGCACGGCGTCCTGATTTCCGGCGCGGCCGGCCGGCCGGTCCGCCGACGGTTCACCGAGGCCGTGCTCCAGCCCGGCCGCCCGCTGCACGAACTGGCGGCGCCGTTCGCCCGCGCCATCGCCGACGAGGCGGCCGGCCTGCCGGGCTCGGCGACGCTCGATTGGGACACGTTCAACGTCGCCTGGTGGCGATTGGTGCGCCGGGTCGTGCTCGGCGCGGCGGCCCGCGACGACACGACGCTGACCGACCAGCTCGAACGCCTGCGGCTCGACGCGAACTGGGCGTACGCGCACCCGAAGCGCAAGCAGCTGCGCGAAGAGTTCCAGCGCCGGCTTACCGGGCACCTGGACCGCGCCGAGCCGGGCAGCCTGGCCGCGGTGATCGCCGCGTCCGACGTGGTGAACGCCGCCGACGCCGCCGACCAGGTGGCGCACTGGCTGTTCGCGTTCGACGCCGCGGGCATGGCGACGTTCCGGACGTTGGCGCTGCTGGCGAGCCACCCGGCGGAGCTGGAGCGTGCCCGCGCGGACCTCGAAGGCGTCGACCTCGCCGAGCCGAACCAGCTGCGGTACCTGCGCGCGTGCCTGCTGGACGCGGTCCGGCTGTGGCCGACGACCCCGATGATCCTGCGCGAGACGACGGAAGAGACCGAGTGGGGCCCGGCGGGGACGACGGTGCTGATCTTCACGCCGTTCTTCCACCGCGACCCGGCCCTGCCCTACGCCGACCGCTTCGAACCGGACCTCTGGCTCGACGGCCGCGCGGCGGAGAACCCGGCACTGGTTCCGTTCAGCGCGGGTCCGGCGATCTGCCCCGGCCGCGACCTGGTCCAGTTCTGCGCGAGCACGACGCTGGCCCACCTGCTGCGCGGCCACCGGTTCGAGCAGGCGTCGGGACCGGTGCTCTCCCCGGAGCGCCCGCTGCCGGCCACCCTGGACAACTTCCACCTGACGCTCAACGTGCTGGGCTGAGCCGCCTCCGCGGCAGCCGGGTTGACCGGCAAGACGACGATCAGCGACGCCCGAAGGAGCGAGAAGCGCCGCAGGTCAGCGCCCCTGGGCCCCCGTTGCGGCATCTCCGCGGCGGCCCCCGCGCCCGCGGCCAACCGGCCGGAGGGCGTCCCGGCCCGTACCCTGGAATCGACGGCGAGGCCGATACGGGGGTTTGACATCGATGTCAGTGCTCTGGGGCGTGTCCTTCGACGCCACTCCGCTGTCCGGGGTCGTGGTCGAGTTCCTCAAGACCGCGCGCCGCTTCGCCGACCGCGGGCACCGCGTCCACCTGGACCTCGGGTACGACATCAAGGCCGACAAGGGCGCGTTCTTCCGGCCCTACCGCGACGAAGCCCGGCTGCTGCCGGAGTGGATCACGCTCGACCGCGTCGCCGGTACCGAAACGGTCCGGGGCTACGACCGCGAGTTCGTCGAGCGGGTCCTGACCGAAGTCGTGCAGGGCGGCGACGACGCGCTGCGGCCCGAGGTCGACCGCATCGCCGGTGAACTCGCGGACCGGATCGTGGCCACCTGGGAACGCCTCGGCGTGACCGTCGTGGTGGTGGAAAACGGGACCCTGCCGGAAAACCTCGCGTACACCGAAGCGCTCTACCGGGCGATCGGCCGCTACGGCGCCCGGCATCGGCTCGGCCGGTTCGTGTTCTGGCGCGACCACGACCTGATGTGGCAGAGCGAACCCGGGATCGCCAAGTACGGCACGTTCCCGTACCCGGGCGTCCCGGCCCCGCGCAACTGTCCGCACATCCACTACTTCGCCCTGCACGAACAGGCGAAGGCGCGCACCCTGGAGTGGGTACCGGGGCTGGCGAACATCGACGTCCTGCCCAACTCCTTCGCCATCGCCCCGGCGCGGGTCGACGAGCGCAACGCGGCCTTCCGGCGCGACCACGGCATTCCCGAGGACGTCCCGCTGCTGGCGCGGATCACCCGGATCATCCCGCAGAAGCGCATCGACCGGGACCTCCACCTGCTGGCCCTGCTGCCGGACGCGTGGCTGTTCGTCGCCGGCGACGTCGACGAGACGCCCACCGAGCACGCCCGGCTCGCCGGCCTGGCGGAGCGCCTCGGCGTGGCTGAACGTGTCGTGTTCGGCGGCTGGCTGACGCCGTACGACACCCGGGTCCCCGGCCGGTACTCCGTGCGGGACCTGCTCGCGCACGCGACCGTCGTGTCGTTCCTGACCTCCTACGACTATGAGAGCTACGGCAACCCGGTCAGCGAGGCGATCGCGTCCGGCACGCCGTACATCACCAGCGGGTACGAGCTCTACGACGTCGTCTACGGCAGCCAGGGCTTCCGGGCGCCGGTGCTGGACATCCGGGCCCGCGACCTGCCGGACGCGGCCTTCGCGCGCGAAGTCGCCGAGCTGATCACCGACGAAGGGAAACGGGCGGAAGTGGTGCGGGTGAACTCGGAACTCGGGCGGGCGCGGTTCGGCACGCGGGTGGTCGACGAGCTGGTCGGCCGGCTGTACCCGCCGCCGATGGGCGCGGCGACGCGGCTGAGCGTCGTGCTGCCGGTCTACAACGAAGCCGCGAACCTCCCGGAGGTGCTGCGGACGCTGCACGACCAGCGCGACGGCGAGGCGCCCCTGGACAAGAGCCGGTACGAGGTCGTGCTCGTCGACAACAACTCCACCGACGACACCGTGGCCGTCGCGCACGCCTTCGCGGCCGCGCACCCGGACCTCGCCCTGCACGTCATCCACGAGCCGGAGCAGGGCGTTTCCTGCGCGCGGCGGGCCGGGATGGACTTCGCCGCGGCCCGCAGCCGCAACCGGCCCGACAGCGACCCGGGGGAGCGGTTCTACCTCGTGTCCGCCGACGCGGACTGCCGGGTGGATCCGCACTGGCTGAGCGAACTCCTGGCCGCGATGGAGACGTCGAAGGCCGCCATCGGCGTCTGCGACTACTACTACAACGCCGGGCACTTCACCGGACGGCCGCGGCTGTGGGACGCGATCCAGCGGACACTGCGGTGCCGGGCCGTCACCTTCGCGCTCTTCGGTGGCTTCCCCGACGGCAAGGGCTTCGCCGTCGAGCGCGACGCCTACGAGCGCGCCGGCGGCATCGAGATCTTCTACCAGCTGCAGGACGGGAAGTTCGTCAACCACCTCTCCGACGACTGGGACTTCGGGATCAAGGTCGCCAGCGGCGGCGACGCGATCACCTACGCCCCGCGCTCGCGCGTCGAGATCAACCCGCGGCGCGTCGACCACGCCATCGACGAGGTCATCGCCGGGCGGGCCTACGGGTCCGGCGGCACCATCGTCATGCGCGACATCCGGCCGTCGGCGCCGCCGGAACCGGTCGACCTCACCGAAGCGCAGGCGCGCCAGGCGTGGGATTTCTCCATCAAGGACTTCACGCCGAAGAACACCATCCTGCCGGTGCTGCTGACCCCCGCGCTGCTGGAGGACGACGCCGTCATCGCGTTCTTCGGAGCCGAGCTGGCCGCGCGGCTGGCCCGGCGGATCACCGAGATCCGCCACGAGATGCGCGTCGTCGACTTCACGCCGATCCACGCCTACAAAACGCCGTCGTACCGGCTCTACTTCGAGTTCGCCGACGAGCTGTTCGCCTGCCTGCGCGCCCACGTCGGCGCGGACATCGGGTTCCCGCCGCCGCTGCCGCCGTGCCTGGCGGAGGTGCCGGAGGAGCGGTTCGCGGAGTTCGTCCGCTACTACTGCGAGGACCGCGAATCGGGCGAGGCCCACGACTACTTCGGCAACGGAGGGGTGTTCTGATGACGCTGGGCTACGAAGAGGCCATCGGCTCGCTGCACACGATCGATCCGGCGTGGCCGCGCCCCGCCGTGCTCGACGTCCTCGAAGCGCCCGAGAACCGCCACCTGCTCGACTTCGTGCAGGAGGACCCGTTCGGCGCGCACGTGTTCCCGGGCAACGTCCCCGGCACCCCCGCGCAGTTCCTGCGCGACCTGGACGCGCAGCTGGCCGCGTCCGGGCCGATCCACCTCTGGTCCTACATCCCCACGTGCGCCTACCGCTGCCGCTTCTGCCAGTACCCGGTGGTGCTGGTGAAGGGCAACCCCGAAGTGGCGTACGAGAAAGCGAAGTCCTGGGTCGACCTCAACATCGCCGAGGCGCGGCTCTGGCTCGACGCCGTGCCGCACCTGCGCGGGGCCGAGGTGGGCGAGTTCAACGTCTTCGGCGGCACGCCGTCGCTGCTGCCGGAACCGGAGATTCGCCGCCTGCTCGAGTTCTACCGCGCGAACTTCGGGTTCACGCCCGCGACGACGATCCGCTTCGAGGGCGACCCGAGCACGTTCACCCCGGCCAAGCTCGAGCTGCTGCGGGAGCTGGGCTGCACCAAGCTCTCCAGCGGCGTCCAGTCGTTCGACGACCACGTCCTGGACCTGTGCGGGCGGGAGCACACGGCGTCGATGTGCGTCGACTTCGTCCGCAACGCCACCGCGGCGGGGTTCGAGTGGGTGAGCATCGACCTGATGTACGGTCTGCTCGACCAAAGCCTCGACAGCGTCCGCCGCGACCTGGACGTCGTGCTGGAAAACGAGGTCACGGCGGTGGTGTGCACGAAGCTGCACCTGGCGTCCTACAGCGACACCCGCACCGGCGTCACCGGCGAGAAGCCGGCGGCGTGGCAGCTGCCGTCCTACCGCGACAAGCTGGTGCGCGACGGCCACCGCTGGCCCACGCTCGGCGAGCAGTACCAGATGCGGGAGTTGCTCACCGAGGGCCTGCGCGCGGCCGGGTACACCGAGCACCCGACGATGTACTTCGCGCGCGAGGGCCGCGGGCCGGAGAAGTGGAAGTCCATCATGGTCGACCAGGACAAGCAGGAGGCCGAGGTCGCGATCGGCCTCGGCGGCAGTTCGAGCTGCCGCGCGTCCGAGGCGATCACCGACGTGAACTCCCGCCGCTACACCGAAACCGTGCGTTCCGGGCGGATCCCGCTGGGGTCGGCGACGCGGTTCACGCCCGAAGCGCAGGAGGCCCGGGCCGTCAAGATGGCGCTGACGACGTTGCAGCCGCTGCGGGATTCCGTGCACACCGCCCGGTTCCCCGGGCGGTCGCTGTTCGCGGAGCCGTGGCTGGGCCGGTTCCGGGCGCTGGCTTCGCGCGGGCTCGTCGAGCTGCGCCCGGAAGACGGCGTCGTCGCGTTGACGCCGCCGGGGGAGACGCTCGTGGAGGCGATCATCACCACCGAGCTGTGAGTCACTACATCGGGTGACACAAGGCTCGCGAGGAGCGACCAGGACCGGCACCATGGATCTCGGACGTGCCAGTACCGAGATCGGAGCGTGGATGAGCCGAACCGTTGCCGGACACGACGAACAGCGTCGGTGGCGGACCCGGCTCGCCGGTGTCCTGGCCGTGCTCGCCGCGGTGGCCGCCGCCCCGCCCGCGTGGGCGGCCCCCGACTACTCGCTGGCCGGCACGAACTACGCCGGCACGCAGATCGCGCGCCACGAAGGCATCCAGGGGAGCCCGCGCGACGACGTCGTCGGGCAGACGCTCGGGCACGACGTCAGCGGGCACCAGGGCGCGGTCGACTGGGCCGCCGCGGCCGGTGCCGGGGCGAAGTTCGCCTACGTCAAGGCGACCGAAGGCACCGGGTTCGTCAACCCGCAGTTCGGGCAGCAGTACGACGGCGCGCACGCGGCGGGCATCATCCGCGGCGCCTACCACTTCGCCCGCCCGGACGTCTCGGGCGGCGCCGAGCAGGCGGAGTACTTCATCGCCAACGGCGGCGGCTGGCGCGCGGACGGCACGACGCTGCCCGGCGCGCTGGACATCGAGTACAACCCGTACGGCGACGTCTGCTACGGCAAGAACCCGGCCGACCTGACGGCGTGGATCGCCGACTTCACGCGCACGTACCTGGCGAAGGTCAAGCGCAGCGCGCTGATCTACACGAGCACGGCCTGGTGGAAGCGCTGCACCGGCAACACCGCGCGGTTCGGCAACACCGACCCGCTGTGGCTGGCGCGGTACGGCCCCGACGTCGGCGAGCTGCCGGCGGGCTGGGACAAGCACAGCATCTGGCAGTTCGCCCGAGGCGGCAGCCTGCCCGGGGACCAGAACTACTACAACGGCCCGCTCGCCCGGGTGCAGTCGCTGGCGAAGGGTTAGCGGCGCAGGCGCAGGCGCCGGCGGCGCTGGCTGGGTGCTGGCCGGGCGCTGACAAGATCGGACAGAATCCTGTCGTTTCCGTGACCGGCTGCTTACGATCGGCGGGCAGGTCTTCGTTGCTCGTCCTTTGTGGACCCGGGAGGCGCCGTGCGCAGGATCGCCCTTCTCGCTGCGGTTTCCGTCGCCGCGGCCGTCGTCGTCTCCGCTCCCGGGGCCGCCGGGGCGCCGCGCGCGTGGTTCACGTCGTGGGCGCAGTCGCAGGACGGCCGGGCCGACACCCCCGTCACCGGTCAGTCGCTGCGCATGATCACGCACCTCAGCCAGGGCGGCGACGCCGTGCGCGTCCGGTTCCAGAACACCTTCGGCACCGGGCCGCTGGCGATCGGGCACGCCACCGCCGGGCCGAGCGCGGGCGGCGCCGCCGTCTCCTCCGCGCGTGAGCTGATGTTCGCCGGGCGTCCCGCGGTGACGATCCCCGCCGGTGGGGAGGTCTGGAGCGACGAGACCCGGCTCGTGACGGGTCCGGACTCCGACCTCGCGGTGAGCATGGCCGTCGAGGGCACCGCCGTGCCCGGCCGGCACGGCGCCGCCCTGCGCGACAACTACCTGACGCCGCCGGGCTCGGGCGACCACGCGGCCGACGTCTCGGGTGCCGCCTTCACGGCGACGGTCGGCGCCACGTACGTCGTCAGCGCCGTCGACGTGCACAACGCGGCGCTGAAGGGCACGGTCGTCCCGTTCGGCAGCTCGGTCGTCGACGGCATCGGCAGCACCAACTGCGGCCCCGGCTGCACCCAGCTCGGCGCGAACCGCCGCTGGACCGACGACCTGGCGCGGCGGATCACCGCCTCGGCCGCCCCGCTGGCGGTGGCCAACGCCGGCGTTTCGGGCACCACGAGCGCCAAGTCGTGTCCGGGGATGCCGCCGTCGGTCGCGGGCCTGGACGCGGCGAGCCGGCTGGACCGCGACGTCCTGGCCCTGCACGGCGTCACGGCCGTCATCTACTACTACGGCACCAACGACCTGGCGTACGGCTGCGACGCGGCGACGATCCTCGACAGCTACCGGGCGGTGTTCGCGCGGCTGCGCGCGGCCGGCATCTCGGTGTACGTCACGCCGAGCACGCCCCGGCCGGGGTACGGCGACCAGGCGAACCTGGCCCGGCACGAGATCGCCCTGTTCGTCAAGCGCTGGAACACCTGCGGGGGCACGTGTTCCGGCGTCGTGGACTTCGACACGGTGCTGGCGGACCCGCTGAAGCCGAACAGCATCCTGCCGGCGTACGACAATGGTGACGGCATCCACGCGAACGCCGCCGGCCAGCAGGCGCTCGCCGACTTCGTCTCCGTCCCGATGCTCGCCCGATCCGGGCCGGTTCTCCACCCGATCGGCTGAGCCGGGCGAGTCGGAACCGCGGATCTGTGCTTGCGGGTCAGCACAGTACGCCGGGTGATGAACGAGTCGATGGACGACGCCGGGTGCTGCCTGCTGTCGGTGGCCTGGAACGTCGCCCCGCTGGCCGAAGGGCAGCCCGGCTCCCGCCGCGCCGACCTGCGGCGGACGGTGGTCTCGGTGTGCCGGGCCGCCGGCCACGGCGCCCGCGACTGGGCCGCGCGGCACGGAGCGGGCACCGAGACCGAGTACCGCCCGTTCCTGCAGCTCGCCGACGTCGCCTACGAGATCGCCACGCTGCTGCTGCTGGTCGAGCTCGCCGAGTGGACGTCGGCCTTCCTGTTCTCCGGCGCACCCGTGCGTCTGTGATGGACCTGGTCGAACCGCGTGACCGCCGCGCACGCCAGGTGGGCCCGGTCGGCCACGTCGGCCAAGTCGTGGCGCGACAGCAGGCCGTCTTCGAAGAGGAAGCCGCTCCTCTGCAGTTCCTGGAGGGCCTGGTCCCGGACGCCGGCCAGTTCGCGCCGTTGCCGGAACAGCGTCTGCCAGTCCTGGGCGGGCTTGGAAGTCATGGCCACAGCTTGCCGATCCGGCCGGCCCGAGTCGAGACCGAATTGCCGCCGCCGCGCCCCTGAGCGGTTTCCGCCGGGTCGGGCTGCGGTGGGGATGGACGCTGCGATCAGCCATCCGGCCTCACCTTCGGCGCGGTAACGATCGGCCCATTTGCGGGCGGTCTTGGCGGCGACCATGAACATCTTCGCCGCTGCGGCGGAGGTCCAGCCCTGCTCGACGATCAGGCGGGCCGGCCGTAGCCACCGGTCACCTCAACCCAGGACGACATCCCCGGCGACCGCGCCCTGAGCGGTTTCCGCCGGGTCGCCGAGCAGTCCTAAGCCGCCCCGGCCCAGCGGTGCACGGCGAACCGGCTGCCGTCGCGGCGGACTTCGGCGGCGCCCGGTCCGCCGAAGTGGGCGGGGACGACGAGTTCGCCGGTGTCCGCGGCGCGTTCGAGGACCGCGTGCCGGGTCGTGGCGGCCTGGTGCGGGTCTTCGCAGAAGCAGCTGCTGTGCTCCGGCGCCAGTATCTGGACCGGGCTGTGCAGCAGGTCTCCGACGAACACCGCCCGGTCCCCGCCGGACGACACGCGCAGGACCGACGAGCCCGGGGTGTGGCCGGGCGCCGCTTCGAGGGTGAGGTTCCCGTCGATGCGGTGGCTGCCTTCCCACAGCTCGGCCCGGCCGAGCACCGGGGCGACGCTGTCGGCGTAGACGAGCAGGCTGCCTTCGCGGCGGAGCTGCTCGTGCGGCGTCCGCGGAGCCGGGCGGCGGTGGGCGTTGCGCGGGTCGAAGTACACCTGGTCGGCGCGCGGGATCAGGTAGGTGGCGCGGGGGAACGTGGGCACCCATTCGCCGTCGCGCAGCTCGGTGTTCCAGCCGACGTGGTCGTAGTGGATGTGGGTGTTGACGACGACGTCGACGTCCTCCGGCCGGACGCCGGCCGCGGCCAGCCGCTCGAGGAACGGGGTCGCCAGGTGGTCGAACAGCGGGATCTGCGGCCGGCGCCGGTCGTTGCCGACGCCGGTGTCGACCAGGATCACCCGGCCTTCGCTGCGGAGCACCCAGGTCTGCACCGCGCCGCGGTAGCCGCCGGTCTCGGGGTTCCAGTGGTCGGGCGCGAGCCAGGCGGCGTTGTCCGTCCAGATCGCCGCCGGGCTGCCGGGGACGATGGACTGCGCCGGGGCGATCTCGCCCTGCCACTCGACCACCTTGAGGACTTCCACTGTTCCGATGTGCATGACGCCACGCTACGAGCGGCCGGTGAGCGTCGCCATGCGCCAACTGCTCGTTCCGATACGCGAGCGTCTCAGGCGTACGCTGACCACGTGGACGTGCTCAGTGACGCGATCGCCGCGGTGCGGGTCGGGCAGCCGGTGTCGAACCGCCTCCAGGCGGGTGCGCAGTGGTGTTACCGCTTCGCGCCGTACGAAGGCGCGGGCTTCCACGTGCTGCTGCGCGGCAGCGGCTGGCTGCACCCGGACGACGGGACGCCGGTGCCGCTCGGCCCGGGCGACGCGGTGCTGGTCCCGCACGGCGGCGCGCACATCCTGTCTTCGACGCCGGACGCCACCGGCGCGGTGCCGTTCGAAACCGCGGTGGCCGAGCCGTCGGGCCGCACCGAGTTCCTCTGCGGCAAGTACCGGCTGGCCCACGCGCGGCGGCACCCGCTGCTCGCGAGCCTGCCGGAGGTCGTGCACCTGCCCGCCGAAGTCGGCCGCCACCCCGAACTGCGCGCGGCCATCGACCTGCTCGGCGGCGAGGTGAGCGACCGGCGGCCGGGCTCGGCCACAGTCCTCACCGGCCTGCTGGACCTGCTGCTGGTCTACCTGATCCGCGCGTGGCTGGACGGCCACCCGGGCACGGGCTGGCCGCAGGCGCTGCGGGACCCCGAAGTCGCCGCCGCGCTGGAAGCCCTGCACGAGCACCCCGAAGCGCCGTGGCGGATCGAGGACCTGGCCGCCCGGGTGGGCCTGTCCCGGGCCACCCTGGCCCGCCGGTTCACGACGCTGACGGGACAGCCGCCGATGGCGTACCTGACGTGGTGGCGCCTCACGACGGCGGCGCGCCTGCTCCAGGACACGGACCTCCCGCTGCCGTCGATCGCCGCGAAGGTCGGCTACGCCTCACCGTTCGCGTTCTCGCACGCGTTCAAGCGCCAGTTCGGCGTGGCCCCGGGCGGGTTCCGCACCGGCCGGTGAGCCCCGCGTCCCGGCCGCGGGAAGCTCAGCGGCCCGCGGTGCTGAACTGGCCCTGCCAGGTGGCCTGGGCGCCGGAATCGCCGATGCGGTAGATGTCGAAGACCGCCGCGCCGGCGGCCGCGATCGACAGCGCGGCGAGCACCACCGTCACCGCCGTCGAGGCCGGCGCCAGGAACGTGCGGCCCGCGCGCCCGGTTTCGCGCCGGCGCCACCACACCAGCAACGCCAGGACGGCCACCGGGATCGCCACCCAGATCGCGGTGTCGCCGAGTTCGGTGTGGGTGCGCACCAGCGGGGTCGGGGCGACCCGGCGTTCGAGCCATTCGCCCGCGTCGGTGGTGATCGGGACCAGGAGCACGACCAGGACCGACAGGATTGCGTTCGGGCCGGCGAGCTTGGCGCGCGCGGCCGGCCAC
This sequence comes from Amycolatopsis sp. lyj-23, assembly GCF_046549135.1. Lineage (NCBI taxonomy): Bacteria > Bacillati > Actinomycetota > Actinomycetes > Pseudonocardiales > Pseudonocardiaceae > Amycolatopsis > Amycolatopsis sp. lyj-23. The sequence continues at coordinate 167,682 of NZ_JAJPWN010000015.1, read as the reverse complement.
AGCGCGCTCAGGACCAGGAGCAGGGCGGACAGCGGGAGCAGCACGACGATCGCGTGCACGAGCAGGATGTGGGCGGGCAGGCCGTCGACGGTGGTCATGGTGTCCTTTGTGGAGGGATTGGTCGTTACCGGTGGGCCTGGTCGAGCGCCGACTGCAGGGACTGCTGGTAGCCCTCGGAGGTGTACGTGGCGCCGCTGACGGTGTCGATCTGCGCGCTCTGGACCTGCAGTGTCTCCTGGTTCAGCTCCGGCACCGCGGCGGAGTTGATCCGGACGTCGCGGCCGCTCTCCTGCGGGTACTCGACGGCCTGGGAGTCGGTGATCCGGCCGCCCGCCACGGTGATGCGCACCTGGACCGGGCCGTAGCGGGTGTCGGCCTCGTCGCCGGTGAAGGTCCCGTCGACGCCGGCGGATGTCCCGGACGCGGGCGGGTTCGCGGTGCGGGACGGCGGCGGGGTCCGGCCGGTGGCGACGGGCGTGGAATCCGTGCTGGTGCGGTAGCTGAACAGCAGCACGACCACGGACACGGTCGCCGCGGCGGCGATGGCGATCCGGCGCATCGGGACTCTCCTTTTCTACCAGGCGAACCGTTCGCGGTGGACGCGGTCGGCGGGGACGCCGGCGCGGCGGGCGCTGTCGAGCACGGCGGCCGTCCAGGTGTCCGGGCCGCAGACGTAGACGTCGTGGTCGGCGATGTCCGGCACGAGGTGGCGCAGCACCTGCTCGTCGGGCACCGGGGCGTACCCGGCCGGCAGCCAGGACGCGCGGTCGCGGGAACGCCGGCCGAGCAGGAAGTGGATGCGGACGCCACGGCGGGCGGCGAGCTCTTCGAGCTCGCGCCGGAACAGCAGGTCCGCCGGCCGGCCGGCGCGCTGGAACAGCACCGTTTCCCCGGCCTGGTAGGGCAGTTCCTCCAGCAGCGCGCGCAACGGCGTGATCCCGATGCCCGACGCGAACAGCGCGAGCTTCCGTCCTTTCCGGACAGTCCCGGTCAGCCGGCCGTACGGGCCTTCGAAGAACGCCCGCGTTCCCGGCGGCAGGGTGGCCAGGCGACGGCTGCCCGGGCCGAGGTCCTTCGCCGTGATCCGCAGGCGGTGCCCGTCCGGGGCGGCCGAAAGCGAGTACGGCTTGCCGCGCGTCCGGCCGGGCCCGGCGAACCGCCAGACGCAGAACTGGCCGGCCGCGACGGGCAGCCGGTCGAGGGCCCGGCCGCGCAGGTACACCGAGACGACCCCGCCGCCCTCGGGCACGACTTCCTCGACGACCAGCCGGTGCCGCGCGTTGAGCCACACCGGCCGCCCGACGCGGAACACGAGCACGGCGCCCGCGGCCGCGGCGTAGGCGGTCCACCAGAACGCCGTCGCGACCGGCGAAGCCGTGAAGTCGGCGCCGGTCCACAGCTGGTGGGGCAGGGCGAGCCCGGTGCCGAGGTAGGCGTAGAGGTGCAGCAGGTGCCAGGACTCGTAGCGCAGCCGCCGCCGGGCCGCGCGCACCGACGTCGCCGCGACCAGGCCCAGCGCGGCGGTTCCGGCAGCGGCCAGCAGCATGCCCGGGTAGGTCGTCACGAGCAGCCAGAGCTCGCCCAGGACGCCGGACCGGTCGGCCGCCGCGTAGCCGAGGGTGATCAGCACGAGGTGCGCGGCCAGCAGCGCGATCGAGGTGAACCCGGCGATCCGGTGCCGCCGGGCGAGCTCGTCCTGGCCGTAGCTGCGTTCCACCCACGGGATGCGGGCCATGAGCAGCAGCTGCAGCAGGAGGAAGTCGGCCGACAGCAGCCCGGTCAGCCGTCCGGCGGAGGTGACCGGGTCGGCGGTGAGGTCCTGCAGGCCGCGGCCGGACACCCAGAGCGCGACCACGAACAGCGCGCTCAGCCACGCCGTCAGCCCGGCGGCGTCGCGCCACCACGCGCGGACCGTGGGCCGCGCGGTGGGGCGGGTGGCGAGCGTGGTGGTGGACATCGGGCTCCTCGGGGTGATCGACGTCCACCCTTCCGAAGCCGGGTTAGCCGTCGACGTGATCAGGGTGAGAGTTCGGTAAGAGCCGGTCCGCGCCGACGGTGAAGCCGATCACCGCACCGCCGCCGGGGCGCGGCTCGGCGAAGACCGACCCGCCGTGGGCGAGGGCGATCTCGCGCACGATGGCCAGCCCGAGGCCGGACCCCGGCAACCCGCGGGCGGCGTCCGCGCGGTGGAAGCGGTCGAACACGCGGGCGGCGTCGTCGTCGCCGATGCCGGGGCCGCGGTCGAGCACCGCCACGCGGCCGTCGCGGACGACGGCTTCGATCGGACCGTCCGGAGCGAACTTCACGGCGTTCTCGAGCAGGTTCGTCACCGCCCGCTCGAGCGCTTTGGCCTGTCCGGTCAGCGCGGACGCGCCGGCCTCGACGGTGATGGCGCGCCCCGACCGCCGCCGGACGCGCTCGGCGGCGCGGCCGGCGATCTCGCCCAGCTCGACCGGCGCCGGCTCCTCGGCCTCGTAGCGGCGGGTGGCCAGCTCGACGAGCTCGTCGACCAGGTGGGTCAGCTCGCGCGTCTCGCCGTCGACGTCGTCGAGCAGCCGGGCCCGGGAGTCGGGGGTGAGCTCGGCGAACCGGCGCAGGACGCTGGCGTTGGTGCGGAGGCTGGTCAGCGGCGTCCGCAGTTCGTGGGCGGCGTCCTGGACCAGGCGTTCCTGGTCGGCGCGGGCGTCGGCCAGCCGGCCGAGCATCCGGTCGAACGACGTCGCGAGCCTGCCCACCTCGTCGCGCCCGCCGGTCGGGACGGTGACGTCGTCGAGGCGGCCGTCGCTGACCTGCTCGGTGACGTCGGTGAGCCGGACCAGCCGCCGGGTGATCTGCCGGGCCAGCAGCCAGCCGGCCAGCGCCGCGACGGCCAGCACGAGCGCGCTGACGCCGGTGATGCGGGCGGCCAGTCCCTTCAGGACGTGCCGGGACTCGTCGACGTCGATGCCGAGCTCGACGGCCCCGCGGCCGGGTCCCAGCGCCACGGTGATCACGCGGTAGTCGTCGCGCCCGGCGGTGAAGTTCGTGTAGCGGTGGTCGCCGAGGGCGCCCGTGGCGGCCAGCGCGCGGTCGTCGTCGCCGACGTCGAGGCGCACCGGGCGGCCGCCGAGGGGCCGGGCGGCGCCGTCCGGGGCGATCGCCTGCGCCACCATCGGCTGGGCCTCGTCGTGGTCGTCGTCATCGGGGCCGCGGGTGACCGGGCTCGGGGCCAGGATCTGCGTCGCCCCGGCGGCGACCTCCGCCGAGGTCGTCAGCAGCGACCGGTCGAGCTCGGCGTTGATCCGCTGCGAGGCGGCCTGGTAGCTGAAGACCCCGACCAGGATGGCCACCGCCGCGCCGACCCCGGCGAAGGCGATCGCGAGCTTGCTGCGCAGGTTCATGCCGGCCGCACCGAGTAGCCCACGCCGCGCACGGTGTGGATCAGCCCGGTGGCCCCGGCCTGCTCCAGCTTGCGCCGCAGGTAGCCGATGTAGACGGCGAGGTTCTTGGAATCGGCGCCGAACTCGTAACCCCAGATCCGCTGGTAGATCGTCGTGCGGTCGAGCACGATCCCGGCGTTGCGCACGAGCAGTTCCAGCAGGTCGAATTCGGTCTTCGACAGCGTGATCTCGGTGCCCTGCCACCACACCCGCCGTCCGGCCGGGTCGACCGCGAGCTCGCCCAGCCGCAGCGTGCGCCGCGCCTCGGGCTCGGCCGACGTGCGGCGCAGCAGGGCCCGCAGCCGAGCGAGGAGCTCGTCGAGCTCGAACGGCTTCGGCAGGTAGTCGTCGGCCCCGGCGTCCAGCCCGGCCACCCGGTCGGGCGTCTCGACGCGGGCGGTGAGCATGAGGATCGGGGTGGGATCGCCTTCGGCCCGCAGCACCCGGCACACGCCGAGGCCGTCGACGCCGGGCATCATCACGTCGAGGACGATGACGTCGAACTCGTCCCGCCGCGCCGTGGCCAGCGCGCCGACCCCGTCGGCGACCTCGGTGACGTGGTAACCCTCGAGATCGAGCGCTCTGACCAGCGACTCCCGGATGGCGCGGTCGTCGTCGGCGAGCAGGACACGGTGCGGCATGGCCGCCATCATGCCCCCGGCCGCCCCGCGGCGGCCGCCTGCGGCAGGTCGGCGGGCCGCCACTGCGATCATGACCACGTGGACGGCGATCGGAACCCGGGGCGGTAGCCGCTCTCCCCACCGGACGCCACGGGCTGGCTGTCGGCGGCGTGCGGCGTCGGGCTGCTTCATGCCACCGGCGCTGCCGGCAGCGGTGCGCGCTGCCGAGTCCGCTGTGTGGCGCGAACTCGCGTCTTCGCGACGCAATGCCGTTGTTCGCCTCCCGCCGCAGGTGCTATACCGGCAGCAGCCCGGTGTCGCGCCGACGCGACGCCCCGAGCGAGCGGAGTCCCTGGTGGCCCACCGTGCTTTGCGCTCCGCCGCCGTGGTCGCGGCGCTGGCCGCGCCCGTTCTCCTGGCCGGGACGGCGGCGGCCGCGCCGGGGCGGGCGCTGACCATCGAGACCGTGTCCAACCCGCGGCCCGAGCTCGTCAGCGGGGGACAGGTCCTCGTCAAGGTCGTGCCGCCGGGACGGACCGGGCGGGTCACCGTCAGCGCCAACGGCCACGACGTCACCTCGAGCTTCCGCGCGCAGCCGGACGGCAGCCTGCTCGGGCTGGTGACCGGCCTGCGGGACGGCGTCAACGACCTGAGGGCCGCCACCGCCGGGCGGCGGACGGACCTGCGCGTCGCCAACCACCCGGGCACCGGGCCTGTCTTCTCCGGCTCCCAGCAGCTTCCCTTCTACTGCGAGACCACGGCGTTCGGCCTGCCCGCGGCGGTGCAGCCGTTCTGCAGCGCGCCGACGCAGGTCAGCTACCAGTACCGGACGACCGCCGGGGCGTTCGCGCCGCTGGCGGACCCGGCGAGCCGGCCCGCGGACCTCGCGACGGCCATGGTCGGCGGGCACGCGGTGCCGTACGTCGTCCGCGTCGAACGCGGGACGATCGACCGCGCCGTCTACGAAATCGCGGCCCTCTACGCCGGTGCGCCGTCGCCCGTCACGCCCGATCCGAGCTGGAACGGGCGGCTGGTCTACACCTTCGGCGGTGGCTGCAACGCGGGCTACCACCAGGGCAGCTCGACCGGCGGGGTCGTCAACGACCTGTTCCTGGCCCGGGGCTACGCCGTCGCGTCCTCGACCCTGAACGTGCTCGACAACAACTGCAGCCCGATCATCTCGGCCGAAGCGGCGATGATGGTCAAGGAGCACTTCATCGAGACCTACGGCCCGGTCGCCCACACCATCGGCTGGGGTGGCTCGGGCGGGGCGATCCAGCAGTACGACATCGCGGAGAACTACCCCGGCATCGTCGACGGCATCATCCCCGGCGTCTCGTTCCCGGACCCGCTGAGCGTGGGCGGCCCGGTGTCGGACTGCCGCCTGCTCGACCGGTACTTCGCCGGGCCGGGCGCGTCGTTCACCCCGGCGCAGAAGCAGGCCGTCGCGGGTTTCCCGAGCTACGACAGCTGCACTTCGTGGGACGCCACCTTCGCCAGCCGCGCCACCGCGACCGGCAGCTGCAACGCGGCCATCCCGGTCGCGGCGCGGTGGGACCCGGTCACCAACCCGCACGGCGTCAAGTGCAACTCGAACGAGCAGCTGGCCAACCAGCTCGGGCGGGACCCGCGGACCGGGTTCGTGCGCAGCACGCTGGACACCACCGGCGTGCAGTACGGGCTCGCCGCGCTGCGGGCCGGCACGATCACCGCGGCGCAGTTCGCCGACCTCAACGCCACCATCGGCGGCCTCGACCACACGGGAACGCCCGTGCCGCAACGGACCGCGGCCGATCCGAAGGCGCTCGAAGCGGCGTACGCCGACGGCATCCTGAACTCGGCGTCGCAGGGCCTTCCGGAGACGCCGATCATCGACCAGCGGACCGATCTCGACTTCGCCGGTCCGGGCAACGACATCCACACCACCGAGTGGTCCTACGTGCTGCGGCAACGGCTTCTGCGGGCCACCGGCACGGCAGGCAACCAGGTCATCATCGAAAACCACGCGACCGCGGCCGAAGCGGCGGCGGCGAGCGGCTACGAGCTCGACGCGATGGACCGCTGGCTGAGCGCGATCGACGCCGACCGCTCCCACCGCGGCCACCGGCAGAAGGTGCTGGCGAACCGGCCGGCCGACCTCGGCGACGGCTGCTACCTCTCGCCCTCCTCCCGGATCACCGAGGACCTGACGTACCCGGCGAGCGGCCGCTGCGGCGCGCAGTACCCGGTCGCCGGCAACACCCGGACGGTCGCGGGGGAGGGCTTGGCGCTGGACGTGCTGAAGTGCCGGCTGAAGCCGCTGGACTTCCGCGACTACCCGGTCACCTTCACCGCGGCGGACCGGCATCGCCTGCGCGCGGCCTTCCCCGGCGGTGTGTGCGACTACCGCCGCCCGGGCGTCGGGCAGCGCGCCCCGATCGGCACCTGGCTGAGCTACGGCGACGAACGCACCGGGACCACGCCGCCGGCGAAGCTGCCGTGAGGGATCCGCGCCACCGGCGTCCGTAGCCGCCGTCGGCCCGGGCACCGTGCGATCTGCACAGCTTCCGCCGACCCGCTGTGTACATCGCACGATGACGGCCGCCGGGACCGCTGCCTACGGTGCGGGGAACCGTTTCCCTTCCCCGAAGAGGAGGTCGGCGTGGCCTCAACAGTCGGTGTCGACGACTACGCCCTCACCAGGGTGCCGGAGCACGCCCGGTACTCGTGGTGGTCGGTCGCCGTCCAGCGGTTCGGCCAGGTTTCCGCTCTGTCCCAGTTCCTGCTCGGCGCCACCGTCGGGTTCGGCATGAGCTTCTGGACGGCGGTCCTGGCCTTCACCCTGGGCTCGGTCATCCTGGAGTTCATCACCATCCTCGTCGGCGTCATCGGCGTCCGCGAGGGCCTTTCGACGTCCATGATCGCCCGCTGGACCGGCTTCGGCCGCGGCGGCTCGGCGCTCATCGGGCTCGCCATCGGGATCAGCCTCATCGGCTGGTTCGGCATCCAGTCCGCCGTCTCCGCCCAGGGTCTCGTCTCGCTGATCGGCGGCCTGCCGGAGTGGGGCTGGGCGCTCGTGTTCGGCCTGGTCGTCACGGCCGTCGTGGTCCGCGGCTTCCACTCGATGGCCTGGACGGCGTACCTGACCGTGCCCGCCTTCCTCGTCCTCGTCGGCTGGTCGGTCGTTTCCGAGCTGACCCGCCACGACCTCGGCACGCTCGTCTCCTCGGCCCCGCCCGGGCCGTCGCTGAGCCTGCTGCAGGGCACCACGCTGGTGGCGGGCGGGTTCATCGTCGGCGCCGTCATCACCCCGGACATGACCCGCTTCAACCGGACCACCGGCGACGTCGTCAAGCAGACCCTCGTCGGGATCACCCTGGGCGAGTACGTCATCGGGCTCGCCGGTGTCCTGCTCGCCCACGCCGTCGGCAGCGCCGGCATCACCACGATCGTGACGTCGTCGGTCGGCTGGGTCGGCCTGCTGATCGTCATCGCCGGCACGATCAAGATCAACGACTGGAACCTCTACTCCTCGGGGCTGGGTGTCGTGAACTTCATCGGCACGGTGTCCGGGCGCAAGGCCCACCGCGGCCTGGTGACGGCGATCCTCGGGGTCGCGGGCAGCCTGCTCGCCGCGGCCGGGATCCTGGCCGAGTTCACCGGCTTCCTCACCGTGCTGGGCGTCGCGTTCCCGCCGATCGCGGGGATCATGGTGGCCGAGTACTTCGTGGTGAAGAAGTGGCGCGGCGACCTGGAAGCCGCCCGCGCCCGCGGCAGCGTGCCAGAAGACGCCCCGGTGTGGGTACCCGCCACGCTCGTCGTGTGGATCGCCGCCGCGCTGTTCGGCGAGTTCGTCGAGTGGGGCCTGCCGAGCATCAACTCCCTCGTCGTGGCCTTCGTCCTGTACGTCGTCGCCGGGAAGCTCGGCCTGGTCCGCGGGATCGGCAGCAGCCGGACCGCCGACGCCGAGCCCGCTCCCGCCGTCTAGCAAAGGAGATCCTTTCGTGCGCATCGGCATCGACGTCGGCGGCACCAACACCGACGCGGTCCTGCTCGACGGCCGCCGGGTGCTCGCCTCGGTCAAGACCAGCACGACCGCGGACGTCACCTCGGGCATCGTCGCCGCGATCGACGGACTGCAGCGGCAACGCGCGTTCGACCCGGCCGCGGTGCAGGCGGTGATGATCGGCACCACGCACTTCATCAACGCGCTCGTGGAGGCCCACCGGCTCGCGCCGACCGCGGCCGTGCGGCTGAGCCTGCCGGCCGGGGCGTCGCTGCCGCCGATGGTCGACTGGCCGCAGCGGCTCGTCGACGCCGTGCGGGGCCGCAGTTACCTCGTCCACGGCGGCCACGAGTTCGACGGGCGCCACATCGCGGAGCTCGACGAGAGCGAGCTGCGCAAGGCCGCCGAGGACATGGGCGCGGCCGGGATCCGCAGCGTCGCGATCACCTCGGTCTTTTCCCCGGTCAACGCCGAGTTCGAGGCCCGCGCGGCCGAGATCATCGGCGCGCAGCTGCCGGACGTGGCGATTTCGCTCTCGCACGAGATCGGGCGGATCGGCCTGCTGGAGCGGGAAAACGCGACGGTGATCAACGCGGCGCTGCGGGAGCTGGCCGCGCACATCGTCGACGGGCTGGCCGCGTCGGTCACCGGCGCGGGCATCACCGCGCCGCTGTACCTGAGCCAGAACGACGGCACGCTGATGGACGTCGACTTCGCCCGCCGCTACCCGGTGGCCACCTTCGCGTCGGGGCCGACGAACTCGATGCGCGGTGCCGCCGTGCTGTCCGGGTTGGAAACCTGCGCGGTGGTCGACGTCGGCGGGACGACGTCCGACGTCGGCGTCCTGCGGCAGGGTTTCCCGCGCGAGGCGACCACCGACGTGAGCGTCGCGGGCATCCGGACCAACTTCCGGATGCCGGATGTCCTGTCCATCGGCATCGGCGGCGGCAGCCGGGTGCGCGGGAACGTCACCGTGGGCCCGGATTCGGTCGGCTACGAGCTGACGTCGAAGGCACTGGTCTTCGGCGGTGACACGCTCACCGCGACCGACATCGCGGTCGCGGCGGGCCGCGCGGAGATCGGCGACCCTGCGCTGGTGTCGCGCCTGGACCGCGGGCTCGTCGAGGCGGCGCTGGCGAAGATCGCCGCCGACGTGTCCGATGTGGTCGAACGGATGCGGACGTCCGCCGAGCCGCTGCCGGTGGTCGCGGTGGGCGGCGGTTCGGTGCTGCTGCCGGACGAGCTGGCCGGTTGCGGCGCGGTGCACCGGCCGGAGAACTACGCCGTGGCCAACGCGATCGGCGCGGCCATCGCGCAGATCGGCGGCGGGGTCGACCGGGTCTACGTGATCGAGCCCGGCCGCCGCGAGGCCGTCGTCGACGAGGCGAAGCAGGAGGCCGTCGACCGCGCGGTCGCGGCGGGCGCGTCGCCGGCGTCGGTCGGCATCGTCGACTTCGACGAAGTCCCCATCCCGTACCTGCCCGGCAACGCCACGCGCATCCGCGCCAAGGCCGTCGGCGACCTGCAGCTGGGGGCGTGATGCGCGAAATCACGGTGGACCACCTCGCCGACATCGCCTCCGGTGCCGCCATCCTCGGCACCGGAGGCGGTGGCGACCCGTACATCGGCCGGCTGCTGGCCGCCTCGGCGGTCCGCGCGCACGGCGCTGTGCCGCTCGTCCCGCTGGCGGAAGTGCCGGACGACGCCGTCGTGCTGCCGGTGGCCATGATGGGGGCGCCGACGGTGATGGTGGAGAAGCTGCCCTCGGCCGAGCAGGTCGGGCTCGCCGCCCGCACGCTTGCCACGTACCTCGGCCGGGAGCTCACGCACATCGCGTGCGCCGAGGCGGGCGGGGTCAACTCGCTGATCCCGGTCGTCGCGGCCGCGCAGCTGGGCCTGCCGCTGGTCGACGCCGACGGCATGGGCCGCGCCTTCCCCGAACTGCAGATGGTCCTGCCCACGCTGTACGGGATCCGCGCGACGCCGATGTCGATCGCGGACGAGAAGGGCAACCGCGGCGTCCTGGACACCGTCGACAACCACTGGGCCGAGCGGCTGGCCCGGTCGGCGACCATCGACATGGGGTGCTCGGCGATGATCAGCAACTACGCCATGTCCGGGGCGCAGGCCCGCGAAGCGCTGGTCCCGGGCACGCTGAGCCTGTGCGCCGAGCTGGGTGCGCTGGTCCGGGCCGCCCGGGAGGCCCACACCGACCCGGTCGCCCGGGTCGTCGAGCGGCTGGGCGGGCGGCGGCTGTTCGGCGGCAAGGTCGTCGACGTCGCCCGCCGGACGGTCACCGGCTTCGCCCGCGGCGAGGCCCGGCTGGCCGGAACGGACGCCGACGAGGGCGCCGAACTGGTGCTGCGCTTCCAGAACGAGCACCTCGTCGCCGAGCGCGACGGCGTCGTCGAGGCGTCGGTGCCCGACCTCATCTGCACGCTGGACCGCGAGTCCGGGGAAGCGGTGACGACCGAAGGCCTGCGCTACGGCCAGCGGGTCACCGTGCTCGCCGCGCCCGCGGACCCGCGCTGGCACACCCCGGAGGGGATCGCGCTGGCCGGGCCGCGGTACTTCGGCTACGACATCGACCCGATCGGGGTGGCCGGGTGAGCTGGACGCTGACCGAAGCCGACCTGCCCGACCTCGCCCGCGGCGCCGCCGTGCTCGGCACCGGCGGCGGTGGCGATCCGTACGTCGGGCGGCTGCTCGTGCGCGAGGCGATCCGGGCGCACGGGCCGGTCACGGTGCTGGACCCCGCCGAGGTCGACGACGCCGCGCTGGTCATCCCCACCGCGCAGATGGGCGCGCCGACCGTGGTCCACGAGAAGCTGCCCAGCGGCGCCGAGCCGGTCCTGGCGCTGCGGACGCTGGAGAAGCACCTCGGGAAGCGCGCCGACGCCACCATGCCGATCGAGTGCGGCGGCATCAACTCGATGATCCCGCTGCTGGTCGGGGCCCGGCTGGGGCTGCCGGTGGTCGACGCCGACGGCATGGGCCGGGCGTTCCCGGAGCTGCAGATGGAGACCTTCGGCGTCTACGGCGTGCCCGGCTCGCCGATGGCGATCGGCGGCGAGCGCGGCGAGACGGCGGTGATCGACACCGGCTCCGACAACCGGCGGATGGAGTGGCTGGCCCGCGGGGTCACCGTCCGGCTCGGCGGTGTCGCGCACATCGCCGAGTACGCCATGAGCGGCGCCGACGTCAAGCGCACGGCGGTGCCCCGGACGCTCTCGCTGGCGTTGACGGTCGGCCGCACGATCCGGGAAGCCCGCACGGCCAACGGAGATCCGGTGGCGCGGCTGGCCGCGGCGCTGGCCGAGACGCCGTACGAGCACCTGCGGGTGCTGTTCCGCGGCAAGGTGTCCGATGTGGAACGCCGCACCGAGGCCGGTTTCGCGCGCGGGCGCGCGGTGGCGGTGTCGTTCGACGGCGGGCACAAGCTGGAGATCCGGTTCCAGAACGAGAACCTCGTCGCGTCCGTGGACGGCGAGGTGCGCTGCGTCGTCCCGGACCTGATCTGCGTGCTGGAGGCCGCGACCGCCGAGCCGATCACCACCGAAACCCTGCGCTACGGCCAGCGGATCACCGTCGTCGGCATCTCCACCCCGCCCCTGATGCGGACCCCGGAGGCGCTGGCGACCTTCGGCCCGCCGGCGTTCGGGCTGCCGCACGCGTTCGTCCCGGTCGAAGCCCACGGCCCGCGCTGAGCTCGTCTACTGTGGTCAGTCATGCGCATCACCGCCGGTGACGTGGCCGCCCTCGAACGCGGGGTGGCCCTGCTCGGGTCCGGCGGTGGCGGGGACACCGTCACCGCCGCCGTGCTGCTGCGCCGGCTCCTGGCGGACGGCCGCTCGCTCGCCGTGCGGGCCGTCGGCGAGCTGGCGCCGGACACCCGGGTGGTGCCGATCGGCGTCGTCGGCGCGACGGCGGCGTTCACCGAGAAACTGCCCGGTGGCGACGAGTTCGCGGCCGCGGTGGCCGCCGTCGAACGCTGGACCGGCGAGCGCGCCGCCGCGCTGATGTCCATCGAGATCGGCGGCCTCAACGGCCTGCTGCCCCTGGTCGTGGCCGAGCAGCTCGGGCTCGCCTACGTCGACGCCGACCTCTCCGGCCGCGGCCTGCCCCGGCTCGACCAGTTCTCGGTCGCCGCGACCGGCCGCGGGATCGCGCCGGCCGTGCTGGCCGAACCCGGCGGGCAGGTGGTGGTGCTCGCGGCCGGCTCGGACCTCATGGTCGAGCGGGGCACCCGGGCGTTCCTCACCAGCTCCGGCGGGTGGGCGGCGTTCGCGCTCGCCCCGATCCCGGCCGGGGACCTGGCCGCGTGCACCGTGCCGGGCACCACCAGCGGCGCGCTGGCCCTCGGCCGCCGGGTGCTCGCGGTGGGGGAGAGCCCGCCGCGTCCGGCGCTCGAGGCGGCGCTGGACGGTTCGGTGCTGGCGCGCGGCCGCGTCCTGGAGGTCGCGCGGCACCCCGGACCGGGACGGCACGGCAGCCCGGGGTTCGGCCGGGGCAGCGTCACCCTCGCCGACCACCGCGACGGCAGCCTGCTGCGCCTGGAGATGGAGAACGAATACCTGCTGGCGCTGCGTGACGGCGCCCCCGTGGCGTCCACGCCGGACGTGCTCTCGGTGCTCGACCACCGCACCGGGGTGCCGGTGTCGTGCGACGCGATCCGGGTGGGGGTCGAGGTGGACGTGGTCCGGCTGGCCGCGGCGCCGTTCTGGACCGACCCCCGGCGGCTGCCGGTGCTGCAGCCGCGGGCGTACGGCATCGACTGCGATCCGGTGCGGCCGCGATGAGCCTGCGGCGGGTGCTCGCGCTGCCCGGCTGGGCCGAGCACGTCCGCGTGCTGGCCGGCACGGCCGGCCTGGACCGTCCACTCGCGACGGTTCAGGCCACAGTGGACGCTTCGCGCGCCCCGGCGGCGGGTGAGCTGGTCGTCGTCGTGCGGCCGATCGCCGGGACGGACTGGCAGATCGACGCGCTGCTGCGGCGCTGCGCCGACAGCGGCGCCACCGGTGTCCTGCTGCCGGGGACCGAGCCGCTCACCGCGTCCCGCCTGCTCGCCGACCGGCTGGCCGTCCCGCTGCTGAGCACCGGTGCGTCGCCGCTCGACCTGCTCGTGGAGGCCCGGCTGCTGCTGGTGGCGCCCGAGCTGGACCGGGCGAACCTGCTGCTGGCCACCCACCGCGCGCTCGGCGACCGGCTGCGCCCGCCCGAGGAGGTCGTGGCCGTGCTGCGGCGGCTGCTGCGCGGCCCGGTCGCGGTGCTCGACGACCAAGGCGCGCCGCTCGCCGGGGAGGTGACCGGCCGGGTCCGGCTCGACGAGCCGGTGCCGCAGCGCACCGAGCTGGCCGGCGGCGTCCTGCTGGCGCACCCCGTGCTGTTGCAGCGGCCGGCGCTGTGGCTGGCGGCCGAGCTGACCGGGCCGGCGGCGGCGAGCGCGGACATCGTCCCGCCGGCGCTGGCGGTGGCGGCCGGGGCGCTGCAGCGCTGGCTGCTGGCCAACCGGCTGGAACTGGAGCGGGACGCGCGCTCGCGCACGGCGTTGCTCGGCGACCTGCTGCGCCTGGACACCGAACCGGGCGCGGACCTGCGCCGCCGGGTCGCCGACGCGGGCTGGCGGCTCGGCGGCTGGCACGTCGGGCTCCACATCGGCGTCCCGGCCGCGGTCGACACGGTGGCGCGCACGCCGGAGGTGGTGCGCGCTCTGCAGGCGGAGAACGTCGAGGCGGTCGTGGTCGAGCACGGCGACGGCTGGACCGGCTGGGTGAGTTCCGACCACGAGCCGACGGCGGAGCGGGTCCGCTCCCTGGCGGCCCGGCTGCAGGCGGCCCACCGGGCGCTGCGGCTGGGCGCGCACACGGGCGTGGGACGGCCGCACCCGCATCCCGAGGGGCTCGCGGCCACGGTCGCGGAGGCCCTCGACGCGGCCCGGCTCGCCGCGACCCGCCCGGAAACCGGGCACTTCCTGCACGTCGACCAGCTGGGCATGGCCCAGCTCCTGCTGGAGTGGACCCGCACGGACACGTTCGAGCCGGCGGCGAGGGCCCTGCTCGCCCCGCTGCACCCGGCCCCGGGCGACCTGGTCCGCACGCTGGCGGCGTACCTGGACGCGGAGTCGTCGATCGCGGAAACGGCCACGGTGCTGGGCATCCACCGCAACACGGTGGCGGCGCGGGTGGCCCGCATCGAGCAGCTGCTGGGGGTCGACCTGTCCCGCCCGGACGAGCGGCTGGCGCTGCACCTGGCCTCGCGGGCGGTCATCCTTTCCGAGCCGGACTGACTCGGGGGGTCGCCGTTCGGTGGCGGGGTTTCGCTGTGTCGCTGGGGTGGCCTTGCGGCGGCAGGGTGGGGTTGGCGCTGTGGGTGGTCATCTTTTCGGACCGGCTTGACTCGGCGGTCACCGGTCGGCGGGGTTCCGCCCTCCCGTTGGGGCGGCCTCGCGGCGCCAGACCAGTGGGGCTGGTGCCGCACCTGGCCTCGCGGGCGGTCACCCTCTCCGAACCGGACCGACCCGGGGTCGCCGGTCGGCGGGGTTTCGCTGTCTCGCCGGGGTTGCCTCGCGGCGCCGGAGTGGGGGCTGGAGCGGCCTCGCGGCGCCAGAGCGGCGGGCCGGCGCTGTGGGCGGTCACCCTCTCCGAACCGCACCGACCCGGAACTCACCCGTCGGCAGCAGGACTTCCCCCTCCCGCCGGGGCCACCCGGCGCCAGACCGAAGGACTGACCCCGTGGGCGCGTTTGAACGCGACGCTGAAAGCGAAGGCGTCTTCGTAGCCCACCGCGCGGGCCACGGCGGCCACCGTCTCGTCGGTGTCCCGGAGCAGATCGGCGCCCAGCGTCATCCGCCACCCGATGAGGTAGGTCAGCGGCGGCTCGCCGACCCGTGCGGTGAAGCGGGCGGCGAACGCGGCGCGGGACATGCCGACCTCCAGCGCCAGCGCGGCGACCGTCCACCGGCGCGCGGGCTCGGCGTGCATCAGGCGCAGTGCGTCGCCGATGGCCGGCTCCGCCAGCGCCCGGTACCAGGCGGGCAGCACCGTCGGCTCTCCCGCGCACCAGGCCCGCAACCCAAGCACGAGCACCAGGTCGAGCAGCCGGGCGAGGACGGCGTCCTGCCCGGGTTCGTCGCGCGCGACCTCCGCGGCGAGCAGGTCCAGCGCCGGCCGGGTGCGCGGCCCGGCGGGCACGACCGCCAGCGGCGGGAGCACGTCCAGCAGCCGGGCGCCGACGGCGCCGTGGAGCTCGTACGCGCCGCGGAGCATGGTCGTCGCTCCCGGCGAACCGGTGCCGTAGGTGCGCGGCGCCGAGGTCGGCTGGGCCGCCGCCGCGACCTCGCGTCCGTCGGGGAAGTGCTTCTTCCCGCCGGAAATCACGAAGCCGGGCGGGGTGGCCGGGTCGTCGGCGATCGTGTGCCTGCCGGGCCCCCGGACCAGGGCGATGTCGCCCGGAGCGAGCCGCGCCGCCGGGGCAGCGGCGTCGTCGAAGCGGACCGAACCGCCCCCGCCGAGCGTCGCCACGACGGTCAGCGGCGGCGCGTCGGCGTAGGTCACCGACCACGGTGGCCGTCGGATCAGCTGCCGGACCTGCGTGTGCCCGGCGCGGGCCCGGACCAGCAGATCGCTCAGCACGTCCACGCGCCCACGCTAGACGATCACAAAGGAAACGTCGACGTCGTCCCATGGATCGTCTCCGCGCGGCGGAGTTGGCTGACCTTCATGCAGAACATCCTCATCCTCGGCGGCACCGGCAAGACCGGTCGCCGCGTCGCTCAGCGCCTCGAGGCCGACGGCCGGCCCGTGCGGACGGCGTGCCGCACGAGCGGGAGCACCCCGTTCGACCTCGCCGATCCGGCGACCTGGGCACCCGCACTCGACGGCGTCACCGCCGCCTACCTCGTGGAACCCAGCCTGGGGGCAGGCGGGGACCGCATGCCGAGGTTCGTGGCCGAAGCGGTCGCCGCGGGCGTGCGGCGGCTGGTGCTCCTGTCGGCCGGCGGCGTCGGCGAGGCCGGCGACGACCACCCGCTCAAGGCCGCCGAGGACGCCGTGCGCGCCTCGGGCGCCGACTGGACGATCCTGCGCCCGGACTGGTTCTCGCAGAACTTCAGCGAGGGACCGTGGCTGCCGTCGATCCTCGCCGGGACGCTGTCCCTGCCCGCCGGGGCCGGGGCCACGCCGTTCATCGACGCCGGCGACATCGCCGCGGTCGCCGTGGCGGCGCTGACCGAGGACCGCCACCGCGGCCGGACCTACCAGCTCACGGGCCCGCGGGCGATCGGCTTCGGCGAGGCCGTGGACCTCATCGGCCGGGCCACCGGCCGGCCGGTCCGGTACGTCGGCATTGCGCCCGAAACCCACCTCGAGCGCCAGGTCGCCGCCGGCGTCCCGCCCGCGGTCGCGCGGCTGCTCACCGGCGTCTTCACGGCCATCCGCGACGGCTCGGCGCCCGAACCCGCCGACGGCGTGGAACGGGCCCTCGGCCGGCCGGCCAGGCCGTTCGAGGACTACGTCTCGGAAACCGCGGCCTCCGGGGTCTGGAACTGACCGGTGAGGTCGATCTCGCCCCACACGGTCTTCCCGGTGGGCCGCTGCCACTGACCCCAGGACACGCTCAGGGCGCCCACCATGGCCAGCCCGTGCCCGCCGCCGGCCGAAGGGGGCCGGGCGCACGCGGGGTCGACGCAGGCATCGTCGACCTCCACCGAGAGCCAGCCCTGTTTGCGCAGCAAGCGGACCTGGCGCGGGGGCTTCCCGTGGCGGAGCGCGTTGGACACCAGCTCGTCGACCACCAGCAGCGCGTCGAGCCGCTGGTGCTCGGGCAGGTCCTGGAGCAGGCGGTCGGCCCAGGCGCGGACAGTGGCCAGCTCGGCGAGGTCGTCGGCCACCTCGAGGGCGACGACGCGCACCGAGTCGTCGAGCCGGGGCAGCTGTTGTTCGGTCGGCATCCGGGCCGGACCCCTTCCTGTTCCGCGCCGCGGCCGTTCCGCGGCGCCGGTGCCGGGGGGACTACCCGGTTGTCTCCCCGGCCAAGCGCGCGACTTCAGCGCAGCCGGGCCACCAGGGCGAGCCAGGTCTCGGCTTCGGCGCGGTCGGCGTGCAGCGGCAGGACGCGGTCGAGCCGCAGCAGCCGGATCGGCCGGACCACGGCGCGCTGCGTGGTGACGATCGCGCAGGGGATGCCACGGGCGTGGGCGCCGGTGACGGCTTCGACCAGGGCGGACAGGCCACTGGAGGAGCAGAAGCCGACCGCGCCGAGGTCGATGACCAAGGCGGCGGGCCGGAACTTCAGCTCTTCGTCCAGCCGGTCTCGCAGGCGCGGGGTGGTGGCCAGGTCGAGATCCCCGGCGACGGACACCGTCGTGGCGTCCACGGTGGTGGTCACCGTGATGCGCGTCCGGGTGAGGTGCGGGGTACCGAGGTCGCGGGGGGTGACGATGCCGGGCATGGGTGACCTCTCGTCGGTGCGAGAGGCCCGGCACGCCGCGCCCCCCGCGCTGCCGGCCGCCGGTGGGCAGGCCGAAGCGGGTTCGGTGACGGCTGGTGGTTTCAACCGCGGCGCCGCCGGGAGGGCGGCACACGACCTGGAGGCGCCCGAGGCGTTCGTCCGGTCCGAACGGGTACTGCCCACTCCGGCGGGAAGTCAACCGGCGTTCCGATCACCGGAATGCCGGACCGGCGCGGCGGACGCACGACAACGGCGGCCTGCCGCGCTGACCGTCATGGCCCAACACCGCCCCGACGGTGCGAGGCGGTCAGCGCGGCAGGCCGCCGTCCGTTCCCGAGACCCCGTCCCGAGCAACGGTTACCTACCCACCGGGTGGGTGGGTTCAACCGTCCCGGGACGGGTTTTCCGAAACCCCGTGTCAGGCGGCCGCGATCGGCAGCAGCTCGTAGCCCACGGAGGACACCGTGCCGTCCGCCGCGGTGAGCACGGCGGTGCCGACGATGTCCCCGGCGTCGTTGATGCCCGCGGCGGCGCCCAGCCGGACGTTCCGGGTGGGCGCGATCAGCGAGCCGAGCTCGGTCGCGTGGCCGTTGCGGTGGACGAAGCCGTTGCCGATGCCCGAGACGTCGGGAACGACGGCGTCCTCACCGACGATCACCCCGCTGGTGTTGATCGCGGTGGCCCGCGCGGTGCCCGGGTTGACGCCGCGCGGCACGTCGAGGTCGATCGCCTTGCCGCCGCTGAACAGCACCGCGTGCGTGTCGAAGAGCGAGCTGCCGGCGGGTGCGGCCGAGCCCACCGCCTGGCCGGCGGTGTTGACGGCCAGTGCCTCGCTCCAGGAGCCGCCGCCCAGCTGGCCGAGCGTGCCGAGCTTGCCGTCGGTCCACTCCAGGGCCACCTGGTTCCCGCCGGGGAGCGCCCCCTCGCCGACGACGACGCCGGTGCTGTTCTCGCCGAGCGCTTCGGTGTCGACGGACCCACCGAGAGGCGGGAGGTCGGTCACGGTGGTGCCGTTGCGCACCCACGGCGTGATCGCGGTCCGGCCGCCCTCCCAGCCCACGATCTGCTGCCGGCCGTTGACGCCGAAGGCATCGGCCGACCCGGCGGGGTTCACGCCGAGGTCCCACCCGGCCGCGCCGGGACCCGGCCAGACCGCCGGGCGGGTGATCTCCTGCGCGCCACCGGGAACGGCCACGTTCTTCTGGTAGTTCCCTACGATCACGCCCTGGTCGTTGATGGACCGCGGCCGGGAGTCCTGGTTGTTCGTGCCGGGATCGGCCAGGAACACGGGCGTCGTGGTCCCGGCCTTGAGGACGAAACCCTCCTCCCGCCCGAAGCGCGCGGCGTCGAGCCCGACACCGATGATGTCCCCGCGCGCGTTGATCCCGCGGTATTCCAGGGTGACTGCCGAACCGAGCACGAGCCGGTACTGCGGAGCGGCCACGGCGGCCGAGCCGGGCCCGGCCGCACTGATGCCCGTGGTCACCGCGGTCGCGGCCAAGATGGTTGCCCGTAAAACCTTGCGCATCGAATCCTCCCTCGATGTTGACGTCAAGGTCCGATTCGGTAATACGGGCAAGGGTTACGGGCTCAGGCCGCCGAGTTCGCGAAGCCGCTTGTCGTGGGGCTCAGCCGATCGGGGGGACCCGCCGCAGCCAGCCGCCGGGATCGGGGGACTCGCCGTGCTGGACGTCGATCAGCAGCCGGCGCAGGCGGCGGGTGACCGGGCCCGGCGTGCCGTCGCCGACGGTCCAGTCGCCGTCGCGGTCGCGAACCTGACCGACCGCGGTCACCACCGCCGCCGTCCCGCAGGCGAACACCTCCGTGATCCGGCCCGACCGGCACTCCGCCCGCCAGCCGTCGACCGTGACGCGTTCCTCCCGGACGTCGTAGCCGAGCTGCTTTCCCAGCACCAGCAGGGATTCCCGGGTCACGCCCGGCAGCAGCGTGCCGGTCAGCTCCGGGGTCACCAGCTGGGTGCCGGCCGGGGTCTCGCGGACGAAGAACAGGTTCATCCCGCCCATTTCCTCGACCCAGCGGTGTTCGACGGAGTCGAGCCAGACCACCTGCTGGCAGCCGGCTTCCTGGGCCAGCCGCTGGGCGGCGAACGTCGGCCCGTAGTTCGCCGCGCACTTGACGTCCCCGGTGCCGCCCGGCATCGCCCGGCTGTGCTCGCGGCTGATGAGCACCGACACCGGCGCCAGCACGTCGTCGCCGAAGAAGCCGCCCGCCACGAACGCCATCATCAGGAACCGGTACTCCCGTGACGGCCGCAGCATCAGGTTCGGCTCGGTCGCGAACATCAGCGGACGCAGGTACAGGCTCAGGGCCGGGTCGTCGGGCAGCAGGTGCTGGTCCGCCGCGACGATCGCGTCGACGGCCTCGAGGAACGCCGCTTCGGGCAGTTCCGGCATGGCGAGCCGGCGTGCCGAACGCCGGAACCGCAGCGCGTTGCGGTCCGGGCGGAACACCGCCACCGACCCGTCCGCCTGCCGGTGCGCCTTCAGGCCTTCGAAGATCACCTGGGCGTAGTGGAGGCCGATCATCGCCGGGTGCATCGGGATCGCCTCCAGCGGGCCGATGCCCCGGTCGTGCCAGCCGCCGTCCTCGGTCCAGGTCATGGTCACCACGTGCGGGGTGAACGCGTCGCCGTGGCCGGGCCGGGTGAAGCCGGGTGCCGGTTCGGTCATCTGCTGGGTCACGGTGGGTTCCTTCCGGGCGGCGGTCAGGCCAGCGGGGCGAAGTAGTAGGTGTGGCGCCGGTGGAACAGGCCGGTCGCGTCGCGTTCGAAGAAGTCCGCGAACCCGATGCCGATCTCGGCTCCGGTCCGCAGCACTCCGTCGAACCGGCCGTGCACGGCCACGTGCGGGCCGTCGGCGAGCACCGCGGTCAGCGTGTGGGCGCCGGACCGGATGATGCGCTCCTGGGTGTAGAAGGTGAGCAGACCGGCGCGGCCGAGCCAGGGGCGGTAGCCGGGCCGGTGGTATTCGCAGTCTTCGGTGAACAGGGCGGCCAGTGCGGTGAAGTCGCCCGCGTCGACGCACTCGTAGAAGCGCCGGGCCAGCTCGGCCCCGCTCACTTCGGTGGCCGCCGTCGTGGTCGGCTGGGTCATGGTCCGGCTCCGATCTCCTCGTGCGGGGGCGTCTGCCATCGCGTAGGTGGCGCAGACGACGGCCGCCCGGGCGGCGGCGAGCAGCTTGCCGAGCTCGGCCGTGCGTGCGGCGTCGTCCAGCGGAAGGGCTTGCAGCCGCTCCGCGGCCTCGGCGGCGTGGGCGGCCGCCTCGGTCAGGCAGAGCAGGGTTTCGTCGAGCGGGTCGCTGCGGTCGGACCGGGCGTGGATCGCTTCGAGTTCGCGGTGCAGCAGCGCCAGGCGAACGGACCGGGACGCCGGCGCGGCCCGGCGGGCCGGGGCGGGCAGCGGGTGGGTGAGGGACACGGGCGGCTCAGCTCGGCCGCGCGGCGGTGCACCACTCGAGGACGGCCATCGCGGCGGTCATCTTGTGGTAGGCCTGCCGCCAGGCGCGGCTGCGGGAGCCGTCCAGCACCTCGTCGGTCACTTCCTGGCCCCGGACCGCGGGCAGGTCGTGCAGGAAGATCGTCCACGCGGAGCTGACCCGTTCCAGCAGCCCGGAATCGACGCGGTAGGGGGCGAAGGCGGTCAGCCAGTCCGGGTCCGCTTTGGACACCCCCATCGTCTGCCACCGGCTGGTGTAGATGACGTCGACCGGTTTCGGGAGGTCGTCGAGGCTGTGGTGCTGCCGGACCCGCTCCCCGGTGCCGTCGAACGCCTCGGCGGGCAGGCCGTACCCGGCCGGGGTCACCAGGGTGAGCTCGAAGTCGGGGGTCATCGCGGCCGCCTTCGCCAGTGCCGCCGCCGTGCTGTTGCCCTCGCCGACGTAGAGCAGGTGCCGTCCGGCGAGGTCGCCGAACTCCTCGGCGATGGTGGCGAAGTCGGCGAGCGCCTGCGTCGGGTGCTCGAACTCGGTGAGGGCGTTGACCACGGCGAGGTCCGGGGCCTGCGCCAGCTCGCGCAGTTCGGCGACGTCGCCGTTGGTCCGCACCACGAGCGCGTCCAGGTAGGCCGCGAGCACGCGCGCGGTGTCGGCCAGCGTCTCCCCGGTGACCAGCTGCAGGTCGTCCGGTCCGAAGGTGATGACGTCCGCGCCGAGGCGGGTGGCGGCCCGCCAGAAGGAGGTCCGGGTCCGGGTGGAGGAGCGGCGGAAGTACGTGCCCACCGCCCGCCCGGCCAGCGGCGTGGCCCTGGCTCCCGCGCCGAACTCGACGGCCCGGCCGACCAGCGCCGCGAGTTCGCCCGTCGAGATGTCCGAGAGTGAGATCAAGCTGCGCATGGCACACCTCTGCGTCTTTCTCCGTCGAGGTCCGGCTGGACTGCTTGTCCGGCAACGTAATCCCGGGTGATCCGGGCGGACGGCGCCTGCTGGGGCAGAACGGCGGCAGTTCTCACGGCCGCTGTTCCGGTCCGCCGGGGCCGGGCTCGGCCTCCAGGTCGGTCGAGCCGTCCAGCCGCATGGCCCGGACGTGGGGCCGCGAGAGCGAGAAGGCCAGCAGGGCCGCGAAGCCCAGGCCGAAGGCGATCGACGCGGTGGCGAGCCCGGTCAGTGCGGCGAGCGCGCCGAAGCCGCCCATCGCCAGCGGCGCGAGGCCGTCGTCGGCGATGCTCAGCACCGCGCTCGCCCGGCCCTGGTACTCGTCGTCCACAGTGGCCTGGAAGGCGCCCGACAGCATCGGCGACGCGAGCCCGGCCACCACCCCGACCGAGATCATCGCGGCCAGCGTCAGCCCGAAGGGCGCGAACCCGACGAGCGCCAGCGACGCGGCCTGGACGAACAACAGCAGCAGCGCGGTCCGCACCGGGTGGGCCGGCCGCCACCGCATGGCGACCAGCGTGCCGAGCGCCGCGCCGACCCCGATGCTGCCGGTGAGCCAGCCGAGCCCGGTCGCGCCCCAGCCGCTGCCGGTCGCGTGCAGCGCGAGCCCGATCGACAGCACCGGCGAGACGAAGATGTTGAGGCCCGAAAGCGCGATGATCAGGTCGCGGACGCGCGGGGTCCGCTTCAGGTAGACGAGCCCGTCCTTGACGTCCGCGCGCACCGACGCCCCGGTGGACTTCGCCCGCGGCCAGCGCGGCCGCACCGCGATCAGCACGAGGAGGACCACCGCGAACGACAGGGCGTTCGTCGTGATCGCGCCGCCGAGCCCGTAGCCGGCGACGAGGAGGCCGCCGAGCGGGGCGCCGACCACCCCGGCGAACCGGCCGATGAGCTGCCGCAGCGCGGCCAGCCTGCCCAGTTCCCGGCGGGGTACCAGCTGCCGGGGGAAGGCACTGGCCGCCGGGCCGTAGAAGGCGTCCGCGACGCCGAAGAGGAAGCCGATGGCGATCAGCAACGTCGCCGAGACGCCTTCGGCGGCGAAGACGGCCAGCGAGACGCCGAGGACCACGATCCGGGCGATGTCGGAGAAGATCATCATCCGCCGGGCGTCGAACCGGTCGGTGAGGGCGCCGCCGACGAGCATCAGCAGGGCCCGCGGGATCGTGGCGCAGGCGAGCACGAGCCCCGCCAGCCCGGCGTTGCCGAGCTGGGCGGCGCTGAAGGCCAGTGCCACGAACCAGATCTCGTCACCGACCTCGGACACGCCTCTCGCGAAGGCCCAGCCCAGGGTCGCCCGGTCCCGCCACAGCGGCGGGGCCACCTCGGCGGGGGTGTTCTGTTCGCCGTTGTGCACGGTATTCGTCATTTCCGCACTTCCTGGGTGGCTGGGGCCGGTGTCGGCGCCGTCGGGTGGATCCGGGACCGCACGGCGGCGGCGATCAGCGCCAGCGGGCCCGGTCTGGTCATCTCCAGGTGGTGGCAGTCGAGCTCGCGCACTTCCACCTCGCCCGCGGTGTAGGGCGCCCAGCGGTCGGCGTGCCGCGGTGCCCCGCCGCCGGCGCCCGCGACGGCCGTGAAGTGCAGGACGTCGCCGTGGAACCGGCCGGGCTCGTGGGTCAGCGCCACGGCGGAATGCCGGGCCGCCGCGGCCGCGAGCGCCTCGACCTCGTGCCGTTCGAGGAGCCCGAGCACCGGGTTGCCCCGGCGGGCCGCGGTCACCACGTCGTCGACGGAGCCGAGCGGCACACCGGCCAGGAAGGCGCGGTCGACGTCGCCGAGCAGGACGTCGAGCAGCTCGGCGGGCGAATCCCCGGTTCCGGACGCGGTCGGGTAGGCGTCCATCAGCGCGAGCAGGCCGACGGTCTCGCCGTCCCGCTGGAGCCGGGTCGCGATCGCCTGGGCGAGCACGCCGCCGAAGGACCAGCCGAGCAGGTGGTACGGCCCGTGCGGCCGGACCGCGCGGATCACCCGGACGTACTCGTCGGCGAGTTCCCCGACGCTGCCGGGCAGGCGCCCGGGATCGGTCAGGACCGGCGTCTGCAGGCCGTACACGGGCGTCTCGGGGTGCAGGTGGCGCAGCAGCCCGGCGTAGCACCAGCTCATCCCCATCGCCGGGTGGACGCAGAACAGCGGGACCCCGGTGCCGCGCGGCCGCAGCGGCAGCACCGTCTCGAGCCCGCCGTGCTCGCCGCCGAGGCGGGCGCACAGCCCGGCCACGGTCGGCTCCTGGAACACCAGCCGCACGCTGAGGTCGAGGCCGATGCTCTCGCGCGCCCGGCTCACCACCCGCGTCGCCAGCAGCGAGTGCCCTCCGAGGTCGAAGAAGCTGTCGTCGACGCCGACCCGGGGCAGGCCCAGCACGTCGGCGAACACCGCGCACAGCGCTCGCTCCTGCGGTGTCCGCGGCTCCCGCCCGGCCGCGGTGGCCGGTGCCTCCGGCAGCGGCAGGGCCCGCCGATCGAGCTTCCCGCTGCTGTTCAACGGGAGGGCGGGCAGCGGCACCAGCGCCGCAGGCACCATGTAGGCGGGCAGCACCGCGGCCAGCTCCCGCCGGAGCGCGGCCGGATCGGCCTCGCCCACCGGCACGAAGTAGCCGACGAGCCGCCGGTCGCCGCGGTCCTCCCGCAGCACCACCGCGGCCTGTGCGACCTCGGGCCTGCCGAGCAGGACCTCGGTGATCTCGCCCGGTTCGATGCGGAACCCGCGCAGCTTCACCTGGTCGTCGGTCCGTCCGAGGTACTCGGCGCCTCCGGACGGCGACCACCGGACCAGGTCCCCGGTGCGGTACATCCGGGCCCCGGCGGGGCCGAACGGGCACGCGACGAACCGCGACGCGGTCAGCGCGGCCCGCGTCGCATAGCCGCGGGCCAGCTGGGCGCCGGCGAGGTAGAGCTCCCCGGGGACGCCGGGTGGCACCGGGTGCAAGGCGTCGTCGAGGACGTAGGCCGCCACGTTGCGCAGCGGCAGCCCGATTCCCGGCGGCTGCGCGGCCTCCAGCCGGCAGGACAGCGCGTCGACCGTGCACTCGGTGGGGCCGTAGATGTTGTAGCCGGTGACGCCGGGGGTGCCCGCGATCTCCTCCCACAGCGACGGCGGTGCCGCTTCGCCGCCCAGCAGGACGATCCCCGGCCGGTGGCGGCCTTCGCCGAGCAGCCCGGCGGTGAGCAGCTGCCGCGCGAACGACGGGGTGAGGTCCAGGACGTCCAGCGCGTGCCGGGCGACGTAGTCCACCAGCACGTCGGGATCGTGCCGCGTGTCGTCGTCGAGCAGGTGGAGCTCGTGGCCCTCGGCCATCAGGATCAGGCCCTCGAACGAGGTGTCGAAGGAGAAGGCGGCGCTGAGCCCGGCCCGCAGCCGCCGGTCCTTGCCGCCGACGACGTGCCCGCCGAGGTGGTTGCCCAGCAGGTTGGCCAGCGCCCGCTGCTCGATCAGGACACCCTTCGGGCGTCCGGTCGAACCGGAGGTGTAGCAGAGGTAGGCGCCGTTCGCCGGGAGCAGCGGGGCCGTCCGGTCGCCGTCGGTCAGGTCGGACGGCGCCAGCCCGGCCAGTTCCGCCGCGTCGACCGGGCCGTCCAGGACCACGGCGGGGCGGGCGTCGCGCAGCATGAAGCCGCGGCGCTCCGCGGGCAGGTCCGGGTCCACCGGCAGGTAGACCGCGCCGGCCTTGAAGACCGCGAGCACCGCGACGACCAGTTCGACCGACCGGGGCAGGACGAGCGCGACGACCTCTTCCGGGCCGGCGCCCCGGGCGGCCAGGTACCGGGCCAGCCGGTTGGCCCGCGCGTTCAGCTCCCCGAACGTGACGGCGGTGTCCCGGAAGACGAGCGCCACCGCCTCCGGCGTGCGGGCCGCCTGCCGCTCGAAGGTTTCGGCGAACGTCAGCCCGGGAAACGCGGTTGCCGTGCCGGCGCGGTCTACCAGCAGGTCCCGGCGTTCCGTCGCGCTCAGCACATCCAGCTGCGACATCGTGACCGACGGGCGGCGCACGACCTGCTCCAGCACCCGGCGGAAGCGGTCGGCCACGGCTTCGACGGTGCCGCGGTCGAACAGGTCCGCTGCGTACTCGATGCCGCCGGTGATCCCCGCCGGACGGCCGTCGGCGGCGCGGTTCTCGGCGAACGCCAGCGAAAGGTCGAACGCCGAGGTCTCGGCGGCCAGGGGGAGCGGATGGGCTTCGACGCCGGGGAAGACCAGCTTGCCGCCGCCGGTGTTCTGGAGCACCAGCATGGTCTGGAAGAGCGGGTGCCGCGCGGTGGAGCGTTCGGGGTTGAGCAGTTCGACGAGCTTTTCGAACGGGACGTCCTGGTGGTCGTAAGCGGCGAGATCGGTTTCCCGCACCCGGCGCAGCAGCTCGGTGAAGGCCGGGTTGCCGGCGGTGTCGGTGCGGAGCACGAGGGTGTTGACGAAGAAGCCGACGAGGTCGTCGAGGGCTTCGTCGGTCCGCCCGGCGATCGGCGAGCCGATCGGGATGTCGGTGCCGGCGCCCAGCTTGGTCAGCAGGGCCGCGAGCGCGGCCTGCAGCACCATGAACAGCGTCGCGCCCTGCGTGCGGGCCAGTGCGAGCAGCTCCTCGTGCAGCTGCGCGTCCAAGGCCACCGGCAGCACCCCGCCGCGGGGGGAGCGCGGCGACGTCCGGGGCCGGTCGACCGGCAGGGCCAGCTCGGCCGGAAGGTCCGCCAGCGTCCGGGTCCAGAACTCGACCTGTCCGGCGAGGACACTGCCCGGGTCCTGCGCCGAGCCCAGCAGTTCGCGCTGCCACAGCGTGTAGTCCGCGTACTGCACCGGCAACGGCGTCCACTGTGGAGCTTCGCCGGCCGAGCGGGCGCCGTAGGCCTGCGCCAGGTCGCGCAGCAGCGGGCCCATCGACCAGCCGTCGCACGCGATGTGGTGCACGAGCAGCACCAGGACGTGCTCGACCGGCGAAACGACGAACACCCAGGCGCGCACCGGGATCTCCGACGCCAGGTCGAACCGGGCGCGGACCGCGTCGGCCACCCGTGCCTCGACGTCGTCGGCGGAGACGTCGAGCACCCGCACGTCCGCGCCGAGGGCCGTCACCTCCTGGCGCGGGCGGCCGTCGTCGGCCGCAAAGACCGTGCGCAGCACTTCGTGCCGGTCGACGACGTCGTCGAGAGCCGCGCACAACGCAGCCGGGTCGAACTCGCCGGTCAGCCGCAGCGCGGTCGCGATGGTGTAGCCGGCGTCCGGCCCGTCGAGCTCGGTCAGGAACCACAACCGCTGCTGGGCGGGGGACAGGGGCAGCCGCTGGGGCCGGGGACCGGGCCGCAGCGGCGGCCGGGCGGCCGCGCCTTCGCCGAGCCGCCGGTCGAGGCCGGCCGGGGTGGGGTCGGCGAACAGGTCTCGCAGCCCCAATTCCACGCCGAGCACCGTGCGGATCCGGCTGATCAGCCGGGTGGCCAGCAGCGAATGCCCGCCGAGGGCGAAGAAGTCGGCCTCGGTCCCGACCGCGGGCAGGCCGAGCACCTCGGCGAACAGCCCGCGGACGATCTCCTCGCGCGGCGACCGGGCTTCCCGGGCCCCCGCGGCCGTCCCGTGGTCCGGCGCCGGCAGCGCCCGCCGGTCCAGTTTCCCGTGCGCCGTCAGCGGAAGCGCGTCGAGCCGCTGGATCGCCGACGGCACGAGGTAGTCCGGCAGCGCCGCCGAGAGGGCCCGCCGCAGGGCCGCCGGGTCGACGTCAGTGCCGTCCTCGCCGTCCGTGGCGACCACGTACGCGACCAGGCGCCGGTCACCGGGCCGGTCCTCCCGGACGATCACCACCGCCTCGGCGACGCCGGGCTGTTCGGCGAGCACGTGCTCGACCTCGCCCGGCTCGATCCGGAAGCCGCGCACCTTGACCTGGTGGTCGGTGCGGCCGAGGTACTCGAGCGTCGCGTCCGGCAGCCACCGCACGAGGTCGCCGGTGCGGTACATCCGCTCGCCCGGGCGGCCGAACGGGCAGGCGACGAACCTCGACGCGGTCAGCACCGCCTTGCCGGCGTAGCCGCGGGCGAGCTGGCGCCCGGCCAGGTAGAGCTCGCCCGGAACGCCGGGCGGCACCGGCCGGAGGTCGTCGTCGAGCACGTACACCCGCAGGTTGCGCAGCGGCAGCCCCAGCGACGGGCGGCCCCCGCCGTCGATGCGGCGGGACAGGGCGTCGACCGTGCACTCGGTCGGGCCGTAGACGTTGTAGCCGGTGACGCCGGGGGCCTCGGCGACCGCGTCCCACAGCGCCTGCGGCACCGCCTCGCCGCCGAGCATCAGAATCCGGGGGTGGTGCCGTCCTTCGGTCAGCAGCCCGGCCGTGATCAGCTGCTGCGCGTACGTCGGGGTGAGGTCGAGGAAGTCGACGCGGTTGCGGTCCACGTAGTCGACCATGGCCCGCGGGTCCCGCCGGGTCTCGTCGTCGAGCAGGTGCAGTTCGTGGCCTTCGACCATGAGCAGCGGGCCTTCGAGCGAGGTGTCGAAGGAGAACTTCGCGCTCAGCCCGACCTTCCGCCGGGGCTCCTCCTCGGCCAGCAGCCCCGCCGCGATGAGCTGCTGCGCGTAGGACGGGGTGGTGTGCAGCAGATCCATCCGGTTGCGGGCCACGTAGTCGACCGTCGCGCGGGGGTCCTGGCGGGTTTCGTCGTCGAGCACGTGCAGCTCGTGGCCCTCGGCCATGAGCAGCGGGCCCTCCAGCGAGGTGTCGAACGGGAAGACGGCGCTCATGCCGACCCGCAGCCGCTGTCCCCGGTCGCCGACGACGTGGCCGCCGCGGTGGTTGAGCAGCAGGTTGGTCAGCGCCCGGTGCTCCACCAGGACACCCTTGGGCCGCCCGGTCGAGCCGGAGGTGTAGATGACGTAGGCGCCGTTCGACGGCCGCAGCGGGGCGGTCCGGTCCGCGTCGGACAGGTTCGTGGCGGGGTAGCGGGCGAGCACCTCCTCGCCGACCGGCTTTTCCAGCATCAGCAGCGGGTTCGCGTCGGTCAGCAGGTACGCGAGCCGATCCGGCGGCTGCTCGGGGTCGATCGGCAGGTAGACCGCGCCGGCCTTGAGGATGGCCAGCAGGGCGACGACCGATTCGGCCGAGCGGGGCAGGGCCAGTGCGACCAGCTGTTCGGGGCCGGCACCCTGGGCCACCAGGTGGCGCGCCAGCCGGTTGACGCGGCCGTTGAGCTCGGCGTAGGTCAACGCGGTGCCCCGGAAGACCAGCGCGACCGCGTCCGGGGTCCGGGCGGCCCGCTCCTCGAACACCTCCGGCAGCGTCGTCTCCGGGAAGTCCGCCCCGGTGTCGTTGTTCTCCAGCAGCAGGATCCGGCGTTCGTCCGCGCTCAGCACGTCGAACTCGCGGACCGTGGTCCGCGGCCGGTCGACGGCCTGGGCCAGTACCCGCACGAACCGCGCGAAGATCGCTTCGACGGTGGCCCGGTCGAACATCCCGGTGGCGTATTCGACGCCGCCGGTGAGGCCGGCCGGCTTGCCGTCGCCGTCGCGGGTCTCCGCGAAGGCCAGTGACAGGTCGAACTTGGCCGTCCGGGCGGGCAGCGGGAGCAGTTCGGTCTCCCCGCCGGCGAAGGAGAAGTCGGCGGCGGCGGTGTTCTGCAGGACGAGCATCGTCTGGAAGAGCGGGTGCCGGGTCGTCGAGCGTTCGGGGTTGAGCAGTTCGACGAGCTTTTCGAACGGGACGTCCTGGTGGTCGTAGGCGGCGAGGTCGGTTTCCCGGACCTGGGCGAGCAGCTCGGTGAAGGCCGGGTTGCCGTCGGTGCCGGTGCGGAGGACGAGGGTGTTGACGAAGAAGCCGACGAGGTCGTCGAGGGCCTCGTCGGTCCGTCCCGCGATTGGGGTCCCGATCGGGATGTCGGTGCCGGCGCCGAGTTTGGTGTAGAGGACGGCGAGGGCGGCCTGGAGGACCATGAAGAGGGTGGCGCCGTGGGACCGGCCCAGGTCCAGCAGGCCCTGGTGCAGCGAGGCGTCGATCTCGACCGGGAGGACCGCGCCGTCGGACGTGGCCGTCGCCGGGCGCGGCCGGTCACGGGGCAGGGCCAGCTCCGCGGGCAGGCCGTCCAGCGCGGCCGTCCAGAACGCGATCTGTCCACTGAGGACGCTGGCGGGATCGTCCTCCGCGCCGAGCAGGTCCCGTTGCCACAGCGTGTAGTCAACGTACTGCACCGGCAGCGGTGCCCACTCCGGCGCGGCGCCGGCCCGGCGCGCGCGGTAGGCCGTGGCCAGGTCGGCCAGCAGCGGGCCCATCGACCAGCCGTCGCAGGCGATGTGGTGCACCACGAGGACCAGCACGTGGTCGGCGGGCGAGACGGCGAACACCGCCGCGCGGACCGGGATTTCGCCGGTCAGGACGAACGGCCGTTCCGTCGCGTCCGCCACCGCCGCGTCGATCTCTTCCGCCGCGATGCTCCGCACGGTCACCGGGACCGCCGTGCCGGCGGGCCGCACGACCTGGCCGGGGCCGTCGCGGTCGACCACGGTCCGCAGCACCTCGTGCCGGTCGACGACGTCGTGGATCGCCGCGACCACGGCGCCGGAGTCGAACTCCCCGGAGATCCGCAGGGCCGTCGCGACGTTGTAGGCCCCGCTCGGGGTGTCCTCCCACTCGTCCAGGAAGTACAGGCGCTGCTGGGCCGGCGACAGCGGCAGCCGCGCGGGCCGCGGCTGCGGCCGCGGTTTCGGCCGCGGTTTCGGCCGGGCGGCCCGGCCCCGGTCGAGCCGGCGGCCGATCCCGGCCGGGGTCGGTGCGGCGAACAGGTCGCGGATGCCCAGTTCGGCGTCGAGGGCGGTGCGGATGCGGCTGATCAGCCGGGTGGCCAGCAGGGAGTGCCCGCCCAGGGCGAAGAAGTCGTCGTCGGGCCCCACGGCCGGCACCCCGAGCACCTCGGTGAACAGGCCGCACAGGATCTCTTCCCGGGCCGTGCGCGGGGTCCGGCCGCCGCCGCGCACTTCCGGCGCGGGCAGGGCCGCCCGGTCCAGCTTCCCGTTGCCGGTCCGCGGCAGGGCGGGCACCACGACGAAGGCCGACGGCACCATGTACGCGGGCAGCTCCCCGGCGATGCGGTCGCGGACCGCGGCGGGGTCGAGCCCGGCCGCGGCGACGAGGTAGGCCACCAGCCGTTTGTCGCCCGGCCGGTCCTCGCGCAGGACCACCGCGGCCTGGCCGACCCCCGGGCACGCGGTGAGGGCCCGCTCGACCTCGCCGGTCTCGATCCGGAACCCGCGCAGCTTCACCTGGCCGTCCACCCGGCCGAGGAACTCCAGCACGCCTTCGGCGCGCCACCGCGCCAGGTCCCCGGTGCGGTACATGCGGCCCGGACCGAACGGGCAGGCGACGAACCGCGTGGCGGTCAGCCCGCCCTGGCCGACGTAACCCCGGGCCACGTGGGTCCCCGAGACGTAGAGTTCGCCGGCGGCCCCGACCGGAACCGGCTGCAGGTGCTCGTCCAGCAGGTACATCGCCGTGCCGGCCATCGGGTGCCCGAGCGACAGGCCCCCGTCGAGCGGGCGGTCCGGGCCGAACGTCTCGTAGCTGCAGAAGACCGTCGTCTCGGTCGGCCCGTACACGTGCGTGACCGTCAGCTCCGGGCACTCCCGCAGCGCCCGCGCCAGCACCGCGGGCGCCAGCACGTCACCGCCGGTCCACACCTCGCGCAGCCGGCCGAGCGCCGCGGGTTCGTCCTGGGCCATCGCGGCGAACAGGGCGGTCGTCAGGTACATGGCCGTCGGTGCGCCCGCCCGGATCGTCCGGGCCAGCAGGTCGGTGTCGACCCGGCAGTCGGGGGCGATCACCACGGTCCCGCCGCGCAGCAGCGGCACCCAGATCTCGTAGACGCAGGCGTCGAAACCCTGCACCGAGTAGTGCAGCACCCGCGTGTGGTTCCCGCCGGCCCAGGCCGGGTCGCCGGCCAGGGCCAGGACGTTGGCGTGGGTCACCGCGACGCCCTTGGGCCGGCCCGTGGAGCCGGAGGTGAACATGACGTAGGCCGGTGCCTCGAGCGGGACGGCGACCGTGGCGTCACCGGGCGCGCCGGCGGCCGGCCCGTCGTCCAGGACGCACGTCGGCACGGGTGACGGCGGCAGCAGCGCGCCGGCGGCCGAGGTGGTGACGATCACCCGGGGCTCGGTCACCGCCAGGACGTGGGCCAGCCGGGCCGCGGGATCGCCGAGGCTGAGGGGCACGTACGCCGCCCCCGCCTTGACCACGGCGAGCAGGGCGATCACCGCGTCGGGCGAGCGCGGCACGGCGAGCGCGACGCACGTGCCCGGTCCGGCGCCGAGGGCGCGCAGGTGCCGGGCCAGCTGGTCGGCGTGCGCGCCGACCTCGGCGTAGGTCAGCCGGGTCTGCTCGTGGTGGAGGGCGACCGCGTCCGGGGTGGCCGCCACCTGCCGGTCGAACGCCTCACCGAGGCCCAGCCGCAGCGGCGGGCCGGGCGCGGTGTCGTTGTAGGCCACCAGCAGGGCCGCGCGCTCGGAACCGGCGAACACGTCGAGCCGGTCCAGCCGGGTCCCCGGAGCGGCGACGACCTGCTCCAGCAGGCGCACGAGCCGGCCGAGCAGGGTTTCGACGGTGGCGCGGTCGAACAGGTCGGTGGCGTACTCGATGCCGCCTTCGATGCCCAGCGGCGTGCCGTCGGGCCCGGTGACCTCGGCGAAGGCGATCGTGAGGTCGAACTTCGCCACCGGCACCGCCACCGGCAGCGCGGTGACGTCCAGCCCGGCGAACTCCGCCGCGGCCCCGCCGGTGTTCTGCAGCGTGAGCAGGGTCTGGAACAGCGGGTGCCGCGCCGCGGACCGGTCCGGGTTGAGCACCTCGACCAGCCGCTCGAACGGGACGTCCTGGTGGGCGTGCGCGGCCAGGTTCGTCTCCCGGACGCGGTCGAGCAGTTCCCCGAAGGTCGGGTTCCCCCCGGTGGCGGTGCGCAGCACCACGGTGTTGACGAAGAACCCGACGAGGTCTTCGAGCGCCTCGTCGGTCCGGCCGGCCAGCGCCGCCCCGAGCGGGATGTCGGTGCCCGCACCGAGCTTGGTGTAGAGGGCCGCCAGCGCGGCCTGCAGCACCATGAACACGGTCGCTTCCCGGCCCGCGGCCAGCGCGAGCAGCCCGCGGTGGAGCTCGGCGCCGAGGGCGATCGGGACGACGTCGCCGCGGAACGAGGCGACAGCGGGCCGCGGCCGGTCGAGCGGCAGGCGGATCTCCTCGGGCAGGTCACGCAGCTGCTCGCGCCAGAAGTCCAGCTGGGCCGACAGGACGCTGTCCGGGTCGTCCTCGTCGCCGAGCAGGTCGCGCTGCCACACGGTGTAGTCCGCGTACTGCACGGGAAGCGGTGCCCACGCCGGCGCCCGCCCGGCGCACCGGGCCCGGTAGGCGGTCGCCAGGTCCCGCAGGAGCGGGCCGAGCGACCAGCCGTCGCAGGCGATGTGGTGGACGACGACCAGCAGGACGTGCTCGGCCGGGCCGAGCGCCAGCAGCGACACCCGCAGCGGGAGCTCGGTGGCGAGGTCGAACACGTGCCGGGCGCGGGCGGCGAGCGTCTCCTCGAGGTCCGCTTCGGTGACGTCCTCAGTGTGGACGGCGACGGCGGCCGCGGCGGGGTCGAGCACGCGCTGCGCGGGAACGCCGCCGGTCACCGGGAAGACCGTGCGCAGCACCTCGTGCCGCTCGCAGACGTCGGCGACCGCCTTCCCGAGCGCCGTGCGGTCCAGCTGGCCCGCGAGCCGCAAGGAAACGGTCACGGTGTAGGTCGAGCTCGCGCCTTCCAGCTCGTCGTGGAACCAGAGGCGCCGCTGCGCGAACGACAGCGGGATCGCGCCGGTCACGACAGCTCACCCGGCTCGGTCAGCACGCGACGGCGCAGGGCCGGCCGGGCGCGGCCGAGGCCGGCCAGCAACGGCACGATCCCGGCGACCGTGGGGTGGGCGAACAGGTCCCGGATGCTCAATTCGACTCCCAGCGCCGTGCGGACCCGGCTGATCAGGCGGGTCGCCAGCAGCGAGTGCCCGCCGAGCTTGAAGAAGTGGCCGTCGATGCCGACCCCGCGTAGCCCGAGGACTTCGGCGAACAGTCCACAGAGGACTTCCTCCTGCGGGGTCCGCGGCTCGCGGCCGCCGTCGTCGCCCGCGTAGTCGGGTGCGGGCAGCGCCCGGCGGTCCAGCTTGCCGTTGGCCGTGATCGGCAGCGCGTCGAGCACGACGAACGCGGCCGGCACGAGGTGCTCCGGCAGGGCGGCGGCCAGCGACTCGCGGATCCCGTCGACGTCCGGTTCGCCGTCGGCGACCAGGTAGGCGACGAGCCGCTTGTCACCCGGCCGGTCTTCCCGGACGACGACCGCGGCCCGGCCCACGCCGGGGCAGCGGGTCAGCGCCAGTTCGACCTCGGCCGGCTCGATCCGGAACCCGCGCAGCTTGACCTGGTCGTCGACCCGGCCGAGGAACTCCAGCCGGCCGCCGTCGGTCCAGCGCACGAGGTCGCCGGTGCGGTACATCCTGGTTCCCGCCGGGCCGAACGGGCACGCGACGAACCGGCCGGCCGTGAGCGCCGCCCGGCCGTGGTAGCCGCGGGCCAGCCCCAGCCCGGCCATGTACAGCTCGCCGGGCGCCCCGGGCGCCACCGGCCGCAGCATCGGGTCGAGGACGTAGACCGACTTGCCGGCGACCGGGCGGCCGAGCGGGATCGACGGCCGGGCCAGGTCTTCCGGCGTCACGGTGTGGCAGACGGTGAAGATCGTGTTCTCCAGCGGGCTGTAGCCGTTGATCACGCGCAGCCCCGGGAATTCCGCCATCGCCTTCGCGATGTAGGGCACCGACAGGGCCTCGCCGCCGGTCATCACCTGCCGCACCGCGCGGAAGGTCTCCGGGTACTCGTCGAGCATGAGGTTGAACAGGCTCGACGACAGGTACATCGTGGTGATCCGGTGCCGGGCGGCCAGCTCGGCGATCACCGCCGGTTCGGTGCGCTGCCCCGGCTGGAGCACGCACGCCGCCCCGTGCAGCAGCGCGCCGAACAGTTCCAGCGCGAAGGCGTCCCAGGAGATCGGCGAGCACTGCAGGACGACCTCGTCGACCCCGAAGTCGGCGAAGTCCTGGCCCACCATGGTGCCGGCCAGCGCCCGGTGCGGGGTGGCGACGCCCTTGGGGCGGCCGGTCGAGCCGGAGGTGAACATGACGCACGCGAGGTCGTCCGGCCCGGCGGTGGGCGGCGGCGGGGTGTCCGGCCGGGCCGCGATGGCCGCCGCGTCCCCGTCGAGGCGGACCACGGTGAGGCCGTCGTCGGCCAGCCGCGCGGCCGCCGCCGACCGGCTGACCACCAGCGCGCTGCCGACCTCGGCCAGCACCGCCCGGGTCGCCGCGGGCGGGTGGTCCGGGTCGAGCAGGGTGTAGGCGCCGCCGGCCTTGAGCACGGCGAGCAGCGCCACCACGAGGTCCGGGCCGCGCTCCAGGTGGATCGCGGTGGTCCGGCCGTGGCCGGCGCCGGCGGCCACGAGGTGGTGGGCGAGCCGGTTCGCGCGGCCGTCGAGGTCGGCGTACCCGATCGTCCGGTCGCCGAAGACCAGCGCGGTGGCCGACGGCGTCCGCGCGGCCTGCTCCGCGAAGAGCCGGTCCACCGTGGTGGCCGCGTGCGGCGTGCCCGTGTCGTTCCAGTCGCGCAGCACGGTTTCGCGTTCGGCCCGGCCGAGGACGTCGAGGTCGGCCAGGCGGCGGGACGGGTCCTCGGCGGCGGCGGCGAGCACCCGCACGAGCCGGTGGCCGAGCTGCTCGGCCGTCGCCCGGTCGAACAGGTCCGTGCTGAACTCCACGGTCAGCGCCAGTGCCCCCGAGGCGGTCTCGGCGGCCGCGAACGTGAGGTCGAACTTCGCCGTGCCCGCGTCGCGGGACTGCGGCGTCGTCTCGAGCCCGGCGAAGGAGAAGTCGGCGGGCGTGGCGTTCTGCAGGACGAGCATCGTCTGGAAGAGCGGGTGCCGGGTCGTGGAGCGTTCGGGGTTGAGCAGCTCCACGAGCCGTTCGAAGGGCAGGTCCTGGTTGTCGTAGGCGGCGAGGTCGGTCTCGCGGACCTGGCCGAGCAGCCGGCTGAAGGTGGGGTTGCCGGCGGTGTCGGTGCGCAGGACCAGCGTGTTGACGAAGAAGCCGACGAGGGGGTCGAGGGTTTCGTCGGTGCGGCCGGCGATCGGGGTGCCGATGGGGATGTCGGTGCCCGCGCCGAGTTTCGTGTAGAGGACGGCGAGGGCGGCCTGCAGGACCATGAACAGGGTGGCGCCGTGCGACCGGCCCAGCTCCGCGAGTTTCCGGTGGAGGCCGGCGTCGATCTCGCAGCCGGCCACGTCGCCGCGGTGGGACAGCACCGCGGGCCGGGGCCGGTCGGTGGGCAGGACCAGCTCCCCCGGAAGACCGGCCAGCGCTTTGGTCCAGTACGCGGACTGCTC
The DNA here is from genome assembly GCF_046549135.1 of Amycolatopsis sp. lyj-23. Classification (NCBI taxonomy): domain Bacteria; kingdom Bacillati; phylum Actinomycetota; class Actinomycetes; order Pseudonocardiales; family Pseudonocardiaceae; genus Amycolatopsis; species Amycolatopsis sp. lyj-23. Next base: position 131,418 of record NZ_JAJPWN010000015.1, on the reverse strand, counting down.
GGCGAGCAGGCTGCCCGGCTGGTCTTCGGTGCCCAGCAGGTCCCGCTGCCACCAGGTGTAGTCGGCGTACCGCAGGGGCAACGGTGTCCACTGTGGAGCGTGACCGGCCAGCCGGGCGGTGTAGGCGGTGCTCAGGTCGGCCAGCAGCGGCCGCAGCGACCAGCCGTCGCAGGCGATGTGGTGCACCAGGACGAGCACCACGTGCCGCCGGGCCGACGTGCTGAACACCGTGATCCGCAGCGGGACTGCGCCGGTCAGGTCGAACGCGTGCCGGGACGCCGCCGCGAGCCGCGCCTCCAGTTCGCCGTCCCCGATGCCGGGGACGTCCTCGACGGTGAGCGGTACCGCCGGGCGGTCGACCACGCACTGGACCGGCACGCCGTCCTCGGCGGGGAACACCGTGCGCAGCGTCTCGTGGCGCTCCAGCAGGTCCGCCACGGCGAGCCGCAGCGCGTCGCGGTCCAGCTCGCCGGAGAGCCACAGCGCCAGCGGGATGTTGTAGGTCGCGCTCGTCCCCTCCAGCTCGTGCTGGAACCACAGCCGTTGCTGGGCGTAGGACAGGGGCAGCGGCCCGGGCCGCTCCGACGGCACCACCGGCGGGCGCCGCCGGCCGGGCCCGCCGAGCCGCCGGTCGATCCCGGCCGGGGTCGGTGCGGCGAACAGGTCGCGGATGCCCAGTTCGGCGTCGAGCGCGGTGCGGATGCGGCTGATCAGCCGGGTGGCGAGCAGGGAATGCCCGCCGAGGGCGAAGAAGTCGTCGTCGGGACCCACCGCGGACGCGCCGAGCACTTCGGTGAACAGGCCGCACAGGATCTCTTCGCGGGCCGTGCGCGGGTCGCGGCCGCCTTCGCCGTGGAACTCCGGTGCGGGCAGGGCCGCCCGGTCCAGCTTGCCGTTCCCGGTGCGGGGCAGCCGGTCCAGCTGCACGACGGCCGCCGGGATCATGTACTCCGGCAGCACCGCGGCGAGTTCTTCGCGCAGGGCCCGCCGGTCGAGGGTACCGCCGGTGGCGACGTAGGCCACCAGCCGCTTGTCGCCGGGCCGGTCCTCCCGGGCCACCACCACGGCCTGCGCTCCGGTGCAGGCCGCCAGCGCGCGCTCGACCTCGGCGGTTTCGATGCGGAAGCCGCGGATCTTGACCTGCCCGTCGACCCGGCCGGCGAACTCCGGCACACCCGGGGCGCGCCAGCGAGCGAGGTCGCCGGTGCGGTACATCCGCTCGCCGGTGCCGAACGGGCAGGCGACGAACCGGGTCGCGGTCAGGCCGCTCTGGCCGAGGTAGCCGTGGGCGACGTGCGAGCCCGAAACGTACAGCTCGCCGACGCCGCCGACCGGGACCGGTGCGAGCGCGTCGTCGAGGATGTACATCCCGGTGCCGGCCATCGGGCGCCCGAGCGACAGGTTTCCGGTGAACGGCCGGTGCGGGCCGAAGGTCTCGTGGCTGCAGAACACCGTGGTCTCGGTGGGCCCGTACACGTGCGCGACGGTCAGGTCCGGGCACTCGGCCAGCACCTGCCGCAGGGCGGCGGCCGGGAGGACGTCCCCGCCGGTCCAGACCTCGCGCAGGTGCCGCAGCGCGGCCGGCTCGCTCTGCGCCATTGCGGCGAACAGCGCCGTCGTCAGGTACGCCGCCGTGGCCGCGCCCTCGACGATCGCGCGCGCCAGCGTTTCGGTGCCGACCCGCGCGTCCGGCACGACCACCACGGTCCCGCCGCTCAGCAGCGGCACCCAGGCCTCGTACACGGTCGCGTCGAACCCCAGCGCCGAGTAGTGCAGCACCCGGCGGTGGTTCCCGTTCGCCCAGCAGCGTTCCCGGACGAGGGCGACGACGTTGGCGTGCGAGACCGCCACTCCCTTCGGGCGGCCGGTCGAACCGGACGTGAACATCACGTACGCGAGCGAGCCGGGGTGGACGGCCGGCCGGGGCGCCGGGCCCGTCCGGGGCAGCTCCTCGGCGGACAGCACGGCGCCGGGGAAGTCCGCGGCCGTCTCGCCGGACCGGTGGGCGGCGTCGGTGACCAGCACCCGCGCGTCCGTGGCGTCGAGGATGGCCGCCGTCCGCCCGGCCGGGAAGCCGGCGGTCAGCGGGACGTAGACGGCGCCGAGCCGGGCCAGCGCGAGCAGCACCGCGATCTGGTCGGCCCCGCGGCGCATCAGGACCGCCACCGACCCGGTCGCCCCGGCGGCCGCCAGTGCGCCGGCGAACCCGGCGACGCGGGCCGCCAGCTCCCGGTAGGTCAGCTCTTCGGTCCCGCACACCACCGCCGTGGCGTCCGGCGTCCGCTGTGCCTGCCGTTCGAACAGCTCGCCGAGGGACGCGGGGGCTTCGGTGCCGTCGACGTCGTTGTAGGCCACGACCAGTTCGTGGTGTTCCCCGGGCAGCAGGACGTCGATGCGGCCGAGCCGCCGTGCCGGGTCCGCGGCGGCCTGCCGCAGGACCAGCAGCAGCCGGCGGACGAGCGTCCGCACGGTTCCCTCGTCGAACAGGGCGCTCGCGTAGTCGGCCGAGAGGACGAGGCCGCCGTCGCCGGTGAGGGCCGGCTTCACCTCGAAGTGCAGGTCGAACTTCGCCGTTCCCGGGTCGCGGTGCTCCAGGGTCGCGGTCAGCCCGGCGAAGCGGGGCTCGGCCGCCGCGGTGTTCTGCAGGGTGAGCATCGTCTGGAACATCGGGTGCCGCGCGTTCGAGCGCTCGGGGTTCAGGACCTCCACGAGCCGTTCGAACGGCAGTTCCTGGTGGGCGAACGCGGCCAGGTCGGTCTCGCGCACGCGCTCGAGCAGGGTCGCGAACGAGGGGTTGCCCGCGGTGCTGGTCCGCAGCACCAGCGTGTTGACGAAGAAGCCGACCAGCTCGTCGAGCGCGTCGTCGGTGCGCCCGGCGACCGGGGTGCCGAGCGGGATGTCGGTGCCCATCCCGAGCCGGGTGTAGAGCACGGCCAGCGCCGCCTGCACCACCATGAACAGCGTGACCTCGTGCTTCTCGGCCAGCGTGGTCAGCGCGTCCAGCAGGGCGGGCGGGATCGGCTCGGCGACGGTGCCGCCGGTGTGGGCCGCGGTGGCCGGGCGCGGCCGGTCCAGCGGCAGCGCCAGCTCGGCGGGCAGGTCGGCGAGCGCCGCCCGCCAGAACGCCAGCTGGGTCGCGATGACGCTCTGGGCGTCGTCCTCGCGGCTGAGCAGTTCCCGCTGCCACAGCGTGTAGTCCCGGTACCGGACGGGCAGGGGAGCCCACTGCGGTGCCGCGCCGGTCAGCCGGGCCGCGTAGGCGGTGCCGAGGTCGCGCAGCAGCGGGTCGAGTGACCAGCCGTCGCAGGCGATGTGGTGCACGCTGATCAGCAGCGCGTGCTCCTCGGCCGTTTCCGAGAAGAGCCAGGCGCGCACCGGCAGTTCGCCGGCCAGGTCGAAGACGTGCGCGGCGGCGGCCGCGAGGCCGCCCTCGACGTCGTCGGTGTCCACGAAGGACACCGGGACGGACGCCTCGGGAAGCACGTGCTGGCGGGGGACACCGTCCGCCACCGGGAAGACGGTCCGCAGCGGTTCGTGCCGCTCGGCGACGTCGTCGAAGGCCGCGGCGAGCGCAGCGCGGTCGAGCGGGCCCCGCAGCCGGACCGACAGCGTCACCGTGTACGTCGAGCTCGGTCCTTCGAGCTCGTTGAGGAACCACAACCGTTGCTGCGCGAACGACAGAGGGAACACCGAACCGCCTCCCGGGACGGACATCAGGACCGGCCGGACTCGCCCATGGCCGCGATCAGGCTGGCCGGGCGGAGGTCCGTCCAGTGGCGGTCGACGTGGTCGAGGCACACCTGGCGGGACTCCGGCCCGAGCGTGACCGTCCAGCCGGCGGGCACCTCGATGGCCGCCGGCCACAGCGAGTGCTGGTTCTCCTCGTTCACCAGCACCAGGAACTCGGCGGTGTCGTCGTCGAAGGGGTTGCTCATGACGGGAATCTCCTTGCTTCGGTGAGCGGCCGCCGGCCCCACGCGAGGTGCGACCAGTGTTCGTCGAGGTCGTCGGGGGCGGTGACCGGTTTCGGCTCGGCGGGCGGCGGGATCCGGTCGACGCCCTGCGCGCGCAGCCAGTCGTCGTTGTAGACGGTGTCGAGGTAGCGGTAGCCGTCGTCGGGGAAGAGCGCGACCGTCACCGAACCCGGCTCCTGGCGGGCGTGCCACCGCGCGGCGAGGAAGGACGCGCCGCTCGTCGGGCCGGCGAAGATCGCCCGCTCGGCGTAGAGCTCCCGGGTGGTCCAGAACGCCGGTGCCGCGCCGACCCAGTGCACGTCGTCGTAGGCGGTGTGCCGGACGTTGCCGGCGTGGATGCTGCTGCCGAGCCCGCGCAGGAGCCGTTTCCCGTTGTGGTGGCCGAAGATGACGCTGCCGGGGGTGTCCACCCCGGTCAGCTTGGTGTCGCCGCCGGACTGCCGCAGCGCGGCGGCCAGTCCGCCGGTGGAGCCGCCGGAACCGACCGGGCCGACCAGGCGGCCGATCGGGCCGAGCGTGCTGAGCAGCTGGTCGGCGACGATCCCGTAGGCGCCCGGGTTGTCCGGGTTCTCGTACTGGTCGGGCACGTAGCTGCCCGGGTGCGCCCGGTGCAGTTCGGCGACGCGGGCCAGCCGCGCGCCCTGGATCCCGCCGGGGGCGTCGAAGGCGTCGACGAGCTCGACCCGGGCGCCGAGGAACTCCAGCCGCGTCCGCAGGTTCCGGTCGATCGCCGGGTCGCCCACGACGATCAGCGGGTGCCCCCGCAGCCGGCAGACCAGCGCCAGCCCGAGCCCGAACGTGCCCGAGGACGTCTCGATCACCGTCGCGCCGGGCGCGAGCGCACCGCTGCGCCGGGCGCGGTCCACGATGTACCGCGCGGGCAGGAGCTTCATCAGCGTGAACACCGCGGCGTAGAGGTTGTCCTCCAGCCGGACGATCCGGGGCAGTTCGTTCGCCTCGACCACCGACGCGAACGCGCCGCCGACCTGCCGGGTCATCGCGGTCCCCCCACCGTGAAGCGCCAGACGTCCTTGATGCCGAGGTCGGCCAGGAGCAGGCGGGCGTGTTCCCGCTGCCGTTCGACGTCCGGTTGCCGGGCGTCGAAGAGCAGGGACGCCACGTCCCCGCTGTGCGCGACCTGCAGCCCGGCCGCGCCGGTCCGGCGGATCAGCGCGGTGATCCGGTCGAGCCCCGGGATCGGCAGGTTCCGCTGGTTGAGCTCGGCGCTGGCCGTGGCGACCGCGCCGAGCGCGGCGGGGTCGTCGCGCTGGAGCGCGCCGCGCAGCTGGTCGCGCAGGTCGCGGAAGCGCACGACGTCCGACGGGGTGTATTCGGCCGGCGGCAGGGAGAGCGTGTCGATCCCGGTGCCGGTCGCGCTGGTGCCGAACCCGACCGCGGCCAGCCGGGGCAGGCGGCAGCCGAAGTCCTCCAGCACGATGCCGTCGCGCTGGGCGAACAGCACCGGGTTCCCGCCGAACATGAGCGGGTCCGACGCGATCTCCGCGCGGACGGCCAGCCGGGCGATCACGGAACTGGGCAGCTCGCGGCCGAACGCGCCCTGCACGGCCAGCACGGCCACCAGCACGTCGCAGGTCGACGAGCCGAACCCGCGGGAGGACGGCACCGTGCCGGTCAGTTCCAGGTAGCCGCCGACGTCGCCGTGGCCGAGCAGTTCCAGGGTCGCTTCCGCGGCCCGGCGGGCCTTCAGCTTGCCCGCGGGCTCGACGACCAGCGGCGCGCCCGGGTCCGGGGTGAAGCTCGCCCGCGCGGAGTGCAGGTGGCACGGCATCGACACCAGGCCGCGCCGGAGCCTGCCCTCGGCGTCGTCGAAGACGCCCTGCAGGATTTCGCCGTGGTGGCTGGTCGTCGTGGCGGTGGCGGTCCGGCCCGGTTCGACGACGCCGAGCGCGACGCCGGCGGCCACCGGTTCCCGCCAGCCGTCCACGACGGACTCCCGTTGCTCACCCATCTCGTGGCCTCCGATGTTCGCTGTCGTCCTCGCGGTCACCGGCCGGCACCGCCGTCCGGGCGCTCTTCGAAGCCCCAGACGTCCTCCGCGGCGAGGTCGCCGGCCGCGTACTTGCCGAGGGCGCTGATCAGCAGCCGCGCCTCGAACGCGAGGGCCTCGACGAGCCGGCGGAGGCCGTGGCGCGGGTCCTCGTCGACGGCGACGAGCGCCGCCCGCCCGAGGCCCACCGCGCGCGCCCCGAGCGCCAGGCACTTGACCGCGCGGGCGCCGGCCCACATCCGGCCGCTGGCGAGCAGGCAGCCCGACGGCGGTCCGACGCGCCGCAGGCACTCGGCCAGCGGCAGGCCCACGTGGTCCAGGAACGACGCCGGGGCCCAGCCGGTGCCCGCTTCGGCACCGTCGACGGTCACCGCGTCGGCACCGGCCGCCCAGGCGACGGCGGCCGCCGCCCCGACGTCCCGGCCGGGCGGCAGCTTCACCCACACCCTGGCCCGCGGGAAGTTGTTGCGCATCAGGCGGATCTGCTGCCGGAGGATCTCTTCGGTGAACGTCCCGGGGCTGGCCGAGCGCAGCACACGCCCGGACTCGCCGTCGAAGACGTCGCTCAGCGCGTACCGGTTGCGCAGCCGGGCCTCCTCCGCCGGGCCGACGACGGTCATCCCGCCGAGCCCGGGTTTGGCGCCCTGGCCCAGTTTCAGCTCGAACCCGAGCCGCCCGGTGTCCAGCAGCGGGGCCACCCCGGGGTCGCTGTAGACGAGGTTCCACACCTCGGCGTCGGCGTCCTCGGTGCTCTGCTGCACGACCACGCCGCCCTCGCCGTCGCCCGCGGCGTCGAGGTAGGCGCGGACCCGGGTCAGCAGGGCCGCCTGCGCGGTGGCCGGCCCGCGCCCGTAACCGTTGGCCGGGACGACGTTCTCGCCGATCACCATCGGCAGGCCGAGCGCGCCCGCCTGCCGCGCCGCGGCCACCCCGGGTTCGCTGCTGCCGAGCTCGGTCGAGCCGAACGCGGACAGGTAGACCGGCAGGGCCGAGGCGAACCCGCCGATCCCGGTGCGCAGGTCGACGTCGGAGAACAACGGCTCCCGGCCGAGTTCGATCAGCTTCTCCAGCCGCCGCGGCACGAACACCGGCGGCACCAGCCGCGCCCGGTCGATCAGGTCGCCGTCCGCGGTCGCGGTCGCGCCGAAGACTTCGTGGCCGTAGGACTTCAGTGCGGGGAAGGCGGCTTCGGGGCCGGTGCGGGCCCGGTACCGCACCTCCGCTTCGGGGAAGCCGTCGGCACGCAGGCCGCTCACGGGGACACCAGGCCCGGGATCTTCGGGTAGGCGTTGACCTGCCACACGGAGTCGAGCCCGGTCAGGTACCGGGTGAGCCGCTCCAGCCCCATGCCGAAGCCGGCGCTGGCCGGGATGCCGGCCCGGACCATGTCGAGGTACCAGGCGTACTTGGCCGGGTTCTCCCCGGTTTCCCGCATCCGGGTGACGATCGTGGCGTAGTCGGACTCGCGTTCGCTGCCGCTGACCAGCTCGCCGTAGCCGCCGGGGGCGATCAGGTCGAAGTTCCGCAGCACGCCGGGCCGGTCCGGGCTTTCCCGGTCGTAGAAGCCGCGGGAACCCTTGGGGTAGTCGGTGATGAAGAACGGCCGCTGGGCCTTGTGCGACAGCAGCTCCTCGCCCTGCCAGTCGATTTCGGCGTCCGGGTTCTGCGGGTGCTGGAAGTCGTGCAGCGCGGCGACGGCCTCGGCGTGGGTCCGCACTTCGAAGGGTTCCGAGAGCAGTTCGGTGAACACCATCGGGTCCCGGCCCAGGCTCGCGAGCTCGTCGGGGACGGTTTCGAGCACGTGCGCCACGATGTGGACCAGCAGCCGCTCGGCGACGCGCCGGGCGTCGGCACGGGTGCCGCCGGAGATCTCGACGTCGATCTGGTGGAACTCGACGAGGTGCCGGCTGGTGGAGCTGGTCTCCGGCGGTTCGGCGCGCACGTTCGGCGCGATGAAGAACAGCTTGTCGAACGCCAGCAGCGAGGCCTGCTTGTAGAGGATCCCGCTGGTCATCAGCTTGTACGGGTGCCCGTAGAAGTCGACGTCGAGCTGCTTCGAGCCGCGGATGCCGGGGTCGGTGACCGGGCCGATGACCGGCGGGAGCAGCTCGGTGAAGCCGTCGCCGTGCAGGAAGGCCCGCGCCGCGACGAGGACCTGCTGCTGGACCTTCAGCGCCGTCCGGGTGACCGCCGAGGCCAGGTGCTCCGACGGCGGCGGCGGGAGGTAGCGCGGGGTGGGGTTCGGGCTGGGCTCCATGACGGCTCCGTCCAATCCTGGCGGCGGCTGGGTGCCGGCCGGGGACGCTGCCCGCGGACCGGTTTCGAGGTCGAACTTGCGTTGCACGTAGGACAGCGAGGCCAGCAGCCCGGCGGCGGTCGGCCGGGTGCCCGCGGCGGCGTGCGGCGGCCGGGGCAGCGGCAGCGAGCCCACGTCGGCCCACCGCAGCCGCCCACCCGGGTCGATCGCGCAGGTCGCGCGGCGCGGGTTGTCCGGGTGCAGGCAGTACGGGATGTCGAGCCGGCCCAGCTCGAACGCCCGCGGCAGCGCGACCCGCAGCCGGTCGTCGAGGTCGAGCACCGCTTCGACGAGACGCCGGGCCTCGGTGTAGACCACGGTGTCGGCCGGGTCGGGCCGCGGGGACGCCCACGTCGTCGCCGCCGCGACGCGCCCGGCGAGTTCGAGCGCGGCGACGTTCTCCTCGATCGTGGGGATGCGGTGGGCCTCGGAGACGGTCTTCACGATCAGCCGGGCGGCTCCCGAACGCACGGCCAGCCGGGCGGCGTCCGCGAGCAGCCGCCGGGCGCCGCCCGCGGTGCGCGGGTACATCCCCATGTGCGCGTAGACCACCACGTGCAGGTCGATCCCGGGCAGCAGCTCCGCGGCCAGCCTGCGCAGCGCGTGGATGGCCTCCTCGTCCTGCTCGGCGTCGGTTTGCTGGGCGTAGCTCAAGGACAGGCTGCCCAGCCCGTGCTGGGCGAAGAACAGCCCCTCCAGCACGCTGATCGCCACGAGCATGCTCGGCGGGCACAGCTGCCCGAGCATGCAGCCGCCGAACGTCTCGACGTGCGGGGCCGCGCCGGTGTCCCGCAGACCGGCCAGCAGCTCGCAGGAGCGCGCCCAGTGCTGCACGGACTCGCGCAGCGGGATCCGGCTGTAGGGCAGGCAGTAGGAAACGGGACCGCCTTCGGTGGCGTCGAGACCGGAGTCGATCAGCGCGCCGATGATGTGCTGCGGGCGGGCCGCGCCGTGGCGGACCTGGACCGGGAACTGCGCGTCCCGGATGCCCTCGAGCACCGCCCGGGTGGTGGCGCGGCCGTGGGCGAGGATCGGGTAGCCGTTCAGCGGGACGCCGTCGGCGAGCGCCCGCTCGGCCGCGGCGAGTTCGTTGAGCCTCGTGTAGCTGTCGAGGGTCACCGTGCCGACCGTGGTGGCCGAGACCCGCCGGGTGGCGGCCAGCCCGGCGCGCATCCGGTCCGGGGCGGCGAACCCCATCCGCGGCTGCACGACCAGCCGGCCCGCCGCGTGCGCCCGCGCCACGAACGCCCCGAACGACGGCTGCCGTGTCACGACATCGCCATGGCCGGCAGCGCGGCCAGGTAGTCGCGGAACGCCGGGACGTCCGCCTCGTCGAAGACGCGGTCGAACCCGGCCCGCTCCAGCGCGGCCCGGCCGGTGCCGTTGCCCGTCCCGTCGACGCCGAGCTTCCCGCCGATCACCAGGGGCGTGCGCGCCAGCTCCGGGCAGTCCCGCACGAGCGGGGCCAGGCGCACGCCGTCGTTCACGCCGTGGCCGTTGACGCTGCTGACGACGATCAGGTCGGCCCGGGCGTCGCGGCATTCCCGGACCAGCAGCGCTTCCGGCACGCAGGCGCCGAGGTTCAGCACCCGGTGGCCCATTTCTTCGACGAGCAACTGGAGGAAGACCAGATTCCACATGTGGGAGTCGGAAATCGTGCTGCTGACCACGATCAGGGAACCAGGAGAAAATGATCTCATTGGGGGCTCTCGCGTCGTTCTCGGTGGCGGTGGGCGTTCGGTGGACGAAGAAACGTCCGCCGCCCGGGTCGTGCCGGTGATTTCCGCCGGCGTCTCGGTAACGTCGGCGAAACAGAACCTAAGCTGCAGGCGGCGCCGGGGAAGGCAGTTGCGGCGGCAGGACTGCGGCGGTCACCCGGCAGCGGGCGGCGACTGGTCGACGACGATCGCCGCCCGGGCCGACTCGGCGGCCGCAGCCGCCCGCGCGACGTCTCCGGCCCTGGTGATGACGTGGCCCAGCCGGTCGCGGAAGGACTGGGTGAGCTCGCCGATCCGCGCTCCCGGTGCGACGGTGACGGTCACCGCCCGGACGTCCGGCATCCCCTGCGCGGCGGGGATTCCCCGCACGGCGGTGACCGGGCCGGCCCGCTCGGCCACCAGGAAGCGGATCGACGCGGCCGCCGCGCGGGTCGGGACGAGCGCGGGGGACCGCCCGCAGGCCAGGTCGACGCAGCAGGCGACGAGGTCGATCCCGGCCGCTTCTTCGACGACGGCCGTGATCATGCCTCCGGCGAGGCGGGGGTTGACCTCGATCAGCACGGGCCCCCGCCGCGTCACCCGCAGTTCGGTGTGCGCGGCACCCCAGCCGAGCCCCAGCGCGCGCAACGCCCGCACCGCGGTCCGTTCCACCGCGGACCGTTCCGCGTCGGCCAGTGGCGCCGGGAAGTCGTGCCCGGTCTCGACGAAGAACGGGGCCGGCCCGAGGTGCTTGCGCGTCACGCCGACGACCTCGGTACCGATCGTTTCCACGGAGTATTCGGGCCCGCGCGCGAATTCCTCGACCAGCACCCGCCGTTCGCGCGCGGTGCCCCGCTCGTCGGCGCCGGCCAGCAGGGCCGCGACCGCCTCGGCCGCCTCGGCGGCGGTGGCGCACAACCGCACCCCGACCGACCCCGATCCCGCGACCGGCTTCACGACGACCGGCAGCCCGAGCGACCCCGCCGCGTCGACGGCCCCGGCGGGACCGTCCACCACGCGGAACGCGGGAACCGCGACACCGCCGGCCACCAGCAGGGCCCGCTGCCGGTCCTTCGCGCGGCACTCCCGGATGGCCGCCGCGGACGGGCCCGGCAGGCCCAGCCGGGCGGCTGCGGCGGCGGCCGCGGCGATGAAGTACTCCGAACTGGACGTGACGCCGGCGACGCCGTCGCGGGCGAAGCGGTCGCAGGCCGCGTCGACGGCGTCCTGGTCGCCCGTGTCGAGGGTCAGGTGGTCGACGCCGTCCTCGGCCAGGTACGGGTACCGGCCGGGATCCGCGGCCAGCACGACCGGGCGCAGGCCGCGGCGGCGCGCCACGGCGCAGAACCGGCGGCCGGAACCGGTGGTGTTGCTCTCGACGAGGACGAACCAGCGCAGCGGCGTCACGACGCGTGGTCCCGGCCGCCGGAGTGCAGGACTTCCGCGACCGCCCGGTCGAGCCCGCCGGCGGCCGCCCGCAGGTGGTCGCGCCGCTCGCGGCACCGTGCGGCCCGCCGGACCGCGGCCTGGCGCGCCTCGGCGAACGTCGCCGCGAACGCACCGGGGCCGCCGCCGGTCGCGGTGGCCGCGGCCACGGCGGCGACGTCGGGCCCCGCACTGTCCAAAGTGGTCTCACCGCGTTCGATCGCGGCCCGCACCGCGGCACCCACCTCGTGGTGGGCGCGCCGGAACGGCACCCCGCCGCGGACCATCCGGTTGGCGGCCGCGGTGGCCACGGTGAAGCCCTCCTCGGCCCGCCGGCGCATGCGTGCGGGCACCGGCGCGGTCCCGCCGGCCAGCACCTGGCTCAGCAGCACGGCTTCGGCCACGGCGTGCAGGCCCGGCCAGGCGGCCGCGACGGCTTCGGTGCCGACTTCGATGGTGTTGGTGAACGGCGTGGACTTCGTCATCGACGCGGCGGCTGTCCAGGCGCCGATCGCCGCCCCCGCCTTGGCCTTGACGTGTTCGAAGAGGAACGCGTTGCGCTTCTGCGGCATCGCCGAACTGCCGCCGACGAGGTGGTCGGGGAGGGTCACGAAGCCGAACTCGGCCGAACTCCACAGCTGCAGGTCCGTGGCCAGGCGGGACAACGTGATCCCGAGCCCGGCGACGGCGGCCAGCAGGCGGAGCAGCACGTCCCGGCTCGCCACCGCGTCGATGGCGTGGGCCGGGCCGCGTTCGAACCCGAGCAGGACCGCGACCAGGTCCGGGTCCAGCGGCAGGTCGGTGCCGGCGACCGCGCCCGCACCCATCGGGCACCGGTCCAGGCCGGCCCCGGCCGCGGCGACCGCGTCGAGGTCGCGGCCCAGCGCGATCGCGACGCCGAGCAGGTAGTGCCCGTAGGTCACCGGCATGGCGGCCTGGAAGTGCGTGTGGACCGGCATGACGACGTCGCGGTGGGCGCGGGCGCGGCCGAGCAGGACCGCTTCGAGCCGGAGCGCCTCCGACAGGAACCCGGCCAGCCACGTCCGGATCCGCAGCGCCGTCATCGTCGCCTTCAGGTCGTTGCGGGACCGGCCGGTGTGCAGGGCACCGCCCACGGCCTCACCGAGCCGCTCGGCCAGCTGTCCCTCGTACATCAGGTACGTCCCGCGCGGGGCCGGAACCCCGTGCAGCTCGGCGAAGTCGCCGGCGCGCAGGACGAGGATGCCGCGCAGCAGCGCGGCCGCCACCGCCGTGCCGAGCAGGCCGCACCGGTGCAGCATCACGACGTGCGCCAGGTCGACCTGCGAGGTCAGCCGGAGCTCTTCGGCCAGTTCGCCGGGAGCCGAGCCGAACACCATCCGGGCGGTGCGCGGGCGCAGGCCGCGCCGCAGCCGGCCGGTGGCGGTCATACGGTGGCCTCGTCGCGCAGGTACGGCACACCGGCGGGCCGGTCGGCGTGGAGCAGCTTGATCAGCTCCAGCACGACGAAGCCGCCCGGGCCGGGCTCGGGCGCGGTCCGGACGACCCCGCGCATCAGCAGCCGGCGGACCAGCCGGGCGCAGGCGGCCGGGGCCAGGCTGCTCAGCCGCACGGCGTCGGCGATCGACCAGCACCCGTCGACCGCGCACAGCCGCGCCAGCAGGGCCCGTTCGTCGTCGGCCAGCGCGCTCAGCTCCGAGCGCCCGGCGTCGCCGAGCTCCGGCCCGACGAACGCGAACGGGTCGTCCCGCAGGTACTGCAGCAGGGTTTCGGGGGAGCACACCATGAACCAGGACGCGGCGACCTGCAGCGGGGCCGGCATGCCGTCGAGCAGCCGGCACACTTCGGCCACGGCGGGCGAGTTGACCGCGGTCAGCCGGAAGCCGGTCCGGCCGATGCACCGGGTGAGCAGCTGCACCGAGCCGACCCGGGCCAGCTCGGCCGGGTCGCGGTCGGCCCGCCGGTGCGGCACGGCCAGCGGCTCCAGCGGGAACTCACGCTCACCGGGCAGCTGGAACGGGGTCCGCGCGGTGATCAGCACCCGCAGGCGGCCGCAGTGCCGGAGCAGGCCGGACAAGGCGTCGGCGTCGACGTTGGCCTGCTCGTAGCCGTCCATGACCAGCAGCGTCAGCCGGTCGCCGACCAGTCCCCGCAGTTCGGCCAGCGCGGTGCCCGCGGCCGCCACGGCGGGGCGTTCGAGAGCCAGGGCGACCAGCTCCGAAACCGGGTCCGAACCGGTGTCCCGGCTCGCTGCGGACTGGTCGGACGCCGAGCTCCACAGCACCGGCAGCCGGTGTTCCCGGTGCAGGAACCCGGCGATCTCCAGGGCGACCCGTGACTTGCCGACCCCGGGCAGGCCGGTCACGGTGACCAGCCGTAGATTGCCGGCGCCGAGCAGGTCGCCGAGCATCGTCACCTCGGCTTCCCGGCCGACGAGGGCGTCCATCGGCGCCGGCGGGGAAACCGGCCCGGCCGCGTAGCTCAGCTTGAGCTCCGGGCCGGCACCGCCGGCCGCCTTCTCGAAGTGGTTGCGCTCCTGCCCGGTCAGCCCCAGCCCGTCGGCGATGAGGTGCACGGTGTCGCGGCGCGGCCGGTGGGCCTTGCCGAGTTCCAGGTCGCGGATCGCCCGCACGCTGATCGTCGACAGATCGGCCAGCTGGCGCTGGGTCGCGCCCCGGCGCATCCGGTGCCACCGCAGCAGTTCGCCGAACTGGGGCGTTTCCCGCGGCCCCACCTCCGCGGCTCTCCGCACCTGCGGTGTGACCTGTCCGGACATGTGTTCCCCCTTTGTCGATATCTTGCCCGACGGTCGTGGATGACCATGGAAGAAGCGGCCCGCCGACGTTGCCAGAGGGCGCCCCCGCCGACGACGGTAATTGCGCCCGCAGCCGCCGGTGAATGATCGAATTCCGGCGTAAAAGCCGAAACGGTGAAAATTGTCGGCCGGTGACAACATTCCTCGCGATTAATCCGGAAATGGGTGGAATGATTCACCCGGTTCGCGGTGTCGGATGAAGAGCGCGCACGTGCCGTGGCCACGCGCCGGCCGCCCGCGGTGGGCCGCCGGCGCGCTCGACGGCCTCGGCCAGCGCCAGCGTCCGTGCGGTCCCCGCCGGGCCGAACACCGAGACACCCACCGGCAGCGCGCCGTCGAACCCGGCGGGCACGGAGACCACCGGGTAGCCGGCCAGCCCGGCCGGGGTGGAGCTGCCGCGCACCGGACGGTCGCCGGCGGCGTGGTCGAGCGGCCACGCCGGCGGGCCGGTCGGGGCGAGGACGGCGTCGAGCCGGTGGTCGTGGAGCAGGCCGTCGATCAGCGCGCGGGCCCGGCGGGTGCTGCGTTCGCGCAGCACCCGCGCCACCATCCGGTCGGTGGGGGAGACCGCGGCGGCCGCCTCGAAGAGGTCCTGGCCGAACAGGCTCAGTTCCACCGGGTCGTCCCGGTTGGCCGCGATCAGCTCGGGCAACGTCGCCGGGACGCCGCCGCGCGAGCGCAGGTAGGACTCGAGCCCGGGGCGCAGCTCCGCGATCAGCGCGGTCACCCCGTCGTCGAGCAGGTTCGCGTCGAGGGGCAGCTCGACCGGCACCACGACGGCACCGGCGGCCGCCAGGCGCGCGCAAAAGCCGTCGGCGACCCGCTCGGCGGCCGCGTCCATGCCGGGTGGCTGCCAGCGCCCCAGCCGCCGTCCGGCGAGCGGCACCGGCTCGCCGAGCAGCCCGCCGCCGGCGAGCACGTCGAGGCAGATCGCGGCGTCGCCCACCCGGGTGGCGAGCACCCCGACGGCGTCCTGCGCGGCCGAGCCCGGCACGACGCCGTCGAGCGGGAGCAGGCCCGGCTCCGGTTTGGCGCCCACGACGCCGTTGACGGCCGCGGGGCAGACGATGGAGCCGTCGGTTTCGGTGCCGAGCGCCAGCGGCGCCATCCCGGTCGCGACGGCCACGGCCGAGCCGGCGGAGGAGCCCCAGGGGCTGTGCCCGGGCAGCCGGGCGTTGCCGGTCTGCCCGCCGACGGCCGACCAGCCTTCGATCCCGTGCACCGAGCGCAGGTTCGCCCATTCCGAGAGGTTGGTCTTCCCGACCACGACGGCCCCCGCGGCGCGCAGCCGCCGCACCACCTCGGCGTCCCGTTCCGGCGGCGTGCCCGCCAGCAGCCGCGAACCGGCCGTGCTGGCCAGGCCCGCGGTGTCGATGTTGTCCTTCACCAGCACGGGAATCCCGTGCAGCGGACCGCCCGGCGCCCCACCGGCCGTGAGCCGGTCGGCCTCGGCGGCGGCGTCGAGTGCGGCCTCGTCGACGGCGATGACCGCGCGGACGAGCGGGTCGACGGCGGCGATGCGGTCGAGGCACCGGCGCACGAGGGCCACGCTGGTCTCCTGCCGGGCCCCGAGCGACCTGCGCAGCGCGGGCAGGCTCGGCCACTCCCGCCCGGCCGTCACCGGATACTCCCGATGGCTCCGGATTCCGTTTCCCTACAGCGCATGCGCAGACGATAAGCGCCCGTTCCGCGGCAGCCGGGAACGCGGGGAGGCAGAATCGAGGCGGCTTCGCCCTCGCAAACTGCCCCGTGCCGAAGCTGCGGTACGACGGCGTCTCGTGGGCGGGCGAAGCGGACAATTCCGGGTTGGTCGAGGGAATCGGGCAAAGCAGTCCCCCTTCACGCGGGCCGCCGGCGGTGGCCGGAGCCGGATGGGTGTCCGGCTCCGGCCACGGTGGCACGGGCGGGTTGCAATCCGTCGACAACGCCGCCGCCGGGCGAAAACCGAGTCCCTACGGCCCGTCGGAACCGCTCCAGGGTGCTTCGTCGCGATGGCGTTCGGCCGTCACCTCCGGTCCGGTCGAGCCGCCGTACGTGGCGATCTTGTACTCGGTGGCGGCGAGGGAAAGCGTCAGCTCGCGGATGCGCCGCCGGATGGTGTCGCGGTGCTCGACGAGCATGTCGAGCCGCTCGGGCACGGTGTCTTCCCCGGCGTCGACGAGCTCGATGTAGTGCTGCAGGTCGCGCATCGGCATCCCGGACAGCCGCATCCGGGTCAGGAACACCAGGCGCCGCACCGCTTCTTCGTCGTAGACGCGGTATCCGCTGCGGTCGCGGCCGACTTCGACGAGCCCGGCGCGTTCGTAGTAGCGGAGCGTGTGCGGCGAGATGTCGAGCATGTCGGCGACCTCGGCGATCGTCATCGGCTCGGTCAGCCCGCCCACGTCGGTCAGCCGGTGGATCGCCTCGACCGACACGTCGTCTTCGCCCAGCATCGCCAGCGCCCTGGTCAGCAGTTCGTCCGTGGCCATGCCGTCCAGCCTAGATCGGCCGCGACGAGGGCGGGACGTCGGCGAAATCGGCGCTGCGGGCGGTCTCGGCCCACCGCTCGACGCCTTCGAGGTCGCGCCGGTAGGCCCGGGTGAGCCGCTCGACGGCCTCACTGCCCAGCGGCAGCCGCAGCGGCACGTCGTCGCCGTGCACGAGGGACACGATGATGTCCGCCGCCCGCGCCGGGTCGCCTTCCTGACGGCCGTCGGCACCGGCCATGTCCGCGCGCACCGTGGCGAGCACATCGCGGTAGGCCTCGGACGGCTCCGCGAACTCCAGCACGTCGGCCTCGTTGAACCCGGTCCGGAACCGGCTCGGCTCCACGAGCACCACCCGGATCCCGAACCCGGCGACCTCGCCCGCCAGGGCCTCCGACCAGCCTTCGAGCGCGAACTTCGACGCCGAGTACGCGGACACACCGGGGAAGGATTGCCGCCCGCCCTGGCTGCTCATCTGCACGATGGTCCCGCTCCCGCGCCGGCGCATGCCGGGCAGCGCCGCGCGGACCAGGGCAGCCGGGCCGAACAGGTGCAGGTCCATCAGCTCCCGCAGCTGAGCGTCGCTGACCTCTTCGACGGCGCCGACGACCGCGCGGCCGGCGTTGTTGACCAGGACGTCGAGCTGCCCGAAGTGGTCGATGGTGTCCTTCACCAGGCCCGCGGCCGCGGCGGTGTCGCGGGCGTCGAACTTCACGACCAGGCAGCGGTCGGGGTACTCGGCCGCCAGGTCGGCCACGCTCTCGGGCCGGCGCACGGCGGTCACCACGTTGTCGCCCGCCGCGAGCGCCGATTCCGCCAGTGCGCGCCCGAGACCGCGGGTCGCGCCGGTGATGATCCAGGTCTGTGTCGTCATGCCGGCGACGCTAAAGCTTCGAGCGCGCTCGAACGCAACGGCGAGGTTTGCTCACGATGGCGAGGGTGTCGGGGCGATTGCTGCCATCTCGGCAGCGTGTCACCGCCGTACTCGCGGACACGGGTCAGACCGGCTTGAAGTAGTAGGTGCCCTCGATGGCCGCGAACAGGCGGTACTGCCGGCCGTCCTGGCCCCGGAACTGTTTGTCCTCGGGCTTCCTGCTCCAGAACCGCTGGAGTTCACCGGGATCGAGCAGCGTCGACGGGTCCGTCGTCTGGACCGGCTTGGCGGCGGGTGTCCGGGCGGAGCGCCCCTCGACGCCGCGGGTTCCGGTCTCCGCGGCGGCGGGAGGACCCGGCTCCCGCTCGGCGTCCCGCTGCTGCTGCCGCTCCCGGTAGCGCTTCAGCGCCTCCGCCCGCTTGCCCGCCTCACTGCCCAGGTAGTCGTGGCGGGCGGGCAGGTCCGGGAACTTGTCCATCAGGATCTTGGTGTGGCCGACGTCCTGCTGCGTCCGGTAGAAACCCTCGAAAGTCAACCACAGTCCGGTACCGATGAATCGACGCCCCGGACCGTAGTCGAGCTCCTGGCCCTCCGGCAGGAAATGGCGGAATTGCGGGTCGACATGTTGGTTCCAGGCGCCCGACTTCATCATCTCGGCACTTGCCGTGGCCCGCAGCGACGCCGACGCGTACTCGATCGTCTCGGCCCGTTTACCGTACTCGGCGGCGGTGTCGACCTTTCCCGTCCGCACGTCGTCCTGGAGTGCGGCGAACGTGGCCGCCTTGTCGGCGTGGGCCAGCTCGAACGCCAGGACCCCGGCGATGACCATCTTGGCCTGTTCGACCTTGGTGGGGTTGATGCGGATGGTGCGGGTCGGGAGGTGCCAGTTGGCCGCCGTCGCCATGTGGGGATCGAGTTCGACCCTGCAGCCGCCCTCGTCGCGGATCTTGGCCGCCAACCGGAGGTAGATCGGCGACTCCATGACCACGTCCAGCGCGCGCCGGAGCAGGTTGCGCTGCGAATCCTGGACGGTCATCTTGTACTCGGCCGGGTCGAAGCGCTGGACCGTCGCCACGGCACGTCCGACGGCCCGGTTGCCGGCGGTTCGCTGGAGCGCGAGGACGTCGGCGGCGGACAGGGCGGGTGATCGGACCAGCTCCGCGGGCGCCGGCCGGCGCACCGACGACGCCCTCCGTCCGTCGGCGGTCCGTGGAGCGACCGGTGTGACCTGCCCCGACGACGGCCGTTGCTCCACACGCATAGCGTGCCTCCCTGCGGAAAGGGAGTCCACGATCGCACCGAGTAGTCGGGTCCGTCAAGCGACCTAGGCGTCCACGCCGATGCTCGCAGGTGCCTCCTACCGGCAATGATGACCGGTCGTCCGGCGGCCTGGTGAGCCGGATATGGCTGGACGCCAGGCCGCCGGACGGTCACTTGGTCACTGTGCGGGACTGCGGATCACGACTGGCCGATCAGTACGGGTGGGGTGCGTAAACCGTCTGGACGGTGGTGGTCGAGTAGGTGACGTTGTTGTAGGTGGCTTGCTGTTCACAGGTCACGGTCACCGCCGCACCGGGTGGGACGCTGCCGGTGTTGTAGGTGACGGTGGTCTTGGTGGCCTTGTCCTCGTGGTCGGAGTCGGAGCCGCCGTAGGTGTCGTGGCAGGAGACGCGGGTGTTGCGGGCGTCGAGGCCGTCGCCGTTGTTGCGTTCGAACCGGATGTAGCTCTGCACCCGGGCGGATTTGACCGGGCTGCCGCCGGAATAGGAGTCCCAGCGCAGCACTGTGGTGTAGGCGTGGACGCGGTAGCCCGTGCCGCAGTCGGGGGTGTAGGACGTCGTCGAGCCGCTGTAGACGGGCGTGCCCTGGTTGGCGCAGGTCGTCGGCGGGGGTGTGGTGGGCGGAGGCACGCCGGGGTCACCCGGGTCGCCGGGATCGCCGCCGCACCCCTCTTCGGGGCACAGCGGTTCCACCGAGGCTGCTTGAGCGGCGGGAAGGCTCACCGCTGTTTCCAGGCCGCCGCAGATCATCACCGCTGCGACAACTGCGGACAGTCGCATATTCGAGGTTTTCACGGTCGTGCATTCGTAGAGGATCATGAACGCGTTACAAACTCGTTTGTGGCTCTTTTGTCGATCTTGCTGCAAATAAGCTCTGCCGAGCGGTCAAATGCTCCGAATGGTCGCGGGCAATTTTTGCATCTTGTAATTATCGTACTCGTATGCGAGTGAGTTCTTTCCTCGACCGATCCGAACAGCGGAGGCCACAGAGCACCGGGCGTATCGTCGGAAGCGTGGAGAAGCGTGTCGCGACGGAGTTGATCGAGGGGGCTCGCGCCGAGACCGAGCGGCTGGTCACGGCCTTGGCGCGGCAACACGACGATATCGTGGCGGCGTCGCAGTTCGACAGCGGCGACGACGAACACGACCCCGAAGGCGCGACCATCGCCTTCGAGCGGGCACAGGTCCAGGCCTTGCTGCGGCAGGCGCAGGACGACCTCGCGGCGCTCGGTAAGGCCACCGAACGGGTGAACGCCGGTGTCTACGAAGTGTGTGAACGCTGTGGCGGTCCGATCGCGGAGGACCGGCTGCTCGCCCTGCCGGCCACGCGGATCTGCATCGCCTGTGCGAACCGCAGGTGACGACCCATAACCTCCTGCGACCGCTATCCCTCCGCGGGGTCGGCCAGGGCGAGGTGGACTGGGACCCGTCGGATCGCGTCCAGTGGGGGAGGGCTCGCGGGCACCGTTGCTCGGGAGCGGGCAGGATGTGGTGCAGGGGAGTCGCGCTGGTCGGACGCGCGATCCCTTTCCCGGCACAGGATTGGACGCTCAATGGGACGTTCGTCGGTGTTCACCTTCCACTACATCGCCATCGACACAGAGGCCGGTGTGACGCCGGAAGAGTTCGAGACCTTCGTGCGGGCTGAAGGCGTTCACCTGCCCTTGTACCCGGGGTGGCGGTGGACGCTGCTGCGCGGGTTGCGTGGAGAGCGGACCGGGCAGTACCTGGTGTTGTCCGAGATCGAGAGCGCCGAGCAGCGCGACCGCTACGTCACGGCCCGGGGTGAGCAGACCGAGCCGGCCCGGCGCTTCTGGGCGGAACACCCGGAGGCGGAGGAGGTGCTGGCGCGGTGGCGGCGGCTGGGCACGTTCGCCGAGCTGCCGACGTTGTTCACCGACTACCGGCTGCTGGCCGACAATCCGCGGAGCACGGTCACGCCCGGTCCCCGTTACCGCGACCGCCCGGGGGAGGAGCCCATCGCCCGGGTCGTCGGGATCCACAACCTGGCGTTGCGCGCCGGGGTGACCGAGGAGGTGTTCGACCGGTTCATCGCCGAGAACCACCACCGGATCGACGACTACCCGGATTGGCGGTTCCACGTGCTCAAGGGCGAGCGGGGCAACCGCCTCGACCAGTACGTGATGATGATGGAGATCGCGAGCCTGGACGCGCTGGACGTCTTCTACCCCGAGCCCGACATCGCCACCGGCGAGGCCGCGGAGTTCGCGGCTGCCCACCGCGACACCAAGCAGATGTACGAGGAGTGGAAGCAGCTGGCCTCGTTCTCCGGCTCACCGCAGATCTACACGGACTACCTCGCCGTCGCGGAGAACCCGGCGTAGTCCCGCACGTCCAGCCGGGCGCGGGGCGCGTTCGCGGTGCGCGTGACGCCGCTGCCCGGGTACACCTCCGCACCTCGAGACTGTCGACGGCGCCGCCCTCCCGGACGTTGCGCCCGGCCGCCGCACCGGCGATGGTGGCCGGGTGGATGCCGAGGTGCTGGTCGTCGGCGGCGGGCCGGTGGGACTCACCGCCCGGGCGCTGCTGGACCGGTGGGGCGTGCGGACGCTGCTGGTCGAGAAACGCGCCGAACTGTCGCCGTTCCCCCGGTCCCGGCTGATCAACGTCCGGTCGATGGAGATCTACCGCGGCCTCGGCCTGGCCGCCGCGATCACGGCCCGGGCGTTCGGCCCGGAATACGGTCGCGTCCGGTTCCGCGAGGCGTTGTGCCGTCCCGACCTCGCGTCCGCGGCCATGCTGGGCGTCCACGACCCGGTGCCCGAGTCGCCCGCGCTCGGCGTCGTCACGTCGCAGGACCGGCTGGAACCGACGTTGCTCGCCGCGGCAGGCGACCCCGTCCGGTTCGGCGCGGCCCTGGTCGGCGTGGCCGAGGAAGCCGACGGCGTCGTCGCCGTGCTCGGCGACGGAAGCCGCGTCCGGGCGCGGTTCCTGCTGGCCGCCGACGGCGCGAACTCGACCGTCCGGGAGCTGCTCGGAATCGGCGTCGACGGGCCCGGGCCGCTGGGCAGCTTCACGACCGTCGTGTTCGACGCCGACCTCGGTCACCTCGAGCCCACCGGGGTGTGCTTCACCCCGCACGGCTCGCTGGTTCCGGTCCATCCCGAAGGCGGCTGGGCCTGGTTCGGCCCGACACCGGCGGACACGGACTGGGCCGGCCACGTCTCGCGTGCTCTGGGTGCGGACGTCGGGGTCGATGTCCGGCGCGTCCAGCAGTGGGTGTTGACGGCGTTCGTCGCCTCGAGTTTCGGCCGCGGCCGGGTCTTCCTGGCCGGAGATGCGGCCCACGCGGTTCCGCCGCTCGGCGGGCTCGGCCTGAACGCCGGGATCGCCGACGTCCACAACCTGTGCTGGAAGCTCGCGGGCGTGCTGCGCGGCTGGGCCGGGCCCGGCCTGCCGGCGACGTACGAGCCGGAACGGCGCCCGGTCGCGCACCGGACGCTCCGGCGGGCTATCGCGAACACGCGGCTGGCCAGGGAAGCCCGGGCGGGCGAACTGCCGTGGTCCGAGCAGTACTTCGCCCAGCTCGGCCTGGTCCTCGGGACCGCCTACCGATCCGACGCCGTGCTCGAGCCACCAGAGCTCACCGAGCCCGGCACCGGTTACGTCCCCGCCACCGAGCCGGGCCACCGCATGCCGCACTTCTGGCTGGCCCCCGGCCGTTCGACGCTCGACGCCTGCACCGGCGGCTTCGCCGTGTTCACCGCTTCGAACTGGGAACCGGCCGGGCCGTGGCCGGTGCGCGTCGAGCGGATCCCGGCCGGGCGCTGCGGTCTCCCTCCGGGCGGCGCCCTGCTCGTCCGGCCCGACGGGCACATCGGCGCCCGCCTGCCGGCTGTCTCGGACCTGCCCGAAGCGCTGACTACCCTGTCTTGTCCCGGCGGGGAGCCGGCTCGCCGCCCTTCCGGCGAGTGACCCCGGAGCCGCCTTGGCGATTCGAGTGGACGTGGTCGCGCGTGGGCTCGACGGCTTCGCGTGGCTATTGTGCCAGTTGGTCGAAACCGGTAGGGAGACGGAATGGCTGCGGCTCCAGCAGTCGATCGGGAAGGTCAACGAGAAATCGACATTCCTGTTCGGGGAGATTCTTCGGTGGCACGGATTCCGTCCAGTGTCGCACCCGGATCCATCGATCGGCTTTCAGCACGGGACCACGTGGTGCCGGCCCTTTCCGGCGTCACGAACGGTGAATTCGGTGATCACCCGGAACCACTGAGAGCGATCTCGCCGACTTTCGGCGCGGCGCGTTCGGCGCCGTTAGACTCGGTGACATGACGAGCACGCTTGAATGGCCCGAACCGGGCTCGGTCGCAACTCCAGTGCTCGACGTGCCGGTTTCGGGCAGCCCGGGCCGATAGTGATTTCGGCGAAGGTGACGAAGCCGGGAGTAGCCTCTCGAATTCCGCTGATCGGCTTGCTCACCGCCGGCGCGACCTCTTTGGCGGGGGTTGCGATGTCGGCCCTGGCCGTGCCGTGGCTGGTGCTGATGACCACCGGCAGCGCCGGGACGACCGGAGTGGTGGCCTTCTGCGAGATGGCTCCTTACGTCACTCTGCAGGCGCTGGGGGGTCCGCTGGTCGACCGGGTGGGGGCCCGCCGGATCTGCATCAGCGGGAACTTCGCGGCATCGGCGGCGCTCTGCACGATTCCGCTCCTGTCGGCGACCGGGTCGCTGCACATCGGTGTGGTGGCCGGGCTGGTCGCGGTGGTCGGGGCCATTCGCAAGGTCACCGACTGTGCCGCGAACGTGCTGGTCCCCGGGGTGGCCGCAGCGGCGAAGATGTCGTTGGAAGGCGCCAGCGGGCTGTTCTCGGGGGCGACGAGGGCCGGCCAGCTCCTGGGACCCCCGATCGCGGGCGTGCTCGTGTCCGTCACCGGCGCACCGGTCGTGATCCTGGTCAACGGCGTGACCTTCGCGGTGGCCGGGCTGATCGTGGCGGTTGCCGTGCCGGCCGCTCTCTCGCCACCGGCGTCCGCCCCCCGGCCGGAGGCCGCGACCAGCTACCGCGCCCAGCTGGCCGAGGGCATCCGGTTCCTCCGCGCCGACCGCCTGCTGCTGGGCATCGCCGTGGTGGTCGCGGTCACCAACTTCTTCGACCAAGGCCTGAACTCGGTACTGGTCCCGTTGTGGATCCACGACGAGCTCCACGACCCCGCGGCGCTGGGGCTGATGTCCGGGGTGATGGGCGCGGGCGCACTGCTCGGCAACGTGACCGGGGCGTGGCTCGGTCCGCGCTTGCCCCGCCGGGCCGCTTTCGCCTGCGGAGTCCTCCTCGGCGGCGCACCCCGTTACGTCGCCATGGCATTCGCCTCGACGCTCTCACCGGTCCTGGTCGCCACGGCCTTCACCGGGACCGCCGGCGGTGTGGTCAACCCGGTGATCGGCGCGGTGCTCTACGAACGTGTGCCGTCGCGTCTGCAGGCCCGGGTCCTGGGCGCGGTCAAGGCCAGCGCCTGGATCGGTGTGCCGTTCGGGCCGCTGCTGGCCGGTGCGGCCTCCGCGGCGCTGGGGTTGCGCACCGTTCTGCTGGTGGGCGCCGTCGGCTTCGTGGCCATGGGCGTCGCGACGCTCGCCTTCCCGGTTTGGCGGCAGCTGAGCCGCCGGGGCGCGCAGACGCCGGTGGCGGGCGGCCCGGCGGCGAGGCGGCGCCGAGGGCCTCGCCGAGGGGCGCTGCGCCGCAGAGGATGGTCTCGACCGTCGAGAGGTCGTAGTCGTCAACGGCGGGGTGCTTGGCGTCCAGGACCGGGAGAACAGCTCAGCCTGGGCGTGCCCTTGCGCGACCGCCCATCGGTAGAACGAGGACAGGACGTTGACGTGCCGATCCCAGGTACTCACCTCGAACCGGGCTTCGAGCGGGCCACACGCCCGATGCACCGCGTAGGCACTCAACGCGTCCTTGAGCGGGCGCCGCTCGTAGAACAGATGCACGCCGACGTCGACGATGAACTCCATCCACGACCGCAGGACCCGCGCGTACGACTCCCACGAGGACGGTGCGGGGCAACCGCTCGACGGCAACTCGCGCAGCCATCGGTTCACCACCGTCGCCGGCCGCGGACCGGACGCATCCTCAAACGCCAAGTCGTCGTCGACGAGGATGGGCATGCCTTCCGGGATGATCGGCCGCCGCTGGACATACCAGGACTCCCACCCGCCGGACGAGAAGAAAACCAACTCCATGTCTCGTACATACATTCGAGACAGGTAGGAGTGCAACACGGTTACGACTGGTCAACGCCGGTGCGGCGTCCTATCGAGACACGGCATTAAAGCGGAGAGAAACCGCGCAGTTGCAGCAGGACTTGTCCCACACCGGCCCCTGTCATTGGCGGCGGGACGGTTCCAAGATCACGGGATAGACCCTTGGCGGCCTCGCGATCAGCACGAGTTCGGTGTGTGTCGGCGGCGTCTCGTGCGCGAATCGCAGATCGATCTCGAGCCAGGTTGACCTGGACAAGCCAAGTGGCTGACACAGGTTGCAACTCAAGGTCGGCACGTAGACCGAATGGTCGTAGCCCATGGTCCGGCCCGCGACATCAAGATGATGATGTTCGTTGAAGCAGCGCTTGTGATGCACCGCCGGTCGCGCCGACAGACCACTGTCGGACCCAGGAGTACAGCCCGGCAGCGCGGCGGTCAACGGTCACGCCCCAACCAGGTCCACAAGCAGAGGGTGCCCTGCAGACGGTACCGATGGCTGTAGGCCTGGGTCATGCCGTAGTGGGTGAGGTACTCCCCGCGCAGGCACTGGACGGGGACGCCTGCGGCGGGCCGGATCGGCAGAAGATCGCCGTACTCGCCTCGGGCGCCGGATCGCGGACCGCCGACTGTAGGGTCTCACCTCGCGTGACATATTGATTTTCGCGGACCTGGGGCTTCACTGTTGTCTCACAGCGATGTCACCCATGATCAATCTCAAGATCGTGGCTTTTCTTCGCGGCGGCGCGCTTTGCGTCGTGGGGTCGGGTCCCCGTGGCGTCGTCGGGCCAGCATCAGGTCGTTTCCAGGCCCTTCTCCACGAGCCAGCCAATCAGCGCGTGGGTGTCGACGTTGATCGTCGTGAAGTGTGCCTTCAACGGCAGTTCGTTGTTGGTGACCTCAGGCGCCTCATAGATCTTGGCGGTGATGTCGTTGCCGGGCTGTTTTTCGAGTTCGGCGATCAGCTCCTTGGTCCCCAGCAAGGGGGCCGGGTCGTATTGGACACGTTGGTCGGCGCGGGCCTGGGTGATTGCCCGGACGTCCGACGGTGGCGTGGCGCGAGGATCGGGTCAGGTTCTGGGCTGCGATCGCGCGCGGAGCAAAGACTGAGGACGCGGCTGCGGAGGCTGGCGTGTCGGGGCCGGTCGCGTTCAGATGGTTCCGTCACGCTGGCGGTGTGAATCCCGCTCTTGCTCCGACGGTGTCGGGCCGGTACTTGTCTTTCGCCGAGCGTGAAGACATCGCGATCTTGCGTGCACAAGGGGCCGGCGTTCGCGAGATCGCTCGGCGGCTCGCGCGTGATGCCTCGACGATCTCACGTGAGCTGCGGCGCAACGCATCAACCCGGACCTACGACCTGAAGTACAAGGCGTCAACCGCGCAGTGGCATGCCGAGCGTCGTGCTCGCCGACCGAAGATCGCCAAACTGACAGGCAATGAACCGTTGCACGAGTACGTGCAGGAACGGCTGGCGGGCCGGGTTCGCCGCCCGGACGGGACACCGGTGACAGGGCCAGAGGCAGCGCCGTGGAAAGGCCGCAACAAACCACGGCGCCAGGACCGGCGATGGGCCAACGCATGGAGCCCAGAGCAGATCTCCTACCGGCTGAAAGTGGACTTCCCGGATGATGAAGCGATGCGCATCTCACATGAGGCGATCTACCAGGCCCTCTACGTCCAGAGCCGCGGCGCGCTCAAACGCGAGCTGGTCGCCTGCCTGCGCACCGGCCGGGCGCTGCGAGTGCCCCGTTCTCGCGCCCGCACACGCCCCGACGGGATGGTCACCCCCGAGGTGATGATCAGCCAGCGCCCCGCCGAGGCCGCAGACCGCGCGGTTCCCGGGCACTGGGAGGGAGACCTGATCATCGGCTTGGACAGCTCCGCGATCGGCACGCTCGTCGAGCGCGCCACCAGATTCACGATGCTGCTGCACCTGCCCCGCATGGACGGCCACGGCCTCGGACCCCGCGTGCACAACGGCCCCGCGCTGGCCGGCCGCGGCGCCGAGGCCGTCCGGGACGCGATCG
Source organism: Amycolatopsis sp. lyj-23 (assembly GCF_046549135.1). NCBI lineage: Bacteria > Bacillati > Actinomycetota > Actinomycetes > Pseudonocardiales > Pseudonocardiaceae > Amycolatopsis > Amycolatopsis sp. lyj-23. The sequence continues at coordinate 104,358 of NZ_JAJPWN010000015.1, read as the reverse complement.
CCTCGGCCATCACCACGCTGCCCGAACAGCTGCGCCGATCCTTGACCTGGGATCGCGGCAAGGAAATGGCCCAGCACGCCCAGCTGCGCATCGACACCGGCATTGAAGTCTACTTCGCCGACCCGCACAGCCCCTGGCAGCGCGGCACCAACGAGAACACCAATGGCTTGCTCCGTCAGTACTTTCCCAAAGGCACCGACCTGTCCCGCTGGAGCCACGTGGGACCGCTAATGGGCGCAGCATCCCCGGCGATGTGCAACCTGTACGCAGCTCGTGAATTCGGCATTGTGGTCTACAGTCTCGGGCGGTTCATCGTGGCGGCCAAGGGGGATGCGGCGGAGATGCTGAACTTCCTGCCGATCCGCGGTGCGACGGAATCCGTGCCGACGCCGGTGGTCGGCCCGGGTGCTTGTTCGGCCGCTCTGGAGTGGTGGGGAGCGAAGCTCAACAGCCTCTTCGGCGTCTTGACCGACCCGGCGACGTTCACCGACCACGCGACGAAGTACGTTCCGGTCAAACACCTGCAAGCCATCAGCACCGTTGAACAATTGTTCAAGCGGGTCACCTCGATGGAGGCCGCGCACCGGGACGTCATGGCGCGGCGAGTCTTGTTCTTCTCTGTCATGGACACGCTTGACCGGCTCACCGGACGGCCGATCGAGCGACACTGTTCTCTCCAGTTCGCGACCGAGACGCTCGATCGGCTGCGCGCTGCGATTCCCGCTGAGGCTGCGGAAGTGCTGCTTCCCGGGGCGGAACGCGCGGTGGCGGCGCTGCGCAAGGTGCAAGACGGGTTCTACCTGGCCCGGCAGTTTGGCGCCGGCGAGATCGATGTCCTGAACGACGGTGCCGCGGCAGGAAAGCTGAGCCTGGAGAGTGCGGCTGGCGAGTATCTCGAGATGTTGCGCAACGCCACCCACGGGTTCGGGTCGAACAGGTCGGGGCGCGTCGGCCTGACGAACACGCTGCTGGCGCACCACGATGGCGACGTACCCCATGACATCGGGTTTCTGGGGTACCTGTATCTCTTGGACCTGCTGAGCCGGCCAGAGGTGCTCAGGGGTGCTCTCTATCGCGGAGGACGTACCTAACCCCGCACCGCTCGACCCGGAAGTTCGCGTCAGTCGAGCCACGCGAATTTCGGCGTCGCGTCGATCCAGCGGTGCTCCTCCGGCGGGGATCGCGGCGTACGGAACCGACTTCGGCGCGACGCCGTGCGTGAGCGACACGGACCCGACTGCGATGGTTACGCAGGCGCTGCAGGGCACCCGCGTCGGTTCGTACGACCCGACCAACGGCGGGTTCACCACGATGTTCTTCGCGGTCGCGTCGGCCGTGATCGGCGGCACGGCGCTGCTCGGCGGGTCCGGCACGGTCGCCGGGGCGTTCCTCGGCGCACTGCTGCTCGGCATCGTGTTCGACGGGTTCAACCTGACCGGGGTCAGCGCGAACGCGTTCAACGTGGTTCTCGGCGCCGCCATCCTGGTCGCGATGGTGCTCAACGTGACGCTGATCGTGGTGCGCAAGCGCGCCGGGTCCCGGGACCTCACATGACCGGCCCCGGCGGCGACGTCATCCGGGCCGAAGGGGTCGGCAAGCACTTCGGCCCGGTCACCGCGCTCGCCGACGTCAACCTGCACGTGCGGCGCGGCGAGGTGCTCGGGCTCATCGGCGACAACGGCGCCGGCAAGTCGACGCTGATCAAGATCCTCACCGGCTACCACCGGCCCGACGACGGCCGCATCCTGTTCGAAGGCGAGCCGGTCACGCTGAAATCCGTGGTGCACGCGCGGTCTTTGGGCATCGAGACGGTGTTCCAGGACCTGGCGATGGTCGACGACCTGCCCGTCTACCTGAACCTGCACCTCAACCGCGAACTGACCCACCGCCCGATCCCGTTCCTGCGCCGCCGCGAGATGAAGCGCCTCGCTCGCGAGGCACTGGACTCGATCGGCATCACGATCCCGTCGGTGACGGCCGAGGTGGGCATGCTCTCCGGAGGCCAGCGCCAGGCGATCGCGGTCGCCCGCTCGGTGTATTTGAAGGCGAAGCTGCTGCTGCTCGACGAGCCGCTCGCCGCGATGGGAGCCAAGGAAAGCGCACTGATCCTGCACCTGCTGCAGGAACTCAAACGCCGGGGCGACATCGCGATCATCCTGATCGCCCGCAACTACGGCCAGATCATCGACGTCTGCGACCGGATCAACCTGTTGCAGCACGGCGAAATCACCTTCGACCGGCCGGCCGCGGAGACCTCGGTGACCGAGCTCCTCGACCTGGTGAACGCGGAGTACCGCCTCGACGGGGCGTGAAGCGACTCGGGTTCGCCACTGTACAAGCAGGGCGACTCGGGCCCGTGCACGGCGGCGTGGTGTTCCGCGCACCGCACGCAGAGCAGCGGGCGCGCACCAGTCGGCAACTCGTCGGACCTCGAGCGGCGCAACGAAAAACGTGGCGGGCAAGCCGAGCAAAAACGGCGATAGCGCTTCACTGCGTGATGACCCGATCCGCCAGGTGTCACTCACCGTCGATCGGCGCGGTGTCGAATGGTCCAATTCCCAGGCTCGCTACCATGCCGAGCAACCCTCAGTAGTCTGCCAGGCGATAGATTTCGGCAAACGGCCACCCGGTCGGCGGCATGGCTGTCTCTGGAGTTTCCGTATACCGCTGTTCGGGTCGAGTTGCCCGACGGTCCGGTGGTCACGGTGCACATTGTTTGTTAATTGTCGCCGACGATCGCTCATGCCATGCTGATGAGGTACGAGGGAGAGGTGGCGCACTTCTCGGGTGTCGACGGAACGCAGTGCGCGCACTCACGGGAGGCTGAGGGATGTGGCGGTGATCCGCGACCATCACGCAATCGATTTTCCCACCATTGGCGAAGGTTCTCATGTATCCGAAGACTGTGTCCGCGTTCCCCTTGGTTCTTTGATCGAAGCCGACTCGCCGCGGCTCGACGGGGTCAGCGAAGAGCACGTGCGAACGCTGGCCGAGTCCGGTTCGGCATTGCCGGCAATCATTGCCCACCGCGCCACGATGTGCGTGATCGACGGAAGGCACCGGCTGCGGGCTGCGGCGCTCCGCGGCGACGAGGAAATCGACGTTCGTTTCTTCGACGGTTCTTGGGCGGAGGCATTTGTGCTCGCCGTGAAATCGAATGGCAAGCACGGCCTGCCGCTGACGCTGGCCGACCGGAAGGTGGCGGCCGCCCGCATCATCGGAAGTCATCCGGACTGGTCGAACCGTGGCGTCGCCACCGTCGTCGGGCTCACGGACAAGACGGTCGCTTCCATCCGCAGCCGTGCAGCTGCGGAAATTCCGCATTTGCACGCCCGGATCGGCCGCGACGGACGAGCGCGGCCGGTCGACGCGGCGGAAGGCCGCCGGCGCGCGAGCGAGGTGCTGCGCGAAACACCCGGCATCTCCCTCCGGCGGGCCAGTGCGATCGCGGGCGTCTCCGTGGGCACGGTGCGTGATGTCCGTGATCGGCTGAAGCGCGGCGAAGATCCGGTCTCGCCGCGGCGGCGTCCCGCGGCCGTCCCGATCGGTGAATCGGCCGAATGCGCGCCGAGCGGCAGTGCCGACGTCCCGGTCAAGGCGGTGAATCCGGCTCTGATCCTGCAGCGGCTGAGGCAGGACCCGTCTTTGCGGTTCTCCGAATCCGGGCGGGCGCTGCTGCGCAAGCTCGACGCGTTCCTCATCGACGACGAGGAGATGAACTGCGCCCTCGCGATGGTGCCGGACCACTGTGCCGGCGCGGTGGCGGACCTGGTCGCCGAAGGCGCAAAAATGTGGCAGGATCTCGTCGGGGCGCTCAAAAAGCCAAGGTCGAGCTGACCGTCTGCCGGTGGCGATCGAAAACCAGGTTCGGCGATGTGTCTTCCCCTTGTCGTTGTGCGAATTTTCATGATTCTGCAGAGGGGCGTGTGAAGGAATTGTGGAGTGAATTACCGGAAGAAGGTCAGCCGGTAGCCGAGCAGAACGCGTACGACGTGGTCGGGGTGGGTTTCGGGCCTTCCAATCTGGCCTTGGCGGTCGCCGCGCACGAGATCGATCCGGGCAAGCGGTGCCTCTTCGTCGAGCGGCGGCCCGAGTTCGAGTGGCATCCCGGTATGCTGCTCGACGACACGCGCATGCAGATCTCCTTCCTCAAGGATCTGGTTCTGCTGCGGAACCTGGACAGCAAGTACTCGTTCCTCAGTTACCTGAAACACCACGGGCGACTCGAACAGTTCGTCAACCTGAACGATTTCCACCCGTCCCGGATCGAGTACAGCGACTACCTGAAGTGGGTTGCCGCGGATTTCGCGGGCCAGGTGCGCTACGGGGCCCAGGTGACGCGGGTGGCGCCGTGGCCGTCGCCCGACGGCATGATGCCGCTGTTCGAGGTCGAGTGCCGGGACGTCAGCAGCGGAGACCGCCGGACCGTGCTGGCGCGCAACGTGGTCGTCGCCCCCGGAGGGCGGCCGAGGGTCTTCGACGATGCCGCTCATGAACACGTGATCCATTCGAGCGAATTCATCCCGCGGTTCAGCGACCGGGTGCCCGACCCTTCGGCGGCGCCGAGCGTGCTGGTCGTCGGCAGCGGGCAGAGCGCGGGCGAGATCACCAAGCACATCCTGGAGCGCTATCCGAACGCCTCGGTGCGCTTGCTGGTCTCGGGGTATTCGCTGCGGCCGACCGACAACAGCCTCTTCGTCAACGAGCAGTTCTTCTCGGACCGGTCGCTGGCGTTCCGACGGCAGTTGCCGGGACGGCGTGCCCGGCAACTGGCCGAACTGAGCGCCGCGAACTACGGCGTCGTCGAAGGGGAGCTGCTCGACGAAATCTACCGGTTGACCTATCGCGACGCCGTCCGTGGCCGGCAGCGCCTGATCATCCATTCCTACGCCAAGCTGACCGGTATCCGGCGCGACGACGACGGGATCGTCGCCGTGGTGCAGGACCGGCTGGACGGCCGGACGTACGAGTTGACCGGTGACGTCGCGGTGCTGGCGACGGGATACGAGCGCGAGCTGGACGAACACGCTTACGCGGACGTCCTGCCGTTCGTCAAGCGGGATGACCTCGGCAAGCTGCTGTTGACCGAGAACCACCGGGTGGTGACCGCCGAGACGGTGACGGGTGGCCTGTACGTCCAGGGACTGGGCGAACACGCCTTCGGGATCGGGGAAAGCCTTCTCTCGATGTTGCCGTTCCGCAGCAAGCAGATCTTCGACGATCTCCGGGCGAGGGATGCGGGCCCGGTCTCCGACGGCGGGCGGCGGCGGCCGGAACAGCTGTACCCGCCCGCGCGGCACCTCGAGGACGAAGAAGAAAAACTGTACCGGGTGATCGAGCGGTACAAGTTCGCGACCGTCGTGTCGGCGCACGCTTCCCGGCCGCTGGTCACCCAGGTGCCGCTGATCCTCGATCGCGGCGCCGGCGGCAAGGGAACGCTGCGCGGGCACTTCGACCGGGCGAACCCGCAAGCGGCGCTGCTGGACGGCCGGCCGACGACGGTGGTCTTCTCCGGCCCCAACAGCTACATCGCTCCGACCGTCTACCGGTCCGCTCAGTTGCCGACGTGGAATTCGGTCGCGGTGCACGTTTCCGGACGGGCCCGGGTGATCCACGATCGCGAACAGGGGGTGGATCTCCTGTGCCGGATCGCCGAGTTCTCGGACCGGTCCGCGCAGCCCTGGCTGCTGAGCCCGGACGATCCGCGCATCGACGCGCTGATCGACCGCATCGTCGCTTTCGAGATCGAAATCGTCACGCTCACCGGCCGCTTCAAGCTGTCCCAGGATCGCGACCTGGAAGATCGGCGCCGAGCGGCGGACGCACTGGCGAACACGGCGGAAGCACCGGAGCGGGACTTCATCGCCTATCTGGCTGATCTGGCACGGGACGAGCACGAACCGGGAGCGCACCCGTGCAACGGCGCACCGGTCGACAGCAGGGAAAGTGAACGGTGATGGGTGACGAGCAGGAGCAGGACCTGTTCTTCGTCGTGCGGAACATCGAGGAACAGTATTCCGTCTGGCCGGCGGGGAGAGAAGTGCCGGACGGCTGGGAGATGGTGGGGACCGCCAAGCCGAAGAGCGAATGCCTGGCCTACATCGGCGAGGTGTGGACCGACCTCCGTCCCGCGAGCCTGCGGCGGAGCATGGCGGCGAATGAGGTGACTTCGTGACCACGGAGCTGTCCGGCACCCTTCAGCGGCTCGCGACACCGGTACTGCACCACGTCGCCGTGCAGACCGAGGACCTGGACAACACGGTGAACTGGTACACCGCCTTCCTCGGCTGCGAGCGGACCTGGACGTTGGAGCAGTTCTCGGAGCTGACGCTGACCCGGCTTCCGGGCATTCGCCGGCTCGTGGAGCTGGTGCTCGGTTCGGTGCGGTTCCACGTCTTCGACCGGCCCGCGGGAGGGAGCTCCGGCCTCGATGCCGGCGCCTCCCAATACCAGCACCTGTGCTTCGCAGTGGGCAGTTCGGCGGAGCTGGTGGGCTGGCGGGAGCGGTGGCTGGCGCTGGAGCGGTCGGGCAGGTACGCGTTCGCGGTCGTCGAAGAGCCGTCCGAGCTGGTGGTCGACGCCGACGGCGTGGAGAGCTTCTACTGCCGTGACGTCAACGGCCTGGAGTTCGAGTTCACCTGGGCACCAGGGGAATCGACGTGACTGCGGCTCGCGCGGGCTGCCTGGACTCGCGCCCGGGTGCGGCCGGGGACTTCGGCGCCTACCGGTGGGGGCTGGAGCCGTTGTTCCTGCCGGATCCGCTCGGATCGGACCCACGGCCGAGTGGCGGCAGTGCCGCGGCGACACCGGATTCGCCGGGCCGCGAGGCGAAGACCGGTCAGTACCCCGCGCATTCCGGCCCCGACGAAATCTACTGGTTCCGGTGGATCACCGGACACCAGGTCACCTTCCTGCTGTGGCAGTTCCTGGCCAGGGCGCTGGAGCGGGTCGGGCCGGGCGGGGCGGCGGACGGCAAGACGGCCGACGCGGTCGAGCGCCTCACCGTCGCCTGCAACGCCGTGCTCGTGTACACCGGTTCGTGCAGCCGCGAGTGCTACGACCGGATCATCCGGCCCGCGATGTACCGGCACCACCACGGTTTCAGCGGCAGCTGGTCGATGGACTACCGGCCGGTCCGGCGGTTGCTGCACACCCGGCAGCAGGCCTGGCTGAGTCATCCGGACATGGCCAAGGTTCGTGCCGCGGCGAACGTGAACGCCCTGGTGCACAACGCCATCGCGGCCAGACTCGTCCCCGGCGGACCTTCACTGCTGAGCACCGCGGTGCCGGAGATGCGGCTGCAGGACCGCGCCACGCTCGGAGTGATGTTCGACATCTTCTTCCTCACCGTGCGCAGGCCGGTCGACGACGGCGAACTCGTACGCCAGCTGGTCCGCCGGCTCAAGGCCGTGGTCGCGGACGTCGGTGAGAACGGCCTGCTGCCTGAGGGCAGCCAGTCGTTCGACGAGGTGCCCGCGCGGTTCCGTGCACCTTTCCTCTACTCCTGCGAACGCCTCCTGCCCGAAGTTCTCGGCGCGGTGGCGGCCCTGTCCGCCGAGCTGGTCGCCGAACCCGCCATCTGATCGACGCGACCACGGATCTCAAGGAGCAGTGCAATGTCTGGGCAGCCGGCCGGGCCTCGGCCGAACTTGGTGCTTCGCATCGACGCCGACCTGTCGCGGCGAATCACGTCTCTCGCCGGGGAAACCGGTGCCGACTGCGAGGCGGTCGTGGTCGCGGGGCTGGCCGCGACCCTCTTCCGCTACGACCGCACACCGACCCGTCCGGTGCTCGCGGACGGACGCCTTCGCACGGTGGCCGTGTCCGGCGAAGGCTCGTTCCGGGAATTGGCCGCCACGATGCCCGAGCCTGCCGGCTCCGGGGAAGCACCGGCCGAGGTCGGGCTGCGCACCGACGCGGAAGGCCACGTGACCGAGCTGACCGTCACGCTCGACGCGGACTGGCCGGCCGCGCTCGGCCGGTCGTTCGAGCACCTGCTCCGGCACGGGACGGCCGAACCGGACACGCCCGTCGCGGCGTTGTCGCTGCTTTCCGCGGCCGAGGCCGAGCAGGTGGTCCGCGAGGCGGGTCGCCGGGTCACGGCGTTCACCCCGTCGTCCTCCGGGGTGCATCACCCCTTCGAGCGGATGGCGGCCCGCGAGCCGGATCGGCCCGCTCTGATCACCGACGGCGAAACGGTGACCTACGGGCAACTCGACGCGCGCGCCGACCGGTTCGCCGCGCACCTCGCCGAGCTCGGCGCCGGGCCGGAGTGCCGGGTCGGCCTGTACGTGGAGCGGACCCCGGAACTCGTGGTGGCCATGCTCGCGGTGCTGAAGGCGGGGGCTTCGTTCGTCCCGTTGGACCGGCGGACGCCGCGAGCACGCGTCGAACGGATCCTCCGGAGCGCGGACGCCCGGCTGGTGGTCGCCGGTTCCGGGACGCGGCGGGAAGTTTCCGGCTTGGACGTGCCGGTGGTGACCGAAGGCGATTCCGCCGGGACGACCCCGGACCGGGGCGTCCGGGCCGGCGTCGCGCCCGACCAGGCGGCGGTCACGTACTTCACCTCCGGCTCCGCCGGGCAGCCGAAGGGAGTGGTGCTCGGGCACCGGTGCGTCTCGGGCCGGATCGACTGGATCACCCGGCGCTACGCGCTGGGTCCCGGGTCAGTGGTCCTGCACAAGACCCCGTTGATCTTCGACGTCGCGCTGATCGAGGTCTTCGCCCCGCTCGGCGTGGGCGCGGCCGTCCGCATGGTGGCTCCCGGCGCGGAGGCCGACGTCGGCTATCTCGCCGACGTGCTCGGCACGGAGCGGATCGACTTCGTGCACTTCGTCCCGTCGGTGCTCAAAGCCTTCCTCGGTGGCACCGAAGGGCGAACGTTCCCCGGCGTGCGGTGGGTGCAGACCTCCGGCGAGGCGATGCCGTCGCGATTGCTCGAAGGCGTTCGGGATCGCTTCCCCGCAGCGGAGTTCCACGCGGCGTACGGTCAGACGGAAACCTCCGAAGTGGCCTGCTGGGAGGGGAGCTCCTTCGGGGGCGGGCCCACCGTGCCGGTCGGTCACCAGGTCGGGCTGTACCGGGTGCTGGTGCTGGACGAACACCTGAACCCGGTGCCGGCCGGCGTGCCCGGCGAAATCTGCGTCGCCGGTGCCGGTGGCCTGGCACGGGGATACCACCGGCAGCCGGAGCTGACCGCGCAGCGATTCGTCCCGGACCCGTGGCCGCTTGCGCCGGGAGAGCGGCTCTACCGCACCGGGGACCTCGGCGTCGCCGGCGAGGACGGCGGGATCGCGTTCCTCGGCCGCGCCGACGACCAGGTGAAGATCCGCGGGGCCCGGGTCGAGCTCGCCGAAGTCGAGTCCGTCCTGGCGGCCGCTCCGGACGTGCTGGACTGCGCGGTGCTCGCCCGGCCGGACGCCCACGGCGATCTGGAACTGGTCGCCTACCTGCTCGGCCCGGCTGTCTCGACCGGCGACCTGGCGGCCTGGGCGGCCGCCCGGCTTCCGGGGTACATGGTTCCCTCGGCCTACGTCCGCCTCGCGGAGTGGCCGTTGACGAAGTCGGGGAAACTGGCCCGCGCCGAGCTGCCCCGGCCTTCCGCGGCGGACCGCGTGGCCGCCAAGAGCGAAGACGGGACGTCGTCCGCGTCCGAACTCGAGGCCGAGCTGTGCGGCCTCGTCGCGGGCATCCTCCGGATCGACGAGCTCGGCCCGCTCGACGACTTCTTCCTGGTCGGCGGCAACTCCCTCCGGGTCACCCAGGTCATGGTCCGGGTCCGCGCGCTGTTCGGCGTGCGGCTCGCGGTCGCCGAGTTCTTCGAGGAGCCGACCGTGCGACGGCTGGCCGCCCTGATCGAACGGGAACTTTCGATCGCCGTGTCGGCTCTTTCCGACGAGGACGTCGCCCAGCGCATCGCGTCGGTGCCCGGTTCCGCGGTGACCCGATGAGCGACCTGACCCCCGCACAGCGCGAGCTGGTGCAACGCCTGCTGCGGCAGAAGCTCGCCGATGTCCGGTACGACCGCCTTCCCCACCGCGGGGGCCTCGTCAAGGTGCCGCTCACCCCGGCTCAGGCGGGCATATGGTTCTTCACCCAGGCGTTCCCGCGCAGCTCGGAGTACAACCTCTTCGACCTCGTCCGGATCCCGTGGACCGGCTCCGAAGCACGGCTGCGCGAATGCGTGCGGACCTTGATCGGCAGGCACGAGGCGCTGCGCATCGCCGTGACGGTGGAAGACGGCGAGGCCATCCAGTACGACACGGGGCAGGCGGAGCCGAGGATCGAGTGGTTCGACCTGCGCGCACTGGCTCCGGAAGCGGCACACGCCCGGGCCGAGGAGCTCGCGAACGCGGCCGCCCGCGTGCCGATCCGCATCGACGAAGCACCCCTGTTCCGGATCACCGCGATGGCCATGCCCGATGACCGGACGCTCCTGCTGCTCGTGCTGCACCACCTCGTCGCCGACTTCGTCTCGATGGCCATCCTGATCGACGAGCTGACGACCTCGCTGGACGGTGGCTCGCTCGCGCCGGCGCCCGGGGTCGGCTTCCTCGACTACGCCGCCTGGACAGCAGCGGAGCCCGACACCGAACGGATGGCGGTCGAAGCCGGCTACTGGCGGACGAAGCTGGCGGGCGAACTGCCGGTGCTCGACCTGCCCGCCGACCGGCCCCGCCCCGCCGAGCCCACTCGCCGGGGCGTCTCGGTCGCCGTCACGGTCCCGGAGGACGTGGTCGCGTCGCTCAAACGGATCGCGGCCGAGGAACGCACCACGTTGTTCGTCGTGGCACTGGCCGTCTACCAGCTCACCCTGGTGCGGCTGTCCGGCGAGCGGGACGTCATCGTCGGCACCGCCTTCGCGGGGCGCGATCACCCCGACGTGGAGCAGATGCTCGGGTGCTTCGTGCGGTCGGTCGCACTGCGCACGCCGATCGGTCCCGGCACGTCCTTCCGCCGGGTGGTGCGTGCCGTGCACACCACGGTCGCCGAAGCCCACGACCACCAGAAGATCCCCTTCGAGCGCGTCGTCGACCTGCTCGGAGTGCCCCGCCGCCTGGACAACCACCCGGTCTTCCAGACGTTCTTCGGCTACCAGAGCAACGAAACACCGGAGCGGCCCGGGGTCGAGCTCAACCCGATCACCCTCCTGGACTACGACTCCGCGAAGTGGGACCTGTCGACGACCTTCGCGGAAACGGGAAAGGTCATCGCAGGCAGTATCGAAGGCGCGGCCGATCTGTTCGACCGTGTCACGGTCGCCCGGTTCCGTGATGTCTACCTGCGCCTGTGCGCCGAAACGGGCCGTGCCCCGGACCGGCCGGTCGGCGCGCATGCCCTGCTGGGGCCGGAAGAACGCCGTCGCGTGCTGGAGGAGCTGAACGAGTACCGGCCGGCGCGGGTCGACCACGCCACGCTCGCCGGCCCCTTCGAGGATCAGGCGCGGCGCACGCCCGGACGCACCGCGCTGGAGACGGCGAGCCGGACGCTGACCTACCGCGAACTCGACGAGTGGGCGAATCGGCTCGCCCACGCACTGCGCGCGCACGGTGTCCGGCGCGGTGACCGGGTCGCGCTGCTGATGTGCCGCAGCTTGGAAGCGGTCGTCCTGCTGTACGCGGTGGCGAAGAGCGGCGCGGCGTTCGTCCCGCTCGACCCGGAGCTGCCGGCGGCCAGGCTCGCCGACATGATCGAAGACGTCGAGCCGCGGCTGGTGATCGCGGACCCGGCGCTGGTGGCGAGCGTGCCGGGCCACGGTCCGGTGTTCCCGTTCACCGCTCTCGACGAGGCGGCGGCCGGACGACCCAGGACACGGCTCGCCGTCGACGGCGACAGCGGGAACGTTTCGCACCTGCTCTACACGTCCGGGTCGACGGGCAGGCCCAAGGCCGTCGTCTGCTCGGTCCGGACCGCACTCGCCGACATCTTCGAGATGCAGCGGCGACTCGGGTACGGCCCGGACGACGCGGTGCTGTTCAAGACGTCCTACGGCTTCGACACGTCGCTGTGGGAAACGTTCTGGCCGCTGTACACCGGTGCGAGGACGGTCATCTGCCCCGCGGACGCGGAAAAGGACCCGGTCCGGTTGATCGAGGTGATCGAGCGCCACCGGATCACCGTCGTCGACCTCACGCCCAGCGTCCTGCAGGCCGTGCTCGAGCAGCTGGACGGCCCGCGCTGCGGTTCGCTGCGGTACCTGCACACCGGAGGCGAAGCCGTCGGCTCGCAGGTCCGCGCCGCCTTCCACGCCCGTTTCCCGGACGGCTCCACGCAGCTCGTCAACGGCTACGGCCCGACGGAGACCGCCTGCGTCGTCGCCGGCCGTCTCGATCCGGCTCTCGAAGGCGAAACCGTCCCGCTGGGCAGACCCCACCGGCACGCTCGGCTGTACGTACTGGACGACTGGCTCAACGTCGTACCCGCCGGGGTGGCCGGTGAGGCCTACGTCCAGGTGGGTCCCGGACTTTCGTACGGCTATCACCGGCGTCCGGAACTCACCGCCCAGCGCTACCTCCCCGATCCCTACGGGCCACCGGGCAGCCGCATGTACCGGACCGGGGACGTGTGCCGCTACCGCCCGGACGGCGTCCTCGAATTCGTCGGACGAGCCGACTCCCAGCTCAAGATCCGCGGATTGCGGGTCGAACCGGCCGAGGTGGAGGCCGCGTTCCTCGAACACCCCGATGTCGTGGAATGCGTGGTCGTCGCGGTCGGGGAAGGAGCCGACAAGCAACTCGCGGCTTTCGTGCGACTGCGGCGGGGAGCGGAGTTCGACGCCGTCGCGGTCCGGGAGCAGGCGCTGCGCTCGTTGCCGTCGCGGATCACGCCCGCGACCGTCCAGGTGGTCGATCGGATGCCGGTGACGGTCAACGGGAAGGTCGATCGGAACGCCCTGCGCGCACTGTGGCGCCCTGACCCGGTCGCCCGGCGCGGTGCCCGCGCCGAGCCGGCGAACGACCTCGAGCGCAGCCTCGCGGCGATCTACCGCGAGGTGCTCGGTGTGCCCGACGTCGGGGCGGAGGACAGCTTCTTCGACCTCGGCGGACATTCGCTGAAGGTGTTCCGGCTGCTGACCGCGTGCGATCAGCAGCTCGGGGTCCGGCCGCGGGTGGCCGACGTGTTCGCGGCGCCCACCGTCCGGCAACTCGCCGGGCGGATCGGTGCCGCGCACGAGCGGAAACCGGAGACGAGCGTCGTCCCGTTGCGGGACAACCCCGGGAAACCCCTGGTGATCCTGGTGCACGCGTCGGGTGGGTCCGCGCTCCCGTTCGTGCCGCTGGCCGGGCGGCTGGGGGACGAGTACTCCGTCCACGCGATGCAGGCACGCGACGGGGAGACCGCCGAAGACACGATCGAAGCCATCGCCGCGCGGTACGCCGGGGAGGTCGACGGCATCCGGGGAATGAGCCCGGTGCTGCTGGCCGGCTGGTCGGTGGGCGGGGCCATCGCCCTCGAGATGGCGCGGCTGTGGAGCGTGCGCGGCTTCGACGTCAGCGGGGTCGTCCTGCTCGATTCGTGGCCACCTCCGGACGTTTTCGCGCCCGGGCCGGTGCGGAGCGCGGTCCGCGAATCCATCGTCGAAATGGACGTGGTCGCGGAAGAAGGCATCGACGTGGCGCTCGCGGGCGTGGCCGACGCCGAGCTGGACCGGTTGCGTAGCGTGATCGAACGGCACCGCCGGGCACTGCTGGCTTACCGGCCCGCGCCGTTCCACGGCCGGGTCCACCTGGTGCGCGCCACCGGCTCGGACGGGCGCGGTGGACGGTACCCGGGGGAGGACTACGGCTGGGGCGCGGTGCTCGCCGACCTCGTCGTGCGGTCGGTGCCCGGCACCCACTCGACCCTGGTGCACGCGGAAAACGCGGAGCCGGTCGCGGCGGTCCTCCGCGAGGTCGCGGCCGACCGCGCCCCCTTCGCCGAAATCTGAGCCGAGACAAGGAGACCCGGCAGTGCAGGTTCCACGCCCCGACCTCACCGACCCGGCGCTGTACGCGTCGGGCGATCCCCATGCCGCCTGGCGTGCCCAGCGGGGGAGCTGCCCGGTGGCCAGGCACACCGCGGGCGGCGATCCCTTCTGGTCGGTCACCGGGTACGCCGAGGGCAACCGGGTCCTGCAGGACACCGCGACCTACCGGTCGGGGAGCGGGGTCCAGCTGCGACGGCGGCTGGCTGAGCCGCCTCCTGGCGCCGGCGAGATGCTGGCGCTGAGCGACGCCCCCCGGCACGGCGTACTCCGGGCGCCCTTGCGGAAACTGTTCGCGGCGAAGACGGTCGCGGCGTGGGAACCCCGGATTCGGACCGTGGTCGGCTCGCTGCTCCGGCCCGTCGTGGGCGCGGGGGTCGTGGACTTCGTCCCGGCCGTCGCCGCTCCCACCCCGATGGCCGTGCTGGGCGACCTGCTGGGGGTGGCTCCCCACGACCGGGAAGCGATCGCCGCGGCGGCGTTCGCCTCGGGAGACGAGTCGCCGGACGCCGACGGTATGTCCGCCGGGGAGGCGTACACCGTCGTACTCCTGTACTTCGCCGAACTGATCGAGGCGCGTCGCGCCCATCCGGCGGACGACGTCGCCTCGGCGTTGCTGGGTGCGGTGCGCGACGGGGCCGAGATCGCTCCCGACGAGATTCTGCTGACTTGCACGAACGTGCTGACAGCGGGAATGGACACGACCAAACTCGCGATCGGCGCGACGGTGTCCGCGTTGCTGGAGCACCCGGCCGCCTGGGCCTCCCTGCGTGCCGGAGAGGTCCCACTCGGACGGGCGGTCGAGGAGATCCTGCGCTGGATCTCGCCTGCCACCCATGTCCTGCGCACCGCGTCGGCGGCGGCGTTCCTCGGCGATGTCCGGATCTCCCCCGGGGACCCGGTCGCCGTCTGGCTGCCCGCGGTCAACCGCGACCCGGCGGTGTTCGACGCCCCTGAGGAGCTGCGGCTCGACCGGAGTCCCAACCCGCACCGGGCGTTCGCCGCCGGCGCCCACGTCTGCCTGGGCGCGTCGATCGTCCGGCTGGTGCTGCGGGTCTTTCTCGAGGAACTCCTGGCCACCACGGGAGAGGTGCTCGCCGCGGGGAAGCAGGAGCGGTTCGCTTCCGCCGTTCTCGGTGGCCCGGTCTCGCTGCCCGTCGAACTGCGACCCCGGTGACCCCCGGCGAACGAGGAGGATCGATGTCGGAAGCCCGGGCTCTGCTGGCCGCACTGCGCGGACGCGGGGTGCAGCTGTGGACGAACGAGGGCAGAATCCGCTACCGGCCCGAAGACGCCTTGGCCGCCGAGGACATCGCGTTCCTGCGCGAGCACAAGGCCGAGGTCATCGGCCTGCTCGAACAGGGGAACGCCGCGAAACCGCACGGCCCGAGGCCGCTGTCCGCGGCCCAGGAAAGCCTGTGGTTCCTGGAACAGCTCGGCGGGCACGGGCCGGCTTACAACATCGTCAGCGGGTTCCGCCTGGCGGGAAGGCTCGACGAGACCGCCCTGCGCCGGGCGTTCGACGAACTGGTGCGACGCCACGAGATCCTCCGCACCCGGTTCGGCTCGGTGGAAGGCACACCGGTGCAACTGGTCGCGCCGGTCGCGCCCGCCCGCTTCCACCGCGTCGATCTGTCGTCCGCGGACCCGGCGACCCGGCGTCGGCGGGTGGGTGAACTCGTCGACCGCGAGCTGGCCCGCCGGTTCGACCTCGAACAGGAGAACGCCTTCGTGGTGTCGTTGCTGCGGCTGGCGCCCGAAGAGCACCTGCTCGTCGTCAACGTGCACCACATCCTCTACGACGCGACGTCCGACAGTGTGTTCTTCGACGAGCTGGATCGGCTGTACCGGGCATTCGAGGCCGGTGCCGCCTCGCCGCTGCCCGAGCCGACGTGGCAGTTCGGCGACTACGCGGAGTGGGAACGCCGCTGGTCCCGGAGCGACGAGTTCCGCGGACAGCTGCGGTACTGGCGGGAGCGGCTGGCCGGCGCACCGGCGGGGCTCGAACTCCCGCTCGACCGCCCACGGCCGCTCACCCCCGACCACACCGGTGACGTGGTCGCGCTGACCCTCGGCGGCCGGCTGGCGGACTCGGTGCGCGAGCTCGCCAAGGAACGAGGTGCCACGCCGTTCATGGTGCTGCTGGCCGCGTACCACGCGCTGTTGTGGTCGTCGACCCGGCAGCGGGACATCTCGGTCGGGGTCGCGATCGACGGCCGGGGACACCCGGACGCCGACGCGCTGATCGGCTACTTCCTCGCCGTGCTGCCGATCCGCGCCGAGATCTCCGCCGGTGCCGGCTTCGCCGATCTGCTGGAGACCATCCGGGAACGGGTCATCGAGGCCTACGACAATCGGAACGTCCCGCTGGCGCGCCTCGTTGCGGAGCTCCGGCCCGCGCGGGAGCCGGGCAGGCAGCCCTTCTTCCAGACGCTGTTCTCGTACCTGGGCGGTGGCGCCACCCGGCTCGGTGACCTCACCCTCGAACCGGTGGACCTTCCCGGCCGGTCGGCGAAGTTCGATCTCTCGTTGTTCGTGGCGGAGACGGCGGGGGGATTCGACGCGAGCTTCGAGTACGCCACCGCGGTGTTCGACCGGGCGACCGTCGAACGGCTGGCCGGACGGTTCGAGCGGCTGCTGGAAGGCGCTGTCGCGGCCCCGCGGCTGCCGCTCGCCCGGCAGCCCCTGCTGTCCGACGCGGAGCGCCGGCTGCTGACCGGCTGGAACGCCACCGGCGCGCCGGTGCGCGACGTCACCCTGACCACCCTGATCGCCGAGCGGATCTCGCTGCATCCCGGGCGGACCGCCGTGGTGACCGACGGGACCGCGCTGACCTACGCGGAGCTGGACCACCGGTCGACGCAGGCGGCACACCACCTCCTGGCGCACGGCGTCGCCGCCGACCGGGTGGTGGGTGTGCACTTCGGCCGATCGATCGAACTCGTGGTCGCGGTGCTGGGGGTGCTGAAGGCGGGCGGGGCGTACCTGCCACTGGATCCCGAACTGCCGCCGGAACGCATCCGGTTCATGGTGACCGACACCGCGGCTGCCGTGGTGCTCACCGACCAGGCGGGGCGTGCGCAACTGCCCGCACTCCCGGGGACGGCGGTGCTGGCGATCGAGGACAGGACGGCACCGGCACCGGCCGCTGCCTTGCCGGTGCGGGTGCACCCGGAGAACCTCGCCTACGTAATCTACACCTCCGGCTCCACCGGACGTCCCAAGGGCGTGGCGAACACCCACCGAGGCATCGTGAACCGGCTGTCGTGGATGCAGGGGGCGTATGCACTGGGTGCCGACGACGTCGTCCTGCACAAGACACCGATCGGCTTCGACGTCTCGGTCTGGGAACTGTTCTGGCCGCTGGTCTCCGGGGCGCGGCTGGTCCTCGCGGCGCCGGGCGGGCACCGGGATCCGCACTACCTGGCGGAGGTCCTTCGCCAGCACCGGGTCACCACGGTCCACTTCGTACCGTCCATGCTCCGGGCGTTCCTGGACGCGGAGGTGGTCCCGGGCGCGTCGGTGCGGCGGATACTGTGCAGTGGCGAGGAACTCCCGCGGCAGCTGGTCACCGATCTCCTCGCGGTCTTCGCCGGTGAGCTGCACAACCTCTACGGCCCCACCGAGGCCGCGATCGACGTCAGCAGCCACCCGTGCACGGCGGGCGAGGCGGGCCGGGTGCCGATCGGACGTCCGATCTGGAACACGCGGCTCCACGTGCTGGACGAAAACCTGGAGCCGGTGCCGATCGGCGTGCCGGGCGAGTTGTACCTCGGTGGTGTCCAGCTGGCCCGTGGGTATCTCGGCAGACCGGACCTGACCGCCGAGCGGTTCGTGCCGGATCCCTTCGCCGCCGCGGGCGAGCGCCTGTACCGCTCCGGTGACATCGCGAAGGTCCGGCCGGACGGGGCGATCGTCTACCTGGGCCGGATCGACGACCAGGTGAAGATCCGCGGCCACCGGGTGGAACCCGGCGAAGTCGCGCAGGTGCTCCGGGACTTCCCCGAGGTCACCGACGCGGTGGTCGTGGCCAGGGAAGACCGTCCGGGCGATCCGCGGCTGGTGGCCTATCTGACCGGCGGCCGCCTCGAGCCCGCCGAGCTGCGCGATTGGGCGAGCAGCCGGTTGCCCGCGCCCCTGGTGCCTTCGGCGTATGTCGCCGTCGACTTCCTCCCCGTGACGGCGAACGGGAAGCTCGACCGCCGTGCGCTCCCTGCCCCCGGTGCAGCGGACCTGCCCTCGGGGGCCGGGGCCGTCGCGCCGGTCACAGCCGTGGAGACCACGCTCGCCGGCATCGTCGCCGAGGTCCTCGGCCTGCCCCGGGTGGGGACGCAGGAAGACTTCTTCGCGCTGGGCGGGCATTCGCTGCTGGTGACCCAGGTCATCGCCCGGGTCCGGCGGGACCTGGGGGTGGACGTGCCCGTGGGAGCCTTCTACGCCGGGCCGACGGTCGCCGGACTCGCCGGGCTGGTCACCCGGGAGGTGCCGGGCGCCGAGAGCGAGCTGGTACGCGCGGATCGTGACGGCCCGCTGAAAGCCTCGTTCGCGCAGGAGCGGATGTGGCTGGCGGATCAGCTCTCCGCCGCGCCGGGCACCCACACCGTCTCGGCGGCCTGGCAGCTCACCGGCGCCCTCGACGTGCCCGCTCTGGAGGGCGCCGTGCGGGAGGTCGTGCGCCGGCACGAGAACCTGCGCACGGCGTTCAGGGCGATCGGGGGCGAGCTGTTCCTCGAAATCGCGGAGCCGCCGGACTCCGCGTCGAGGTTCACCGACCTGGCGAGTGCCGGTGGCACGCCCGAGGATGCCCGGCGCCTGCTCGCCGAAGACGACGAGACGCCGTTCCGGCTCGACAGCGGGCCGCTGCTGCGCGCGCACGTCGTCAGGCTGGGGCCGCGCGAGCACTTCTTCGGGATCACCGTGCACCACACCGTCGCCGATCACTGGTCGTTCGGCGTCCTCCTGGCCGAACTGTCCGCCGCATACACGGCGCTGGCCGAGGGAAAGGCCCCGTCCCTGCCGGCGCTGCCCGCCCAGTACGCGGATTACGCCGCGTGGCAGCGGGAACTGCTGACCGAGGAGGTGCTGGCCGGACACCTCGCCTACTGGACGGACTACCTGGCCGGTGCGTCCCCGGAGACCGGTCTGTCCGCTGCCCGCCGCCGGCCCGCGCACCCCGCGCACGCCGCCGGCGCGGTCGACTTCGAGATCCCCGCCGTGTCCGCCGACCGGCTGCGCGCGCTGGGCCGGGACCTCGGTGCCACCCCGTTCGAGGTGCTGCTCACCGCGTTCGCCGTGCTGCTGCACCGGATCGGCGGCCAGGACGACCTCTGCCTCGGGTACTTCTCGGCGAACCGGGAGCGGGTCGAATTCGAAGGGCTCATCGGATACTTCGTGAACACGCTGGTCCTCCGCTCCCGGATCGGCCCCGGCACGGGTTTCGCCGACGCCCTGGCGGACGTGGCGGCTTCCGTGCGCGCGATGGAAGAGCACCGGGCACTGCCCTTCCAGCACGTCGTCGAGCGGCTGCGGGCGGGGCACGACACCGAGCGTCATCCGATCTTCGACGTCGCCTTCAACTACCTGCGTGAAACGGGGGAAAGCGGGTTGCGGCTGCCCGGTGTGGACGCCGGACCGCTGGCACTCGACCGGACCCGCACCCAGTTCGCCCTCACCTTGGCGATCCTCGACCGGGGCTCGGGCCGGCCGATGGGGGCGACCTTCGAATACGACACCGAAGTCTTCGACCGGGCGACCGCCGAGCGGTTCGCCGCGCAGCTGGTGACCTTGACGGCCTCGGTGTCCGGCGCGCCGCGCGTCCCGGTGCGGGAACTGCCGTTCGGCACCCCCGCGGCCGGCCGGACCGCCGGCCGGGAACCGGTGCGGACGACGACCATCCCGGCGGAGTTCGAGGCGTGGGCGGCGCGGGTGCCGGACGCCGTCGCGGTCACCGGCCCGGCCGGCGCACTGGCGCCGGGAACGCTCACCTACCGGGAGCTGAACGCGCGAGCCAACCAGCTCGGCCGCTACCTGCTCGACCGTGGCGCGGGTGCCGAACGGATCGTCGCGCTCGTGGTGGAGCGCACGGTGGACCTGGTCGTCGCGGTCCTCGCGACGCTGAAGACCGGAGCGGCGTACCTGCCGATCAACCCGGACGACCCACCGGCCCGCATCGCGGATCTGCTCGCCGACGCGGACCCGGTGCACGTTCTCGCGTCGGCGGACGTCCCGCTGCCGGACGAGCGCGTCACCAGGCTCGGCACCGGCCTTCCGGCGGTGCTGGACGGCATCGAAGCCGCCGGCCTCCCCACCGGGCCGGAGCCGGGCAACGCCGCATACGTGATCTACACCTCGGGCTCCACCGGCCGGCCGAAGGGCGTCGTCGTCCCGCACCAGAACGTCATCCGGCTGCTCGACCAGACCGATCCGTGGTTCGGCTTCGGACCGGCGGACACCGGGGTCCTGTTCCACTCCTACACCTTCGACTTTTCCGTCTGGGAGCTGTGGAGCATGCTGCTGAAGGGCGGCAGGCTGGTCGTCGTCCCGCACTCGACCTCGCGGGCCCCCGGGGAGTTCCTGCGCTTGCTCCGGAGCGAGCGGGTCACCGTGCTCAACCAGACGCCGACGGCCTTCTACCAGCTCATGAAGGCGGAGCAGGCACGACGTCAGGACGACAGGCCCCTCGTTTTGCGCTCCGTCGTCTTCGGTGGCGAGGCGCTGGACGCGAGCAGGCTGGCGGACTGGTACGCCGGGCATCCCGAACGCTCTCCGTTGCTGGTCAACATGTACGGCATCACCGAGACGACGGTGCACGTCACGTACTTCGAACTCGATCGGCAATGCGCCACCGGAACCGCAGGCAGCGTGATCGGCACCGCCATCCCCGATCTCGAGCTGTCCGTCCTCGACGACCACCTGCGGCCGGTGCCTCCCGGAGCGGTGGGTGAGCTCCACATCTCCGGCGCGGGTCTGGCGCGTGGCTACCTCGGCCAACCGGAGCTCACCGCGGAAAGGTTCGTGCCCGACCCCCTCGGCGGGCCGGGAGCCAGGATGTACCGGTCGGGAGACCTGGCGCGGATCCGGCCGGAGGGAACGGTCGAATACCTCGGCAGGATCGACGACCAGGTGAAGATCCGCGGGCACCGCGTCGAACTCGGCGAGATCGAACAGGTGCTGCGCGACTGCCCGCAGGTCACCGACGCGGTCGTCACGGTGCGGGAGGACCGTCCCGACGACCAGCGGCTCGTGGCGTACTTGACCGGTCGCGCGGAGCCGCGGTCCGCCTTGGCCGAGTGGGCGCGAGCGCGGCTGCCCCGGTACATGGTCCCGTCAGCCTATGTCTTCGTCGAGGAGTTTCCCCTGACCGTGAACGGAAAGCTCGACCGGCGCGCGCTACCCGCACCCGGCGTGGCGGACCTGCCCCCGGGGATCGGTTTCGTGGCGCCGGCCACGGCAGCGGAGCGTGCACTCGCCCGGTTCTGGGCCGACGTGCTGGGGGTGCCCGTCGTCGGGCGGCACGACAACTTCTTCGAAATCGGCGGACACTCGCTGCTCGCCACGCGCATTCTCGCGCTGGTGCGGGACCGGTGGGGGACCGAGCTTCCCCTGCGCGATTTCTACAAGCACCCCACCGTCGCCGAACTGGCCGGCTTCGTCGCGGGCGGCGCGGCCGGCGAAGAGCGCGTCGTCGGTGTCCTGTGATCACGCGTATTCGAGGATGTGGTGAAAGTGGCAACACCTGCCGGTGCGGGGTCCCGGGGGAAAGCGGTCGTCGACGTCGTGCTGGCGGAACTGCGCCGCAGGCGCGTGCGGATCCGGGTCGAAGGAGGGGCGCTGCACTACGACGCTCCCCGCGATGCGCTCGACGAAGGCTTTCTCGCCGTCCTTCGCGAACACCGCGCCGAGCTCATCGACCGGCTGAGCCACGCGGGCGAAGCAACGGTGCGGCTCACCCCGTTCACCGGGCCGGGGGACCGGGTGATCTTCGTGTTCCCCGCCGCCGGGTCCGGTCCGAGCGCCTTCCGCTCGTGGCGGGACGTGGCTCCGCCGGGCACGGAGATCGTCCTGGTCCACCTGCCGGGGCGCGAGGACCGGGTGGACGAGTCCCCCTTCACCCGCGCGGCACCGCTCGCCGACCAGGTCGCGAAGCTGATCCTCGGCTACGGCGAGCGGCCCTTCGCACTCTTCGGTCACTGCATGGGGGCCTTGGTGGGCCGGGAGGTCGTGCGGCGCCTCGGGGACCGGAAGCCCGCCGTGCTCGCCGCGGCGGCGGCCCCGCCGCCGGACGCGGTCGACGTCGAGGAGGACCCGAGCGACGACCACCTCGTCGAGACGCTCGCCGGCTGGGGCGCGACGCCACCCGAACTGCTCGGGGACCGGCGCGCGCTGTCCGTGCTGATCGAGCCGTTGCGCGCCGATCTGGCGGTGATGGCCGAGTGCCGGCGGAACTGGTCGGAAGAGGAGAAACTCGACGTCCCCGTGCTCGCCCTCGCCGGGGAGTCCGATGATTCGACGCCGGAATCCACTTGCGCGGAATGGGCTCGCTGGACAGATTCCACGTTCACCTTGCGCACCGTCGCGGGTGGTCATTTCTTCCCGGTCGAACAGCCGCGACGAGTGCTCGCCACTCTCGCGGAAGCCATCGTCCAGCCGTAAGCGGAAAGAGAAGGGAAACCGAACCATGCGTTCACACCTGGTGGGCACCATCCAGCTCGACCACGACAAGGTCGCCGACGAGCTGGACGCGTCACGGCGCCTGGAATTCCACGAACCCTACGAGGAGTTCATCTGCGGTCGCACGACCGCGGGCGAAGGACAGCTCATGCTCTACACACCGGGAGGCGAGGTCGGCGACGGCATCATCGCCAACTACGACCCCGACGCCCCGCCGGGGTTCACCGAGCACGGCAGGCGGCTGCCGTACGTGGCGAGTCTCATGGAGCAGGCCCTCGCCATGGAGCACGTGCGGTTCGCGCGCGTGGTGTGCATGAAGTCCAATGTGCTCGTACCGCACCGCGACTACGTCGAATTCGAGTCGGTGAGCACCGAGAGCAGGCCCATGCACCGGCTGCACATCCCGCTGATCACCAACGAGCACTGCATGTTCAGCGACAACAACACGGTGTACCGGATGAAGGCGGGCGAGGTGTGGTTCCTCGACGCGACCCAGGTGCACACCGCCGCGGCGCTGACCACACTGCCGCGGATGCACCTCATCGTCGACTTCGCGGACGTCCCGGATCGCGCGGACCTGCTGCGGATCGACCTGGCCCCGACCCAGGAAATCCCCGAGCGCAGCCTCGTCACCCGGCCGCCGCTCTCGGAGGCGGAGCGGGCGGCGCTGCACGGCCTGGCGTGGCTGGTCACCGAGACGAGCATCCTCGACATGTTCGGGATCATCGCCAAGACCCACTTCCGGCGCGACGGCGGGGAAGACTTCTTCTGGAACACGGTGGCGAACATCCGCGACCGGCTCACCGACAGCGGTCTGGCCGCGCACCTGGACAACCTGCACAGCTACTACGTGCAGAGCCGGGGCAAGTAGCGGGAAAGGGAACCGGTGCGTCACGGAATCGTCATCCTGCCGGAGGATTCATGGTCCGAAACGCGGGGGAGGTGGCAACGGGCCGAGGAACTCGGCTTCAGCCACGCGTGGACCTTCGACCACCTCTCCTGGCGGTGGCTGCGCGATTCGCCGTGGTTCTCGGCGATGCCACTGCTGGCGGCGGCAGCCGCGTCGACGGAACGGATCCGGCTGGGCACGCTCGTGGCCAGCCCGAACCTCCGCCTTCCCGTCACCTTCGCCAAGGACGTGATGACCTTGGACGACATCTCGGCCGGGCGGGCGATCTGCGGGATCGGAGCCGGTGCGGGCGGGGCGGACGCCCAGGTCCTCGGCGTCGCCCCGCTGTCGCCCGGCACCCGCGGCCGCCGGTTCGAGGAGTTCGTGGAGCTGACCGACCTGCTGCTGCGCAACGAGCGGACCACTTTCGACGGCGAGTTCTACCGGGCCGTCGACGCCCGGATGCACCCCGGTTGCGTTCAGCGCCCGCGCACCCCGATCGCCGTCGCGGCGACCGGCAGGCGTGGTCTGCGGCTCGTGGCCCGCACGGCCGACGCCTGGATCACCACCGGGGTGCCCGGGAACTTCGATCCGGGCCGGTTCGACAGCCGGACAGGACCGCTTCGCGAGCAGCTCGATCGGCTGGCCGAGGCGTGCGCCGCCGAAGGGCGCGACTTCCGCGCACTCGACAAGATCGTCGTCGCGGGGGTCCAGCTCGGGGGCGCGCTGGAATCGAGAACGGCCTTCGAGGAGGCGACGGGCCATTTCGAGGAGCTCGGGTTCACCGACATGGTGGTGTTCTGGCCACGTCGCACGTTCCCGTTCGAAGGCCGCGTGGCCGTGCTCGAGGCCATCGCTCCGTCGCTGACACCCGGCCTCACCGCAACCGGAGGGAAACGATGAACGGTGCCGCTGCCCTGCTCGGATCGCTCCGGGCGGCCGGGCTCACGGTCTGCTTCGCCAACCCGGGCACCTCCGAGTTGCACCTGGTCGCGGCGCTGGACTCCACGCCGGGCGTGCGGGGCGTCCTCTGCCTGTTCGAAGGGGTGGCCACCGGAGCGGCGGACGGTTACGCCCGGATGGCCGGACAGCCCGCCGCCACCCTGCTCCACCAAGGGCCGGGCTTGGCCAACGGGCTGGCCAACCTCCACAACGCCCAGCGCGCGCGGACGCCGGTCGTTTCGCTCGTCGGCGCGAGCACCACCGAGCACCGTGCGCTCGACGCCCCGCTGGAGTCCGACGTCGCCGCTGTCGCGGCACCGTTCTCCCGCTGGGTCAGGATGGCCGAGGCCGCCAGGACGATCGGGGAGGACGCCGTTGCCGCGGTCCGCGCCGCGCAGCGGGCGCCGCACGGCGTGGCCACGCTCATCGTGCCGTCCGACGTGGCGTGGGCGGAGGGCGCCCGGATGGCCGAGCCCGGGCCTGCGCCGTCGGCACCACCGGTTCCGGCCGGCGAACTCGGCCGGGTGGCGGACCTGCTGAGGCGAGGGGCGGCGGTGACCCTGCTGCTCGGCGGGGCGGCGCTTCGGCACGACGGCTTGGCCGCCGCGGCGAAGATCGGGGCGGCCACCGGAATCCGCGTGATGGCCGAGACGTTCCCGGCCCGGCTGGAACGCGGGATCGGGGTCGCGCCCGTCGAGCGGCTCGCCGCGGACGTCGAACGTGCGCGACGGCAGCTGTCCGGTACCGGCAGGCTGGTGCTGGTCGACTCCGTGCCGCCGGTGGCCGCGTTCGGGTCTCCGGGAGCTCGCGGCGAGCTGACGCCACCGGGCTGCGTGGTGGACCGGCTGGGTGCGCCGGGAGAGGACGTGGCCGCGGCTCTCGAAGAACTCGCCGGCGTACTGGCACCGGGGGTGCGCGCACACCCGGCCGCGCCTCTGGTCCGGTCGAAACCCCTGACCGGGTCGCGGTTCACCCTGGCGAGCATCGGAAAAGTGATCGCCGCGCAGCTACCCGAGGGAGCCGTCGTCGTCGACGAGGCCAACACCTCGGGTCCGGACCTGGTGTCCGCGCTGGAAGCGGCGCCACGCCACGACCTGCTCTCGTTGTGCGGGTTCGCGATCGGCGAGGGCCTGCCGCTCTCGATCGGTGCCGCACTGGCGTGCCCGGCACGGCCGGTGATCTGCCTTCAGGCGGACGGCAGCGCGATGTACTCGATCAGCGCGTTGTGGACGCAGGCACGAGAGCGGCTCGACGTGACCACGCTGGTGCTGAACAATCGCGGATACGCGATCCTGCGGGCCGCCGAACGCCGGCTGCGCGACGGGAACCCCGGATCGTCCCCGTTGTTCGACGTCGCGGATCCCGAACTCGATTTCGTCGCGATCAGCACGGGCATGGGTGTGCCGGCCGCCAGGGCGCGAACGGCGGATGAGCTGGGTGACCACCTCGCCTGGGCCATGGCCGAAGCCGGACCGCATTTGATCGAGGTAGTGCTGGCGGGGGAGGACCCTCGGTGAGCGGGGTGACGACGGAAGCGCTGGCCCGGTTGTTCGCGGAGTGCCTCGGCCGGGAAAGCGTCGGCCACGACGACGATTTCTTCGAACTCGGCGGGTATTCGCTCCCCGCTGCGAAGCTGGCCGGGGAAATACGGCTGGCCTTCGGGCGTTCGGTCGGCATAGCCGACATCTTCCGCAACCCGAGTGTCCGCGCGCTGGAGGTCATGCTCCGTGGGAGTGCCGTGCGTCCGGTGCCGATCGAACCGGCCGCTTCCGTGCCCCCGCCCCTGTCCTTCGCCCAGGAACGCTTGTGGATCCTGGAAACCTTCCACGGCCCGTCAGCCCTCTACCACGTTCCGCTGGTCCTCGACCTTCGCGGTGACCTCGCCGTCGGAGCACTGCGCGCGGCGATCGGCGACCTGGTTGCCCGGCACGAACCGCTGCGGACGCGGATCACGATCGGCGACACCGCATTCGCCCAGGAGGTCCTGCCTGCCGAAGCCGTGAGCCCGCTGCGCGTCACCGCCTCGGACGAACAGGAGGTGGACAGGGTGGTGCTGGCTGCGGCGACCGCGCCGTTCGACCTCGTCGACGAGGCGCCGTTCCGTGCGCACCTGTTCCCGGTGGGGCCGGACCGAAGCGTGCTGCTCCTGTTGTTCCACCACATCGCCGTCGACGGCTG
Source organism: Amycolatopsis sp. lyj-23 (assembly GCF_046549135.1). Classification (NCBI taxonomy): domain Bacteria; kingdom Bacillati; phylum Actinomycetota; class Actinomycetes; order Pseudonocardiales; family Pseudonocardiaceae; genus Amycolatopsis; species Amycolatopsis sp. lyj-23. The sequence continues at coordinate 77,716 of NZ_JAJPWN010000015.1, read as the reverse complement.
GTCGCTCGACGTGGTGGCCGACGACCTCGGGTTCGCCTACACGACGAGGTTGATGGGGCTGGCGCCCGGGTGGGATCTGCTGCCCGTCCGCTACACCGACTACGCGGCGTGGGAGCGCGCTCGGCACGCCGCCGAGGACGGCGTGCCGGCCGGGCCCGGACGGCACGCGAAGTTCTGGGCGGCGACGCTGGCCGGCCTGCCCGAGTCGACCGCGATGCGCACCGACCGGCCGCGCCCCGCGGTGCCGAGCAACCGTGGCGGGCGCGTCGAGGTCCGGCTGGACCGGAACCTGCACCGGGCGGTCGCCCGGCTGGCGGCCGGCCTGGGCACGACGGTCTTCGTCGTGGTCCACACCGCCGTGGCCGTCCTGCTGCGGCGACGCGGTGCCGGCGACGACGTGGCCATCGGCGCGACCGTGTCCGGACGGCCGGATCCGGTTCTGGAACGCCTGGTCGGTCTCTTCGTGAACACGGTGATCCTGCGAGCCGATCTGTCCGGTGAGCCGACGGTGGAGCAGTTGCTGCGGCGGATTCGGAAGACGGACCTGGCGGCTTTGGAACACCACGCATATCCCTTCGACAAGGTGATCGAGCTGGTGAATCCGGCGCGTTCGATGTCGTACAACCCCGGCGTTCAGGTATTGCTCGCCTTTCAGGTGGGTGAACTCGTCCCGCCCCGGCTTCCCGGCGTCGTCGCCGAAGCGGAGCAGCTGGATGTGGGGGTCGCCAAGTTCGCCCTCACGTTCGAGTTGACCGAGTGTTCCACGGAGTCGGCGGAACCGGACGGGATCACCGGCCATCTGGAGTTCGCCGCGGATCTGTTTGACCGCACCACGGCCGAATGTATAGTTCGAGAACTGCGAAGTCTGCTCGCGGTCTTCGTGCGGGAGCCCGCGCGGCAGCTGGACGAACTGGACTGGTGACGGGAGCAAGGGGATTGGTGCATTCCGACGAGGCTCCGCAAGGTTCCACCGCTCGCCTGGCCAGGATCGTCCCGCCGCTGTTGCTTCGCGTTCCATTCCGGCGCTACTGGACGGCGCAGACGATCTCCTATCTCGGCGACCAGGTCACCTTTGTGGCGTTACCGCTGATCGCCGTGCTCGCGTTGGACGCGAGTGCCGGAGAAGTGTCGATCCTCTCGGCGGCCGGAACGCTGCCGAATCTGCTGTTCGCGCTGCACGCGGGTGTCTTCGTGGACCGGTTCGGACGGCGGCGGAAGCTGATGATCGCGACCGATCTGCTGCGCGCCGGCCTGCTGGTGACCGTTCCGGTGGCCTACTGGGCGGGGCTGCTGTCGATGGCGCACCTGTACGTGGTGGCGTTCCTGACCGGGGCGCTGGCCGTCGTGTTCGGGATCTGTGCCAACAGCCTGTTCACCGCGCTGGTGGACCGCCGGGATTTCGTTCCGGCGAATTCCCTGGTGAAAGGCAGTTACTACTTCTCGTGGGCGGCGGGGCCGCCGGCGGGCGGGGCACTGGTGCAGCTGCTGTCCGGGCCGATCGCCCTGCTCGCGGACGTGGTTTCCTTCCTGGGGTCGGCTTTGCTGCTCCGGAGCATCGCGCCGGAGGAGCCGCCGCGGCTGAAGGCGGGGCGCGACCACCTTCGGGAAGGTTTCGCGTTCATCCGCCGCGTGCCCGCGCTGCTGGCGAAGTTCCTCGTCGACGCGGGGTTGAACTTCTTCTACACCATCTACTTCACCCTGCTTCTGCTGTTCGCGATCGACGAGCTGCACCTGCCCGCGGTCGCGACCGGGTTCGTCCTGGCCGCGGGCGCGGTGGGTGCCCTGATCGGGTCGACGGTGACGACCCGGGTGACCAGCCGGATCGGTGTCGGGTGGGCGTTCCTCGGCGGCGGGTTCCTCTACCTCGGCGCGTTGGTGCTCGTGCCCATCGCGCACGGGCCGGTCTGGCTCACCACCGGAATCCTCGTCGTCGCGGAGCTGCTGTCCGGGATCGGCCTGATGGTCTGCGACATCGCGGGGAGCTCGATCCAGCAGGCCCTGACCCCGGATCGGGTGCGCGGCCGGGTCCAAGGGGTCTTCATGGTCTTCAACAACGGCTCCCGGCCGTTGGGTGCGCTTCTCGCCGGAGTGCTCGGCACCTGGCTCGGGCTCCGGACGACCTTCCTCGTCGCGGTCCTCGGCGGCCTCGTCTGCGTGCTGCTGGTGGTGCCTTCCTCGATCCGGCGGATGCGGGAGCTGCCGGAGGAGGCGGCTTGACGGCTTCCTTTCCCCCGGGCGGCTTCCGCACCCGCCGGACCGTCCGGATCAGGCCGGCGCGAGGTCTGCCGCCAGGTCGCGCAGAGCACCCGCGTACGCGTCCACCGCTTCCTCGGTGTGCGTCACCGAAAGGGTCCACTCCTGGTCGCGGTTCGGCGCTGTGAAGATTCCGCGGTTGAAGCAGTACAGCCAGAACAGCCGGCTCAGGTCGGTGTCCCGGTTGGCTTGGAAGCTGCGGTAGTCGGTCACCTTCTCCGCGGCGAAGGTGACGCAGCCCTTCGCACCCAGACCCAGCGAATACCCGGGCAGGCCGAACTCGTCGAGGACCTTGGTGCAAGCGCCGGTCAAGCGGTCGTTGAGCCGTTCGAGATGCCGGTAGGCGTCGGGGGTCAGCACGTCCGTCAGGCTGGCCCGCGCCGCGGCCATGCCGAGCGGATTACCGTTGTACGTCCCGACCTGGTAGACGCTCCCGTCCTTCACCACGGACATGACGTTTTCGCTACCGCCGACCGCACCGAGCGGGAAACCGCCACCCAGTGTCTTCGCGAGGGTCACCATGTCGGGCCGAACCCCGAACCGTTCCACGGCGCCACCGGCCGCCAAGGTGAGCCCGGTCTTCACCTCGTCGAAGATGAGGACGACGCCGTGGCGTTCGGTGATTTCCCGGACCGCCTCGAGGTAGCCGGGCTCGGGGAGGATCAGCCGCATGTTCATGGGGGCGGCCTCCATGATCACGCAGGCCGGCTTGCGCCCCTCCTCGGTGAGCTTTGCGATCCGGCGTTCCATCGATCGAGCGTCGTTGTACGGCACGGCGAAGGTGAGATCGACGGTGCTCCGGGGGATGCCGGCGCCGTAGGGGACCGAAACGAGAGCGTCGGGCTCGCCGATTTCTTCGTATTCACCCGCGATGGAGATCATCACCGAATCATGATGACCGTGGTAGGAGCCGAAGATCTTCATGATCGGTTCCCGGCCGGTGTAGGCGCGGGCGATCCTGATCGCATCCATCGTCGCCTCGGAACCGGAGTTCGTGTACCGCCACTGCGGGATCTGCCATCGGCGTTTGAGCTCCTCGGCCACGACGACGGAATCCTCGGTCGGCGCCGCGAAATGGGTGCCCTTCTCGTAACGCTCCCGGATCGCGGCACCGATCACCGGATGCGCGTGACCCTGGATCATCGAGCCGAATCCGTTGTGGAAGTCCCACAGGGCGTTGCCGTCGACGTCCCAGACCTTCGGGCCTTTCCCGCGATCGAGGTAGATGGGCCAGGGGTCGCGAAACTGATAGGACGAGGCGACTCCGCCGGAAAGTGATTCCGTGGCCCGGTCGAGAATTTTCGCCGATTCGGTGGTCCGGCGCCTCGCTTCTTCGTCTTCCCGAGTCAGAAGGTCCAGCAGTCGATTGCGATCTATTCGAGCCGTCGTCTGAGTCACGATAGCGCCCTTCGTCACCGGTTTGCCACAAGCTAACAGGGCTCGAGCGAGCTGAACCAGTGTGCAACTGCGGAACGAATTTCCCCGGCGCGCCGGCGGTGGCCTGTGGCTGCGGAGCGCGACGTGGTCGGTGATACTGACTCGCATGCACCGTGACTTTTCCGGTTGGTCGGAGGCGGCCTTCGACGTCCTCCTGCGGCTCGAAGGCGATCCTTCGGCGGCGGCGCGGGAGGCGCTGCGGAAGGATCGTGAGCGGTTGGTCCGGCAGCCGATGGTGGCGCTCGTGGACGCGCTCGCCTTCCGCTCCGAATCGTTCGAGGATCACTCGGTCTCGGGTTTCCGCAGTACGCCGTGGTGGTGGCAACACCAGTGCGCCGTCGTGCGCCTCGCCGAGAACGTGGAGATCGGGCTGCGCTTCGACCTCGATGGTCTGCGCTTGCAGGGAGCCTGGTGGTATGCGACCCCGGGGCAGGTGGAACGTTACCGGGCCGCTGTGGCAGCCGAAGCGTCCGGTTCCGTTCTCGCGAAGGTCGTCGAAGAGCTGGCGGACGGCGGCTACGAGATCACGGGGGAGAAACTCAAGCGAGTCCCTCGGGGTTTCCCGGCCGACCACCCGCGGGCGGAGCTCCTGCGCCACCGGTCGTTGCTGGCGGTCAGGGAACTCGGCTGCGACGACTGGTTGCATTCGGCCGAGGCGCTGGACCGGGTTTGGCTCGCGTGCCGGGAGCTGGAGCCCGTGCTCTCCTGGCTGGCGCAAAACGTTGCCCCGCCCGGGGCGGAGGACCGCTGACCGGCGGCACCGGGTACCGGGCGGGCGTGGCCGGCCGCGGACCGCACCTCGACCGGTGCGGTCCGCGGCGTTGCCGGTTTCAGGCGTGCCAGGGCGTGCAGCGGATCTCGTAAAGGAGGTGTAGTTGCGGGCGTTCGGACCCGGCATCTGCGGCACGGTCAACCCGACGTCTGGCGAACACTCGCATCGCCTGGGTTGTAACGACGCTTCGAGCTGGTGCGACAGGTTGATCGTGACGATGCGTCGGCGGAGCGCCCACTGGTTCGTCGTGCTCTTGGTCATGGGCCTGGCAGGTTGTGGAAGCGACCCTCCAGTTCCAACCGCGGGCATTGCCACGTCGGCGCCAAGGCCGGCGGTATCGTCCTCACCGCCTGCATTGACGACGTCTAGTAGCTTGCCAAGCGTCAGCCACACCGATTCGACTCGTGGCCTGATGAGTGATGTGACGTGGTGGAACAAGACCTTCGGGCAGGTGCCGGAGACAGAATGCACCGACCAAGGCGAAGATCCTATCGGTGAGGGACACGCTTGGCGTCTAGCCGGCGGCGTCGCGTGCGCAGACGAACCGGGTCCCGTCACGTGGTCAGGCAAGTTGAGCGGATTCAATCTCTACTTCCCTGGAGGGATCTCCGAACGGGCCGCGCTGAAAGTCGCAACGGAGCTGTTGCCTCTCGACGCGATCAGCGGGCCAGCCTTCGACGGTGTGAATCCGAACTACCCCGCGAAGCCTGGAGGGACATGCCGGGAGGTCACATTCACCTCCGCCGGCATCGGCGATGCTGTCCAAGCTGCCAACCCTACCTGGGAAGCCGACCCCACCAAGGCCACTCTTGGCCTCTACTCAGGTCGTGCAACCAGCGAAAACGGTGCTGAGGTGCCCTACCGATCAGACCGTGTCGCGCTAGTGAGCGTGACGATCGGTGGAGAGAACCGTGGAGCTGACGGGAGCGTACATTGTTGACTGGTGCGCGATATCCAGCTGCGGCGGCCACTCCGTCTGGGCGTTCGCGGCCTGCCTCGGTGTGCGGCGGCTACGATGGTGCCGAGGAACCGGGAGCCAGGGAGATAGGCCGGCGCGGTTCAAGGACTTCAGCGGTTCGGGCATTCTCGCGGCTGTAGCCGCCGCGGAGTGATTGCCGTTTGTCGAACCGGCCGACCATCGACGTCGGTGAGGGCGAAGAGGTCGATGTCGCCGACGGTGTCGCTCCCGGAAGGTAAATGCCCACGCGAAATGCTGGAGATTGAAGTGTAAGGGCGATCACTCTGCGCTATAGTGAGCGCATGGTCTCTCCGAACACGGGAGATATCCCACGTATGAGGGGCAAGTCCCCCGTTCCCCTTGAATACACGTTCGCACAATTTCGGCTATAGGTGCTATTGCTGCTCGGACAAGTGGTGGCGCGGGGGCGGCAGGTCGCGGCAACTGCACTGGAGAAACTCTGGCGTGCAAGGTGGCGTATCATTGATTGATTGCTGTGCTGCCGCTGCTCGGCGGTTGAGCAGCGGCAGCACACCCTACTTATACGCGATTGCCCAGGTTCAGGGTTCGATGGGTGTTCTCCGCTCGTTCGGCGGCGGCGCTGGCGCCGTAGCGGCGGAGCATTTCGGGGGAGCGCCAGCCCATGATGGCCATGAGGTCGGATTCGTTTCCTTGCTCTCGCTGCCAGCCGTGCGACAGGGTGTGGCGGAGGCGGTGAGCGTGCATGTGCGGGATGCCGGCGGCATTGCCGCGGCGGCGGATCATGATTTTGATGCCATTCGGTTTCAGTTGCTCGCGTCCGCGTTCGGCGAGAAACAGGTAAGGGAGGTCCGCTGCCGAGTGGCGGCTGCGAGTGCGGAGGTAGCGGCTGATGGCTTGGCCGGTGTGTTCACCGAAAGGGATGAACCGCTGGCGGTCACCCCTGCCCTGGACGACGATCCCGTCACGCCGGAGATCAACGTCATGGACCTTGAGGTTGGCGACCTCGGTGAGCCGCGCGCCGATGTCGAGGAGGAGGCGGATGATCGCCAGGTCGCGCCGCTCGCGATAGCCTTTTCCACGACAGGTGCCGAGCAGGCGGGTCAGTTCGTCATCGGACACCACTGGCACCAGCTTGTCCGGGGTGTCCGGCTGGCTGAGTTTCTCCATCGGATGGCGATCGATCTCCTCGCACTCGAGGAGGTAGTTGAAGAACTGTTGGATGGCCTTGTACTTGTTCAGGGCTGTCGAGGCGGACCGGCTGTCGATCATCCAGGCGATGAACCACTCGACATGCTTGCGTCCGACATCGGTGGGGTCATCCGCGGCATCGCTGTCGTCGTCGGCGGACATGTCCATCTTCGCGAGGAACTCCGGCAGCTCCGAGCCACCCAGGAAGTCGGCGAGCTGGGCGACCGCGAGCTGGTAGTTGTAGCGGGTCGTGTGCGGGCGGTTCGCGGCGCGCAGGCTGCGGTCCCACTCTTCGACGTAGGAACGCCACGTGTCGTCCACGGGCCTGGGCAGACCCTGTTTGGTCAAATTCGTCGGCATGGGGAGAGCCTCCAGTCAAGGTGTCACCGAGCGCTGTGCTAGACCGGAACGACACCCACGACCACAGCAAAAGCGGGCCTCCGCAGCTGTGAGCTGCGGAAACCCGCCGTCCGGTCGGGCTGACAGGATTTGAACCTGCGACCCCTTGACCCCCAGTCAAGTGCGCTACCAAACTGCGCCACAGCCCGGACCCGCACTCCCTGAGTGCGTGGAAGTACTTTAGCGTGCCCGCCGAACGGCCCCGCACGCAGGGTACCCAGTCCCCCTGACCTGCGGAAACAGGTCAGGGGGACCGAGGTCTCACCCGAGGCCGGCGCTCACCGCGTTCATCAGCGCACCGGAGTCGCCCGACATCTCCCAGGCCATCACGCCGAGGAGGCCGCGGGACTTGAGCCACGTCGTCTTCAGGCCGATCGACCACGCGTCGTCGAACGTCCACCACTGGCCGCCGTTGCCCGTGTAGCACGATGTTGCCACCGCGGCCGTGTCGTGGTGGACCGTGCAGTTCGGGACGCTTGCCAGCAGGTTCGCGTAGCCGCGGGTGCCCGCCTCCTCGGCGAACTGGCCCGGGGCCGCGCCGGTTGCCGATTGCCACTCGCCGCTCTTGCCGCCGTCCGCCACCCCTTGCCAGCCGCGGCCGTAGAACGCCAGGCCGAGCGTCAGGCGGCGGGGGTCGACGCCCGCGTTCGTGTACGCGTTGATCGCCGCCTCCGCGCTGAAGTGGAACGGGTACGGGTCGTCCGCGTCGGCGTACAGGTTGCCCTGGTGGCCGGTGCGGTTCGGCTCCCACGAGTTGTCGCTGCCCGAACCGTGGAAGTCGTAGCCCTGCACGTTCGCCACGTCGAGGTAGTCGAACACGCGGGGCACGTCCCACCCGGACGCGACCTTGGCCGGGTCCGCCGGCGTGAACGCGTGCAGCTGGTACCGCTTGCCGGTCGTCGCGCCGTACGCGTCGAGCTGCGTGCGGAACTCGGCCAGCAGTGCCGTCAGGTTCGCCTTATCGTTCGGGCTCCAGTGGTTGCCCGGGTGCCCGTCGCCGCTGGCCGGCCACTCCCAGTCGAGGTCGATGCCGTCGAAGATGCCGGCCGCGGTGCCCGGGCCGCCCGCGCCGCCGTACGACGCGATGTTGCCCTTCAGCCAGGTGTCCACACAGGACGACACGAACTTCTTGCGCGACGCGTCGGTGGCCGCGACGTCCGAGAAGTACTTCGAGTACGTCCAGCCGCCCAGCGACACCAGCACCTTCAAGTTCGGGTGCTTGGCCTTGAGCTTCTTGAGCTGGTTGAAGTTGCCGCGCAGCGACTCCCAGCCGGTGTCGGCCACCCCGTCCACCGACTGCGCCGCCGAGAACGGCCGCGAGTAGTCGGCTTCGGCGTCACCGGCGCCGTCGCCCTGGTTCGGGTCTTCCGGGTTCGCCGTGGTGCCCTTCGTGACGCCGGACAGGCAGGTCAGGTTCACCGGGTCGATGTTCTCGAACGCGTACAGCAGGTGCGTCAGCTTCGACGCCGCGCCCGAAGTCTCCAGGTTCTTCACGAAGTACTGGCGCCCGTAGATGCCCCACTGCACGAAGTACCCGACCTTCGCGTACCCCGAGACGATGTCGCCGGTCTTCGCGGTGACGGCCACGCTCGGCGCCGACACGTTGTCGTAGCCGTCGCGCGCCCGGACCGTGAACGTGTACGAAGTGGACGGTGCCAGCCCGGTCACCACGGCCGACGTCGTGGTCACCGTGGTGGCCAGCACCGATCCGCGGTAGACGTCGTAGCTGACCACGCCGGTGTTGTCGGTCGACGCCGTCCAGGTCAGGGAGACGCTGCCCGAGTCCGCGGCCGTCGAGCGCAGCCCGCTCGGCGCGGACGGCGGCTGCGTGTCGTCGGCCGGGTTGTTCGTCGTCACGGCCAACGCGGCACTCGCCGGGGAGGTGTTCCCCTTGGCGTCCTTGGCCTTCACCGTGAACGAGTACGCGGTACCCGGCGTCAGCCCGGAGATCGTGGCGCTCGTCCCGGTCACCGACGTGGCCAGAGAAGTTCCCTGGTAGACGTCGTAACCGGACACCGGCAGGGAGCCGGCCGCCGAAGCGTTCCACGCCAGCGCGACCGTCTTGGTCGTCTTCGCGACCAAGCGCAGGTTCGCGGGCGCGCCCGGCGGGGTGTCGGGTGAACCGTCGCAGTTGGCGTTGTCGACGCGGCACTGCGTCGGCGTCGCCGCGGCGCTGAGCCGGAAGGTCGGGCTGTAGGGGTAGGTGTTGCGGCCCGGCGCCAGCGTCGCGATGTAGTACGCCGGGGTGAGCGTGACCTGGGTGCCGTTCTGGGTCACCGTGCCGTTGTCGCCGGTCGAAGCGGTGATCCCGGCGGGCAGCGTGAAGGTGATCGCCCAGTTGCTCACCGAGGCGGTCCCGGTGTTGGCGACGGTGTAGGTGCCGGTGGTGCCGTTCAGCGCCAGGGTGGCGGTCAGCGAACCGGCGGCGGCGGCGGGTGGCGCGAGCGCCGCGGTGCCACCGAGCGCGATGAGCAAGGCGGCGAGTGCGGAGCGTAGTCGTGCGGGCGTGCGTCTCATGGCGGTTCTCCAATCGGCACGAGGCGGGGACGACGTGGTCTAGACCACGTCGAATGTAACCCGGTGCGGGGAGAACCGCGCAGGCCCGAACGGCGGCAACCGCTGTCCGAACGGACTGTTAACGCCCCGAGAACGTCGCCTTGCCGGGTCCCTCGGCCAAGAACGACTTCACGGCGTTGCGGAGATCTTCAGTCTCGAACAGCTCCGCCGCGATCGTCGTGATGTACGCGTTCGCCTCGGGGACGCCGCCCGCGGAGAAGTGCTCCAGGACGCGCTTGGTCGCCGCGTGGGCGCGGGTCGGGCCCTCGGCCAGCCGCCGGGCGAACGCCCGCGCCGCGTCGTCGAAACCCTCGTCCGGCAGGACGCGGTTGACGACGTTCCAGCGCTCGAGCGTCGCGGCGTCGTAGGTGTCGCCGGTCATCACGAACTCCTTGGCGCGCCCGACGCCGGCCCGCGCGGCCAGCCGCTGGGTGCCGCCCATGGTCGGCGTGAGACCGACGACCTTCTCCACCAGGCCGAACTTCGCGCGCGAAGCGGCGAGGATGACGTCACAGGCGACGGCGACTTCGAACGCCCAGGTCAGGCACAGGCCGTGCGCGGCGAACACCGTGGGGAACGGCAGCGCGGCGATCCGGTCCGGCACCGCCAGCATCTCGTCGAAGAGCACCTTCGCCTCGGCCGGCGAGCCCTGCGCGTCGAACAGCGAGACGTCCACGCCGCCGCTGACGATCTTGCCCTCGGCGCGGATGAGCAGCGCGCGGGCGGGTTCGGTCTCCAGCTCGCCGATCGCCGAGGCGAGCGAGGACTGCAGCGAAGCCGTGTAGAGGTTCAACGGCGGGGCATCGACGGTCAGGACGGCGAGCCCGCCGTCACGATCGAGGCGGACCTGCTGAGTCATGTTCACCCTGCTTCTTCGGCTTCGACGATGTCGTCCCAATACTGCTGGGCCTCGGGGCGCCAGTCGACGTGTTTGTGATGGAACAGTTCCGCCGCTTTCGTCCCGCTCCACTTCGCCGGCAGCAGCTCGGCCGGCAGCTGCGGGTCGAGGAACGGGAACCGCCGCCACTCGTGGACGAGCTCGGTCTGCGCGCGCAGCACCGCCCGGCCGCCGGTGGGGTGCAGGCCGGTGAACCGGTCGATGAAGTCCTCGTAGCGGTCCTTGAGGTCGGTCAGGTCCCAGGACCGGGCGACCATGGACTCCTGCTCGCCGACCTCGCCGTAGGCGGCGGTGAACGACATGGCCTGGGCGTCGAGGCCGAGCTCGCTGACGATCTGCTGGGCCTCCCGCTGGCGCGACAGGTCCGGGCTGACCCACACGCCGGCGACGGGCGAGCCGAAGCCCGCCCAGGTCAGCCGCGTGCGCAGCCGGTGCCGCAGGTCGCGCTTGGCTTCGGGCACGGACACGATGAGCATCAGCCACTGCCCGTTCCAGCGGCGTTCTTCGCGGCCGAACGCGTAGATCCGGTCGGCGCCCTCGGTCAGCAGGCGCCGCCCCGGCGGGGTCAGCGACCACCGCACGCGGCGCCCGACGCGCTCGGAGACCACCCAGCCCTCCGCGGCGGAGCGGGCCAGCGCCTGCCGCGCGGACTTCTCCTCGATGTCGAGCATGCCCAGGACCTCGACGAGCATCGACGTCCAGACCGGCTTGTCGCGCGGCAGCGCGTACTCGCCGAGGACGGTCATCAGCAGCGACCGCGCGCTGGCGTGACTGACCTCCCGGCGGCGGCTCACGGTGGGCCGCGGCGCGGACGGGCGGCTTTCCCTCGGCTTCGGCCTGCGGCCGAGGGTGACCGGGGGAGCGGGCTCGCCCATGTTGTTCACCGACCTCACTGCGCTGCTGGTCTGACAACCGAACAGGGTACCCACAGTGAGTGATCAAAGCGCCACGGGACACACACAGCCGGTGGTTTTGACCTTGATCTGACAGTTCACGGCGACGTCGTAGACTCGGCTACCTCATGAGCGCAACTCTCGTCGCGAAGGACCTGGCCGCGGGCCACGGTGACCGCATCCTCTTCTCCGGCCTCGATCTCGTCGTCGCGCCCGGCGATGTCGTCGGCCTGGTCGGGGTCAACGGCGCCGGCAAGTCCACGCTCCTGCGGACCCTCGCCGGGCTCGCGAAACCGGACAGCGGCGAGGTCCGGCTGAACCCGCCGGCCGCGACCGTCGGGCACCTGCCGCAGGAGCCGGAACGGCGCGAAGGCGAGTCGGTGCGGGCCTTCCTGGCCCGCCGCACCGGCGTCTCGGCGGCGCAGGCCGACCTCGACTCGGCGACCGCGGCACTGACCGACGGCGCAGCGGGCGCGGACGACCTGTACGCGGCGGCCCTGGACCGGTGGCTCGCCCTCGGCGGCGCCGACCTCGACGACCGGGCCGCCGAAGTGGCCGCCGACCTGGGTCTGGCCGTGGATCTGGACCAGCCGATGACGTCGCTCTCGGGCGGCCAGGCGGCGCGCGCGGGGCTCGCGTCGCTGCTGCTGAGCCGCTACGACGTCTTCCTGCTCGACGAGCCGACCAACGACCTCGACCTGGACGGCCTGGCCCGCTTGGAGCGGTTCGTGTCCGGCCTGCGCGCCGCCACGGTGCTCGTCAGCCACGACCGCGAGTTCCTGGCCAGGACGGTCGACCGCGTCGTCGAGCTGGACCTGGCCCAGCAGCAGGTGAACGTCTTCGGCGGCGGGTACGAGTCCTACCTCGAGGAACGCGAGGTCGCGCGCCGGCACGCGCGTGAGGAGTACGAGGAGTACGCCGATACGAAGTCCTCGCTGGAAGCGCGGGGGCGGATGCAGCGGGCGTGGATGGAGAAGGGCGTGAAGAACGCCCGCCGGAAGCAGCCGGACAACGACAAGGCGGCGCGCAAGTTCCGCACCGAGGCGACCGAGAAGCAGGCGTCGAAGGCGCGGCAGACCGATCGGATGATCGAGCGCCTGGAGGTGGTCGAGGAGCCGCGCAAGGAGTGGGAGCTGCGGATGGAGATCGCCGCGGCCCCGCGCGCGGGCGCGGTGGTCGCGACCCTGCGCGGCGCGGTCGTCCGGCGCGGCGGGTTCACGCTGGGGCCGGTCGACCTGCAGGTCGACTGGGCGGACAAGGTCGCCATCACGGGCGCGAACGGGTCGGGCAAGTCGACGCTCCTGGCGGCGCTGCTGGGCCGGGTCGCTCTGGATGCGGGAGCTGCCGCTTTGGGCCCCGGCGTGGTGGTCGGCGAGGTCGACCAGGCGCGGCGGCTGTTCCTGGACGACGTCCCGCTCGCGTCGGCGTTCGCGCGCGAGGTGCCGGAGTTCGCCGACGCCGAGGTCCGGACGTTGCTGGCGAAGTACGGCCTGAAGGCAGCCCACGTGCTCCGCTCGGCGGCGACGCTTTCCCCGGGGGAGCGCACGCGGGCGGCGCTGGCGCTGCTGCAGGCGCGCGGGGTGAACCTGCTGGTGCTGGACGAGCCGACGAACCACCTGGACTTGCCGGCGATCGAGCAGCTCGAGGCGGCGCTGGACAGGTACCCGGGGACGCTCCTGCTGGTGACGCACGACCGCCGGATGCTGGACGCGGTGCACGTGACCCGCCGCTTGGAGGTCGACGGCGGGAAAGTCGCCGAGCGGTGAAACTTTCCTCGCCGAGGCGGCGAGAGCACTGCTCTCCGACGTGAGCACCGCTCGTGCAGCACCTGCGATCATTGCTCTGGCGCGAGAGCGCTGCTCTTGGTTGTGAGCGGTGCCTCGGCGACGCGTGAACGCCGCTCTTGCGCGGGAGCACTGCTCTCGTGCGAGAGCGCTGCTCATGGGGGCGTGTGAGCCGCGCTGGAGAGGGAGGTGCTCTCCGCTTCCGCAGGGAGAGTGCTTATCTCTGAAGTGAGCGGCGCTTGGGTGACTGTGTGCGTCGTTCTCGCGTGAGAGCACTGCTCTCCGAAGTGGGCGGCGGTCGGGCGACCGCGTGAGCGCCGCTCTTGCATGTGAGCGCCGCTCTTGCACGAGAGCACTGCTCTCTGATGTGAACGTCGTCCTCGCGCCTCATGTGATCAATGCTCTCACGCGAGAGCACTGCTCACCCTTTCGTCGCCCCTCCCGTCAGGCCCTTCACGAACTGCTTCTGCAGCGCCAGATAAAAGATCAACACCGGCAGCGTCGCCAGGAACATCAGCGCGAACACACTCCCCAGATCCGCCTGGTACTGCCCGATCGACCGGTAGATCCCCGTCGTGATCGTCGTTCCCTGGCTCGGGCCCAGGATGATCAGCGGGTCGATGAAGTCGTTCCAGATCCACACGCCCAGGAAGATCAACACCGACGCCGTGGCTGGGCGGAGCAGCGGGAACACCACTCGCCAAAACACCTGCATGCGGCTCGCCCCATCGAGCAGCGCCGCCTCCTCCAGTTCCACCGGCACCCCGCGGATGAACCCGGTGAACACGAACACCCCGAACGGCACGTAGTACCCGACGTTGAACAGGATCAGCCCCTGCAGCGTCGCCATCAGGTGCGTCACCCGCAGGACGTCCGTGATCGGGATCAAGATCACCTGCGGCGGGATCATCAACCCCGCCAGCAGCACCAGTGTCAGCACCTTCGTCCACCGCTTGCCCGAGCGCGCCAGGTAGTGGCCCAGCATCGCCGACAGGACCGTCAGCACCAGGATCGACAACACCGTCACCACGACACTGTTGGTCAGGCTGACCCAGAACAACCCGTCCGGGCGGGTCAATACCGCCCGGATGTTCGCCAGCGTCGGCGGCAGCGGCAACGACGCCGGCGACTTCGCGATCAGGGAACCGTCCTTGACCACGTTGGCCAGCACCAAATACAACGGCACGAAGAACACCGCGCTCACCAGCAATGCGATCGCGGGGCGCAGCCAAGAACGAGTCACAGGTCCACCTCCCGGCGGCGCAGGAAGTGCAACACCACCGTCGTCACCACCGCCACGATCACCAGCATCAGCACCGCCATCGCCGACGCGTAGCCGACGTGGTTCGAGTCGAACCCGGTCTGCAGGACGTCGAACGCGATCGTCGCCGTGGCGCCGGAACCCGGGCCGCCGTTGGTGATCACCTTGACGTAGTCGTACGTCTTGAACGCCGAAATCAGCAGCACCACCGTGTTGATCGTCAGCGACGGCGCCAGCAGCGGCCACGTCACCGCGCGGAACCGGCGCAGCGGCCCGGCGCCGTCGATCTCCGCCGCCTCCAGCAACTCCGCCGGCACGCCCTGCAGGCCGGCCAGGTACACGACCACGCAGAACCCGAGCATCTGCCAGCACACGATCGACGCCACCGAATACAACGCCACGTCCGGGTCCGACAGCCAGCCCGGCGGGTGCGAAACACCCCAGGCGCGCAGCAGGTCGTTCAGCGGCCCCCGGTCGTCGAGCAGGCGCGACCACACGATCGACACCACGACCGAACTCAGGATCACCGGCGTGAAGAACACGCTCCGCAAAGTGTTGTACAGCCACCCTTTCCGGTCCAGCAGGAGCGCCACGCCCAGACCGAAGACATTGGGGACGACCACCACGATCACCGTCAGGATCGTGGTCACCCGCAAGGCGGTGAGAAACTGCGCGTCGGCGAACAGCAGGCGGTAGTTGCCGAACCCGACGAACTTCACCGGCGGGTTGAACGGGTTGTAGTTCGTCAGGCTGTAGCCGAAGCTGATCAGGATCGGCGCCAGCACGAAACACAGGTACACGAGCACGCCCGGCGCGCCGAACGACGCGAAGTGCATCAGCCGCGGCAGGACCGGACGGCGGCGCCGAGCAGCAACCGGCGGGGACGGGCGGGAGATGACGGCGGTCAAGGACGTCAGCCCGCCTTCGCCCACTCGGTGTCCAGGAACGCGCACGCCTCCGCCACCGGCTTGCGGCCGGTGATGACGTCCTGGGCGGCCTGGTCGACCTTGTCCTTCATTCCCGGCAGCAACCCGTCGTCCGCGGTCTCCCAGCGGAACGCGTGCACCACGGCGTTCTGCTGCACGGCCTGGGTGTACAGGTCGTAGCCCGCCTTGAACGTCGCCCCGGCGTCGGGGGGCGGCGTGTACCCCTTGATCGCCGGGAACAGGCCGTCGGCCTTCACCGAGGCGTCCAGCTGGTCCTTGTCGAGCTGGAAGCCGAGGGCGAACTTCCTTGCCGCGTCGAGGTTCGCGGCCTTGGCGTTCACGATCATGCCGCCGCCGGTGTAGGCCGGGACGACGAGCTTGCCGTCCTCGGTCGGGAAGTCGAACACGCCCACTTCGAAGTCGTGCTTCTTCGCGTCGGCGTTCGCGGAGAACCAGTTGCCCATCGGGTACATCGCGCTCTGGCCGTCCAGGAAGGCCTGTTCGGTCGCCGCGTAGTCGCGGGACACGCTGGTCTTGTCCACGTACCCCTTCGCCGCGAGGTCGGCGAGCTTCGAGAACGCGTGCTGGAACGCGGGATCGGCGAACTTCACCTTGCCCTGGCGGCGCTGGGTCAGCCAGTCCGGCACCGTGTCGTAGACCTCGGTGCTCACCAGGCCGGACAGGATCATCGACGACGGGAACCCGTCCTTGCCGCCGCCGATGGTGAACGGCGAAAAGCCCTTGTCCTTGAGCTTGCCGGCGTCGGCGACGAGCTCGTCCCACGTCTTCGGGGGCGCCGCGATGCCCGCGTCGGCGAACATCTTCTTGTTGTAGTAGATCGGCGGGATGGTCTGGGTGTTCGCCGGCAGCTGGTAGTACTTCCCGTTGACCGGGTTCGCCTGCGGGAACTGGAAGTCCTTCAGTTCCTCCGGCGTCCAGGCGTAGAGGTTGCCCGCTTCGGCGAAGCCGGCCGAGTCGACGGCGATCATCACGTCCGGGAACTGACCGGACTGCAGGAGCTGCTTCGCGTACGACGTCCGTCCGTCGGCGGTCGGCGCGACCAGCTTCTTCACCTTGATCCCCGGGTTCTTGCCGGTCACGCGCTTGATGGCGGCGTCCCAGTAGGCCGGCGTGAGGTTCGGGGTTTCGAACGTCAGGAAGGTGATCTCCGCGCCGCTGCCGCCGGCGTTCGACCCGACCGAGCACGCGCTCACCGCCAGGAGCGCCGCTGCTCCCAGCGCCAGGGACCTTCTCATGTCCAGCCACCTTCCTCGACGCACCATATGTGATGTATGACGCATCTCATCGGACCTATTCGACGATGTCAACCACCAAGAGGCCGCGAAGCCGCAGCAAACGCGAAATAGATCAGATCTTTATGCGTTCGAGGCGGACGAGCGTGCTGGCGAAGTCACCGGCGGGCAGGTCGAGCGGGAGCCCGTGCGCGAGCAGCACGGCCCCGCTGTGCGCCCGGCCCGAATCCGGGTCGAGGTAGCGGGCGGCCGGGTCGAGGCCGTCGAGCCGCAGCGGCCGCTCCGGCGCGTTGAAGTGCGCGGCCTGGCGGTAGGCGAACACGACGACGCGCTCGCCGTGCACGTACTGCAGCGCGGTCACGCCGTCGTCGATCGGCGGCCGGAGCCGGTACAACGCGCCGTGCTGGACCACCGGCCGGATGTCCTTGTACCGCGCCACGAGCTTGCGGGCGAGCGCGAGGTCTTCGTCGGGCCAGTGCACGATGTCGCCGCCGAGGCCGAGCACGCCGGCCATGGCGACGTGGAAGCGGAACTGAAGCGGCACTGAACGGGCTGTCACGAAGTTCGGGTTGTCCGTCACCCACGCCGACATCGCGCGGGCCGGGTAGAGCTGGCCGTAGCCGTGCTGGATCCGCAGCCGGTCGAGCGCGTCGGTGTTGTCGGAGGTCCAGACCTGGTCGGTGCGGGCCAGCATGCCGAGGTCGATCCGCCCGCCGCCGCCCGCGCACGCCTCGATCCGCAGGCCGGGGTGGTCCGCGCGCAGCCGGTCGAGCAGCGCGTACACCGCGCGCGTGTGCTCGACCCAGAGCCGGTCCTGATCGGCTTCGCCGGGCCAGCCCGCCTCGCTGAACGGCCGGTTCATGTCCCACTTGAGGAAGTCGACGCCGTGCTCGCCGACGAGCCGGTCGAGCCATTCGTGCGCCCACGCGGCCACGTCCGGGCGCGCGAAGTTGAGCACCAGTTGCCGCCGCAGTTCCGAGCGGCGCCGGTGCGGGTGGTGCAGCACCCAGTCCGGGTGTGCGCGGTAGAGGTCGCTGTCGGGGTTGACCATCTCGGGCTCGACCCAGAGGCCGAACCGCATGCCGAGCCCGTGCACGGCGTCGGCCAGTGGCTTGAGCCCGTCGGGGAAGCGCGCGCGGTTGACGTGCCAGTCGCCGAGCCCGGCGTGGTCGCCGGTGCGGGCGCCGAACCAGCCGTCGTCCAGCACGAACAGCTCGGCGCCGAGCGTCGCCGCCCGTTCGGCGAGGGCCCGCTGCCCGGCTTCGGTGACGTCGAACCCCGTGGCCTCCCAGGAGTTGTAGAGCACCGGACGCAGTTCGTCCGCGTGCGGCAGGACGTGCGCGAGGGTGTACGCGTGCCACGCGCGGCTCGCCGCGCCGAACCCGCCGCCGGTGTAGAGCCCGGCCGAAACCGGGGTGGTCAGCGGGCGGCCCGGCCCGACGCGGTGGACGACGCCGTCCTGGCCGAACCCGCCGCTCACCGTCACCCGCCCGGTCGACGACCGCGTGGTGGTCAGCCGCCACGACCCGCTCCAGGCCAGCGCGACGCCGTAGACCTCGCCGTGGCGCTCGGTCGCCGTGCCGTCGTCGACCATCACCCAGGGATTGGCGTGGTGGCTGGTGATCCCGCGCCGGCTGCCGAACACGGTTTCCCCGTGCGGCGCCGGCGACCGGCGCAGCTGCGTTTCCGCGGCCCAGCGGCCGGTGACGTGACTGAGCCGGTAGTCCTCGAAGACCGGCAGCACCCAGGTGGCCGAGTCGGCCCGGACGACCTCGACGTCGGTTTCGGCGCTAAGCTCGGTCCAGCGTTCGAGGACGGCACCGCGCAGCCGGTAGTGCAGGGTGATCCGCAGCGGGTAGTGCCGGTCCGCGAACACCAGACGCAGGTGATCGGACGTGCTTTCGCCGCGCTCGTACCGCCATTCGAGGGCCCGCGTCCCGTCGGCGAAGCGGACCTGGAGGGCGGGTGTCCAGTACCGGGTGCCGCCGTCGGCGGCGAGTTCCGGCAGTCCCTCGTTCGGGTCGTTGAAGCCGTCCCACCAGGGAAGCGCTTCCCCGGTCAGCTCGGCGACGCCGGCTTCGGGCAGCGGGGGTCCCCAGTAGACGTGCACCGGGACGTCGTCTTCGCCGAGCCGCAGCGCGTAGGTGCTCGACTCCCCGGTGAGCACCCAGGTGCGGTGTTCCTCGAGGAAGCTGATCCCGGCCATGCGGGACATCCTGCTCACCGGCGCGGCCGCCGCCAAGGGACGTCCCGCTCACCGGTCACGGGCGGTCGGTGAGGTAGCCGCCCATCGTCTTGAAGTACTCGGCCGCCGGCAGCTCCGCCCCGTCCGCGGTGCGGACGCGCTCGACGAGCAGGCCGGGGGACTGCCCGCGGCGGGCGCCCGGCCCGGCGACGACCACCACGCCGTCGCCCTCCCGGATGAAGATCCGGCCCGGCGTGCCGCCGTAGTGCCCCTGCGACACCGACGCCTTCAGGATCCGCAGCTCCTGGCCGCGGTGGTGGGTGAACGCGTTCGGGTACGGGTCCGAGAGGGCGCGCACGAACCGCTCGAGGTCCGCCGGCGGCAGCGTCCAGTCGATCAGGCTGTCGCGCTTGGCCCGCTTGTGGAAGAAGCTGGCCTTCGACCGGTCCTGCGGCACCGGTGTGTAGCCGGTCTCGATCAGGGAGATGGCTTCGGCGGTGATCGGCGCGATGAGGTCGACCGTGCGGTGGAAGAGGTCGGTCGCGGTGTCGGACGGCCCGACCGGGATCGCGCGCTGCAGCACGATGTCGCCGGCGTCGAGCTCGCCGTCCATCATGTGGGCGGTGACGCCGACCTCCGGCTCGCCGTTGATCATGGCCCAGATGAGCGGCGAGAACCCGGCGTACGCGGGCAGCAGCGAGTCGTGGATGTTCAGGGTGCCGTGCCGCGGCAGCTCGAAGATCTCCGGCGGCAGCCAGGTGCGCCAGTTGTTCGCCACGATCAGGTCGAGGTCCGCGGCCTTGAGCTCGGCCAGCAGCTCGGCGTCGTCCGGCCGGTTGCGCAGCAGGACGCGGATGCCGTGCGCCGCAGCGAGGTCGGCGACCGAGTCGGCCCAGATCCGCTCGTAGGCGTGGTCGCTCTTCGGGTGGGTGACCACGAGGGCGACCTCGTGGCCGGCGTCGATGAGCGCCTGGAGGGTCCGGTGCCCCCAGGTCTGGTAGCCGAACATCGCCACGCGCATTCGAGAGTGCCTTTCGGGATCGGGGGACCAACATCACCACGAACGTACTAGGCGAGGCTCGCCTAAGTTAGGTTAGGGTTCCCTGAACCGTACCGGAGCGCGAGGGAGCACCATGACTGCAGAGGTCCCGATCTACGACATCGTCGGCGTGGGCTTCGGGCCGTCGAACCTCGCCCTCGCGATCGCCCTCGCCGAGCACAACGCCGGCCCCGGCGAGCCGGTGACCGCGCACTTCCTCGAGCGCCAGCCCCGGTTCGGCTGGCACCGCGGGATGCTCATCGACACGGCGACCATGCAGGTGTCGTTCCTCAAGGACCTGGTCACCATGCGGAACCCGACCAGCGAGTTCAGCTTCCTCAACTACCTGCACGCCGCCGGGCGGCTGGTCGACTTCATCAACCACAAGAACCTCTTCCCGCTGCGCGTGGAGTTCCACGACTACTTCGAGTGGGCGGCGGCGAAGGTCGACGACGTCGTCTCCTACGGCACCGAGGTCGTCTCGGTGACTCCGGTCCACGACGGCCCCGAAGTCGCCTACTTCGACGTCGAGGCGTCGGACGGCTCGACGCTGCGGGCCCGCAACCTCGTGGTGGGCACCGGATTGCGGCCGCAGCTGCCCCAAGGCGTCACCGCCGGGCCGCGGATCTGGCACAACAGCGAACTGCTCTTCCGCGTCGACGCCCTACGCGCGGCCGACCCGAAGCGGTTCGTCGTCGTCGGCGCCGGCCAGAGCGCGGCGGAGGTCGCGGCGTTGCTGCACGACGAGTTCCCGCGCGCCGAGGTGTGCGCGGTGTTCGCCCGCTACGGCTACAGCCCGGCCGACGACAGCTCGTTCGCCAACCGCATCTTCGACCCCGAGGCCGTGGACCAGTTCTACCGCGCGGGCGAGCCGGTGAAGGACCGCCTGATGCGCTACCACGGCGCGACGAACTACTCGGCCGTCGACGTCGACCTGATCGACGAGCTCTACCGGCGGGTCTACCGCGAGAAGGTCCTCGGCGTGGAACGGCTGCGGCTGTTCAACGTCTCGCGCCCGGTCGAGGTGACCGACGCGGGCACGGTGACGGTCGAATCGCTGACCACGGGTGCGCAGACGGTCCTGGAAGCCGACGCGGTCGTCTACGCCACCGGCTACCGGCCCGCGGACCCGACGCCGCTGCTCGGCGAACTCGGCCCGCGGTGCCGTCGCGACGAGTCCGGCCGCCTGCGCGTCGAACGCGACTACCGGATCACCACGGATCTGCCCCTGCGCGGCGGGATCTACCTGCAGGGGGGCACCGAGCACACGCACGGGATCACGTCGTCGCTGCTGTCGAACACCGCGGTGCGGGTGGGGGAGATCCTGCAGTCCGTCGTGGACCGCAGGATCGTCGCCGCGCCGGCGGGGGAGTACGCGATCAGCGGGCGCTGAGCTGCTCCCGCAGGATGTCGCCGTGGCCGGTGTGGCGGGCGAACTCCTCGATCAGGAACAGGTAGACGAAGCGGAGGGTGACCTCGCCGACGACCGGGTGCGTCCACCGGTCGTCGAGCGAGTGGCCGGCCGCGATCTCGCGCGAGCGGGCGCTGGTGCGCTCGTACTCGGCGATGACGTCGTCGACCGTTTCGTCGTCACCGACGGCGAAACTGGCGTCCCCGGGAGTCGAGGGGCCGTCGATCTCGGCCTCGTCCAGCCCGGCGATCAGCCACTGGAACCACCGGCGCTCGGCAACGGCGGCGTGCTTGACGAGGGCGATCGGCGTGGTCAGGGAAGGCACCAGCCGCTGGCGGGCATCGGTTTCCGACAGCCCGCGCGTGTTTTCGACGAGCGCGAGGCGGTTGCGGTCGAGCATGGCCTCCAGCAGTTCGCGCTCGGGGCCGGTGGTCTTTTCGGGCAGCGCATACACGGCAGTCAGCTTCCTTGGTGGGGGATCCGGCCGGAGGGGCCTCGGAGACGGTGAGGCAGGCCGGGCCCCAGAATAGCGCTAGCTGACCGGCGCCGGGTGGTGGCGGCTGATCGGGATGACCAGCGGGGTGCCGCTCACCGGGTCCGGGGTCACCCGGCAACGGACGTCGAACACCTCGTCGACCAGCTCCTCCGTGATCACCGACGCCGGTTCGCCCGCCGCGGCCACGCGGCCCGCCTTCATCGCGATCACGTGGTCGGCGTAGCGGCACGCCTGCGGGAGGTCGTGCAGGACCATCACCACCGTGCGGCCCTCCGCGCGGTTGAGGTCGACCACCAGGTCGAGCACGTCGATCTGGTGGGCCAGGTCCAGGTACGTCGTCGGCTCGTCGAGCAGCAGCACCGGCGTGCCCTGTGCGACCGCCATCGCGATCCACGCGCGCTGGCGCTGGCCGCCGGACAGCTCGTCCACCGGGCGGTCGGCGAGGTCGGTCATCGAGGTCGCTTCCAGGGCGGCGTGCACCGCGCCTTCGTCCGATGTGGACCACTGGCGCCACCAGCTCTGGTGCGGGGCGCGGCCGCGGGCGACGAGGTCGGCCACCGTCATGCCTTCGGGCGCCACCGGCGACTGCGGCAGGATGCCGAGCCGCTGGGCGACCTGGCGGGTCGGCAGGTCGTGGATCGACCGGCCGTCCAGGTACACCCCGCCCTCCTTCGGCGTGAGGAGGCGGGCCAGCGTGCGCAGCAGGGTCGACTTCCCGCACGCGTTCGGCCCCACGATCGCGGTGATCTTCCCCGGCGGGATCTCGAGGTCGAGGCCGTCGATGACGATCCGGTCGTCGTAGGCGACGCGCAGGTCCTGCACCCGCAGTGACGGTGTCATCTTCTCAGCCTCCGGAACCGGATCGGTTGGCCCTGGCCAGCAGCCAGAGCAGCAGCGGGGCGCCGAGCGCGCCGGTCACGATGCCGACCGGCAGCGGGGACGCCGTGAGCGTGCGGGCCAGGATGTCGCTGCCCAGCACGACGACCGCGCCGGTGAGTGCCGACGCCGTCAGTGGTGGGGACGCCTGGCGCGCCAGGCGTTGCGCGATCTGCGGCGCGGTCAGCGCGACGAACGAGACCGGCCCCGCGGACGCCGTCGCGAAGGCCACCAGCCCGGCGCCGGACAGCAGCAGCCCCAGCCGCACCGGCTGCACCGGCGTGCCGAGCCCGGCCGCCACGTCGTCGCCGAGCTGCAGGGTGCGCATCCAGCGGGACAGGGCCAGCACCAGCGGCAGCAGCACCGCCAAGGCGCACGCCAGCGGGACGACGTGCTCCCAGCCGCGGTTGGCGAGGTTGCCGACGAGCCAGCCGATCGACGCCTGCGCTTCGGTGATCTGCGCGCGGCTGAGCAGGTAGTCGGTCAGGCTGGTGCACATCGCGAAGATCCCGATCCCCACCAGGATGATCCGGTAGCCGGTGGTCCCGCGCCGCCACGCGAGCGCGTACACGAGCACGCCGGTCAGGAGCCCGCCCAACAGGCCGAGCGTCGTGGTGCCGAGCCCGCCGCCGAAGCCGAAGGAGATCCCGGCGACGACGGCGGTGGCCGCGCCCGCGTTGATGCCGATCATGTCCGGGCTGGCCAAGGGATTGCGGGTGATGGTCTGGAACACCGCGCCGGACGCGCCGAACGCGAGCCCGGCCAGCAGCCCGGTCAGCGCCCGGGGCAGCCGCAGCTCCCGCACGATGTAGCCGGTCCCGCTGTCGCCGCCGCCGAACACCGCGGACAAGACGTCGGACACGCTCAGCGGGACGTCGCCGATCGTCATGCCCACGCAGAACAACGCGAACGCCAGCACGGCGAGGACGAGCGAGACGGCCACCAGCCGCAGCCGGACCTGGCCGGACACCGCGGGTTTCGCGAGGCGGAAGGTGACGCGGCCGCGCCGCACCTGCAGCAGGCTCATCAGGACTCCACCAGCTTGCGGCGGCGGACCAGGTAGATGAAGAAGGGCGCGCCGAGGAACGCGACGATCACGCCGGCGCGGACCTCGCCGGGCCGGGCCACGACCCGGCCGAGGATGTCGGCGGCCAGCAGCAGGCACGGCGCGAGGACCGCGGTGTAGGGCAGCAGCCACCGGTGGTCGGGCCCGATGACGAACCGCACGGCGTGCGGCACGATCAGGCCGAGGAACACGATCGGCCCGGCGACCGCGACGGACGCGCCGGTCAGCAGCGTGATGGCCAGCGCGCCGCGCAGCCGCAGCGGGCCGAGCCGCCGCCCGAGCGCGACCGCG
Organism: Amycolatopsis sp. lyj-23; assembly: GCF_046549135.1. NCBI lineage: Bacteria > Bacillati > Actinomycetota > Actinomycetes > Pseudonocardiales > Pseudonocardiaceae > Amycolatopsis > Amycolatopsis sp. lyj-23. The sequence goes on along the minus strand of NZ_JAJPWN010000015.1, from coordinate 53,792 downwards.
ACGTCGTCGCCGAGCGCGAGGCTGTTCAACGCCGGCCCGCTCGTGAGCGCGAGGACCACGCCGGCGAGCAGGAACGGCAGGATCCGCAGCAGCGAACCGCTGTCGACGCCGGCGAGCGATCCGGCCGACCAGAAGCGGTACCGGTTGAGCGCCACCGGGTCCGAGAGCACCATTGCGCTGGTGAAGGAGCCGAGCAACGCCGTCACGGCGGCCCCGGCGAGGGCGAGCTTGACCGGGCTCGAGCCGGTGCGGCCGCGGGTGCCGAGGAAGTAGACGACCGTCGTCGCGGCGAGCGCGCCGGCGAACGCGAACCAGATGTAGCCGTAGAGGGAGCCGACGCCGAGCACGGTGATGGAGAAGACGATGGCGAACGCGGCCCCGGCGCTGATCCCGAGCAGCCCCGGCTCGGCCAGCGGGTTGCGGGTCAGCGCCTGCATGAGGGTGCCGGCCAGGCCGAGCGCGGCGCCGACCAGGACGGCCAGGAACGTGCGCGGCATCCGGACACTGTGGATGATCACGGCGTCGGCCGAGCCGTCGTCGTGCCACAGCACCTGCCAGACGGCGCCGAACGAAATCTCCTTCGATCCCAGCCAGACACTCAGCAGGCACAGGAAAACGAGGACGCTTAAAGCGCCCAGGAGACCGAGTGCGCGGCCCGTGTGTGGCGGGCGTCGCTTGAGAGCGATGCCTCCGGGGTCTGTTCGCACCGCACCTCCGACTGGTACTGATTTAGGTAAGGCTAACCGATGGTACAGGAGTGCATCCTCACCATCCGTTTGTTAGGGTCACCTAAGTCAGCGCTCCGGTCGGGGCGCCGTGAGCAGCGGGAGGCTGGTCTACCGGTGAGCAACGGTGACGCTGTGCAGCAGCAGGTGTCGAGGCTCGGGTTCTGGCGGGACAGCCTCGCTTCGGCGCCGAAGGAGCTGCCGCTGCCGGTCGACCGGCCGTACGTCGGGGAGCCCGTCTTCGCCCGGCTCGACCGGCCGCTGCCCGCCGTCGACGAACTGACCCTCCTCGCGGCGTTCGCGGTGCTGATGTCCCGGTACGCCGGAACGGTGGATGTCGTGCTCGGGATCGGCGCGCTGGTGCCCCTCCGAGTGGATCTGGGCGGCTCGCCGGGGTTCGGCGAAGTCGTCGCGCGCGTCCGCGAGGCACGGGAAGACGCGCTGGCCCACCGGGTTCCGTTCGCCGACCTGGTCGCCGAGCTGGGGCCCGAGCCGGGACGCGGGGGATCGGTGCTGGTCAACGTCGGTTTCGGCGCCGAGACCGACCTGGCCCTCGACCTGAACCTGACCCGGGACGGCGCGGACTACCGCGCCGACGTCCTCGATGAGTCCACTGTGGACCGCATGCTGGACCACCTCGGGATCCTGCTCGCCGGCGCGCGCGAGCGTCCACAGTGGCCGGTGTCCCGGCTGGAGCTGATGACGGCCCCGGAACGGCACCGGATCCTCGAGGAATGGAACGAGACGGACCTCGAGGCGCCGCTGTCGACCCTGCCCGAACTGTTCGCCGCCCGTGTCCGGGAGGCGCCGGACGCGGTCGCGCTCGTCTTCGAAGACCAGGAACTGTCCTACGCCGAGCTGGACGCGCGCGCGAACCGGCTCGCCCACCTGCTCATCGGGCGCGGCGCCGGGCCGGAACGGGTCGTGGCGCTCGCCGTGCCGCGTTCGATCGAGATGATCGTCGCGGAGCTCGCCGTCCTCAAGGCCGGCGCCGCCTACCTGCCGCTCGACCCCGACCACCCGGCCGAGCGGATCGCGTTCATGGTCGCCGACGCGCGCCCGGTGTGCGTGGTGACCACCCGCGAGCTCGCCGGCCGCTTCGACGGCGACGTCCTGCTGCTCGAAGACATCTCGTGGGAGCCGGCGACCGACCCCGCCGCCGCGATCGTCCCGGCGAACGCCGCCTACGTCATCTACACCTCGGGATCCACGGGACGGCCCAAGGGGGTCGTCGTCTCCCACGCGGGCGTGGCGAAGCTGGTCGCGACGCAGTCGGAGCGGTTCGGCGTCGGCCCGCAGAGCCGGGTGCTGCAGTTCGCGTCGCCGAGTTTCGACGTCGCGTTCTGGGACCTGTGCCTCGGCCTGCTCTCGGGCGGGCGCCTGGTGATCGTCCCGGCGCAGCGGCGGGTGCCCGGCCCGGAACTGGCCGAATACGCGCACGCGCACGGCGTCGACTTCATGATCCTGCCGCCCGCCCTGCTCGCCGAATTCCCCGAGGACTGCGACCTGCCGCGGGACAGCGTGCTGCTCGCGGGCACCGAGCGGGTGTCGCCCGAGCTGGTGCGCCGCTGGGCGCCGGGGCGGCGGATGTTCAACGCCTACGGCCCGACCGAGGCCACGACCAACTCGACGCTGGGCCGCTGCGACCCGGAGATCGCCCCCGGCTCGGCCGTGCCGATCGGGGTGCCGGACCCCGGCACCCGTGCCTACGTCCTCGACGCGCACCTCGCGCCGGTGCCGGTCGGCGTCGCCGGTGAGCTGTACCTGGCCGGGAGCGGCCTGGCGCGCGGGTACCTCGGGCGGCCGGGGCTGACGGCGGAGCGGTTCGTGGCGGATCCGTTCGGTTCCGGTGGGCGGCTGTACCGGACCGGTGATCTGGTCAAGTGGCTGCCGGATGGTCGGCTGGTGTTCCTGGGCCGGGTCGACGACCAGGTGAAGATCCGCGGTTACCGGATCGAACCCGGCGAGATCGAGTCCGTGCTGGCCGAACACCCGCGCGTCGGGCAGGCGGTCGTCGTCGCCCGTGACGGGCAGCTGATCGCCTACGCCGTGCCGGTGCCCGACCGCGACCAGGCGGCCGAGCAGGGGCACGTCGACGAATGGCGCGCCGTCCACGAGGAGATGCTCGCCGGCTCCCACGGCATCGAGGAGAACTTCGCGGGCTGGAACTCCAGCTACGACGGCTCCGAGATCCCCCTGGCCGAGATGCGCGAGTGGCACGCGGCGACGATCGAGCGCATCCGTGCCCTGGCCACCCAGGGGGCACTTTCAGGTGAAAGTGCCCCCTTCGGGCGGGTGCTGGAGATCGGCGTCGGCAGCGGGCTGATCCTGTCGCGGATCGCGCCGGACGCCGAAACCTACTGGGGCGTCGACCTTTCCGAGAGCGCCATCGAGAACGTCCGGCGAGAGGTCGCCGCCGTGCCCGGGCTGGCGGGCAAGGTCCACCTCGCCGCCCGGCCCGCCCACGACCTCGGCGAGCTGCCGGAGTTCGACACGGTGATCATCAACTCGGTCGCCCAGTACTTCCCGAGCGCGGACTACCTCGCCGAAGTCGTCAAGACGGCTGCGCGTGTCGTGCGGCCGGGCGGAGCGATCTTCCTCGGCGACATCCGCAACCTGCGTTCGCTGCGGGCGTTCCGGACCGCCGTCGAGCTGCGCCGCGGCCGTCCCGACGTCGCCGCGGTCGACCAGGCGCTCGCCCGTGAGGGCGAGCTGGTCCTCGACCCGGACTTCTTCCCGGCGCTGGCCCGCGGCCTGGCCGGCTTCGACGACGTCGACCTGTGGGTCAAGCGCGGCACCGCGCACAACGAGCTGACCCGGCACCGCTACGACGTCGTCCTCCGGAAAGCGCCGCGGCCCGAGCCGGCCGGCGAGCAGGTCGTCGCGTTCGGCGATCTCGCTGCCGTGGAACGGTTCCTGGCTGCCGAGAAACCGGAACGACTGCGCGTCACCGCGATCCCGGACGCGCGCCTGGCCGGCGAGTTGGCCGCGGTCCGCGCGCTGGACACCGGCGACGCCGAGGCGGCCCTCGCCGCGCTGGGGCGGCGGGACGGCGTCGACCCGGAAGCCTTGTACGCGCTCGGCGAGCGGGCCGGCTACCGCGTGGCGGTCACCCCGGCGGCCGAAGCCGGTGAACTCGAAGTCGTCTTCACGCGCCCCAATGTGGCCTTGGGGCGCGTGGGGGGCGCTGCGTACCGGCCGGTCCGTCGGACGGGCACACCGGGGTCGTACGCCAACAACCCCGCGGCCGGGCGGGAAACCGGGGCGTTCGTGGCCTCGCTGCGGGCGCACGTGCGGGAGCGGCTGCCGCAGTACATGGTGCCGTCGGCGTTCGTCGTGCTCGACAAGCTGCCCGTGCTCGCCTCCGGCAAGCTGGACCGCAAGGCCCTGCCGAGCCCGGACCGCTTCGACGCCGGGCCCGGCCGCGCGCCGCGCCACCCCGTCGAGCAACTGCTGTGCGAGCTGTTCGCCGACGTCCTCGGCGTCCCGCAGGCCGGACCGGACGACGACTTCTTCGCCCTCGGCGGGCATTCCCTGCTCGCCACCCGGTTGATCCAGCGCATCCGTGCGGCCGTCGGCGCCGAGGTTGGTGTGCGGGCGGTGTTCGACGCGCCGACGCCGGCCGCGCTGGCAGACCTCCTCGCGGGGTCGGTCACTGCGACCGGGCGGCGCCCGCTCGTCCGCGTCACCGAGCGGCCGGACCGGCTGCCGCTGTCGTCCGCCCAGCAGCGCCTGTGGTTCCTGCACGGGCTGGAAGGCGGCTCGGCCACCTACAACGTGCCGCTCGTCATACGGCTGGCCGGTGAGCTCGACGTCGACGCGCTGCGGGCGGCGCTCGACGACGTCGTGGCCCGCCACGAAGCCCTGCGGACGGTGTTCCCGGTCGTCGGCGGCGTCCCGTACCAGCAGATCCTGCCCGAGGGGACGGTCGAGCTCGCCGTCCGCGCAGTGTCCGACGTGGACTCCGAAGTGGCCGGACTCGTGCGTGCGGTGTTCGACCTCGGCGCCGGGGTGCCGGTGCGCGCGGAACTGCTCACCGACGGCCCTCGGCGACACGTCCTCGTCCTGGTCGTCCACCACATCGCCGCCGACGGCTGGTCGCTGTCCCCGCTCTGGCGCGACCTCGCCACCGCCTACCGCGCGCGCCTGCGTGGCGGAGCTCCACAGTGGACACCGCTGCCGGTGCAGTACGCGGATTACACGCTCTGGCAACGCGAACTCCTGGACACCGAAGAGGCCGCCCAGCTCGCCTACTGGCGGGACGCGCTCGCCGGCCTGCCCGACCGGATCCCGCTCCCGCTCGACCGGCCGCACCCGCCCGTGTCGGCCTACCGCGGCGGCTTCTTCACCTTCACCTGGGACACCGGGCTGCAGACCGCGCTCACCGACCTCGCGCGCGCCTGCGGCGCCAGCCCGTTCATGGTCGTGCACGCGGCACTGACGGCCCTGCTCTCGCGCCTCGGCGCGGGCACGGACATCCCCGTCGGCACCCCGATCGCCGGGCGCACCGACCCCGCGCTCGACGACCTCGTCGGCTTCTTCGTCAACACCCTGGTCCTGCGGGTGGACACCGGCGGCGACCCGTCGTTCCGGGACCTCGTCGCCCGCGTGCGCGAGCGCAGCCTCGACGCCTACGCCCACCAGGACGTCCCGTTCGAGCGCCTGGTCGAAGCGCTCAACCCGGCGCGGTCGCTGGCCCACCACCCGCTGTTCCAGACCATGCTCGCCTGGCAGAACACCCCCGGCGCGGGCGTCGAACTGCCCGGCCTGACCGTCACCGAACAGCCGGTCGGCACCGGCACGGCCAAGTTCGACCTCTGGTTCTCGTTCACCGAGCGTCCCGACGGGCTGCACGGCCAGGCCGAGTTCAACGCCGAGGTCTTCGACCGGGCCACCGTGACCGGGCTCCTCGACCGCCTGGAAACGCTGCTGCGGCAGGTCGTCGCCGCCCCGGACCGGCGCCTCGGCTCGCTCGACGTGCTCACCCCGGCCGAGCGTGACGGCCTCGAAAAGACCTGGTCAGGGGCCGTCGAGGACGTGCCCGCGGTGACCGTGCCCGAGCTGTTCGCCGCCCAGGTCGCGCGGACGCCGCATCACCCGGCGCTGGTCTTCGAGGACGAAGAACTCACCTACGCCGAACTCGACGCCGTTTCCGATCGCCTCGCCCGGGTCCTGGCCGCGCGGGGCGCGGGGCCCGAGCGCGTGGTCGCGTTGGCGCTGCCCCGCTCGACGCACCTGGTCACGGCGATCCTGGCCGTGCTGAAGACGGGCGCGGCCTACCTGCCGCTCGACCCCGGCTACCCCGCCGACCGGATCGCGTTCATGCTCGAGGACGCCGAGCCGGCCCTGGTGCTGGCCGTCGCGGACACCGCCGTCCCGGGCGCGCTGCTGCTGGACGACCCGGCCACCCTCGCCGTCGTCCCCGACGCACCCCTCGACGTCCTGCTCCGGCCGGAGCACCCGGCGTACGTCATTTACACGTCCGGGTCGACCGGCCGCCCCAAGGGTGTCGTCGTCCCGCACGCCGGGATCGTCAACCGGCTGCTGTGGATGCAGCACGAATACGGCCTCACCGGCGACGACCGCGTGCTGCAGAAGACGCCGTCGAGCTTCGACGTGTCGGTTTGGGAGTTCCTCTGGCCGCTGCTCACCGGCGCCACCGAGGTGCTCGCCCGCCCGGACGGGCACAAGGACCCGGCCTACCTCGCCCGGCTCATCCGCGACCGCGGGATCACGACCGTCCACTTCGTCCCGTCGATGCTCCAGGTCTTCCTCCAGGAACCGGCGGCGCGGGAGTGCACGAGCCTGCGCCGCGTGCTCTGCAGCGGCGAAGCACTGCCCCTCGACGCCGTCACGCAGTTCGGGCACGTCCTCGACGCCGAGCTGCACAACCTCTACGGCCCGACCGAAGCCTCGGTGGACGTCACGGCCCATCGGACGTCCACCGAGGACACATCCGTCCCGATCGGACGTCCGGTGTGGAACACCCGCACCTACGTCCTCGACGCCGCCCTGCGCCCGGTGCCGCCGGGCACCCCCGGCGAGCTGTACCTGGCCGGCGTCCAGCTGGCCCGCGGCTACCTCGGCCGGGCCGGGCTGACCGCCCAGCGGTTCGTCGCCGACCCGTTCGGCGCGCCCGGCGCGCGGATGTACCGCACCGGCGACCTCGCCCGCTTCCGCACCGACGGCGTCCTGGAGTTCCTCGGCCGCGGGGACGAGCAGGTCAAGATCCGCGGCTTCCGCGTCGAGCCCGGCGAGATCGCCGCGACCCTGTCCGCGCACGACGACGTCGCCCACGCCGTCGTGGTCGCCCGCGAAGACCGGCCCGGCGACATCCGCCTGGTCGGGTACGTCGTCCCCGCCGACGCCGACGCCGCCGGCTCGGCCGAGGAGGAGACCGAGCAGGTCGGCGAGTGGCGCGAGCTGTACGACTCGATGTACGCCGTCGACCGCGACGAGTTCGCCGGCTGGAACTCCAGCTACACCGGCGAGCCGATCCCGCGCGAGGAGATGCGCGAGTGGCGTGCCGCGATCGTCACCCGCATCCGTGAGCTCCGGCCGCGGCGGGTGCTCGAAATCGGCGTCGGCAGCGGCCTGCTGCTGACCGAGCTGGCCCCGGACTGCGAGGCCTACTGGGGCACGGACTTTTCCGCCGAGGTCATCGCTTCGCTGGGCGAGCGGGTCGCGGCGGAACCGGCGCTCGCCGGGCGCGTCGAACTGCGCACCGGCGACGCCGCCGACGTCACCGGCCTGCCCCCGGCGTTCTTCGACACGATCGTGCTCAACTCCGTCGTCCAGTACTTCCCGAGCGGGAGCTACCTCCTGGACGTCGTGCGGAAAGCCCTGGCGCTGCTGGCGCCGGGTGGCTCGCTCTTCGTCGGGGACGTCCGGGACCTGCGGCAGGTCCGGGCGTTCCACACCGCTGTCGCCCGGGCGCGCGGTGGTGACGTCGAACAGCGGCTGCTGCGGGAGAAGGAACTGCTCGTCGCACCGGAGTTCTTCGCCGGCCTCGACGGGGTGGCCGCGGACATCCGGGTCAAGCGCGGCCGGGCGGTCAACGAGCTCACCCAGTTCCGCTACGACGTCGTCCTGCGCCCCGGCACCGCCGAGCCGCGACCGGTCGAGACGCTGACCTGGGGCACCGAGGTGTCCACTGTGGACGAGGTGGCCGAACGGCGGCGCGACGGCCTGCGCGTCGAGGGTGTCCCGAATGGACGGATCACCGACGGCGTCGACCCCGAAGACTGGTACGCACTGGGTGCGGTCGTCACCTGGTCCGCGGCCGGCGACGGCTCGGTCGACGTCCTGTTCACCGGGGGCGACGCGGTCGGCGCCTTCCGGCCCGGCCCGGATCCGATCCTGACCTACACCGGCAACCCGCGGCGATCGCGCCGGAGCGCGGCCTTGCCGGCGGAGCTGCGGACCTTCGCCGCCGGACGGCTGCCCGAGCACATGGTGCCCTCCGCGATCGTCGTCCTCGACGCGTTGCCGGTGACGGCGAACGGCAAGCTCGACCGCCGCGCGCTGCCGGCGCCGGAGCCGGCCGCGCCGGTGTCGGACCGCGAACCGCGCACGCCGGTCGAGCGGCAGCTGTGCGAGCTGTTCGCGGACGTCCTCGGCCTGCCGCGGGTCGGCCCGGACGACAGCTTCTTCGCACTGGGCGGCCATTCGCTGCTGGCCACCCGGCTCATCGCCCGCGTCCGCACCGCCCTGCACGCCGAGCTCGAGGTCCGGGCGGTCTTCGAGACGCCGACCCCGTCGGGGCTGGCCGGGGTGCTCGCCACCGCTCGCGGTACCGCGCGGCCTCCGCTGGCCGCCGCGCGACGGCCGGACTTCGTCCCGCTGTCCGGCGCCCAGCAGCGGCTGTGGTTCCTGCACCACCTCGAAGGTCTCTCGGCCACCTACAACGTCCCGCTGGTCATGCGCCTCGAAGGCGAACTCGACGTCGAGGCGCTGCGCCGGGCGCTCTCGGACGTCGTGGCCCGGCACGAAGCCCTGCGCACCCGGTTCCCGCAGCGCGACGGCGTGCCCTACCAGGACATCCTTCCGCCCGCGGAGCTTGACCTGCCCGTCCGCGAGGTCACCGGCCTCGACGACGCGCTGACCGGGCTGGTCCGCGGCTCGTTCGACCTCGAGCGCGAGGTGCCGGTGCGCGCCGAGCTGCTGCGCCTGGGCGCCCGCGAGCACGTCTTCGCGCTGGTGTTCCACCACATCGCCTCCGACGGCTGGTCGATGGCCCCGCTGTGGCGTGACATCGCCACGGCCTACACCGCCCGCCGCGCCGGTGAGCCGCCGCGGTGGCCGCCGCTGCCGGTGCAGTACGCGGACTACACGCTGTGGCAGCACGACCTGCTCGGCCGCGAAGACGACCCGGACAGCGTGCTGAGCGCGCAGCTGGACCACTGGCGGACGGCCCTGGCCGGCCTGCCGGACCGGATCGAGCTGCCCCTGGCCCGCCCGCACCCGGCCACCGCGACCTTCCGCGGCGAGCTTCACACCTTCACCTGGGACGCCGGCCTCCACGCGCGCCTGGCCGAGCTGGCCCGGGAGAGCGGCGCCAGCGTGTTCATGGTCGTGCACGCGGCCCTCGCCGCGCTCCTCACGCGGCTGGGTGCGGGCACCGACGTGCCGATCGGCGCACCGATAGCCGGGCGCACCGACCCCGCGCTGGACGACCTCGTCGGGTTCTTCGTCAACACCCTGGTCCTGCGCGTGGACACCGGCGGCGAGCCGACGTTCCGGGAGCTGCTCGCCCGCGTCCGCGAGCGCAACCTCGACGCCTACGCCCACCAGGACGTGCCCTTCGAGCGGCTGGTCGAGGTGCTGAACCCGGCGCGGTCGCTGTCGTACCACCCGCTGTTCCAGGTCATGATCGCCGGGCAGAACAACGCCCGCGCCGAAGTGACGCTGCCCGGCCTGGCCGTGACCGAAATCCCGGTGACCACCGGGACGGCGAAGTTCGACCTGTCGATCTCGCTGACCGAGCGCGACGCCGGGATCGCCGGGGTCCTGGAGTTCAACGCCGACGTCTTCGACCACGCCGGCGCGCACGCGATCCTGCGCCGCCTGGAGGTGCTCCTCCGGGCCGCCGCGGCCGAGCCCGACCGTCCCGTCGGTGCCTTGGACCTGCTCGACGGCGACGAGCGCGACCGGGTGCTCACCGGGTGGGCGGGCTCGCTCGAACCGGCGGGCACCGAGACGTTCCCGGGGCTGTTCGCCCGGCGCGTCGCCGAGGCGCCCGACGCGGTGGCGCTCGTGTTCGAGGACGTCGAGCTCACCTACGCCGAGGTGAACGCCCGTGCCAACCGGCTCGCGCACCTGCTGCTCGGCCGCGGCGCCGGACCGGAGCGGGTCGTCGCGCTCGCCGTGCCGCGGTCGCCGGACATGATCCTCGCCGAGCTGGCGGTGCTGAAGGCGGGTGCCGCCTACCTGCCGATCGACGTCGACTACCCGGGCGATCGCATCGCCTACATGGTCGAAGACGCGGCCCCGGTGTGCGTGGTGACGACCCGGGAGGTCGAGGCGAAGCTGCCGGCGGCGCTGCCCCGGGTGCTCCTGGAGGACGCGGCGCTCGCCGGAATGTCCACAGAGGACCCAGCCGTCACGATCACGCCGGAGAACGCGGCGTACGTGATCTACACGTCCGGCTCGTCCGGGCGGCCCAAGGGGGTCGTCCTGCAGCACTCGGGCGTCGCGAAGCTGGTCGCCACGCAGACCGAGCGGTTCGGGGTGGGCCCGCACAGCCGGGTGCTGCAGTTCGCGTCGCCGAGTTTCGACGTCGCCTTCTGGGACCTGTGCCTCGGTCTGCTCTCGGGCGGCCGCCTGGTCGTCGTCCCGGCCGAGCGGCGGGTCGCGGGCCCGGCGCTGACCGAGTACGCGCACCGGCACGCCGTCGACTTCATGATCCTGCCCCCGGCCCTGCTCGACGCGCTGCCCGCGGACCTCGACCTGCCACGGGACAGCGTGCTGCTCGCGGGCACCGAACGCGTGTCGCCGGAACTGGTGCGCCGCTGGGCGCCGGGACGGCGGATGTTCAACGCCTACGGCCCGACCGAGGCGACCACGAACTCGACCCTCGGCGAAAGCGACCCGGCCGAGCTGGCGGCCGCGGCCGTCGTCCCGATCGGCATCCCCGACCCCGGCACCCGCGCGTACGTGCTCGACACCGGGCTGCGGCCGGTGCCACCCGGGGTGGTGGGGGAGCTGTACCTCGCCGGAAGCGGCCTGGCGCGCGGGTACCTCGGCCGGCCGGGACTGACCGCCGAGCGGTTCGTGGCGGACCCGTTCGGTTCCGGTGGCCGCCTCTACCGGACGGGTGACCTGGTCAAGTGGCTGCCGGACGGCCGGCTGGTCTTCCTGGGCCGGGCCGACGACCAGATCAAGATCCGCGGCTACCGGATCGAACCCGGCGAGATCGAATCCGTGCTGGCCGAACACCCGGCCGTCGGGCAGGCGGTCGTCGTCGCCCGGGACGGGCGGCTCATCGCCTACGCCGTGCCGTCGGCCGGGCGGGACGAAGCAGCGGAGCTGGCGCACGTCGGCGAGTGGCGCGAGCTGCACGAGAACGTCTTCACCGAAGCGGCGTCCGGCGGGCTGGAGGAGAACTTCACCGGCTGGAACTCCAGCTACGACGGTTCCGAGATCCCCGTCGGCGAGATGCGGGAGTGGCACGCGGCGACGATCGACCGGATCCGGGCGCTGCGGCCGAAGCGCGTCCTGGAGATCGGCGTCGGCAGCGGGCTGATCCTCTCGCGGATCGCGCCGGACGCCGAGGAGTACTGGGGCGTCGACCTGTCCGAGCAGGCCATCGCCAACCTGCGGCGTGAACTCGCGGCGACGCCGTTCGCGAGCAAGGTCCGCGTGGCCGCCCGGCCCGCCCACGACCTGGGCGAACTGCCGGAGTTCGACACGGTGATCGTCAACTCGGTCGCCCAGTACTTCCCGAGCGTCGGCTACCTCGCCGAGGTTCTCCGCACGGCCGCGGCGCACGTCCGGCCCGGCGGCGTCATCTTCCTCGGCGACATCCGGAACCTCCGCTCGCTGCGGGCGTTCCGGACCGCGACCGAGCTGCGCCACGGCCGCCGGGACGTCGCCGCGGTGGACCAGGCGATCGCCCGCGAAGGCGAGCTGGTGCTCGACCCCGACTTCTTCGGCGCCCTGGAGCTCGACGGTTTCGACGATGTCGACCTGTGGGTCAAGCGCGGCCGTGCGCACAACGAGCTGACCCGGCACCGCTACGACGTCGTGCTGCGCAAGGCGCCGCGGCCCGACACCCCGGAAGAGCTGGTCGTCGCATGGGACGACCTGGAAGAGGCCCTGGTGGGCCGCCCGGCCCGGCTGCGCGTGACCGGCGTGCCCAACGCCCGGCTGTCCGGCGAACTCGCCGCCGTCACCGCGCTGGCCGCGGGCGACCCCGGGACGGCACTGTCCTCTTTGGAAGACCGGTCCGGAGTCGATCCCGAGACGCTCCACGAGCTCGGCGAACGGCACGGTTACCGCGTCTACGCGACCCTCACCGCGGACGAGGGCGCCCTGGAAGCCGTGTTCACCACCGGCGAGCCGACGCGCATCCACCGCGCCCGGCCGGTCCGGGCCGCCCTCGACGCGCTGGGCAACCACCCGGCCGGGCAGCGGGACACGAACGCGCTGGTCGCGGCGCTGCGGGCGCACGTCCGCGACCGGCTGCCGCAGTACATGGTGCCGTCGGCGTTCGTGCTGCTGGACCGGCTGCCGCTGCTGGCCTCCGGCAAGCTGGACCGCCGCGCCCTGCCGAGCCCGGACCCGCAGGCGGCCACCGCCGGCCGGGCCCCGCGAACCCCGGTCGAAGAGGTCCTCTGCGGGCTCTTCGCCGAGGTCCTCGACGCGTCCGTCGGAGTCGACGACGACTTCTTCGCCCTCGGCGGGCACTCCCTGCTGGCGACGCGGCTGGTCGCCCGGCTGCGCGCGGTGTTCGGCGTCGAACTGCAGGTGCGGTCGGTGTTCGAGACGCCGACCGTGGCCGGGCTGGCGGCCCTGCTGGCCACCTCGGGCGCTTCGCCCGCCCGGCCCGCGCTGGTGCGCGCCGACCCGCGTCCGGACGTGCTGCCGCTGTCGTTCGCGCAGCAGCGCCTGTGGTTCCTGCACCGCCTGGAAGGCCCGTCGGCGACGTACAACATGCCGACGGCGGTCCGGCTGACCGGCGTCCTCGACGTCGAAGCGCTGCGCGCGGCACTGTCCGATGTGGTCGAACGGCACGAAGCCCTCCGCACGGTCTTCCCGGAGGTCGACGGCGAGGCCCGGCAGCTCGTCCTCGACGACGTCACCCTCCCGCTGCCGGTCCACCCGGTCACCGAGGACACCCTCGCCGACGCCGTCTCCGAGGCGGCGGGCACGGTGTTCGAACTGGAGTCGGAGCTCCCGCTGCGGGCGCGGCTGCTCCGGCTCGGGGACCGCGCGCACGTCCTGGTGCTGGTGTTCCACCACATCGCCTCCGACGGCTGGTCGACCGCGCCGCTGTGGCGCGACCTCGCGACCGCCTACACCGCCCGCCAGGCCGGTGAAGCTCCACAATGGATCCCGCTGCCGGTGCAGTACGCGGACTACACGCTGTGGCAGCGGCACGTCCTCGGCGAACCGGTGATCGAGCCGCAGCTGGCCTACTGGCGCGAAGCCCTCGCCGGCCTGCCCGAGCGGATCGAGCTGCCCACCGACCGGCCGCACCCGGACCGGGCGTCCTACCGCGGCGAGCAGTTCGCCTTCGGCTGGGACGCGGAGCTCCACAGTGGACTCCTCGCGCTGGCCCGCGCCTGCGGCGCCAGCGTCTTCATGGTCGTGCACGCCGGGCTCACCGCGGTGCTCACCCGGCTCGGCGCGGGCACCGACATCCCGCTCGGCACGTCCATCGCCGGCCGCACCGACGCCGCGCTCGACGACCTCGTCGGGTTCTTCGTCAACACGCTCGTCCTGCGGGTGGACACCGGCGGCGACCCGTCGTTCCGGGACCTCGTCGCGCGGGTGCGGGACCGCAGCCTCGACGCCTACGCCCACCAGGACGTGCCCTTCGAGCGGCTGGTCGAGGCGCTGAACCCGGTCCGGTCGCCGGCCCACCACCCGCTGTTCCAGACGATGCTGGCCTGGCAGAACAACGCCGTCGCCGACCTCGCCCTGCCGGGGCTGGCCGTCGCGGAGGAGCCGGTCCGCACCGGCACCGCGCGGGCCGACCTGACGTTCTTCGTCGGCGAGCGGCCCGGGCACCGGGCCGGGATCCGCGGCACGGCCGAGTACAACAGCGACGTCTTCGACCGCGCGAGCGTCGAGGCGCTCCTGGACCGGCTCCGGAAGTTCCTGGCCGCCGTCGTCGCCGACCCGGACACGCGGATCGGCGCCGTCGACCTCCTCACCGCCGCCGAACGCGACCAGCTCACGCCCGCCCCCGCGACGACCCTGCCCGCGGAGACGGCCGCCGGGCTGTTCGCCGCCCAGGTCGGGCGGACGCCGGACGCACTGGCGCTGGTGTCCGGCGCCGAGCGGCTCACCTACGCCGAGCTGGACACGCGGGCCACGGCCCTCGCCCGGGCGCTGCTCGCCCGCGGCGCGGGGCCGGAACGGGTGGTGGCGGTCGCGCTGCCGCGCTCGGCCGACCTGGTCGTCGCGCTCCTGGCGGTGCTCAAGACCGGCGCCGCCTACCTGCCCCTGGACCTGAACCACCCGGCGGACCGCGTCGAGCTGATGCTCACCGACGCGGCCCCGCACCTGGTCATCGCGGAAGACGGCTTCGGGGACCGGCTGGTCCGGCCCGGCGACACCGGCACCGAACCGGCCTGGCCCCCGGTGCAGCCGGACCACCCGGCGTACGTGATCTTCACGTCCGGTTCCACCGGCCGCCCCAAGGCCGTCGCCGGCACCCAGCGCGCGCTGGCCAACCGCCTGCACTGGGGCCGCGATCTCGCCCGGGGCGTGCGCCTCGCGAAGAGCGCGCTGACGTTCATCGACGGCTCGACCGAGCTGCTCGGCGGCCTCGTCGCGGGCGATCCGGTGGTCCTCGCCGACGACGCCACGGCCACCGACCCGATCGCCCTCGCCGAACTGGCGCGCGAGTCCGGCGCGCAGGTGCTCACCGTCGTCCCGAGCCTCCTCGAGACGTTCGCCGAGGACGCTCCGGCCGGCGCGTTCGGCTCGGTGACCACGTGGATCACCAGCGGCGAGCCGCTTTCCGGCGTCCTCGCCGGGAAGGTCGCGGCCCGCTGGCCGTCGGCGAAGCTGGTCAACCTCTACGGCTGCTCGGAGGTCGCCGGCGACAGCCTGGCGCAGGTCTGCGGCCCGGTCGCGATCGGGCGGCCGATCGCCAACACCCGCGCGCACGTCCTCGACGCCGCGCTGCGGCCGGTGCCGCCGGGCGTGCGCGGGGAGCTCTACCTGGCCGGCGCCGGGCTCGCCCGGGGCTACCTCGGCCGGCCGGCGCTCACCGCCGAGCGGTTCGTCGCCTCGCCGTTCGAGCCCGGGCAGCGGCTCTACCGCACCGGCGACCTCGCCTGCCGCCGCGCCGACGGGGCACTGGAGTTCCTCGGCCGCGCCGACCAGCAGATCAAGATCCGCGGGTTCCGCGTCGAGCCGGGCGAGGTGGAAGCCGTGCTGACGGCCGACGCCGCGGTGGCCCGCGCGGCCGTGATCGCCCGGGAAGACCGGCTGATCGCCTACGTGGCACCGGCGGGCGACCCGGTCGCGTTGCGGGCGTCGCTCGCGGCGCGGCTGCCGGAGCACCTGGTGCCCTCGGCGATCGTCGTGCTGCCCGAGCTGCCGGTCAACGCCAACGGCAAGTCCGACCGAGCCGCCTTGCCCGATCCGCGGGTGCGCGCGTCCGGGCGGCTCGCCCGTACCCCGGCCGAACAGGCGTTGTGCGAGCTGTTCGCCGACGTCCTCGGCGTGCCGGCGGTCGGCCCGGACGACGGGTTCTTCGCCCTCGGCGGGCATTCGCTGCTGGCGACGCGGCTGGTCAGCCGGATCCGCGCCCGGCTCGGCGTCGAGGTGCCGCTCCGGGCGGTGTTCGACGCGCCGACCCCGGCCCGGCTCGCCGACGCGCTGGACCCGGGCCGGGGCCGCCGCCCGGCGCTGGTCCCGGCGTCGCGCCCCGAGGTGGTGCCGCTGTCGTCCGCGCAGCAGCGGCTCTGGTTCCTCGACCGCCTCGACGGGCCGTCCGCGACCTACAACATCCCGTGGGCCTGGGAACTGACCGGGCCGGTCGACACCGGCGCGTTGCGGGCCGCGTTGGGTGACGTCGTGGCGCGCCACGAGGTCCTCCGGACCCTGCTGGTCGAAGTGCGCGGCACGCCACGGCAGGTCGTGCTCGACCACGCCGAGCCGGTGCTGGTCACCGAGACCGTGCCCGCGGCCGACCTCGACGAGCGCGTCACCGCCGCCGCGTCGTACCGCTTCACCCTCGACGCGGAGATCCCGATCCGGGCGACGCTCGTCTCGGCCGGGCCCGACCGGCACGTGCTGGTGCTGCTGGTGCACCACATCGCGGGCGACGGCTGGTCATTGCCGCCGCTGAAGCGGGACCTCGACACCGCGTACGCGGCCCGGCGGCGCGGAGAGCGTCCACTGTGGACGCCGTTGCCGGTGCAGTACGCGGACTACACGCTGTGGCAGCGGGAGATGTTCGGCCGCGCCGACGACCCGGACAGCTTCCTCGGCCGTCAGGCGGCGTTCTGGCGGGACACCCTCGCGGGCCTGCCCGACGAGCTGGCGCTCCCGGCCGACCGGCCGCGCCCGCCGCGGTCGACCAACCGCGGCGCCGCCGTGCCGTTCACCGTGCCCGCGTCCGTCCACACCGGACTCCGCGAGCTGGCCCACCGCAGCGGCACCAGCACGTTCATGGTCCTGCAGGCGGCGCTGGCCACCCTGCTGACCCGGCTCGGCGCGGGCACCGACATCCCCGTGGGGACGCCGGTGGCCGGGCGCTCCGACCACGCATTGGAGGACCTCGCCGGATTCTTCGTCAACACGCTGGTCCTGCGGACCGACACCGGCGGCGACCCGACGTTCCGGCAGCTCCTCGGCCGCGTCCGCGAGGCCGACCTGGCCGCCTACGCCCACCAGGACCTGCCGTTCGAGCACCTCGTCGAACTGCTCAACCCGCCGCGGTCGCTGGCCCGGCACCCGCTGTTCCAGGTCATGCTCGCGGTCTACCACTCGGGCTCGGAGCCGGAACGGCTGCTCGGGCTCGACGCGGCCTACCGGGGCACCGGACTGCGGCAGGCGAAGTTCGACCTGTCGTTCGACCTGGTCGAGACGGCCGCCGGCATTGACGGCGACCTCGAATACAGCCTGGACCTCTTCGACGAACCGACGGCCCGGACGCTCACCGAGCGCCTGGTCCGGGTGCTGGCGGCGGTCGTCGCGGACCCGGACCGGCCGCTGAGCCGGATCGACGTCCTCGACGCCGGCGAGCGGCACCGGATCCTGCACGACTGGAGCGCCGGGGAGCCGCTCACGGTCTCGGCGCCGACGGTGGTGGACCGGCTGGCCGCCCAGGTGGCGGCGACGCCGGAGGCGACCGCGCTGAGCGACGCCCGCTCCAGCGTCACCTTCGCGGAGTTCGCCGCGCGGACCGACCGCCTGGCGCGGTGGCTGGCCTCGCGGGGCGCCGGTCCGGAGCAGGTGGTGGCGCTGGTGCTGCCACGTTCGGCGGCGGTCGTCGAGGCGATCTTCGGCGTGTTCAAGACGGGTGCGGCGTACCTGCCGGTGGACCCGGACCAGCCCTTGGAACGGATCTCGGCGATCCTCGACGACTCGGGCGCTTCGCTGGTGCTGAGCAGCCGCTCGCTGGCTTCGCTCGTCCCGGACGCGCTGTTCGTCGAGGACATTGTGGACAGTGACGCGGCGCTGACGCCGCCGTCGCCCGCGAACCCGGCGTACGTGCTGTACACGTCCGGGTCGACCGGCAAGCCCAAGGGTGTGGTGATCCCGCATTCCGGGCTGGTCAACCTGTTCCACAGCCACCGCGAAACGCTCTACCGCCCGGCCGTCGCGGCTGCGGGCGGGCGGCGGCTGCGGGTCGGGCACGCCTGGGCGTTCTTCTTCGACGCGTCCTGGCAGCCGCAGTTGTGGTTGCTGGACGGGCACGAGGTGCACGTCGTCGACGACGACACCCGCCGCGACCCCGACCGGCTGGCGGCGGTGGTGCGGGAGCGCGGACTGGACTTCCTCGAGCTCACGCCGTCGCACTTCGCGCAGCTGGCCGCGGCCGGGGTGATCGCGGACGGCCGGTGTGCGCTGGGCGTGGTCGGTGTCGGCGGGGAAGCCGTCTCGCAACCGCTGTGGGAGACACTGGCGTCGATGCCGGGCACGGCCGCGTACAACCTCTACGGCCCCACCGAGGCCACTGTGGACGCTCTGGTCGGCCGCTTCGGCGCCGCCGACCGGCCGGTGATCGGCCGTCCGGTGCACAACACGCGGGCGTACGTCCTGGACGGCGGCCTGACGCCGGTCCCGGCCGGGGTGCCGGGGGAGCTGTACCTGGCCGGCGCCGGGCTGGCCCGCGGCTACCACGGACGGCCGGCGCTCACCGCCGAACGGTTCGTCGCTTCGCCGTTCGAGCCGGGGGAGCGGCTGTACCGCACCGGCGACCTGGTGCGGTGGCGGCCCGGCGGGCAGCTCGAATACCTCGGGCGCACCGACGACCAGGTGAAGGTCCGCGGCTTCCGGATCGAGCCGGGCGAGATCGAAACGGCCCTGACCCGGCACGAGGACGTCGGGGAGGCGCTCGTCGTCGTCCGGGACGAGCGGTTGGTCGCGTACACGACTCCGGCGAGCGCGAACCCGGCGCGGCTGCGCGAGTTCCTGGCGCGGTCGCTGCCGGAGTACATGGTGCCCGCGGCGATCGTGCCACTGGACGCGTTCCCGGTGACCCCCAACGGGAAGGTGGACCGGGCGGCGTTGCCGGTGCCTTCGTTCGAAGTGCGCGGCCGGGCCCCGGAAACCCCCGTGGAGAAGGCGCTCTGCGAGATCTTCGCCGACGTCCTGGGCGTCGCCGCCGTCGGCGCCGACGACGACCTGTTCACCCTCGGCGGCCATTCGATGCTGCTGGTGGTCCTGCGCAACCGGATCACCGAGCGGCTCGGGACCGAACTGGCCATCGCCGAGTTCTTCCGCACCCCCACCGCGGCCGGACTGGCCGCGCTGCTGACCCGAGACACGGAGTAGACGTGCACCGCACCCTGATGAACGCCAAGATCCACCGCGCCACCGTCACCCAGGCCGACCTGCACTACGTCGGCTCGCTGACCATCGACGCCGACCTGATGGCCGCCGCCGACATCGTCGAAGGGGAGCGGGTCCAGGTCGTCGACATCACCAACGGCGCCCGGCTGGAGACCTACGCCATCACCGGGTCGCCGGGGTCCGGGGTGATCGGCGTCAACGGCGCCGCCGCCCACCTGGTGCACCCCGGCGACCTCGTCATCATCATCACCTACGCGCAGGTCGACGAGGTCGAGCGCGCCGGGCACCGGCCGCGGGTGGTGCACGTGGACGGCGACAACCGGCAGGTCCACTTCGGACACGACCCGGCCGAGCCGGTGCCGGGCGCGCCCGCGCAGCTGTCCGGCCGTGGGCGTTGACACAGTTGCTTTTGACAGCCTTACCTAAATAAGGTGTGCCTAAGTTGATGGTCTGCGAGAGGTGCTCATGTCCGTGTTCCAAGGCGCTGGGCTCAGCCGGCGTGGCTTCCTGATCGGGGCGGGTGGCGTCGCGGCCGCTGCGGCCCTCACCGCGTGCGGCAGCGGCGGCAAGCCGGCGGCCGGGGGCGCGTCCGGCCCGTGGGAGTTCACCGACGACCGCGGCCAGAAGGCTTCGCGCGACCAGCGTCCGGCCCGCGTGGTCGCCTACGCCAGCTCGGCCGCGGCGCTGTGGGACTACGGCGTCCGCCCGGTCGGCGTGTTCGGCCCGCAGAAGACGGCAGCCGGCGGCAAGGAGATCCAGGCCGGCAACATCGACCTGAACGCCGTCACCTCGATCGGCAACGCCTGGGACGACTTCAGCGTGGAGAAGTTCGCCGCGCTCAAGCCGGACCTGGTCGTCACCGGCCTGACCGGCACCAAGCCGACGGACCTGTGGGTGCTCACCGGCGACCTCGGCCCGAAGGTGCAGCAGGTCGCGCCGGTCGTCGCGCTGTCGGAGTACAAGGTCACGCTGCCGAAGGTGATCGAGCGGTACTCGCAGCTGGCCGTCGCGCTGGGCGGCGACGCGAATTCGGCCGCGATGAAGCAGGCCAAGGCGGACTTCGACAAGGCGTCCGAGGACCTGCGGGCGGCGGCGAAGGAGAAGGCCGGGCTGAAGGTCCTGGTGCTGTACGGCGACAAGGACGGGCTGTACATCGCGAAGCCGGACTTCTTCGCCGACCTCGCGTACTACCGCGAGCTGGGCCTGGACATCGTCTCCGGCGGCGGCAGCGAGGACTACTGGGAGCAGCTGTCCTGGGAGCAGGCGGGCAAGTACCCGGCGGACCTGATCCTGACCGACTCGCGCTCGTACGCGATGCCGCGCGCGCAGATGACGCAGTTCCCGACGTGGAACCAGCTGCCCGCGGTCAAGGCGAACCAGCTCGGCGACTGGTCGGCCGAGCCGCGCTTCAACCACCTGCTCGCCACGCCGGTCATCCAGAAGCTGACGGCGCTGGTGAAGGGCGCCCGCACGGACATCACCGCCTGAGGAGGCCTGCCGTGACCAACCCGTTCGAAGACCCGGCCGGGACGTACCTGGTCCTGGTCAACGCCGAGAACCAGCACAGCCTGTGGCCGGAGTTCGCCGACGTCCCGGCCGGCTGGACGGTCGCGTTCGGCCCGTCGTCCCGCCAGGAGTGCCTGGACCACGTGGAAGCGAACTGGACGGACATGCGCCCCAAGTCCCTGGCCGACGCCATGGACGCCTGACCACCCTCCGCGCGGCACGCCGGAAGCCCCCACCCCCGGCGTGCCGCCCCTCCCACCCACGTTCCGACCCTCCAGGCACGCAACCCGACCCTCCAGGTCCGCAAGCCGACCCTCCAGGTCCGCGTGATGCCCCTCCAGACACGGGAGATGCCCGCTCAATCACGCGACTTCCGCCTCGAGTCACGCGAGTTCCGCTTCTGATCACGCGAGTTCCGCCTTCAATCACGCGAGTCCCGCGGCCAATCACGCGAGTTCCGTGCTCCCGAGCGTTCGAATGGCGTGCGGCCGGCTCGCGTACCCACAGGGTCGGCTTGCGTACCCAGACGGTCGGCTTGCGTCCCTGGAGGGTCGGTTCGCGTAATCGGTGGGGGCATCTCGCGTGATCAGGGAGGCATCTCGCGTGACTGGAGGGGCACCGAAGGAATTGCCGGGTCAGGTGCGCTGGCCGGACCATGCTGTCCAGAGCTTGGCGTACTGGCCGCCCGCGGCGACCAGCTCGTCGTGGGTTCCGGACTCGACCACCGCGCCCGCGTCCAGCACCACGATCCGGTCCGACGCCGCCGCCTGGGTTAGGCGGTGGGCCACCACCAGGGCCGTGCGTCCCTCCAACGCCGCCGCGGCCGCGGACTCCAGGACCTTCGATCCCGCGCTGCCCGCCTCGGCCGTGGCCTCGTCGAGGATCGCGATCGGCGGGTCGGCCAGCACCAGCCGGACCAGGGCCAGCTGCTGGGCCTGCGTCACCGTCAGCTGGTGACCGCCTTCGCCGACGACCGTCGCGAGGCCGTCCGGCAGGGAGGACACCCAGGTCAGCGCGCCCACCTTGGCCAGCGCGGCCCGCAGCTCGGCGTCCGTCGCCGACGGGCGGGCCAGCCGCAGGTCGTCGGCCAGTGACCCCGCGAAGACGTGGACCTCCTGGCTGATCAGCCCGACCGTGCGGCGCGTCCCGTCCGGGCCCAGCTCGTCCAGTGACACGCCGCCGAGCGCGATCGAACCCGCTTCCGGGCGGTGGACGCCGGCGATCAGCTTGGCCAACGTCGTCTTCCCGGCGCCGCTCGCCCCGACCAGCGCCACGCGTTCACCCGGTGCGACACCGAGGTCGACGTCCCGCAGCACCGGATGACCGTCCACATAGGAGTATCCGACCCCGGCCGTCTTCACCGACGCGTCCACCGGCCGGGCCGGCTGCGCGGGCGACGTCTCCGCGGGCAGGTCGGCGACGCCGATCAGCCGCGCGAGGCTGGCCGCGGCCGCCTGCGCGTCGTCGACCAGTGCCAGCGCGGTCGTGATCGGCCCGAACAGGCTGTGGAAGTACAGGGCCGCCGCCGTCGCGACGCCGACCGTCACCGCGTCCGCGCCGACCAGCACGAACCCCAGCGCCAGCACGGCCGACAGCCCGACGAACTCGGCCAGGTTGAGCCGCGCGTAGAACCGCGTCACCAGCCGGATCCCGCGCAGCGCCAGCGAAACGGCCGCGTCGGACCGGTCGCGCACCCGCGCCAGGTGGGTGTCCGCCAGCCGGAACGCCCGGACCGTCTTCGCGCCGCCGATGGTGTCCAGCAGCTGCTGCTGTTGCGCGCCCACCGCCTCGCGCTGGGCGGCGTACAACGGCTTCGCGCGCGGCACGTACCAGCGCACGGTCCACAGCTGGATCGGCACGGCCAGCAGCGCGGCCAGCAGGAACCGCCAGTCCAGCACGGCCAGCGCTCCGAGCGTCAGCACGACCGTCAGCACCGACCGCCCCAGCTCGGGCAGCGCCTGCCGGACGCCCTCGGCGACCACCGAGACGTCGTTCGTCACGCGCGCGGTCAGGTCGCCGGACCCGGCGCGCTCGAGCTGTTCGAGCGGCAGGCCGAGGGCGCGCTCGACGAAGCGTTCCCGCAGCTCGGCCAGGATCGTCTCGCCCAGCCGCGCGACCAGCGACACCCCGATCGCCGTCGCCACCGCCTGCGCCACCGCGACCAGCGCCAGCCCCACGACCGGCGTGACCAGCTCGGCGGCCGGACGGCGGGTGGCGACCAGGTCGACGACCCGGCCCAGCAGCGGCGCGGTCAGCAGGCCGATCGCCGTGGCCGCGACGAGCATCGTGAACGCGGCCGCCGCGCGGCCCTTCGCCCGGCCGAGGAGTTCGCCGAGGACGGCGCGGATCCGCCGTCCGCCGGCCACGGGGAGGAGTTCGCGGGTCATGACAGCACCGCCGCTCGGTAGTCGGGACGGCCGGCCAGCTCGGCGTGCGTGCCTTCGCCCGCGACGCGCCCGTCGTCGAGCAGGACGACGCGGTCGGTGGCGGCCAGCAGCGCCGGGCTGGTGGTGACGAGGATCGTGGTGCGGCCGCGCCGCAGCCCGGCCAGCCCGGCGGCGATCCGCGCCTCGGTGACCGTGTCGACGGCGGTCGTCGGGTCGTGCAGCACCAGCACCGGCGCGTCGGCGGCGAGCGCCCGGGCGAGCGCGACGCGCTGGCGTTGCCCGCCCGACAGCGACCGCCCGCGTTCGGTGACGGCGGTGGCGACGCCGCCGGGCAGCGCGCTCGCCACCTCGTCGACGGCGGCCGCGGTCATCGCCTCGGCGGCCAGCGGCCCGGAGGTCACGTTGTCCGCGACGGTCCCGGCGAACAGGTCGGCGTCGTGCGCGGCGACGAGCACCACCTCGCGCACCCGGCTCGGCTCCACAGTGGACAGATCCACCGCGTCGACCGCCACCGAGCCGGCCGCGGGATCGGCGGCGCGGCCCAGGCAGTCCAGCAGGTCCGTCGCGGCGGCCGGGTCCTTGGCCACCACGCCCAGCAGCTCGCCCGGGCGGGCTTCGAAACCGACGTCCCGCAGGGCGCCGCGGCTCAGGCCCGACAGCTTGACGTGCCCGGCCGCCGGCGCCGGGAGCGTGGCGTCCCCGCCGCCGACCGCGGGTGGCGCGTTCAGCACGTCGGCGATGCGCGCGGCCGACGCCCGGCCCTGCGCGAGTTCGCCGTTCACCCACGAGAAGATCGTGAACGGCGTGATCAGGTACTGCGCGAGCCCGACCGCGGCGACCAGGTCGCCGACGCTGATCCTGCCCGCCGCGGCGAGGGTGCCGCCGACGAGGGCGACCACGGCGATGAAGATCCCGGTCAGCGCCAGCAGCGCCCCGTTGTGCCAGGCCTGGGCGCGGGCGGCGCGCAGGGTCGCCCGCAGCGAGTCCCGGCTGGTTCGCCGGTACCGGTCGACGGCGGCGCGTTCGGCGCCGATGCCCTTGAGCACGCGCAGCCCGGCGACGAGGTCGGTGGCGACCCCGGAGGCGAACGCCGAGCGCTCCTGCTCGGCCTCGCTGCGGCGCTCCAGCGGCTTCCCGATCAGGTGCGCGAGGTACAGCATCGGCGGCGTCCCGAGCAGCACCAGCAGGCCGAGCGGCAGCGACATGGTGAGCAGTGCGACGGCGCTGACCAGCAGCCCGGCCAGGCCGGCGACCCCGAAGGGGAGGACGCCGTTCACGGTGCCGACGCGCTTGGCGTCCGACGTCCCGATGCTGACGAGCTCGCCGGCGAGGGTCCCGGCGTCGGCGACACCGCCGGGGTGCAGCACCCGGCGTCCGATGTCGAGGCGCAGGTCGTGGGCGGCGCGTTCGGCGGCGCGCTCGCCGAACCGGGCGCCGAGGCGGTAGCTGGTCGACAGCGCGGCGAAGAGCACGCCCAGCACCGCCAGCCAGACCAGGAGCGTGCGCACCGAGCCGCCCGCGACGGCCTGGTCGATGACCACGCCGATCACCACCGGGATCAGCGCTTCGCCGCCTTGGTGACCCGCGGTCAGGAGCGCCGCGAGCGCCACCGACCGTCGTTGCCCGGCGATCGACCGGCGGAGGACCTGCCGTCCCGTCGTGCTCACCCGCGCCTCCCTCTCCAGAGCTGGGATAGGTAAGGCTAGTCTAAGTAGAGGAGTTACGGGAGCACGGTCGGCTTCGTCTCATTCCGCGATTCCGTCGCCGGTTCGCCGAACCGGGCCAGCGCGAGCGCGGCCGCGACGGCGAGGGCGAACCCGGCGACGGCGACGGCCGCGAAACCCGGCCGGGTGCGGTCGCCGAGGGCCAGCACGCCGACCAGTGAGGGGAACACCGTCTCGCCGAGCACCATCATCGCCGTCGAGGTGGTGACGCTCCCGCGCTGCAACGCCGTCGCGTAGAACAGCATCGCCAGCCCGCCCGCGACGGCGACGGTGTAGGTCGCGGGGTCGGTGAGCAGGTCGAGCGGCGCGAGGCTGGGGATGATCCGGCCGGCGATGGCGACGACGCCGAAGCACAGCCCCGCGACGAGCCCGAGCGCCGGCGTCCGGATCCGGCGGTTCGCCTTGCCCGCGACGATCCCGGCCACGGCGAGGACGGCCACCGCGGCGATGAGACCGAGCCGGAAGCCGAGCCCGACCGGATCGGAGCCTTCGCTTTCGGCGGCGGCGCCGAGCAGGGCGAGCCCGGCGCACACGACGGCGATGGCCGCCCACTCCTTCTTGCCGAGCCGCACGCCGAGGAACCGCGCGGCGACCGCGGTCACGGCGAGGCTGGCGGCGAGCGCGGCCTGGACGACGAACAGGGGCAGGACGTGCAGCGCGACGATCTGCGCGACGAACCCGAGGACGTCGAGCGAGAGCCCGAGCACGAACTTCCACTGCCCGAGCACCCGGACGAGCAGTTTCGGGTCGACGCCTTCGGCGCCGGTGTCCGTCGCGCGCGCGGCGACCGACTGCATCACCGAAGCCACGCCGTACGCGCATGCCGCGCCCAAGGCGCAGAGCAGTCCCCACCACATGCGGATCACTCTATTTTGTCGGTCCGCCGGGGTACGGTGCGGCCATGTCGAACACGAGTTCGAAGACGCACCGCCAGTGGCCCGCCCCCCTGGCGGCCGGCGAGCTGCGCCTGCTGCTGGACTTCCTGCAGTTCCTGCGCGCGACGGCGGTGAACAAGCTGGCCGGGCTGACGCAGTCCCAGGCGGCGGCGACACCGTTGCCCGGGTCACCGCGGATGAGCGCACTGGGGGTGGTGAAGCACCTGACGGCGGTGGAGCGCTGGTGGCTGGCGATCGAGGCGGGCGGGGCGGACCTGCCGTCGCTGTGGGCGGGGAGCCCGGACCCGAGCTGGGACGTGGGCCCGGAGGACACACCGGCTTCGGTGGTGGCGGCGTACAAGGCCGAGTGGGCGCGGGTGGAGAAGGCCTTGCGGGGGTTGGGGCCGGACGACCGGACCCGGCGGCGGGCGGAGTTCACGGTGCGCTGGGTGGTGACCCACGTGGTGCAGGAGACGGCGCGGCACGTGGGGCACCTCGACGTGCTGCGCGAGCTGGCCGACGGGGAGGTGGGGGAGTGACGGAGTGATCCCGGAGGTGGTGGCGGCGGTGGGCAAGGGGAGGGGGAAGGAGAGAAGTCGGCCGAATCCCGCCTCGCCGGGCGGTGGCGGTACCCGGCTCGTGGGGGCCGCTGCGGCTGGGAAGGTGGCGCCCCGGCTCCTGCGGCTGGAAAGTGGCGCCTCGGGAAGCTGCTGCGGCTGGGAAGGTGGCGCCCCGGCTGCTGTAGCTGGGGAAGTGGCGCCCCGGCTGCTGTAGCTGGGGAAGTGGCGCCCCGGCCGCTGTAGCTGGGAAAGTGCCGCCCCGGCCGCAGCCGGCTCCGGCGCGGATAACCGGGTGACAGACCCCGCTACCCTGGATCCGTGGTCGTTGTCGCGGAGCACCGCCGATTTACCGGCCCCCTGGCCTTCTCGAGCCAGCGGGGTCTCGGCGCCGTGTCCGCCTGACTCTTCGCCGGGCCGCCGGGCCAGGGGGGAACCGCCCCCGAAACCCACCCGAGCCCGGAGGTTCCACCATGCCCGCAACACTCACCCCGGCCCAGCTTGCCCGCGACCTCGCCGTCCGCGATCTCACCGATCCCGGCGCCGGGCCGCACGCCGTCCAGCTCCTCGTCGACGAAGCCGTCCGAAGCCTCGCCGGGCGGTGGTCCTGCGACGTCCGGAGAAGCCCCGGCGACCGCATCGTCACCGTGGCCGACAACTACGACAACCTCGGCTACGACCCGGCCGACGTCACGCGCGACGCCCGCTACACCCGGTACGTCGACGACCGGCACGTCCTGCGCAGCCACTCCACCGCCCTGATCCCCGGCGCACTGCGGAACCTGGCCGCCGACCCCGCCGACGACGTGCTGCTCGTGTGTCCCGGCCTCGTCTACCGCCGCGACAGCATCGACCGGCTGCACAGCGGCACGCCGCACCAGCTCGACCTCTGGCGGATCGTCCGCGGGACCGTCACCCGGGCCGACCTCGAGGACATGGTCGCCGCCCTCGTACCGGACCGGCGGTGGCGGCTCGAACCCCGCCGTCATCCGTACACTGTGGACGGCGCGCAGCTCGACGTCGAGCAGGACGGGCGCTGGGTCGAGGTCGCCGAGTGCGGGCTCGCCCATGCGGGCGTCCTCGCCCGGGCGGGGCTCGGGACCGGCTGGTCCGGCCTGGCGCTCGGCCTGGGTCTCGACCGGATGGTCATGCTGCGCAAGGGCATCCCGGACATCCGGCTGCTGCGCTCGACCGAGCCGGCCGTCGCCGCGCAGCTGACGGACCTCACGCCCTACCGGCCGGTTTCCGCGCTGCCGCCGGTGCGCCGCGACCTTTCGATCGCGGTGCCGGCCGACGACCGCGCCGAAGACCTCGGCGACCGCGTCCGCGACGCCCTCGGCGACGAAGCCGACGTCGTGGAGTCGGTCGAGATCCGGCAGGAGACGCCGTACGCCCGGCTGCCGGCGCGGGCCCGCGCCCGGCTCGGCGCGACGCCGGACCAGAAGAACCTACTCGTCCGCCTGGTCCTCCGTCCCCTGGACCGGACGCTGTCGGATCGGGAAGCGAACCTCCTCCGGGACCGAGCCTATGCCGCGCTGCACCGGGGGAGCGTCCACGAGTGGGCCGGACTCACCGGAGGACGCGGTACCGCAGGTGCGTGACCGAGGGTGTCGCCCGCACGTCCAGCTGCTCGAGGTTCAGCGGTCCGACACCGTCGAACAGCCGGACGCCGTCGCCGAGCGTGTACGGCGCGATGTGCACCCGCAGCTCGTCGACCAGGCCCGCGGCGAGGTACTGGTTGACGGTGCTCGGGCCGCCGTGGACGGAGATCCCGCCGTCGCCCGCGGCTTCGCGGGCGCGGGCCAGCGCGGCTTCGATGCCGTCGGTGACGAAGTGGAACGTGGTGCCGCCGTCCATCGGCTGCGGCTCGCGCGGGTGGTGGGTGAGCACGAAGACCGGGCCATGGTACGGCGGGTTGTCGCCCCACCAGCCCGTCCACGGCCGGTCCCACTCACCGCGGACCGGCCCGAACATGTTGCGCCCCATGATGAACGCCTTGGCCGTCAGCATCCGGTCGAACTCGGCGGGGTGCTCGTCGCGGCCTCCCTCGTACCAGGCGTGCAGCTTGTCGCCCCAGCCGTCGCCGCCGTCGTCGCCGAACGGGCGCTGCTCGGTCTGGTGGTGCCCGGCTGCGTACCCGTCGAGGGTGATCGTGAGGTCGCAGGTCACCTTGCCGGTCATGTGTCCTCCATAAGATTGTTGGTGTTCAGGACGGGTTGTTCTGGATGCCCAGGGCGATGGGGTGTGGCTGATGGGTTCTTGCCCCGGTCGGGTGGCTTCTGAGGAGTGGCCGCCCTGTCGTTCTGGACGCCCTGGCCGCTGATTGAGATCTGCGCTTGGTCGCTGTTTATGGAGATGCCGGCGGGTCGTCCACGGGGTGCAGCTGCGAAGACGGGAGGGCAGGCTGAGTGGCGGTGGGGAAGGTGTGGGTCGGGATCGATGTCGGCAAGGGCTTCCACCATGCGTGCGCTGTGGATCAGGCCGGGAAGGTCGTGTTCTCGCGGAAAGTGGCCAACAGCCAGGCTGCGATCGAGGCGCTGATCGCCCGGACCACGGCGAAAGCCACTGGTGGGGTGGTGTGGGCGGTGGACATGACCTCCGGCCCCGCTGGGTTGCTGATCGCGTTGCTGCGCGCGACCGGGCAGCCGGTGCTGTATGTGCCGGGCCGGTTGGTCAACCGGATGGCCGGCGCGTTCGCCGGGGAAGGCAAGACCGATGCCAAGGACTCCCGCACGATCGCCGAAACCGCCCGGTTGCGTTCTGATCTGACCCCGGTGCCCGGTCCGGATGCGGTGGTGACCGATCTGCAGGTGTTCACCGCGCGCCGGGAGGACCTGATGGCCGACTGGGTGCGTGGGGTCAACCGGATCCGTGAGCTGCTGGCCTCGATTTTTCCCGCGCTGGAACGGGCGTTCGATTACTCGACCCGCTCGGCGTTGGTGCTGCTCACCGGTTTCCAGACCCCGGCCGGCATCCGCGAGGCGGGCGCGGCCGGTCTGTCGGGCTACTTGCGCGACCAGGGTGCCTGGGCCAAGGGCATTCCGTCCATGGTGGACAAAGCCCTCGCGGCCGCGGCGGAGCAAACCGTGGCCTTGCCGGGAGAATCGGTGACCGCCCCGTTGATCGCCCGGCTGGCCCGGCAGCTGCTGGAGCTGGACCGGGAGATCAAGGACCTGGACAAGCAGCTCGCCGACCGGTTCGCCGAACACCCCGACGCCGGGCACATCACCAGCCTCGACGGGTTCGGCCCGGTTCTGGGTGCGCAGTTGCTGGCCGGGACCGGCGGCGACCTGCAAACGGCCTTCCGCAGCTCCGGGCATCTGGCCGCTTACGCCGGTCTCGCGCCGGTGCCCCGCGACTCCGGGCGGGTGCGAGGCAATCTGCACCGCCCCCAGCGCTACCACCGCGGCCTGCGGCGGGTGTTCTACCCGGCTGCCCTGTCGGCCATCAAACGCCCCGACAGCCCATCCCGAACCTTCTACCTGCGTAAACGCGGCGAAGGGAAACGCCACACCCAGGCGCTGATCGCCCTGGCCCGCCGCCTGGTCGACGTCATCTGGGCCCTGCTGCGCGACAGGCGCAAATTCCATCCCTCACCGCCGGTCACGGCCACGGCTGCTGCTTGACACGATCATTGAGACTCCTTGGTCGGCCGACAACCAGGATGGCCTGCACATCACATGACGTCCAATGCCAATCCAGCCGACGAACCATTGATATTCTCGATGAATGCTGAACCTGGTCCAGCTCGAAGTCCTGGCCGCGGTGGCTCGGCACGGTTCGGTGACCGAAGCGGCCCGGGAGCTGCACTATTCGCAGCCGTCGGTGAGCCACCACCTCGGCCGCCTGGAAGCGGCCACCGGTGCCCGGCTCGTGCAGCGGGCCGGCCGCGGGATCCGCCTGACGCCGGAAGGCCGGCTGCTGGCCGACCGCGCCGCCGAAATCGCCGGACGCGTGGCCGCGGCGGCCGAAGAGCTGGCCGCGCAGGTCGGCCTGCGAGCCGGGCGCGTCCGGCTGGGCGCCAACGCGTCCGTGCTGAGCACCCTCGTGCCGAAAGCCGCCGCGTCGCTGGCTCGGGCGCACCCGGGGCTCGAGCTGAGCCTGGTCGACCGGCACCCCGTCGAGGCGCTGGACATGCTGCGCCGCGGCGAACTCGACGTCGCCCTCGTCTTCCAGCACGCCGGAGCCCCGGCCGAGGAAGGCGGCTTCCGGTTCCAACACGTCGCCGACGACCCGGTCCACCTGATCAGCCGGCAGCCGGACGACAGCCTGGCCGCCCACCGCGACTCCGCCTGGATCGGCGGCTGCCCCCGGTGCCGCGCGGAGCTGACCGCCATCTGCGCGGGGGCGGGTTTCAGCCCGCGTCTCGGCTCCTCCAGCGACGACATGGTCGTCGTGCAGTCCCTGGTCGCGGCCGGCCTCGGGGTCGCGACCCTGCCCGGGCTCGCGCTGGAGGCGCATCGCCACCCCGGCGTCCACGCGACCGAACTCCCGGGCGTCCACCGCCGCATCCACGCGGCCACCTACGGCGACCCACCCGACCCGCCCGCGGTGGCCGCCGTCCTGGCGGCACTCACCCAGGCCGCCGCGCCGGCGCCGAGCGGCCCGTAGGGTGACCGGCATGACTGATCGGCTCTACTTCCGGCAGCTGCTCGCCGGGCGTGACTTCGCCGTCGGGGACCCCGTCGCGACGCAGATGGTGAACTTCGCCTACCTCATCGGCGACCGCGAAACGGGCGACGCCGTCATCGTCGACCCGGCCTACGCGGTGCGGGACCTGCTCGACGTCCTGGCGCAGGACGGGATGCGGCTCACCGGCGTGCTCGCGACGCACCACCACCCCGACCACGTCGGCGGCGAGATGCTCGGCTTCTCGCTGCCCGGGATCGCCGAACTGCTCGCCGTCGAGCAGGTGCCCATCCACGTCAACGGGGCCGAAACGGAGTGGGTCAAGCGGGTCACCGGCGTATCCGGCACCGATCTGCGCGCGCACGACCACGACGACGTCCTCGAGGTCGGTGCGGTCCCGATCCGGCTGCTGCACACGCCCGGGCACACACCGGGCAGCCAGTGCTTCCTGGTCGAGGACAAGCTGGTCTCCGGCGACACGCTCTTCCTGGAAGGCTGTGGCCGCACCGATTTTCCCGGCGGCGACGCCGAGGAGATCTACCGCAGCCTGCAGGCGCTCGCCGGCCTGCCGGGCGACCCGGTCGTCTACCCCGGGCACCAGTATTCGGCCGAGCCGTCCGCCGCGCTGTCGGACGTCAAGCGCACCAACTTCGTCTACCGGCCGCGGTCGCTCGACGAATGGAAGGTCATGTTCGGCGGCTGAGCCAAGTCGTTCCACGGGCTGAAACGCGGGACGTTCACGGAGTGGGCGCCGATTGACTTCGGTTCCCACTCCCCGGATGGTCGGGGCCACGCAATCCCAGAACCCCCGTCCCCGGGAGAAGTCCGTGTCGATCTCCACCACGGGTGTGCTCGCGCACGCCCGGAAACGCGCCGCCGAGCCGCCGCGCAAACCCGCCCGGCGGCTCGACCTGCGGCGCTGGATCAGCCCGGTGGTGCTGCTGGCCGCCTGGCAGGTCGCCAGCGCCACCGGCGTCCTGCCGCCCGACAAGCTCAGTTCGCCGTGGACGGTCGTGCAGGCCGGCATCGAAGTCGCACGCAGCGGCGAACTCGGTGCCGCCTTCGCCGTTTCGCTAGGCCGGGTCGGTGCCGGCTTCGCGCTCGGTGCGATCGCCGGCGTCCTGCTCGGCATCGTCTCCGGGCTGTCCCGCTGGGGCGAGGCCCTGGTCGACCCGCCGGTGCAGATGCTGCGCACGCTGCCCTTCCTCGGCCTGATCCCGCTGTTCATCCTCTGGTTCGGCATCGGCGAAGAGACGAAGATCGTGCTGGTCGCCCTGGGTGTGGCCTTCCCGCTCTACCTCAACGTCCACTCGGGAATCCGCGGCGCCGACCCCGCCCTCGTCGAAGCCTCCCGGGCGCTCGGGTTCAGCCACGCCGAACGGCTCTGGCACGTCGTCCTGCCCGGCGCGCTCCCGCAAACGCTGGTCGGGCTGCGGCAGTCGCTCGGCCTGGCCTGGCTCGCGCTGATCGTCGGCGAGACCGTCAACGCCGACGCCGGGGTCGGCTACCTCATCAACAACGCCCGCGAGTTCCTGCGCACCGACGTCGTGGTCGTCGGGCTCGTCCTCTACGCCCTGCTCGGCCTGGTCACCGACGCGCTGGTCCGGCTGCTCGAACGGAAGGTGCTGCGGTGGCGAACCCGGTAGCCGAGGTCGACGGCCTCACCAAGCGGTTCGGCGACCGAACCGTCCTCAGTGGACTGGACCTGACCGTCGAGCGCGGCGAGTTCGTCGCCCTGCTCGGCCGCAGCGGGTCCGGCAAGTCGACGCTCCTGCGGGTGCTCGCCGGCCTGGATTCCGACGTCGAAGGCAGCGCGGAAGTCACCGGCACCGTCTCGGTCGCGTTCCAGCAGCCGAGACTGCTGCCGTGGCGGAAGGTCTGGCGCAACGTCGTCCTCGGCCTGCGCCAGGACGGCGTCACGAAGTCGCGGAACCGGACGCTGGCCGAGAAGGCGCTGGCCGAGGTGCACCTGGCCGAGCACGCCGACGACTGGCCGCTCACGCTGTCCGGCGGCGAGGCCCAGCGCGTCTCGCTGGCCCGCGCGCTGGTGCGCGAACCCGATCTGCTGCTGCTCGACGAGCCGTTCGGCGCACTGGACGCCCTGACGCGGATCTCCATGCACGGCCTGGTCCAGGACCTCTGGCGGCGGCACCGGCCGGGCGTGCTGCTGGTGACCCACGACGTCGACGAGGCCCTGCGGCTCGCCGACCGGGTCCTGGTGCTCGACGGCGGCCGGATCGTGGCCGCGCACCGGCCGCGCGACACCGACGGCCACGACGACCTCCGCCGCCGTGTGCTGGCCGACCTGGGAGTGACCGAAGATGCTGTGGCGTAAGGGAATCACGATCCTCGGGGCGGCTCTCGTGCTGTCCGCCTGCGGGACGGCGACCGGCGACGGCCCCGCCGCGGTGCCGGCCGCGGTCGGCAACGCCGACCTCGCGAAGGTGACGCTGAAGGTGGGCGACCAGAAGGGCGGCGTGAAGTCGCTGCTCACCGCGGCGAACCTGCTGCAGGGCACGCCGTACAAGATCGAATGGGCGACGTTCACCTCGGGCCCGCCGCTGCTCGAGGCCGCCTCGGCCGGCGCGATCGACACCGGGCGCGTCGGCAACACGCCGCCGATCTTCGCGGCCGCGGCGAAGGCGAAGATCAAGGTGATCAGCGTGTCGCGCAGCAACGTCGAACGGGAGGCCGTCCTCGTCCCGCCGGATTCGCCGCTGCAGAACGTCGCTTCGCTGAAGGGCAAGACGATCGGCGTCGCCAAGGGCACTTCGGCGCACGGGCAGCTGCTGAACACGCTGCGCAACAACGGGTTGTCCACCCAGGACGTCAAGCTGAGCTTCCTCCAGCCGTCCGAGGCGTACGCCGCCTTCACGCAGCACACCATCGACGCCTGGGCGATCTGGGACCCCTACACCGCACAGGCCCAGATCGAGGCCCACGCGCGGGTGCTGGCCGACGGCCGCGGCGCGTCCAACGGCCTGGCCTTCCTGACCGCGAGCACGGCGGCGCTCGGCGACCCCGGCAAGAACTCCGCCCTGCGCGACTTCGCCGTGCGGGTGGTCAAGGCGCAGAAGTGGGCCGACACGCACCGCGACGCGTGGGCGCAGGCGTGGGCGAAGGAGACCGGGCTGAAGCTCGAGGTCGCGCAGAAGGCGGTCGACGCGGGACGTGACCTGCCGATCGTGCTGGACGACGCCGTGGTGGCGTCGGAACAGCAGCTCGCGGACACCTTCACCGACGCGAAGGCGCTGCCGGGGAAGGTGGACTTCGCCGCCTTCGTCGACCGGCGGTACGGCCTGGACCTGGACGCGGCGAGGAGCAACGGATGAGCATCAGGCTGCACTGGTTCCTGCCCACCAGCGGGGACGGCCGTACGATCGTGGAACGCTTCCACGCCAACCGGTCCGCGGGGCCCGCGGCCCAGCGCGACCCGGACCTGGACTACCTGGCCCAGGTGGCCCGCGCGGCCGAGCGGCAGGGCTTCGAAGGCGTCCTGACCCCGACGGGCACGTGGTGCGAGGACGCGTGGCTCACCACGGCCGCGCTGATCCGGGAGACGACCCGGCTGAAGTTCCTCGTCGCGTTCCGCCCGGGCGTCATCTCGCCTACGCTCGCCGCGCAGATGGCGGGGACGTTCCAGCGCCTGTCGGGCGGCCGCGTGCTGCTCAACATCGTCACCGGCGGCGACGCGGTGGAGCAGCGCCGGTTCGGCGACTGGCACGACCACGACGCCCGGTACGCCCGCACCGACGAGTTCCTGACCATCGTGCGCGGGGTCTGGTCCGGGCAGCCGTTCAGCTTCGAGGGCGAGCACCTGCGGGTCGAAGGCGCGACGACGCTGGCCGCGCCGGATCCGGTGCCGCCGATCTACTTCGGCGGCTCCTCGCCGGCCGCGCTGCCGGTCGCGGCGCGGCACGCCGACGTCTACCTGACCTGGGGCGAGCCGCCCGCGCAGGTGGCGGAGAAGATCGGCAAGGTGCGGGAGCTGGCCGGGGACCGGCCGATCCGGTTCGGTGTCCGGCTGCACACGATTTCGCGGGACACCTCGGCCGAGGCCTGGGCGGAGGCGCAGAAGCTGCTCGACGCGCTGAGCCCGGAACAGGTCGCGAAGGCCCAGGCGCAGCTGTCCGCGAGCGAGTCGGTGGGGCAGCAGCGGATGGTCGCGCTGCACGGCGGCCGGTACGGCGACGGGGTCCGCGGGCTGGAGATCCACCCGAACCTGTGGGCGGGTGTCGGCCTGGTCCGCGGCGGCGCGGGCACCGCGCTGGTCGGCAGCCACGAAGAGGTCGCGGACCTGATCGAGGAGTACCACAGCGTGGGGGTGAGCGAGTTCGTGCTGTCGGGCTACCCGCACCTGGAGGAGGCGTACTGGTTCGGCGACGGCGTCCGGCCGGAGCTGGCCCGGCGTGGCCTGCTGGCCGGTGTCCCGGCCCTGCACCGGCCCTCGCACCCGGAGCGGAACGTCTCGGCCCTGTAGGCGTGGTGCGGGGATGCGCCGCACATCCCCGCACCACGGGGTTACCGCTGCGGCTCGCGTGCCCGGCTCGGGGGCGCTGCTCGGGCAGGCCACGTCGAGGATCTGGACCTGGTCGTAGGCGGCGATAAGCACTCGCCGTTCCCTCCCCATGACCGGAATCAGCGGACGAGCAGCCCCGGAGGCGCGAACAGCGGGTAGGTGACGAGCACGCCCTCGGCGGTCCGGACCACCGAGGCCGGGCGGAAGAGGTCGCGCTGGCCGGCGTAGAACGCGGTCGTGCCGGCTTCACCGCCGGTCAGCAGGACCCGGCGGCGCGGCTGCCCGGCGGCGTCCTCGCCGGGGACCTCGGGGAAGGCGGCGACCCCCACGGGCTGGATGGCGGCGAGCGCGGCGATCGTGGTGATGAGCCGCGGATCCGCGCACCCTTCGCGCAGCACCTCGGCGGCTTGCGCGGTGAGCGCGATGCGAGCCGACGCGGTCAGAGCTTCACCGGCGTGGGCCCGGGCCGGCGCCTCGGGCGGCGCGGCGGGATCGGCCGGGGGCAGTCCGAGCCGCCAGACGGTGATTCGTGCGGTGCCGGAGCCGAACACGGCGGTGGCGCCGGCACCGGTGAAGGCGGCTTCGAGGGAGGGGAGGCGCTGCCGGAGGCCGGTTCCATCGTCCCCGAAGACGGCCCACTCGGCGGCGGGGCAGGTGACGGCGCACGCGGCGGGCGGGGCGAGCAGGCCGGTCGGCCACCCGGAGCCGGCGAGTTCGGCCCAGGCGGCGTCGTCGACGAGCAGTCGCGAGCCGGAAGCGTTGGCCTGCAGCCAATCCCGCGCCGAGGCGAGGGGTCCGCCGCGGTCGAGGGCCGGGTGCAGGGCGGGGTAGCCGACGCCCCAGCTGACGGCGAAGGCAGCAAAGGCGCCGAGCAGAAGTGCGGGCCCGACCCGGCGGTGGGCCCGGCGGCTGTGGTGCGCGGGGCGTGCGGCGGCGGTGGGTGTCGCGGGTTCCGGGTGGCTTGCGTCCCTGCGTTGGGCGGTGCAGGTGGTGTCGGCGGGTGCGGTTTCGGTCCGGCACTGGCGGTTCGGGTCTCCGGAGCGCGTGGATCCGGGGTGCGGCCCGGTGGCATCCCTGCGGTGTGCGGGGAAGGAGTGCGGGTCGGAGCCGAACTCGGTGCGTCGGCTCGAGCCGAGTTGCCGAGCGACAGCACGGACAAAGTCGGCTGAGCGCGCCTCGCGCGCGTGGACCGAACGCGCCACGACGTCGCCTGGCGAGGCTTCGCCACCGTGGCGCCCGGCCTTCCGCCACGCCGCGGTGATCTCGGCCGGTCCGGGCCGCACCCAGCGCTGCTCACCTCGCCCAGGAGCACCCCGCCGGAAGACCGCCTGCGCCACCCCCGCCACGAGCACCGGCGCCACCGGCACCACCAGCGCCAGCGCCGCCGTGTCCGGCACCCCCGGCACCAGCAGCGTCGCCGCGAGCAGCACGCCCGTCGCCGCCAAGGGCCGCAAGGGCTTCACCGCCAACCCCGCCACCAGGGCGACCGCCGTCAACACCGCCCACGCCGGGTCCAGCGCCGCCCAGTCCGCCGCCGACGGGTCCGTCGGCGCCGCCAGGTGGGGGCGGAGCACGGCCGCTGCCGGGCCGAACGCCAAGCCCAGCCCCAGGTTCAGCACCACCGCCACCAACGCCGCGCGGGCCGGGGCCCGGCGCACCAGCAGCCAGCCCGCCGCCGGCAGGAACGACAGCGCCAGCGGCGACGTCAGCACCGCCGCCAGCAGGCAGGCCGCCGCCGCGGCGTCGTGGCGGATGCGGGCGTGCGGGCGGGTGATCAGGACCAGTGCCCCCAGTGCCCACACCGCCGCCAGGTGCTCCACCACCACCAGCCGCTGCACACCGAGCGCCAGTGGGGAGGCCGCGAGCAGCAGCACCGCCGCCGACGACGCCCAGCGCGTCAAGCCCAGGCGGCGGGCCAGGATCCACACCAGCACCGCGCCGGCCAGCGACGCGAAGAGGACCGCCTCGCGGACCGCCGCCAGCGCCGTCGGCGAGCGGCCGAACGCGTCCGAGACCATCGTGGCCGCCGCCAGCTGCAGCCAGCCGAACGGGCTGACCCCGGCGCCGCCCGTGTCGGCGAACGACGTCAGGTGGCCGAGCGCGTACACGTGCGCGACGGTGGCCGCTTCGGTGGGCAGGGCCGGTTCTTCAGCCGCGAGGTAGAGCACGCGCAGCCCGCCGGCCAGCGCCGACAGGGCCAGGACCAGGTCGAGCGACAGCAACCGGTGGGCGGCGGAGACCGGGCGGTGCTGGGCCATTGCACGGACTGTAGCGGGTCGCGCCGGACCCGTGGTTCCGGGACCCCGCCGGGAAACCCTTGCGGGGCAAGATTATTTCCGGCCGTCCGCGGCCGGGCCGGAGAGTGTCCGGGTCAACGCGAGCGCCACCGTCCGGACGGCCGGGGCGACCCGTTCGGTCCGCATCCGGTTGGCCCAGCCGGAGATCGACACCGCCGCGACCGCGACCCCGCGGGCGTCGAGCAGCGGGCTGGCCGCGCACACCACGCCGACGCCGGATTCCTCGCGCTCCAAAGCGATCCCGTCTTCCCGGACGCGGGTGAGCTGTCGCCGCAGCAGCCCGGGCGCGGTGATCGTCCGTGCGCTCATCCGCGGCAGCCCCGCGTCGATCACCTGGTTCACCACGGGTTCGGGCGAGAACGCCAGGATCGCCTTGCCGACGCCGGTGGCGTGCGCGGGGAACCGGCCGCCGATGCGCGAGGGCAGCGTCGGCGCGTCGGGCCCGCGCAGCACGTCGAGGTACACCACTTCGGTGCCTTCGAGGATCGCCAGGTGCACCGTGTTCCGGGTGGCCTCGCGCAGGTCGGCCAGGTACGGCCGGGCCGCCTCGACCAGGCCTCGCCGGGGCGAGGCGAGCTGGCCGATCTCGAACAGGCGCAGCCCGAGCCGCACCGCGCCGGTGTCGCGTTCGAGCAGGCCGGTTTCGGTCAGGTGCCCGACGAGCCGGTGCACGGTCGTCTTCGCCAGCCCGGTCCGGCGGGCCAGCTCCGAGACGCCGAGGGTCTCGTCACCGGGCCGGAAGGCTTCCAGCAGCGCGGCGAGCCGGGCCGCGACGAGACCGTCGCCGCTCACCCCGTCGTTCCGCCCAGCGGTACGCATGGGTTGAGTGTGCCCGATCGGCCGGGCGAGTGTCAGCAGCAGGAGGTGGGGTCAGTGGCCGTCGGCGCCGAGGACGAGTTTGACGCAGTGCGCGACGAGCCGCTCGCGCGAAACCTTCAGCGACCCGTCGAGGTAGGCGATGAACACGTTGCTCAGCGCGCCGACCAGCCCGACGGCGACCATCCGGCGTTCGGTCTCGTCGCCGTGGGACAGCTGCTCGCCGACCAGCGCGGCGAACACCGGCAGCAGGTGCAGGCCGCGGCGGGTCAGCGCGGGGTCGGTCAGCGGCGCGAGCAGCAGGACGCGGCCCTTGCGGGGGTCGTCGACGATCAGCTCGACGAACGCCCGCACGGCGTGCTCCGCCCGCGACACCGGCGTGGGCGCGTCCCGCACCGCGTCGACGAGCGCCTGCCGGGCCTCTTTGCCGACGTGCTCGTACACGGCCGCGACGAGCTCTTCGCGGTCGGCGAAGCTTTCGTAGAAGTAGCGCTCGGTCAGCTTCGCGTGCCGGCACACCGCGCGGACGCTCGTCCCGGCCGAGCCTTCGGTGCCCAGCAGCTCCAGGCCGGCGGCCACCAGCTGCTCGCGCCGGAGTGCCTTCCGGTCGTCCAGCGTCGTGCCCGCCCAGGTCCGGCCCGGCATCACAGCTCCTCGGTTGACTACAACTGTTGTCAGATCCTAGCCTGACAACAGCCGTGGTCAGTTCGAGACTCGACGAGGAGTGCGCCGATGACACCCCAGCCCCTGGGTCCGGACTCGCTGACGTGGAAGTACTTCGGCGACTGGCGCGGCCTGCTCATCGGCCTGTGGGCCGGGTCGATGCAGAACATGCACCCCGGCCTCGGCGCCGGGGTCGAGCAGCACTCGCGGTTCTTCGAAGAGCGCTGGCAGCGGCTGTTCCGTTCGCTCTACCCGATCGGCGGGGTGGTCTACGACGGCCCGCGCGCGCACGCAACGGCCCTTCAGGTCCGCGGGTACCACGACCGCATCAAGGGCGTCGACGCCCGCGGCCGCCGCTACCACGCGCTCGACCCGGACACCTACTACTGGGCGCACGCGACCTTCTTCGTCAGCACGATCCTGATCGCGGACCACTTCACGGGCGGCATCGGCGAAGCGGAGAAGTGGCAGCTGTTCGACGAGCACGTCCGCTGGTGGCGGATGTACGACCTGAGCATGCGGCCGGTGCCGGAGAGCTGGGAGGACTTCCGGCGGTACTGGAAGCACATGTGCACCGAGGTCCTCGAGGACAACAAGGCCACCCGGGACGTCCTCGACATCCGCGGGCTCGGCAAGCCGCCGTTCCTGCCCTGGCTGCCGGACGCGCTGTGGCGGCCGGTCCAGCGGGTGGTCGCCGGCAAGTTCGTCTGGCTGACGATCGGCCTCTACGACCCCGAGATCCGCGACCTGCTCGGCTTCCGCTGGACCGAGCGCGACGCCCGGCGGCACCGGCGGTTCGGCAAGCTGGTCAACGCTGCGTTCAAGCTCGTCCCGCACGACCGCCGCTACCACCCGCGGGCCCGCGCCGGCTGGCGCCGCGAACGCGGGCAGGTGGCCACGGACGCGCCCTTGGTCGAGACTCCACCCAGGAACCTGCCGCCGCTGTCCGAGCGGGGCCGGCCCGAGCACTACGCACCCCACGTCTAGGAGGCCTTCGTGAAGCTGGGATTCCACATCGGGTACTGGCAGAGCGGCCCGACGCCGGGTGCGCTGGAAGCCGTCCTCAAGGCCGAAGAGCTCGGCTTCGACTCGGTGTGGACGGCGGAGGCGTACGGCTCGGACGCCTTCATGCCGCTGGCCTGGTACGGCGCGTCCACCAGCCGCATCCGGCTCGGCACGAACATCGTCCAGATGGCCGCGCGGACCCCGACGGCGACGGCGATGAGCGCCCTGACGCTCGACCACCTCTCCGGCGGCCGGATGGTGCTCGGGCTCGGCGCGTCCGGCCCGCAGGTCGTCGAGGGCTGGTACGGCCAGCCGTACCCGAAGCCGCTGGCCCGCACCCGCGAGTACGTCGACATCGTCCGGCAGGTGATCGCCCGCGAGGCGCCGGTGACCCTCGACGGCGACCACTTCCAGCTGCCGCTGAAGGGCGGCACCGGCCTGGGCAAGGCGCTGAAGCCGACCGTGCACCCGCTGCGCACGGACATCCCGATCCACCTGGCCGCCGAGGGACCCAAGAACGTCGCACTGGCCGCGGAGATCGCCGACGGCTGGCTGCCGCTGTTCTTTTCGCCTAAGAGCAACGGCTTCTACAAGGCCGCGCTCGAAGAGGGCTTCGCACGGCCGGGCGCGCGGCACACGTTGGACACGTTCGAGGTGCCGTGCTCGCTGCCGGTGATCGTGCACGACGACGTCGAGGAGGCGGCGAGCTGGATCAAGCCGTCGCTGGCGTTGTACATCGGCGGGATGGGCGCGAAGAGCGTCAACTTCCACCACGACGTCTTCGCCCGGCTCGGCTACGAGGACGTGGCGGACAAGGTCCAGGAGCTCTACCTGGCCGGCC
Source organism: Amycolatopsis sp. lyj-23 (assembly GCF_046549135.1). Taxonomy (NCBI): domain Bacteria; kingdom Bacillati; phylum Actinomycetota; class Actinomycetes; order Pseudonocardiales; family Pseudonocardiaceae; genus Amycolatopsis; species Amycolatopsis sp. lyj-23. The sequence goes on along the minus strand of NZ_JAJPWN010000015.1, from coordinate 13,047 downwards.
GCAAGGACGAGGCGGCGGCCGCGATCCCGACGTCGCTGGTGGAGGACACCTCGCTGATCGGGCCGCCCGCGAAGATCCGCGACGAGCTGCAGGCCTGGGAAGAGACGGTGGTGACGCAACTGCTCCTGCGCGGTGACGCGGCGACCCTGGAGAAGATCGCCCGCGCCCTCGGCTAGCGCGGGCCGGTCCGTGCCGAAGGTCACGACGATGGCACGATTCCCTCGACCCACTACCGGGTGCCCGGCGAGATCGAATACTCATGCGGGCACCCGGTACGCCTTCGAGGAGGACCATGGCGACGCTGTCCGGCCGGACGAGGTTCCGCTATTCGCTCGGCTCGTTCGTCACCGGGTCCTTCGGCACGGTCCCCGGCCTGGTCCTGGTCAAGTACCTGACCGACACGATGGCGGTGCCCGCGGGCTGGGCCGCGGCGATCGTGTTCGTGCCCAAGGCCTGGGACGTGCTGTTCAACCCGATCGCCGGCCGGCTCTCCGACGCCGACCTGATCAAAACCGGCAGCCGGCGGCGCTTCCTGCTGGTCGGCGGCATCGGCGTGGCAATCCTGTTCGCCGCGATGTTCGCCCACCCCGGCTTCGGCAGCCCGCTGCCCGACGCGCTGTACGTGGCGCTCATGTTCGCCGCCTGCGCCACGGCGTACGCGCTGTTCCAGGTGCCGTTCAACGCGCTGCCGGCCGAGCTGACCGAGTCGGCGACCGAGCGGACCAAGCTCACCAGCGTCCGCATCGGCGTGCTCGCCGTGACCATCCTGATCTGCGGCGGCGGCGCGCCCGCCATCAGCGCCGGCGTCGGCGGGGTCACCGGCTACCGCGTGATGGCCGTGGTGATCGGGCTGATCGTGCTGGCCGCGACGCTGCTGGTCTACTTCGGGCTCAAGGACGCGCCGGTCGGCTCGCTGCGGCCGAACACCGTGCGGCTCAAGGAACTGGTGCGCACGCTCGCCGCGTGGCGGCCCTTCCGCTGGCTGCTCGGGACGTACTTCATCCAGGCGCTCGGCATCGGCACGGTGCTCGCCGCGATCCCGTTCTTCGCCCAGCGCATCCTCGGCAGCGAGGGCTACGGGACGATCCTGTTCGTCATCTTCGTCGGCCCGGCGCTGGTCACCATGCCGCTGTGGCCGCGGCTGGGCGACCGCGTCGGCAAGCTCAACGGCTTCCGGCTGGCCACCGCGGCCTTCGCGATCGGCCTGCTGGGGCTGGTCTTCGCCCAGTCGATCCCGCTGGTCGTGTCGTTCCTCTTCGTGGCGCTCTGCGGCGTCGGCTACGCCGGGATTTCGGTGTTCCCGCTGGCCATCCTGCCCGACCTGATCACCGCCGAAGAGGAGCGCACCGGCGAGACCCGCGCCGGGATCGCGGCGGGCGTGTGGACGGCGGGGGAGACCCTCGGGCTGGCCTTCGGCGGCGGGCTGTGGGCGCTCATCCTGCAGTTCGGCGGGTACGTGTCGAGCACGGACGCCACCGCGTTCCAGCCGCACAGTGCGATCGTGGCGATCCTCGTCGGGGCGTCGATCATCCCCGGTGTGCTGATCGCGCTCGCCCTGCCGCTGCTGCGGCGCTCGGTCCTGGAGCCGCGGCATGAGCTCGCCTGAGGACGTCCTCGCGCGGCTCCGGCAGCTGCGCGCGGGGGACCTGCCGACGCACGGCGGCCGGACCCTGGCCTACGTCTACGACAGCGGCCTGTCCGAAGTGGACTCCCTGGGCGCGGCGGCGCACGCGCTCGCGTCGTCGGCCAACGGACTGGACCCGACGGCGTTCCCGAGCCTGCTGCGCATGGAGAACGACCTCGTCGCCGCGGCCTCGGCGCTGCTCGGCGACGTCCCGGGCGTGACCGGTTCGGTGACGTCCGGCGGCACGGAATCCTGTCTGCTGGCGGTGCTCGCCGCCCGGGACGCCGACCCGGCGGTCGCCGAGCCGTCGATCGTGCTGCCGACGACCGCGCACGCGGCGTTCCACAAGGCCGCCCACCTGTTCGGGCTGCGGCGGATCGACGTCCCGGTCGACCCGGTGACCTTCCGCGCCGACCCGGCGGCGATGGCCGCGGCGATCGACGACTCGACGGTGCTGGTCGTGGCGAGCGCGCCGTCGTACGCCCACGGCGTGCTCGACCCGATCCCCGAAATCGCGGCCGCGGCGGCGGCGCGGGGCGTCCGGATGCACGTCGACGCCTGCATCGGCGGCTGGGTGCTGCCGTACTTCGCCCGGCTCGGCGCCGATGTCCCGCCGTTCGACTTCCGCGTCCCCGGCGTCACGAGCATTTCGGTGGACCTGCACAAGTACGCCTACTGTCCCAAGGGGACGTCGGTGCTGCTGCACGCCTCGGCGGACCTGCGGCGCACGCACTACTTCGCGAGCGCCGGCTGGCCGGGCTACACGATGCTGAACACGACGATCCAGAGCACGCGTTCGGGCGGCCCGCTCGCCGCGGCCTGGGCGGTCGTGAACCACCTCGGTCCCGACGGCTACCTCGAGCTGGCGTCCGCCGCGCGTGAGGCCACTTCGCGCATCCGGCTCGGCATCGAGGAGCTGCCCGGGCTCCGCGTGCTCGGCGACCCGGTGTCGACGCTGATCGCGTTCACCGGCGACGACGGGTTCGACCTCTTCACGGTGGCCGACGAGATGAAGACCCGCGGCTGGTACGTCCAGCCGCAGTTCGCCCACCTCTCGTCCCCGGCGAACCTGCACCTGACGGTGACGGCGGCCAACCACGGCAGCGAGCAGGAGTTCCTCGCCGACCTCGCGGCCTCGGTGACCGCGGCCCGGGCGGCGGGCCCGGTGGTCGTCGACCCCGCCGTGGCGGAGTTCGTCGCGGCCCTCGACCCGGACACGCTGACCGCGGAGCAGTTCGCGGGCCTGCTGGCCGCGGCGGGTCTGGGGGCCGGCGCGGGACTCCCGGAGCGGATGGCCCCGATCAACGCGCTCCTCGCAACGGCACCGGCGCCGTTGCGGGAGCGGCTGCTGCTCGAATTCCTGGGCGCCCTCTACACGCCCTGAACCTTCACTGGTCGCGCGAAGCCAGCCCCGCGGGGGCGGACTTGACGGCCGCGTGGATCGCGTCCGCCAGGGCCAGGGCGTCCTCTTCGGTCAGTTCGAGGGCCACGCGCGCCGAAGCACCCAGGGCCGGGCTCCGGAAGTCGATGTTCACCGTGTGCGCGTACGGCGCGTGGACCGGGTGGTCGACGTACACGGTGCCTTCGGTCAGCCGGAACCAGCCGCGGGCGCCCTTGCCGCTGCCTTCGAGCGCGAACTTCTCCGTCAGGTAAGTGCACATGCGCGGGTCCTCTCAGGCGGTGAGCGTGCGGGCGTAGAAGTCGAGGATGCGTTCCCAGCCGTCCTTCGCGGCTTCGGGACGGTAGCTCGGGCGGTCGACGGCGAAGAACGCGTGGCCGGCACCCGCGTACGTGTGGAACTCGTGCTCCTTGCCGTGCTTCTCCAGCTCCGCCGCCAGCACCGCCACCTCGTCCGGGCTCGGGAACTGGTCGTCGGCGCCGAAGATCCCCAGCAGCGGGCACGACAGCTGCGGCGCCAGGCCCAGCAGCGGCTTCATCTGCTTCATGGCCTCCGGCGGGTCGTTGACGACGAAGGCGCCGTAGCAGTCCACCGCCGCGTCGAGGTCCAGGGAACACGCGGACAGGAACGCGTGACGGCCGCCGGAGCAGTGCCCGATGACGCCGATGCGGCCGTTCGCGTTCTCCAGCGCGCGCAGGTAGTCCGCCGCGCCCGAGACGTCTCCGACCAGGCGGTCGTCGGGGACGCCGCCCGCCGCGCGGACGGTCGCGGCGGCGTCGTCCGGGTCCGCGCCCGGTGCTTCGCGCGTGTACAGGTTCGGGCAGAGCGCGTTGTAGCCCTCGACGGCGAAGCGGCGGACCATCTCCTTCGTCGCCGCGTCGTAGCCGGGCAGGTGGTGGATCACCACGACGCCGCCGCGCGGGGCCGCATCGGTCGGTTTCGCCAGGTACGCCTCGAGCTCGTCCCCGCCGTGGCCGGAGATGGTGACCGTCCCGGCGACGATCTCGTCCTTCATCGGTTCTCCATAAGATTGTTGGTGTTCAGGACGGGTTGTTCTGGATGCCCAGGGCGATGGGGTGTGGCTGATCGGTCCTTGCCCTCTTGTGGTGGCTTCTGAGGAGTGGCCGCCCTGTCGTTCTGGACGCCCTGGCCGCTGATTGAGATCTGCGCTTGGTCGCTGTTTATGGAGATGCCGGCGGGTCGTCCACGGGGTTGACGTGCACGAACAGGGAGGACCGGCTGGATGGCCGTGGGGAAGGTGTGGGTCGGGATCGATGTCGGCAAGGGCTTTCATCACGCCTGCGCGGTCGATGCGGCCGGGAAGATCGTGTTCTCGCGGAAAGTGGCCAACGGGCAGGCCGCGATCGAGCAGCTGATCACTCGCACCACCGCGAAAGCCACCGATGGGGTGGTGTGGGCGGTGGACATGACCTCCGGCGCGGCGAGCCTGTTGATCACGCTGTTGCTGGCCACGGGCCAGCCGGTGGTGTCGGTGCCGGGTCGGTTGGTCAACCGGATGACCGGTGCGTTCGCCGGCGAAGGCAAAACCGACGCTCGTGACGCCCGCACGATCGCCGAAACCGCCCGGATGCGCAGTGATTTGGCCCCGATCACCAGCCCCGATGCGGTTGTGGCCGACCTGGGAGTCCTCACCGCGCGCCGGGAAGACCTGACGGCTGACTGGGTCCGCGGGGTCAACCGCATCCGGGAACTGCTCGCAAGCATTTTTCCCGCGCTGGAACGGGCGTTCGACTACTCCACCCGCTCGGCGCTGATCCTGCTCACCGGCTTCCAGACCCCAGCCGGCATCCGCGCCGCCGACGCAGCCGGCCTGTCGGCTTACCTGACCGAGCGCGGCGCCTGGGCCAAGGGAATCCCGACCATGGTGGACAAAGCCTTGGCCGCCGCAGCGGAACAAACCGTGGCCCTGCCGGCGGAGTCGGTGACCGCACCGTTGATTGCCCGGCTGGCCCGGCAGCTGCTGGAGCTGGACCGGGAGATCAAAGACCTGGACAAGCAACTCGGTGCCCGGTTCGCCGAGCACCCGCACGCCGGGCCCATCACCAGCCTCGACGGGTTCGGCCCGATCCTGGGTGCTCAGCTGCTCGGCACCGGCGGCGACCTGCACACCGCGTTCCGCAGTTCCGGGCACCTGGCTGCCTACGCCGGTCTCGCGCCGGTGCCTCGTGATTCCGGCCGGATACGCGGCAACCTGCACCGACCCAAGCGCTACCACCGAGGCCTGCGCCGGGTGTTCTACCTGGCTGCCCTCACAGCGATGAGACGGCCCGACAGCCCATCGCGAACCTTCTACCTGCGCAAACGTAGCGAGGGGAAGCGGCACACCCAAGCCTTGATCGCCCTGGCCCGCCGCCTGGTCGACGTCATCTGGGCACTGCTGCGCGACCGGCGTGAATTCCATCCCTCACCACCGATCACAGCCACAGCCGGCGCTTGACACGATCATTGAGACTCCTTCGCTTCTTCGGGGGAGTGCGCTCCTTCGGGGGAGTGCAGGTACCGCGCGCCGCGCGAAGCGGACGCGATCGCGGCGACGACGGCCATCGCCGCGGCCGCGGTGAACACGACCACCAGGCCGTGGTGGAACGGCCCGGAGACCAGCCGCGGGAAGAACTCGCCGCCGGTCAGCGCCGCCCGGTCGGCCGGGGCCAGCCCGGCCAGGACGTCCGGGCCGAGCAGGTGCCCGACCGGGTTGCTGCCGAGGAACGCGGCGAACAGCGTGCTGACCGGCGGGAGCTGCGCGACCCCGTCGGCGACCGGGGCCGGGACGCCGTGGGCCTGCAGGCCGCCGGTGAGCGTCTGCGGCAGCGAGGTGGCCAGCCCGGCGATCATCAGCGAGAAGAACACGCCGATCGACAGCGACGTCCCGGAGTTCTGAAACGTCGCCCGCATGCCGGAGGCGACCCCGCGCTGCTCGGTGGGGACACTGCTCATGATCGCCGACGTGTTCGGCGCGGCGAACATGCCCTGGCCGATGCCGCTGAGGACGAGCAGGGCCGCGAACGCCGGGTACGGGAAGTCCACCGGCAGCGTCAGCAGCCCGAAGAACGCGGCGGCGACCAGCAGCAGCCCGCCGGTGGCGAGCGGCCGCGCGCCGAAGCGGTCGGACAGGTAGCCCGACACCGGCCCGGCGACCAGGAACCCCACGGTCAGCGGCAGCATGTGGATGCCCGCCCACAACGGCGTCCGCTCGTAGTCGTAGCCGTGCAGGGGCAGCCAGATCCCCTGCAGCCAGATGATGAGCATGAACTGCATGCCACCACGGGCGACCGAAGTCAGCAACGCGGCGATGTTGCCCGCGGCGAAGGCCCGGATCCGGAACAGCGAAAGCTGGAACATCGGCGCGGCGACCCGCGTCTCGATCACGCCGAAGGCCACGAGCAGCAGCACCCCGGCGCCGATCCCGCCCAGCACCCACGGGTTGCCCCAGCCGGTGGCCGCGCCGCCGTGGGGCTGGATGCCGTAGGTGATCGCGGCCAGGACCAGCGCGGTCCCGGTCGCGAAGGTGACGTTGCCGCCCCAGTCGATCTTCGCGCGCTGCGGCGTCCCGACCTCGCGGAGGCTGCGGATCGACCAGATCGTGCCGAGCAGGCCGAAGGGCACGCTGACCCAGAACACCGCGCGCCAGTCGATCTCGGCCAGCAGACCGCCGACGACCAGGCCGAGGAACTGCCCGGCGAGCGCGGTGATCTGGTTGACCCCCAGCGCCATCCCGCGCTGCCGCGCCGGGAAGGCGTCGGTGAGGATGGCCGCGGAGTTCGCCGTCAGCATCGACCCGCCGACGGCTTGGACGACCCGCCAGCCGATGAGCCAGAGCGCCCCGCTGCCGCCGTGGAACGGGTCGAACGACAGCGCCACGGACGCGGCGCTGAACACGACGAACCCGACGTTGTACATCTTGACGCGGCCGAACATGTCGCCGAGCCGCCCGAGCGTCACCACCAGCACGGCCTGCACCAGCAGGTAGCCGAGGATCATCCAGAGCAGGTAGCCGATGTTGCCCGGCGCCAGCGGGTCGAGGCCGATGCCGCGGAAGATCGCCGGCAGCGAGATGATCACGATCGAGCCGTCGAGCGCGGACATCAGCACGCCGAGGGTGGTGTTCGACAGCGCGACCCACTTGTAGCTCACAGCTCGTCCGCCAGCCGCTCGATCAGCGGGATGGCCGCGACCAGCTCGCGCTGCTCGGTCTCGCTGAACCGCCCGGCCAGCACGGCCGCCATCCGCCGGGTCGTCTGCGAGCGCCGGTCGGTGAGCAGCTTGACGCCGGCCTCGGTGACCGACATGAGCACCTTGCGGCCGTCGGAGTCGTCCTTGCGCCGCTCGACGAGCCCGCGGTCGACCAGCCCGGCCAGGGTGACGCCCATGGCCTGCGGTTTCACCCGTTCGAGGTCGGCGAGACACCCGGGCGTGGCCGGGCCTTCGCGGTCGAGCCGGGAGAGGACCGAGCGTTCGGGCAGGGTCGGTTCGCCGGCGACGTAGCTCTGCCGCAGCCGCCGGACCAGCCGGCCGAGCGCGACGCGCAGGTCGGCGCTCGCCTGGAGGAGTTCCTCGTCCGTCACGATCGTCAACCTAGACTGATAAACCTGGATTGATCAACTCGGACGAGAGCGCCGCTATCGGGTGAGCCGGGAGGTTTCGCCCGGGTGGTGGCCGGTCCCCGGTGTTACCGTCCGAAGTGGACTCACCGGGAGGGGACCGCCGATGACGCACCCGCACGTTCCGCACGCGGGCCACGAGCACCACACCCACGGCGAAGGCTGCGGCCACGCGGCGGTGCCGCACGGCGACCACGTGGACTACGTGCACGAGGGGCACCTGCACCGCGCCCACGACGGCCACTTCGACGAGTGCGAGAACTTCGGGCACGTGCCCCACCCCGATCACGAGCACCACACCCACGGCGACGGCTGCGGCCACATCGCGGTCCCGCACGGCGACCACGTCGACTACCTGCACGACGGGCACCGCCACGCGGTCCACGAGGACCACTACGACGACCACTGAAGATCAGCGCAGCGGCACCTCGACGGTGGCCCGGCCGGCGGGTGCCTCGACGGCCAGGGTCAGCACCCGCGCCTGCGCGGGCGGCCCGGGTTCGAACTGCCGCCGGTCCACGAGCAGGCCGTTCGACCCGGACCCGCTGCCCCCACCGGCCCGGTACTGCGTTCCCGCGTCGTCCCACCCCCGCCACCGGATGTCCGGCCGGAAGCGGTCCCGCAGCAGGCGGTGATCGCGGTAGCCGTGCGCGAACGTCAGGACGACGAGGGTGGACCACACCTCCAGGCTCACCAGCTGCGCCGTCAGGTCGCCGATCGCCAAGGTGCGGCCCGCCAGCGAAACCACGTGCCGCAGGACCGGCGCCGGCGGGTTTTCGATCGCCTGCCGCCACTCGGGCCGCTCGGTGCCCACGGGCATGGCCACCTGGGTCCTGCTCGAGCCCTCCGCGTGCACCACCTGGAGCAGGCCGGATCGTCGCAGGGTGGCGTCCAGGTCGGCGAGGATCGCCTCGGCGTCCTCCTGGGTGAGCGCTCCCGCGGCGACCAGGCCGATCGCCACCCCGCGGAGCTCCGATCGGTCGAACGCGGCGCGCCGCCCGGCCTCCGGCTGCCCCCGCCCCGCGCCGAGGCGGTCGGAAATCAGCTTCTCCAGGTACCGGCGCCCGTCCATGCCGACCATTTTTCCTTGGCCGTCAACGGATATCGACCGGTTCCCGCTGCGGGACGCTCACCGCGCGTGGAAGTGCTTCACCAGCCGGCGCGGGACCAGCCGGACCTCGCCGTCGACCTTGATCGGCACCAGGTCGGGCACAGCGGCCTTCCACCGCGCCCGCCGGGACCGCGTGTTGCTGCGCGAGGTCCGGCGCTTGGGGACGGCCATCAGCGGCCGCTCCGCTTCCCGTAGCGGCGGTGGAACTTCTCGACCTGGCCGGCGCTGTCCATGATCCGCTGGGTGCCGGTCCAGAACGGGTGCGACCACGAGCTGATGTCGACCACGACGAGCGGGTAGGTCCGGCCGTCGGACCACTCGATCGTCTTGTCCGAGGCGATGGTGGACCGGGTCAGGAACGCATCGCCGGTGGACGAGTCCTTGAACACGACGGGGTGGTAGCCGGGGTGGATTCCGGTCTTCATCGTTCTTCCTTTCGGTTCGCCGCGGAGTGCCGCGCCGGGTCGGGTTCGGTGTCCTCGCACGGTTCCTCGTGCCAGTCCCCGAACGGATCGGGGTAGTGCGCCCACGCCTCCGGGCCGGCCGCGAGTTCCGCTTCGGTCAGTAGAGCGCCGCGCAGGGCCGCGTCGATCTCATCCGGTGTTGTCTGGTCCGTCACCACGACCAGCTCCTGCGCCCGGTCGCCGTGCACCGGGTGCCAGCGCAGGGAGGCCAGCGTCCGGCGCTCCGGCGAGACGTCCGTCCACTTCGGACCGTCCGGTGCCGCGAGCCACGGCCCGGCGTGGCCGATGCCCAGGCCGCCGCCCGCCGACTCGATCCAGAAGGCGACGTCGGGCCGGCTCGCCACCCACGCCCGCCCGCGGGTGCGGACGACGCCGTCGAGCAGCACGTCCAGGGCGTCGTGCAGGCGCGCGGGGTGGAACGGCCGCTGCGCGGTGAAGGTGACCAGCCCGATGCCGCAGTCGACGTGCACCGGCGGTTCGCCGCGCAGCAGAGCGCCGTGCATGTCGGTGACCTCGCCGCGGCGGGCGTCGCCCGGCACCGCGGCCAGCACGCCGTGGCCGTCGGTCCGCGCCAGTTCGACGCGCGGGACCGAGGGCGCCACGCGGTCGAGCACCGCGGACGCCTTCGCGGCGCTCCACGCGTCGGCGGCCGCGCCGGCGAGCACGAGCACGTCGGCGAACTCGACCTGGGACAGCGCGACCTGGGCGACGGTCCGCTCGTCCTCGGGGCTGCCCTGCAGGTTCCGGTCGGCCAGCTCGTCGTCGCCTGTCACGTCGGCCAGCCAGCTCGCGCGGTCGACGACGGTCAGCACGGCTCGCAGGTCGACGTCGTCGGCCACCGGGTGGGCGCCGACCAGGACGTTCCGGATCGCCCAGCTCACCGGCTCCGGCTCCATGGCCTCGTCGAGCCGGACGACGATCCGGGCCACCTCCGGGCGCCGGGCCAGCCGCCGCAGCAGCGGGAGCAGGTCCTGCCGCAGGGTGCAGGACACGCAGCCGTGGGCGAGTTCGAGCACGGTCAGTTCGTCGAAGTCGCCGAGCCGCAGCCGGCGGCGGACGACGCCGGAGCGGATCTCGCGCAGGTCGTGGTGGACGACGGCGGTGCCGGGCTCGGCCACGCGCAGCAGCTCGGCGAGCGTGGCGTTCGGCCCGGCGGCCAGGCCGCTCACGAGGACGAGCGGGACGCGGGAGTGGTGGGTCACAGGGGCTCCAGGAATGCGGGCGGGGTCCGGTGCGCTACAGTACATGGAAATGAAAATCACTATCAACTCGGGAGGGCCCTTGTCCGCCGTGTGCCAGGTCACCGGCCGCAAGCCGGGCTACGGCAAGCAGGTCTCGCACTCGCACCGCCGCACGTCCCGGCGGTGGGAGCCGAACCTGCAGCACCGCCGCTACTTCCTGCCCGGCGAAGGGCGCTGGGTGCGGCTGCGGGTCTCCGCCAAGGGCATGAAGACGATCGACAAGCGCGGCATCGAGGCCGTTGCCGCCGAGCTGAAGGCGAAGGGGGTGAAGCTGTAATGGCGAAGAGCACCGACGTCCGGCCGGTCATCAAGCTGCGGTCCACCGCGGGCACCGGCTACACGTACGTGACGAAGAAGAACCGCCGGAACGATCCGGACCGGATGGTCCTGCGCAAGTTCGACCCGGTCGCGCGCAAGCACGTCGAGTTCAAGGAAGAGCGCTGATGGCCAAGAAGTCGAAGACCGCGAAGAACGAGCAGCGGAAGGTGGTCGCCGCGCGGTACGTCGATCGCCGCCGCACGCTCAAGGCCGTCATCGCCGCCCCCGGGGCGTCGCCGCAGGAGAAGGCCGAGGCCGTCGTCGCGCTGCAGAAATTGCCGCGCGACGCGAGCCCGACCCGGATCCGCAACCGGGACGCCGCGGACGGCCGCCCACGCGGCTACCTGCGGAAGTTCGGCCTGTCGCGGGTGAAGGTGCGGCAGGCCGCGCACCGCGGCGAGCTGCCCGGCGTGGCGAAGTCGAGCTGGTGAGCCGGATGCCGAAGCCGAACCGCGACCGTCCCGCCAAGCGCAGGGTGAACCTGTTGCACGCCGGCAAGATCACCCACGTCGACTGGAAGGACGTCGATCTGCTGCGCAAGTTCGTCTCCGACCGCGGCAAGATCCGCGCCCGCCGCGTGACGGGATTGACACCGCAGCAACAGAAACAGGTCGCCATGGCGATCAAGAACGCGCGGGAGATGGCGTTGCTGCCGTACCCGTCCGCGGGCCGCGCGAGCTGAAACGCGGAGGCGCGAAGGCCGGGTGGGACGCGATCGTGAGCCCGGTTCACGGTCCCGCCCGCCCGGCTGCCCGCCACCGCGGTCGTGCACCCCGGCGGCCCTCCGGGTGCGCCGGCCCGGGACGTCCCGGGCGCCCGCGGGCCGGTGTTCGGCGTGGCATGACCCACGCTGGGCTGGCGCGGGGGTGAACCGCCAATAAACTCCCCGCCATGGACGACCCGCACTACCTCTCCGGCCTCCAGCTGGCCGGCCGCCGCGTCGTGATGATCGGCGGCGGTTCCGTGGCCCAGCGCCGGCTGCCCCGCCTGATCGGCGCGGGGGCCCGCGTCGAACTGGTGTCGCCGCACACGACGCCGTCCGTGCAGGGGATGGTGGACGCGGGCGAGCTCGTCTGGCACGAACGCCGTTACGAGCCCGGTGACCTTCGCGCCGCTTGGTACGCGCTGGCCTGCACGAACGACCCCGACGTCAACGCGGCGGTCTGCGCCGAGGCCGAGCGCGAGCGGGTGTTCTGCGTCCGCGCCGACGAGGGCGAGTCCGGTTCCGCGGTGACCCCGGCGTCCGGGCGGCACGGCGGCCTGCTGTTCGGCGTCCTGTCCGGCGGTGAGCCGCTGCGCTCGGCCGCGGTCCGCGACTCGATGCTCGACGGCCTGCACAACGGCACGATCGAGGACGGCCGCCAGCCGCACCCGGAGGGCACGCTGCCCGGCGTGGCGCTGGTCGGCGGCGGCCCGGGCGACCCGGAGCTGGTCACCGTCCGCGGACGGCGGCTCCTGTCGCGCGCGGACGTCGTGGTCGTGGACCGGCTGGCGCCCCGCGAGCTGCTCGACGAGCTCGCGCCCGAGGTCGAGATCGTCGACGCGGCGAAGATCCCGTACGGCCGCGCGGCCAGCCAGGACGTCATCAACAGCACGCTGATCGAGCGCGCCAAGGAGGGCAAGTTCGTCGTCCGCCTCAAGGGCGGCGACCCGTACCTGTTCGGCCGCGGGTTCGAGGAGGTGCTGGCCTGCGCGGAGGCGGGCATCCCGGTGACGATGGTCCCGGGCATCACGAGCGCGTTCGCGGTCCCGGCGGCCGCGGACGTCCCGGTGACCCACCGCGGCGTGGCCCACGAGGTGGTGGTGGTCTCCGGCCACGTCGCCCCCGGCGACGACCGGTCCCTGGTCGACTGGGACCTCCTGGCCCGGATGAAGGGCACGATCGTGCTGATGATGGGCGTGGAGCGGCTCCCGCAGTTCGCCAAGGCCCTCCTCGACGGCGGCCGCCCCGCGGACACCCCGGTGGCGATCGTCGAGGACGGCACGATGCGCACCCAGCGCTCCCTCCGGTCCACATTGGACACAGTGGTCGCCGACGCGGCGGCCGCGGGCGTCCGCCCGCCCGCGGTGATCGTGATCGGCCCGGTGGCCGGCCTGGCCCCGGTGCCGTAACGGGAACCTCGCGTGATCAGCCGGGCATCACGTGGAGTTGCCCCCTGGGGCCGGACACCTTGATTCCAGACGGTGGTCTGGAGGGAGGATGTCCTGGTGTCTCGCAGGTCGAAGTATCCGGAGCAGTTCCGGCACGATGCGATCGAGCTGGTCAACTCG